>CAVZRP010000007.1:0-484448 GCA_963777765.1 uncultured Alphaproteobacteria bacterium | reverse complement strand
AATCGGCACTCAATACTTGACCCCCTATCGGCATCCAAAATTGACCCCCCTGGCGGCATCAGGATCTGGGCCTGAGCCGACGGAATGGTCATGTGAGGGAGGCGGGTCAGACCCTGAGCCGGGGCGTCAGGCGCGGTTTTTGAAGCGCCAGGATTCGTTGCCGGTTTCGACGATCTCGCAGTGATGGGTCAGGCGATCCAAGCAGCGCAGTGGTCATCTTGGCGTCGCCAAAGACCGTCGGCCATTCGCCGAAGGCGAGGTTGGTGGTGACGATGATCGGAGGTGCGCTCGTAGAGCTTGCTGATCAGATGGAACAGCAGCTGGCCGCCGGCCTGGGCGAAGGGCAGATAGCCAAGCTCGTCGAGGATGATGAAGTCGAGACGGTTCAGGTAATCAGCCAGGCGGCCTTGTTTGCCGCTGCGGGTCTCGGTCTCAAGGCGGTTGACCAGATCGACGACATTGTAGAACCGGCCGCGCGTGCCGTTGCGGATCAGGGCGCGGGCGATGGCGATGGCCAGATGCGATTTGCCGGTTCCGGTGCCGCCGACGAGCACGACATTGCGCTGATCGGCGACGAAGGTGCCGGTGGCAAGGTCGCGGACCAGGCCCGCGTTGATCGGGGTGTCGGTGAAGTCGAAGTCGTCCAGATCCTTTGCCAGCGGCAGCTTGGCGATGGTCAGTCTGGTAGCGGATCGACCGGGCCTGTTTCTCGGCGATCTCGGACTGCAGCAGGTCACCGACGATGCGGGGCGGTTCATGCTGTCGCTTGATGCCAGAGGCCATGACCTCGTCATAGGCACTGCGCATCCCGTAGAGCTTCAGCGCTGCTCATCAGGTCGAGGATTTGGGTGCGTTCCATATGTGTTGGTCCTCCTGAGGCTGTCGTAGCGCGCGCAATCGGCGACCGGTTCATGGGTCAGGCGCAGCGTGGCTGGGGTGAGAAGAAGGGGAGCCGGTGACAGATCGCGGCTTCGGGCCAGAATGTTGATGACGACCGGCGCGGAGAAGACCCCCTGATCCAGCGCTTCCCTGCAGGCGGCCTCGACCGCCGCGATCCCGTCGGCGGATACGCAGCCGAGGATCGAGACCATCTGTTTGTCACCATCGCTGACGCCCTTGAGCTTGCGGCGGATCGTGGCCATGGCGGTGGGCAGAACCCAGTCACGGAAAGGGGCGCCATTGCGAAGTGCGCCGGGTTTGCGCGCCAGAACAGGGACATAGTGCCAAGGATCGTAGATCGTCTCAAACCGGCCAAAGCATCGGGGATGCTCTGCGACGATGGCGCCATCCTGACGAATGACGATCCGTTCGGCGTAGGCATGGACCTCGACCGGCCGCCCGACGGCCGTCGAGATCACCGAGTATTTGTTGTTGTCAAACCGCACCGTGCAGGTCTTTGACGACGGAGGCCGGGACGCTGTGGAAACCATCGAACGGGCCGGCATAACGGACCAGATGGAGCGCTCGGCTTCGAACATCTGCCAGATCGTCTGATCGGTCTGCTCGGGATGCGATGCGCTTTGGCGTAAGCGATGCATTTGTCAAGCAGCCAGACATTCAGCTCATCCAGGCTTTTGACCCGCAGGCGTGGCGTGAAGAACCGCTCGCGCACCAGGCCGACCTGGTTCTCGACCTGGCCTTTCTCCCAGCCCGATGCCGGCGTGCAGGCGACCGGCTGGACGAGGTAATGGCTGCACATCTGCTGGAAACGGCGGTTGTATTGGCGCTCCTTGCCGACAAAGACCGCCTCCACCGCCGTCTTCATATTGTCGTAGATGCCCCGCGTGCAGGTGCCCGAAAGAACGCGAACGCCCGGTCATGGGCATCGAACACCATCTCCTGGCTCTCGCGCATGTAGGCCCGGGCGAACATCATGCGGCTGTGGCAAAGCCGGACATGGGCGACCTTCACGGTCACCGTCACGCCGCCGATCAGCACGATCTCATGGCTCCAGTCGAACTGGTATGCCTCGCCCGGCGCATAATAGAGCGGCACATAGGCGTCCGCCGTCGACCGATCCACGGGCCTTCGCCCAAGTCTTGGCATAGCGCCGGACAGCATCGTAACTGCCGTCATATCCAAGTGCGCGAACCTCTTCGTAAATCCGGATCAGTGTCAGCCGCTCCCGCGCGGCCTTGCCCTCATTGGCCAGAAGAAACCGATCAACATGCTCAACCCAGGGCCCGATCTTCGGCAGCGGCTGGTGTTCGCGCTCATAGGTGAAGTCGGTCTCGCCCGACCGCAGGATCTTGCGCACGGTATTGCGCGACACATGCAGCTCCCGGCTGATCTTCTTCATCGACCAGCCCTGCGCATGAAAGGCCCGGCGAACGCGCGCGATCGTATCCACTCTCTTCAACTCCCGCTCCATCCGCTGCCCAAAAGCGGATGGTCAGATGAAACCTGAGGGGGGTCAAAATTGGACGCCGATCACCCCGCCAACGGGGTCAATTTTGCACGCCTAAACACACCCTGCGCCTAATCCAGTGGACTCTGGCCCAACCGAGAGGAACAGACATGAAGTCGCCCGCAGCGTCATGACCGGCCTTTAGGTTTGCCAGATATTGATTGAGCGTCATGGCAATTCCTTTGCTTTCCGGCAGGATCGGTAGCGAAGCGGTTGCGGGGACAACAGGCCACTGCCGGAGGTTGCTACGGCACTGGACGAAAGTCCCTCATCGCCAGCAATTGCCTTGCCACGTCTATCAGAATTTCCTCATGCACGGGTTTTTCAACGACCACTGCATCCGGAAAGAACTGGTGTATTTCAGCCATGGGGTGCCCGGTGACAAAGGCGACCGGGACACCCTTCGCCAGAAGAACTTCCGCAACGGGAAACGACAGTTCCTTGCCTAGATCAACGTCGAGCAAGGCTGCATCCACCGCAATCTCCTCGAGGATGCGGAGCGCTTGCGCAACTTGGACGACGGGACCGACAACCTGAAACCCCGCTCCTTCAAGCTCCATCGCAACGCTCAGAGCGAAGATGGGATTGTCTTCCACGAGGAGAATTACCGCGGGATTATCCATACCGATGACGCGCGCCTTGCCTCCCGTCATCATCGCCAACTGTCGTGCATGAGGGGGCAACACACGGGTGGATCACCTGGTTCCTTCGCAGCGCCAACATTGCTCACGCGGCGAAGCGTTCATTCTTGCCAAGTTCGGTGTCATGCTGCCGCGGCTTCCGGATCGACCAAGACGGTCTGCGCGGGTGCAACAACCTCGCAAACAAGACCGGCCGGCTCATAGCGCAAATCGACACCACCTCCGACCTGTGCGGCCAGTGCATACTTGATCACCTTGGAGCCGAAACCGGTCTGTGCCGGTGACTGAACGCGCGGTCCACCCTGCTCGCGCCACAGCAGTTTGAACCGGTCACCACCCGCACTTTTTGTGACGTCCCACTCGATCAGTATCTTGCCTTCGTCGGTACTCAGCGCACCGTACTTGATCGCGTTGGTGCAGAGTTCATGGAGGGCCATGCTTACCGCGAGGGCAACATTGCCTCGCAGGACAAGGTCCGGCCCGTTCATATGGACTCTGCTGTCGTCTGAGCCGGTAAAGGGCGCGACACTCGACTGCACCAAGGCCCGCAAGGGTGTGGTCTGCCATTGTGCCTGCTTCAGAAGCTTGTTTGCCTCGCCGATGGCTTGAAGGCGCTGTGAGAAGGCTTCCATCGCGGCCTCATTGCCTTCTCTTGGAAAGGTCTGTTTGGCAATCGACCTGACCGTGGCGAGCAGGTTCTTGACCCGATGCTCTAGTTCATCGCTGAGAAGCGCCCGCGCTTCGTCCGATTTTTGCCTTGCTTCCCGATTTGCGAGCAGTTCGTCCATGAAGGCATCGAGGGATTGTCCGGCGCCGCATATCTCGCCTTCCGTCGCTTTCATGCCGGTGCGAGCGGACGTCTCCCCATTGCGCCACGCAGCGACCGTATCAATGAGCTTGCGGACAGGTTTGGCGATGAACACCCGCGCGGTATAGTAAGCCAGCAAGGACGCGGCAGCAGCCCCGGTCACCGCGATGAGTGCAGCTCTCGCGGTGACGGACCGGAGAGTCGCGTAGCCTTGCGCCGTCGACATCCCCGCACTGATATAGAGACCTGAGGCATTGGCTGCGGGTGGAAAGTACCCAAGCATGCGCCGCGTCCCATCCTGGCTGACCACCTCCAGTGTTCCGGGTTTTGGTTCGTCGACCAGATATCTGTAGGCATCGGGGATGACCGTTCCTACAAACTTCTCTGGTTCGGGGACGCGGGCAATTATGGTTCCGTTCCGGTCAGCAATCGTCAGCGAACTTCCCGGCACCAGCTTTCGATCCAACAGGCGCTCTTCAAGCCAGCCCAGTTTCAGGTAGGCAATTGCAACGCCGGTCGGCGCACCGTCCAATCCCCCGATGCGCAAGGCAATGGGAAGCCGCCGTTGATCAATGGTTATCCCATCCGTCGCCGTGCCGGTCACCCTGACACCGGTCCGAAGAGCCTCAATGAAATAGTTGCGGGCAGAGAGAGTTTGACCCGCTGCGGACGCATCTGACGCGCATCGAACGCTGCCGTCCTCATTGACGATGACGAGCGAGGTCAGGAACGGCAGAGCGCCGGCAGCCTCGGTCAGCATCGCGGAACAGTCTGCATCAACGCCACGCTTCACCACAGGGGCCGCCGCCATGGTTCGCAGAACACTCTCCGCACCGGAGATGGTCTGCTCCAGTTCAAGTGATGCAAGCTCGGCGGTTCGATATGCTTCGGCGTGCAACGCCGTCTCGCTGTCCTGCTGCAAGGTCAGGACACTCGACAAGGCAATGCCGAGCGCAGGCACCAGCGCAACTGCGGTGACGATGAACAAGCGAAGAGAAAGCGAACTTGGTCGCATCGCGCGCCCTCCCCACCTTTCCGAAGAATCACGATTTCCAGAAACACGAGAAAAAGCAAGTCGCCTGACTTCGGGTAAGGACGCAGTCTTGGCACAAAGTCCCTTCAACCAGCACGGGCGCCGCCTCACGGCAGCTCGCTCCGGCCCGCGTCCGTGGGAAGTTGCAGGCTTGAAGTACCGAGAGAGGCCCAGCCGATGGCGTCGCATGAACTTTCGTGTTGGAACAAATACCTATCGCGAATACGATTGCGCTAACGGCAGAGTTACGACGACAGCAATTGGTAGGTAGATGCTTCAGGAAGCGAATTTGCTAGTCATTCGACTTATCGTCTTCGGCGGGCTGACAATTAGCATTCCTGGCAAATCCAATCAGGCCGTCTCGAGCAAGAAGGCACTGGCTCTGTTGACCTATCTCAGCCTTGCGCCTGGAATGGTCGCATCGCGGGACAAGTTGGCCGATCTGCTATGGCCTGATCGGGGCACCGAGCAGGCGCGTAACAGCCTTCGCCAGACCCTGGCGGTATTGCGTCGAGAGCTTGGCCCACCCTTTGCCGATCTTGTCGTGACCCAGCGCGAGAGCATCGGTCTCGCGTCGGGTCTGGTCGACGTCGATGCCCTGCATTTCCTCGACGCAGTGAAAGGCACTTCTGTCCCACCCGAGTCGGCGGTGGATATCTACCGGGGTCCCTTCCTCGACGGGTTCTTTTCTGGTTCCCAGGAGTTCGAGGATTGGGCGGCTGCACAGCGGGAGCGGTTTCTCTCCATGGCCGTCGATGCCCTCGACGCGCTGGCGCAAGTGGCAGGACCCGAGGCCGGATTGGCCCATGCCCGCCGCCTCCTTGCGCTCAATCCAACGCGCGAGGCCTCGTATCAACTGGCGATGCGGCTGAATGCTGCAAATGGCCACCGAGACACGAGCCTTCAGCTTTTCGACACCTGCCGAAAAATGCTGCGGCGCGTCTTTGGAGTGGACCCCAGCTCAGAGACCTTGGCCTTGCGTGATGCAATCGCGTCCGGTTCGCACGGCCGCAGTGCGATGCCACCTGTTGCTTTAGACAATCACGCACTGTTGCCCGAACGCATGCCTGTTTTGCGTGTGCTCAACTTTGTCGATCTCACCGGTGCCGGCGACCCGACCGGCTTCTTGAAAGGGCTGACCGCCGACATCATTACCGCGATCTCACGCCAGGGCGGGATTGTCGTGATGGCGGAACCCGAGCCGCAGAACGGAGAGTCATCCACCCCTCCGATCCAGGTGCAATACATGCTCAGCGGCACGTTGCAGACCATGGCAAATCGCATCCGTGTCAACACTCAACTGATTGACGTGATCCAGGGCACCCATGTCTGGGCCGAACGCTACGACGGCAGCGCGGAAGAAGCGCTCGATTTTCAGGACAGCGTTTCCCAATCCATCGCCATCGCCACGCGGATCGAACTTCTTGTTGCGCGTTGGAACGTGCGCGACCGCACCCCCAGCGATGAACCCGATGTGCGCATCCTCGTGCGGCGCGCGATGATCAAGTACTACGAATTCACACGCGATTCCATTGCCCTGTCGCTTGAACTGGCCAAACAGGCTGTTTCCCTGGCGCCTGACAGCCCGCGCGCCATGCGCACGCTGTCGCTCTGCACCTCGGCCGCGATCGCCCAAGGCGTGCTGCCCTGCTCACCCGCAGTCACCTCCAGCGCCCTGAGATTGGCCGAAACGGCCGTCAGCAAGGTGCCCGAGGACGAGATCGGACGCTGCGTGCTATCCTGGGCGCTGGCCAATGTGGGTCGTAGCCTCGATGCCGTGGGGGAGCTGCGCCATGCCATAGCCATCAACCCGGAATATCCCACCGCGCGGTCGGATCTGGCCGAGCAGTATGCCATCCTCGGCCGCCCGGAAGAGGCCATCGCCGAAGCCCGGGAAGCGATGCGGCTCGGCTCGGTCGCTCCCATCGACTTCTGGCGCCACTACAGCATCGTCATGGCCCAGTTCGCTCTGGGAAACTATGAAGAAGCGCTACAGGGCGCGCACCATGTCATGAAACGCAAACCCGGCACTCATGCGAGGGTCGCTGTTCTTGGCCGCGTCGGCAGCCGCCGCCGGACAACTTGCCGAGGCTCAGGCCGCAATCGCCTACTGCCGCGACAACCTACCCGACCTGCGTTTGTCTAACGTGGCCCCGGGAATTCTCCCGCGCTACGTGCAAGACGAACACCACCACCGTTTCCTGAAGATGCTCGGCCTGGCGGGCCTGCCGGACTAGGGTGTCAGTCGGGTGCGCGTAGCGGAAGATCAGTCGGCGGAGTTCAGGTTCAACGCGAGATCTGGCATGACCAACTCTCGCAGCAGCTTGCGCTTCATTGCATCGGCAAAGTCTGAATAGCTGGCGACAGGGTCCACGAAAGACCCGATGCCGGTGATGACGCGCGTTCGGAAGTATTCCTCAAGGTCTGGATCTTTCGTTGTGATCGCAAGGCCGTTGATGACAACGCCCATTTCCTTGGCGCGACTGACCGACTGCAACAGTGAAATCTTCTCGCCCTTCCGGAACAGCGGCGTCTCTCGCCCATCTCCCGAGACGTCAATCACCCGGCGCATGGCGCAGTTTCGCGGATCGTCAAGCAGGTCCAGCGCGGCCATCAACCCCACTCCGATATCGGTATTTCCAGTGACGATGCGCTTCTGGCTTGTCAATCGACGGGCAAAACGCTCCGCCCCGCCAGCATCGGCCACCTTTTCCCAGCCAATGACCTGCGTGCCTGTTGCAGCATCGCCCCACAACACGGCGGCCACAGCCACGCCGCCCACGGATTGCATCCGCCCCACCACTGCGGGGTCGCGCAGCGCCTGACCCGTGGCATCCAGTTGAAAGAAGAACTCGATATCTGAGATGCTGCCGGATCCATCAATCGCAAGCACCAGGGCCACGTCGGCGCACGGGATGGATTGGGCAATCGAGGGCCGAAGCGGAACCACTGCAAAAGCCAGGAACACCAGAAGAACCTTCACATTCAATCCTCCCATCGGCATTAGGCAGAAGGTACAGCCCCGCTTCGCTTCGCATCGTTATTTTGCCGTTAGCGCCGGCGTGAAATCGTTACCCCTGAAAAGTATTTTTCCGCGCGGAAAGCTCGGTTGCCGCAGAGGCGCCAGCCCAGAGCGTAGGTTCACTCCCAATCGCAGGTTCAACACCCCCCGGGCCGGCGTCGGTCCGATTTATTGGAGGGTCAGTGTGGGAAGTTGGCTGGTTGAGGCAGGATGCTCATGCCACGGATGCCCCGTGGCACAATATCCTCCCGAAAAACCGAGACGAGTTCACATTTGTCGGGCAACACACCCGGAGGTGACACAGAAACTCCTTGCCGGGCGCAGGGACTCGCTCTCGGCTCGAACGAGAGCAGAACGGCTGCTGCGATGGCGACGTCCGAGAACAAGAACCTCGGCCAGCGGTGGCGACGTGTGGGAAAAGTGGCGAGTTCCCCGCGGCCTGACAACACCGTCAAGGAGATCTCGCCTACTCCGAACGTCCGGCCAGACGATACCCTTCGATGAAATGCGCCTTTGTCGCCTCGTCCTCGAATTGCGTCGAATACACCCAGTGGCTGATGGTAAACTTGGGGTTGCTTGCCGTGACGAGGGCCGCCTCGTTGCGGGCATCGTCGACCCGGCCAAGCCGCGCGTGGCTCGCGGCCAGATAGCGGCGTGACGCGGTACGGTGGGTTGCGGGTCTTCCGGCACGTCTCGGTTGCGCACCGAGGGACTGGTCGATGAGACCTTCGCCGCCTTTGCCAATCGCGCTAAAGCAGGAACGAACTCCGATCCCGTCGATCCGGCCCTTGATCTGCCGCTCCAGCCCGGCAGTCCCGTACGTGAATATCTGGAACGTCAGGCTGGACGAGCCGGCATACAGCACAAAGACATCCCTTGCGATCACACCTTGGGAAGCGGGGCCTTCGCGCGCCGTGCCGCCGCAAGGATGGTTCCGACCGCGGCCGAGGCGAGTCGGGTGCGTACACTGTCGGCCCGGCTCGTCAGAATGATCGGCACCCGCGCACCCAAGACGATCCCAGCCGCGTCGGCCTTGGCCATGAAGGTCAGGTTCTTGGCCAGCATGTTCCCGGCCTCGAGATCGGGAACGACAAGGATCTGCGCCCGACCGGCAACCGGCCCGCCGATGCCCTTGATCCGGGCCGCCTCGGGGTCGATCGCATTGTCGAATGCCAGCGGCCCTTCAAGCAGACCCCCGGTGATCTGCCCCCGGTCGGCCATCTTGCACAGGGCGGCGGCCTCGAGGGTGGAGGGTATCTTCGTCGTCACCGTCTCGACCGCCGACAGGATGGCGACGCGCGGCTCGGGGTTGCCCAGAGCATGGCACAGATCGATCGCGTTCTGGATGATGTCGCGCTTGGTCTCGAGATCGGGAAAGATGTTGATCGCCGAGTCGGTAATGAACAGCGTCTCCTCATAGCCGGGCACGTCCATGATGAAGACATGGCTGATCCGGCGCCCAGTGCGAAGTCCGGTCGTGGAAGAGGTGACTTCGCGCATCAGTTCGTCCGTGTGCAGGCTGCCCTTCATCAGCAGTTCCGCCCTTCCCTCCCGGATCATCTCGACCGCGCGCGCCGCGGCAGCATCGCTGTGGGGGACATCGACGATCTGCACCCCCGACAGATCGAGGCCCGCCGCTGCGGCAACGGCGCGAATCCGCGGCTCGGGGCCGACGAGGATGGGCACGATCAGGCCCGCGTCGCGCGCCTGAAGCGCACCGGCCAACGAACTTTCATCGCAGGGATGAACCACGATGGTCAGGGTCGGCGGCGTGTCGTTCGCGGCGTCGATCAGCATGTCGTGCTTTGATCGTTTGGCCGGTGTCAGTGCGGTCATTGCGGACAATCCTTCAAGGGTTCGGTGCCGATCAGCGCGCCTTCGTTCCGACCGCCCGCGGCCGTGCAGGTGCATGATCGGCCTGCGGGTCGAACAGCGAGCCCACCCGGCCCATCCGTTCTGCGGCTTCGCCTTCGAAAAGGCCCGGACCCCCGAGGATATCCTGTATCATCGTGCGCTTCTGCCTGTTCCGCGCGCCGCAACATCTCATCCATGAAAAGACGCGATCGCCGGGTCGCATCGGTGAAGTAGTTGAGCGCGTCAGCAGGTGTTGGCAGAGCGGGCATGGGCTACCTCTTCGCAGGATTGGGCAAGAGCCCAGTTCCGAAACCCGCGTCTGCTCGGTCTACAATTGCCGCGAAAGCTGGCCATGATCCAGATCAAGAGTGACATTGGCACCTTCAGACCCATTGAACCTTTGTAGCTCCGGTCGAGAGCGCTTACCGCTCGTCGCAAGTCGTTCCAACAGTTCAGGCGCATGCGCACGAAACAGAAATCGCCTCCATTCGCGCTTCCGTCTCACGCCGCTTCAACCAGGAACAGGGCCTGTCGTGCCGACAGATCTTCGGGCGGACAGCATAGCCACTCTCGCCGAGCGGAGCGGTCGCCGCGCCGCAGAGCGAACGGTTCCCCGACCTGGCTGAGACGTGTTCGTATTTGTCTGGCAGCGCAGGATTTGATTATAAGTCTCTTCGCAACAGTCTGTCATTACTCCGCGCGCCGCGACCGCATTTCCGACTTAAGCCCGCTTCATTCCGGCCAGCCTCTTCCGCTAAGTTTCATTTGTAACCAGCAGAGGCAGGGTTTTTACGTGAAGATCGTGAGCGGTAGGATGGTGTTGCCCGTCGATTTCGAAGATCGAACGTTAAAGTTGGCCACTCAGTTGATCACTTTGTTGGTCGTCATCCTCTGCTGCAGGGTTGTTATGCTCTAGCTGGCTTTCGACAAGGTGCAGACCTGATTGAATTTTAGCCTGCGTTGCACCGCCGGCGCAGGCTGATAGTCGGCATCATTCGACAGCGCTGCGGCAAGAAACGTTCATTGCTCTTCATATACTTTGCTGGAACCAGGCACTCGCCCTGGCGGAAGAGGTCGGCACGCCACGCCTCGCCGTTCTTCCACAGGATTCCCGTTCCGCGCAGGGCAGCAACATTGTCTGGCACACGCAATCCCGTTTCGCCCGGCTTATCAGCCAGTTCCTTCAGAAAGCCGAAACCCAAGACTGCATTTGCTCATATTCCATAATGAATGCTGGCTGTCGCTCAGAACAAGATGGCATGCGAAGTGCGTTGCGGCTCAGACCTATGACGACACCCTCCATGGTGCTTTATATGGGACCACCCTTCAGTCATGGCCGTCCGCTTCTTGACGAAGATCAGAAACCTCCATCAATGATAGGAGGTGACAGATATCTTCACCGGTATAGAGATACCCAGGCCAGTACCAGTTCTTTCAATTCGCTCTGAGAGCGGAATTTGTTGGCCGATATCTTGATCGGCAAGACGTTCGGTTGATCTGAAAGTGATATAACATATTTTGGAACGCGCTTGCTCCGATCGACCGTTATGATCACGCCTTGGACGAGTTCAGAAGATTCGAATGCGAACATGAAGGAAAACCATTTAACCAAAGATCTCGTAAATTTTGAAAGAGCACTACATGACCAGTTTGAAGTACTCTGCCTGGAAATTGTCCTCCATGCCGCTTCCGCAGAAGGCCATGGCCATGTTGCTCGTGCCCGAGATCACACCTCCCGCAACCACCGCCGCGCCCTCGATCCCGTTGGCATTGGCGGAGAAAGACACGTTCTGTTTGGCCAGCAACTGACCACCGAAGAGCTTCAGGTCGGACGGGAAATCCATGCTGCCCATCGTGACGAGCTGCGCCCCGCCGCCTTCGGCACAGTGATCGTTCTTTCCGACCTGAAGACCGGCAGACGCGCTCAGCGATTTCGAGCCAGTGCTTGTGGTGGCAATGACGCTATCCTCAAGAATGACGCCTGCTTCGAACTTCACGTCGCAGTCCGTCACCAGCACGACCTTGCTCATCTTGACATCGTTCTTGATCGTCAGCGCCGAGCCACCCTTGCCGCAACTGAACGTGTGCAGTTGTCCTGCGGTCAAGTCTGCCTGGTAGACATTACGATTGGTCAGCACCTTGGTCGTTTTCGACGTGATGTAGTCGGGAATGTAGATCGGATCGAAGACCTTCAGCCCCGCGATCAACTCGTCAATCCGCTCGATGATCCGGATGTTCCAGGAGCCGGAGCGAAGCGCCTCAGCCAACCCGATATTGGTCTTGTACCCCGAGTTCGGCAGTTCGATGTCGTCCTGGTTGGGCATCGAGACGATCGTGCCCGGCTCGAAGTAGTTGTTGCTGTTGAGCGAAACGTAGCTGTTCGAATGGATGCAGAAACCGTTCGAATAATTGTTGTTGCTCTGCAGATCGACCGGCTGTTCGGCGACAAACCCTTCCCGAAGACATGTCGGGATATAGGTCGTGAACACCGAAGATGTGACGACATCCCATTTATCGAGGCCGGCGAGGCCGAGGAAATAAGTCCGCAGCGGGTTTCCGTTGTCGGTATCCTGCTTGGTGCGCACCTGAACTGCAGACCTCGAACCGGCCTTGGGCGTAAACGATTGCGTCCCGGCGCTCCATTCCCCGAACACGATCTCGTTGGCCGAAATGACCTTGCCGTAGGCAGAGGTCTTCATGTTCAACTCGGCAAGGTTCAGCGCTGCCGTCTTGGCCTCGGCTTCGGTCTTGAGCTCCCGCTCAAGCAAGGCTGCATGGGCGACCGCATCAGCCGTGACCTGAAGCTTCGTGCGCGCCAGCATGACGTTGCTC
Organism: uncultured Alphaproteobacteria bacterium; assembly: GCA_963777765.1. Taxonomy (GTDB): domain Bacteria; phylum Pseudomonadota; class Alphaproteobacteria; order Rhodobacterales; family Rhodobacteraceae; genus Aliitabrizicola. Next base: position 471,851 of record CAVZRP010000007.1, on the reverse strand, counting down.
ACGTCAATCGCATAGCCCCCGAGCATCAACAGCGCGAGTATCAGGAAAAGGTTGAACGCCGTCACACCACCTTCCTCCGCACTCCGGAAGGAAGAGAATGCCTGCACTCCGGACGTCAAACGGGACGACGTTGCCATATCAACTCTCCGCCAGATGTTGCGCTGAAACCGTAACTGTCAAATTCAGAAAAGCGTCGACCAGGCCGACCGAGGTGAAATCGGTGGCTGGAATTGCGACGACCGTGTTTATCAGGCCGCTGACGACGGTGGTCGTGACGATGGCATGGGGCGCGAGGTTCTGGATCTGCGACAAGACAAGGTCCTGAGCGTCTTTCACCTCGGTGATCCTCCCGATCGACATCGCTCGGTTGGCATCCTGCACGACGCGAAGCACCCTGGCCTCGCCGCCGAAGATGAGCGCCGTATCCGCGATGAGGGCAAAGACGAACATGATGAGCGGCGTCCAGATGACAAATTCCACGGTCGACGTGCCATCTTCCTCATGCAGCGCCACAACCCGTGGCCTCAGCGAACCAATCAGACGATCGATGAACATTTCCTGGCCTACTTGCGTTCGTTTGTTTGTCGGATCGACTTCATCACGGTAGCGGTTTCCAGATGACGCCATCGGTTCGGCGTCACAGGCAGGTTGTCATTCAAGGCCGAGCAACTGCTGCACGGCGTCTTCAATCTCCGGTGTGACTGGCTTGTTGGCTGCCGCCTCAAGGAGCGACGTCTCGGTCAGTTTCTGATCGGCGAGCTGATCCGACAGGTTTTCCACAGTGTCGGCCGCCGTTTCGTAGTCCTCGGCTGCCGCCAATTCGCTTTCGAGTTCTGAGATTTCGGCATCACGCAGTGCCAGATCGCCTTCGGCATCCGCGATGCGCTGATCCAGGTCGGGATCCGTCCCGCCGATCGCTTCGAGGTCGGCGCGTTCATCGTAGAGTGCGTCAAGTTCCTGCTGTGCAGTTGCACGGCTTTCGTTCTTTTCCGCGAGCTCCGCTGTCACGGCCTCTAAATCATTGGCGGGCGGCGTAAGTCCGGCAAGCTCGGCGACGGCAAGATCGTAATCCGCTTGAAGTTCCTGCCCCTGCAGAACTGCATCGCGGTAAATGGCGATCTTGCCGACGCGCGAGTTCGGAGAGGCATTTGCGAGAGCCGTGGCAGATGCGTGGGCCGCATTCAGCGCACCGAGTTCCGACGGGTGCACCCCGCGTGTCTTCGGACGCTTCGAACCGGCAGTCGCTTCAGCCTTCGGAGCGTGCACCAGCTTCTCATTTCTGGCAGATTTCTTTGTGCTATCGTGCGATTTGGAAAACGAAGTGCCCGCCTCACGGTCCTTGCTGTCGGCACCCTGCTTCTTGCTGGCTGAGGCGCCTGTCCCCTTCGCAGCGGAATTTCCGTGCGCCGCGCTGCCGCCCGCGCTATCCCCGCCATTGTCGCCAGCTTTCCCGTTCCCGTTTCCGTTCCCCTTGCCATTGCCATTACCATTGCCGTTGCCGTTGCCGTTGCCGCCTGCGGCAAATGCATAATCGGTCAACGCGAAGCCCAGGCCGACAGACAGACCTCCCAGCAGGGCAGCGGAAAGGCATGCGGCCCTCAGCACATCGGTGCGGATCTGTTTCATGGTTTCATCCTTCCAAATTCCGGCGTTTCCGGATCGCCAAACAAGACCACGAACAACGAGAGATTAAATCTTCAACAGCTGCACCAAAGCACAGAGCACTTGAATCAAGCGCTAACGTCCTGTTCATCTTGAGTTCATGTTGAATGCAGTAATCCAAAGTATGCGTTGCGCTCCGATCTTCCTTCTTGCCGTGTTGGCCAGCTGGCCGCTTGCGTTGCAGGCAGCTCCACTGACCGAACTGTCCCAGACGGAGCTGCGCGAGACTGTTAACTCGGGACGCAGCGTGAGCGTGAAGGATGCCTTGAAAGCAGTGAGACAGCTCGTGCCGGGGGATCCGGTCGATGTCCGGGCGTTCGACGGCAACGGGGTTTTCTACCGCGTCCTAGTGATGCAGGCTTCCGGCGTGGTACGAGCGATCGTCATCGACGCATCGACGGGCAAGGTTCTGCCCCCGTCGTCGCCGACTGCACGCGAGGTAAATGCTAAGGCCAGTTCAAAAGCTGGTGCCTCCGCCGTCTCGACGAACAAAACCAAGAAGGCAGCCAACGCACCCTCGAACGGCAAATCGGCCGGCAAGGGCAACTCCGGCAATGGCGGGGGTGGCTCAGGGGGAGGCAACTCCGGCGGCAATGGTGGCGGCAACTCTGGCGGCAATGGTGGCGGCAACTCCGGTGGCAATGGTGGCGGCAACTCGGGTGGCAATGGCGGGGGCAACTCGGGTGGCAATGGCGGGGGCAACGGCAAGGGTGGTGGAAACGCCAGGAACTGACGTCTAGGATGCAGCTCAGGTTCACGAGCGAGGGCAACCATGCGGGTACTTGTCGCCGAAGACGAAGTTGCGCTCTGCGACCAGATCAAGCGGGTGCTTGCACTTGAAGGCAAAGTCGTCGACGTCGTGCATGATGGCGAGGAGGCCGCGTTTCGCGGTGCCACGGAACCCTACGACCTGATCATTCTCGATATCGGCTTGCCGAGGCGTGACGGCATCTCGGTGTTGAAGGAGTGGCGTCGGCAGGACATCGGCACGCCAGTCCTTCTGCTGACGGCTCGCGACGGTTGGTCCGACCGGGTGGATGGCCTTGATGCGGGTGCTGATGACTATCTCACCAAACCGTTCCACATGGCCGAACTCTCGGCGCGCGTTCGGGCGATGCTCCGACGCAAGACTGGCCTCACGGGTCCGGTTTTTGAGCGAGGAAAGGTCGTTTTCGATGTGCGCCGTGGCAGGGTTCTCGCCGATGGTATTCCGGTCGACCTGTCCGCACAGGAACTGGCCGTTCTGACATACCTGGTGCACAACGCCGATCGTTTGATTTCCCGCACCGAGTTGTCGGAGCATATCTACGAATACGATGGGGATCGGGACTCCAACACCATCGCCGTTTTCGTCGCGCGGCTGCGCAAGAAACTCGGGCATGACGTCATCGAGACAATTCGCGGACGTGGTTACAGGGTTGCATCCCGGCAATGAAGTCGCTGCGGGCAAGAGCCATCCTCTGGGGCATAGGGCTCGCTCTGATTTCGGTCATCCTCGGTGGCGTCGTCCTCTTCTCGGCGCTCGATGCGATTGCGCTTCGCAGGTTCGACGACGTCCTTCGGGAGCGCCATCTGCAGGTTGTCGTCGCACTTGCCACTGCCGGGCCGGACGCGCAGTCCATCGCAAATCTCATCTCCGACCCCGCATACAGTCTGCCGGAGTCGGGACGGTACTGGCAGATCACCGCAGCCGATGGCGACGTCATCGCATCGCGTTCGCTATTCGATACCGTCCTCGCGATCCAGCCCGCTCCGTCCGATAGGATTGCGTTCCAGAACGTCACCGGGCCCGACGGTGAGTTGCGCGTAGCCGTGCAGACCATACACCTTGACTCCGGTGGCGCATGGACCGTCATGGTCGGCCAGTCCCTTGCCACCCTGTCAGACGAACGTTCCCAGCTACGCCAGTCCCTGATCGCCGCTTTCCTGCTGGTCAGCATGTTGGGCATCGGCAACGCCATGCTTCAGACTTCGGCGATCCTTCGGCCCATCGCAAATCTCCGCAGGGACATCCTGAACCGTTGGGACAGCGCGGAAAAGCTCAACCCATCAGCCTATCCGACCGAAGTCGCACCCCTTGTCTCCGACATAAGCGCATTGCTGCAACGCAATCACGACATGTTCGACCGCACGCGGCAACAGGGTGCCGACCTCGCGCACGCGCTGAAGACGCCATCAGCCATCCTGCGCAACGAGCTGGCGATGCTGGCCTCATCGGGCAATCAGGTCGGGGTGGCCGTTGAGGCGCTGGATCGGATCGACTCGCAAATCCTGCGATCGCTGGCACGACTTCGCGCCGTGAATGCCGGGGCCATGGCCATGCCCCAGACGGAAGTGAAGCGGTCTGTCGAGCGTCTTGCCCGGCTGTTTCGCAGCCTACCTGACGCTGAACTGAAAACATTCGAGTTCCACGTAGACCAGAACCACAAGGTCGCAATGGATCATCATGACCTTGAAGAAGTCATCGGCAATATGCTCGAGAATGCCTTCCGATGGTGCAGAAAACAGGTGGTACTGACCTCGACCATGAGCAAGGATGTTGTGGTTCTGCGCTTGGAAGATGACGGTCCGGGGATCGCCGATCTGGATCGTCCTGAGGCGATGCGCCCGGGGGGTCGGCTCGACCAGCAGCCGAAAGGCACTGGCCTTGGTCTGGCAATCGCGCACGATCTGGTTGCCGCCTACGGTGGTACACTCGAGCTCGGCAAATCAGCGACGCTGGGTGGGCTGTCCGTCACCATCGCCCTGCCGGTCCGCTCGCCGTTCACAAAGAATGCCGGATAGGCGTCTGATTTGGCGCAACAGTGTGAACTGCGACGGTTTTGCCGGAGGCTCCAACCCCTGAAAAGCTCCTCACGAAGGACGTCGTTTTGAAGCGCCGCGGCCTCCCGGCCTGCCGCGATGACCACTGCGAGATCACCGAAACCGCCAACGCGCCTTGGCGGTTCGAGGACCACGGCTGACCGGTCTCCACCACACCGTGATCAGATCCGTCGGCTCAGGCCCTGATCTCGACGTCACGACGGGAGTCAATTTCGTTCGCCGGCAGGGATCAGGTTTGCCTCACGATTGACAGCAGCCGGCCCTTCCATCTTCCGGAGACTGAAAGCTCCGTTCACCCCGCTAGGATTAGGTCAGCAGCCTTTTCCCCGATCATCATGCAGGGAGCATGGGTGTTGCCGCTGACCAAGGTCGGCATGATGGAGGCATCCGCTATGCGCAAGCCTTCTAGTCCCTTGACCTTGAGAGTTTCGTCCACGACGGCATCGTCATCTGCCCCCATGCGGCACGTGCCAACCGGGTGCCAAACCGTTCTTGCGGTGCTCCGCACGTAGGCCGACAAGCCCTCGCGCGAGCTTGCTCCGTCGCCCGGTCTGATCTCGCGCATGCCGATTGTTCGGAAAGGTTCTGCCAGAGCAACCTCGCGGCAGGCGAGCAGCCCCTCAACCGTCAATCTCAAATCTTCGGGATCCCTGAAATAGCCCGGATCAATCGCAGGCGGGTCCATCGGATACGCTGTCCGAAGACGGACGGTTCCGCGACTTTTTGGCCGCGTGACGTAGGGGTAGAGACTGAAGCCATGCCGATCGGGGGCCGTTCCATCTGCAATTTCGGCCCCAAAACTGCACACGAAATGGACCTGCACATCAGGAAAGACGGATTGCGGATCACAGCGCAAGAATATCCCTGCCTCGACGAAGTTTGAGGCATACGGCCCCGATCCATCGGCAAGAAAGGCCTGCGTTGCCGCTTGCACGACCTCGGGTGACATTCCGTAGGGCGAAAGCGGTTCAGACACTTCGCACCGCAAGGCACACTGGATATGGTCCTGCAGGTTGCTGCCGACCCCGGGAAGATCGACCGTCGTCGATACGCCTACTTCCGCAAGATGATCCTGTGGTCCAATGCCCGACAGCATCAGGATCTGCGGCGAGTTTACCGATCCCGCCGAGAGAATGACTTCACAGCCGGCATCTGCACGCTCCACAGCATGGCCGTTGAAGTATTCCGCACCGGTAACGCGGCTCCGCTCGAGCAGCAAACGCGTGACACGCGCATTGGGGATAATCGTGAGATTGGCCAATTCGCGAACAGGTTCGAGAAAGGCGCGGTCGGCGCCACATCGGCCCTTGCCATCGGCGGTCATTTGAAACTCTCCGAAGCCTTCCTGCATTTCTCCATTAAGGTCGTCGTTCTTTTGAAGCCCGACCGATGCGCAGGCCTCGAAGAAAAGCTCGGTAAGCGGATTGAGTTTCTTGTGGTTGATGACAGAGACGGGGCCCGCCTGGCCGTGAAAAGGCTCACCAAACACGGCGTTGCGTTCTGACCGCTTGAAGTAGGGCAGGACATTCTCATAGGACCAGCCCGGACCGGCAAGATCGCTCCAGCAGTCGTAATCGCCACGGTTCCCTCGCATGTAGACCAGCGCGTTCATCAAGCTTGAGCCACCCATGCCCTTGCCGCGTGACAGGAACATCCGCCGTCCATTCAGGCCCGTTTGCGGCACCGTGCGATATGCCCAGTCAATCTCGCTATCCTGCAGACTGGGATAGAAACCGGGTATCATGACAGCGGCTCTCTTGGCCCAGCCTCCCGCTTCCAGCAGAACAACGCTCGCACCAGCTTCAGCCAGGCGCGCCGCGACAACACATCCCGACGAACCGGCGCCAATGACAACATAGTCAGACTGCATTTCCCCACCTCCAATCATCGTGGCCCGTCAGCAGATGCACACGTGTGCGAATTGCTCTGGAAGCACTGACGGCAAGGTCAGAAAGTAACACAGTAGAAGCGACCAGACGTATCTAGCCAGTTAGCAGTCAATCGATCAACGCCCGACGCGCTGAATTCGATTGGGCGCCACCGCCCTCATAGTAGCATCAGCAGATTTTCAGTGGGTCGATACAGGTTGGTCAAACAACGCCTGACCGTCGAGAAAACCGCTCTGGCCATGGCCAACTCGAAGCCTGCAACAATCCAAAGCGCAGTCGTCATGCGACAAGCGGAGCGCCCGAGGACCGGCTGGCGCCGACATTCGCAGCAGTTTGCCAAGTGCGTCAGATTTACTGACCAACCACCGGCGACAGCTTGCCGAAAAGCGGCCGGGGGCCAAAGAGCATGAACAAGGTCAGGGCGGCGATCAGGTACGTGATGGAAAAGGCAAGGTAAGTTGGATTGCCGCCGCTTGTCGGCACAATCGGAAACACAAGGAACGATGTGTTGACCATGATCTGCAGCAACAGCACCACCGGGCCGCTGCGAGAGGATGAATAGACAAAGCCGCACATGACGGCGATTCCAAGCATACTGATCAACAAGGGCAGCATCGGAAGGTCAGGAGTGATGCCGACCCCGAACATGACCATAGGAACCCACCAGAGTGTCCAGAACACGCCGACCGTCATTGCCCCCAAGAGAACACCGAACCGTTTGGATAGCGTATCTATCGAATAACTGACCCAGACAATTTCTCCGATGAACGAACCGATGAATACGGTCCGCATGACCGAAGGGCGCGAAATCAGCTCCGTATTGAGAACGAATGCGTTCGTATCGGTCAGCACACTCTTTGCGGCCAGCACGAGTATGCTGATCGTTGGGGCCCACAGGAGCGCCAGCAGATACCAAAGAGGGTTCACCCGCCAGACGCTAAGGGAATGGATCAGGGCGCGCAAACCTGCGGTGCGTCGGAATGCGAAGACAACGGTTGCCAGGGTAAGGCCGAGCAGAGCGAACCTGCCGACATTGTAGAGCCCGTCGGGAAGAAAATCGGCGGCGATGCCCCCGATGAACAGGGCATTGACCACGACAATCAGGCACAGAAAAACCCAGACCTCACGCCTTCCACGAATATCATCCAACGCGCATTCCAATCAGTAAAGGCAAATTGCCGAGGTGTTCCACCGCGGGATCGAAAAACCCAAGACGGCGATATCAGATCAAACGGTTCTACCTAGTCCACGCCGCCCGGAACTCGCATCCCACGAATAACTCCGTTGAATTCTGCGTTGTCACCGAGAAGCAAGGCGCAGACTTGCCGATACCCCACCACAAAGGATCGGATGGCCCTGACAAGACGCTCAGATGTCCTTGAACAGTCGGACCCGAACCGCTGCTGGAATTTTTCCTCGCACCCAGTATTTGAGCCTCAGGCCCGAATAACGGTCCCGGAACCATGCCACGCGGGATTGCGCCGCTGGCGGCATCCGGCGAAACTCGGCATCGGACATCAAGATCGGGGGTCGTTTCGCATAGCCGCCGAAATCGCGATACCATGACCGATGGAAGGTCATATAGAATAACGGGCGCAGGCGATCAGAACGGTTTGCTGCCCCACGGTGCAAGGTGCGCCCATCGGTTATGAGAACCGAACCGACCTTCACCTCGGGGTCCAGACTACCGACCTTAAGCCCGTTCTCCTGTCCGGCGAGATGATGCGACCTCGGCCAAACACGGGTGCAACCTGTCTCGGTAGTGAAATCGATCAGGGGGACAAGCATCGTCATCGAGTAAGGTGGCAGATCCTTGTCTATCTCGTTGTCAGTGCCGAACAATTGTGTTGCGTCGCGGTGAAGATGCTGGTCGGGGGCACCCGGAAACGAGGCAACGGCGCTCAGCGCCGCAAGGATGAAGTTCTTCCCGAGGAAATGGGTCAACAGCGGTTCGATCAGGGGATTTGACAGCAGGTTTGGATCGCTGAAGGCTCCCTCAATGCGAACCGTAAACAATGGCCGCTTGTCCTGTTTGTTTGTTTCTGAAAGCAGCCTTGAATAGCTTTTCCGATACTGCGCGTCGAATGCCCGCATTTGCTCAGGCGAGAAGAGATTCTCAATTCGTATATAGCCATTCTCGGCAAAGAGAGACTTCGCCCTGTCCAGTTTTTCAACGTCGATCATACCCGCCGCGCGTTCACGATCAGTGACAGATATACTTGAAATCTCATGGTTCCCTGCCACCGCGGCATAGGATTCTATTCGATCGATGCTAGTCATATTTCACCCAGAAACCAAAGTGGATCAATGTTTCAGACTGTTATAAAGTACGCTTCAATCGCTCAGCGTCTCATGACTTCAAAAAATTGGCAAGATTTAGTTCCGGCCCGCCTCGGTCCCTTGCATCGATGGTTCCGCGTCGCGACCGAGTTCTGCGGTCAGGACGCGCTCTTACTCACGGCCGGAACTTCACGGTGCTACGAGGGTGACGGCCCAGCGGAAAAATCCCCTGACCTTCGGTTGTATCCGTAGCGAGCCGTGACAAGCCTGCGACGGCAATCGCGACGCGCAGCCTCGGCTGTGCCAGCGCCCTGGCGCGCTGCCGGTATCGTGGCCCCCCGGGAGTGAGGTTCGCATCCGTCTGGCAGCATCCAGGCCGGACTATCCAGGAGCAGGTTCCGCGACCCAGTCTATACCCGACCGTTGACGCGAGGTCTTCGATTGCCTGTTTCACTCCTCCTCCCTTGTTCCGGCTATCAAAGGTGAACCAACAGGCATAAAATCAAAAAGTTGACTCTCGGGAGCCGACATGACGCGCCTGGCGCATCATGCGGCGGATCAACTCATGGCGAAAGGAGAGGCGCTTGTCATGGGTGGATCGGTCGCCTCGCAGCTCTTCCTCGCCCTGTTCGGGGGCATTGGCTGCGCGCGTCGGTGGCGAGAGCGTGATGGAGGCGACACTGCGGGTCACCTTCCTTGGGGCGGCTGCGATGGCGTTGATGGACGGGATTGGTCCGCCATTCGGAACAGAGGTCAGGTGACTCCGCTGCCTGTCCCCCGATTGGTGCGAGAGGGTCGAGATGGACAGTGCGCCGCCTGACACAAGCTACTGGAGCCAGGACGCCGTTGCCCTGGCGGCCTCCTTCGGCACGGGACCGGGTGGTCTCTCGTCTGCCAGGGCGTCATCGCAACTTGCCACCATTGGCCCCAACAGCGTCGAGGATGCGCCACGGCTGAGCGCCCTGCGCCTTCTGCTGCGGCAGTTCGAAAGCCCGCTGGTCCTGATCCTGGTCTTTGCCGCCGGCATCTCGCTGGCTCTGCAGCAATGGGTCGATGCGGGGATCATCCTCGCGATCGTGCTGGGCAGTTCGCTTCTCAGCTTCTTTCAGGAATACCGGGCCTCGCACGGCGGTCGAGGAACTGAAGAAACGCCTCGCGCTGACGGCCCGCGTGCTGCGGGACGGGGTGGAACAGGTTCTGCCGGTGACGCAGATCGTGCCCGGGCGACGTCATCCTTCTGTCGGCGGGCAACCTGATCCCCGCCGACGGACTCATCATCGAGGCGCAGGATTTCCTTGTCAGCGAAGCCAGCATGACGGGCGAAGTCCTTCCCGGTCGAGAAGCGGCCCGGCGATCGTCGCCGCCGATGCCCCGCTTGCCGAGCGGAACGAACACCGTGTTTCTTGGTGCCTCGGTGCGAAGCGGCACGGCGAAGGTGCTGGTCGTCCAGACCGGTCGCCGGACGGAATTCGGCGCCATCGCCGCACGGCTGCGGGCACGCCCAGCCCGAGACCGATTTCGCGCGCGGTGTGCGGCAGTTCGGCTATCTGCTGATCCGAGTGATGGTGGTGATCGTCCTTTTCGTGCTGACGGTGAACCTGCTTCTGCGACCGCCCAGTGATCGAATCGCTGCTGTTCGCCGTGGCGCTGGCGGTGGGCCTGTCGCCGGAACTGCTGCCTGCCATCATCAGCGTCACGCTCTCGGCGGGCGCGCGCGCCATGGGCAAGCGCGGGGTGATCGTGCGGCGGCTGGATGCCATCGAAAACCTCGGCAGCATGAACATCCTGTGCACCGACAAGACCGGCACGCTGACCGAAGGGACCATCGTGCTCAGCGAGGTGCTCGACGCTGGTGGCCGGCACGTCGGACGAGGTGCGGCGACTCGCCTATGTCAATGCCGCGCTCGAGACCGGCATCGAGAACCCGCTGGATGCTGCCATCGTCGCGGCGGGCAACGTCGCCGGACTGACGACGGGCGGCCTGACCAAGATCGACGAGATCCCCTACGACTTCGTGCGCCGCCGGCTGACCATCGTGGTGGCCGAGGCGGCCACGCCGGGACAGCATCTGATCGTCACCAAGGGTGCGTTCTCGAACGTGCTCGACAGTTGCACGGCGTTCGAGCGCGATGGCATCAGAGGTGCCGCTGACCAATGCGTGCGCGTGCAGACCTCGAGGCGGTGTTCAAGGCCAAGGGCGAACAGGGCTTCCGCGTTCTTGCGCTGGCGACACGCCGCGTTGCTGCGCAAGCCGACTATGACCGCGACGACGAGCGCGACATGGTGTTTCGCGGCTTTCTGGTATTCCTCGATCCGCCCAAGCCCGAGGCGCGCGCAGACGATCCGGGATCTCGCCCGGCTCGGCATCGCCATCAAGGTGATCAGCGGCGACAACCGCCATGTGACGGCGCACATGGCCGAGGCCGTGGGGCTGGACGCCACGTCGATGCTGACGGGCGAGGATCTGGCGCAAATGAAGGACGAAGCGCTATGGCACCTTGCGCCGCGCACCGACCTGTTCGTCGAGATCGATCCTCAGCAGAAGGAGCGCATCGTCCGCGCTCTGCAGCGCACCGGCCACTCCGTCGGCTATCTGGGCGACGGGATCAACGATGCACCGGCGCTTCATGCGGCCGACGTCGGCATCTCGGTCGCCGAAGCCGTCGACGTTGCCCGCGAGAGCGCCGACATCATCCTTCTCAGCCGCGATCTGGACGTGCTGCGCCAGGGCGTCGAGGATGGAAGGCGGACCTTCGCCAACACGCTCAAATACATCTCCATCACCACCAGCGCGAACTTCGGCAACATGATCAGCATGGCGCTGGCAACGCCCCTGCTGCCGTTCCTGCCGCTGGCCGCCAAGCAGATTCTGCTCAACAACTTCCTGTCGGACCTGCCTTCGCTGGCGATCTCCACCGACAATGTAGACCCCGATCACGTGTCAAGCCCGCAGCGCTGGAACGTCAAGGACATCCAGCGGTTCATGATCGTCTTCGGCCTGATCAGTTCGGTCTTCGACCTGCTGACCTTCGGCGTCCTGCTCTACATCTTCCACGCGGGTGAGGCAGTATTCCAGACCACGTGGTTCATCATCTCGCTGCTCACCGAACTGGCGGTCGTGCTTGTCCTGCGCACCCGAAAGCCCGCCTTCCGCAGCCGGCCCAGCCGTATGCTTCTGTGGTCGACGCTCGCCGTATCGGCCACCACCTTCGCGATCCCGTTCCTTGGCGGAGCCAGTGCACTTTTCGGCTTCGTGCCGCTCTCGGCGGCAGAACTCGGCGCCGTATTGCTGATCGTCGGCACATACATCATTGCCACGGAAATTGCGAAGGCCTGGTTCTTCCGGTCCGCATCCGCCACACCTTTCCACACTGCCCTGCCAAAGACGGGTGCTGGGAATGTGGAGAGGTGAGACCGATATCTGTCGCGAGGTGATGGCCAGTTTGCGGTCGCTAGACTCGCACAGCCTGGCCGAGATTCCCGGCGGCGAACATCGGGCGCAATCGGCTTCGCCAGAACCGTACCGTTCGTTGGCTGATCTCGCTCCCGCGCTCATCGAGCACGTCATCTACATTCCGAAGCGACAGCGGAAGCCGGACGTGGCGTTTCGGAGCCAGGCGAATGAACTCCGGGCACGCCTTGAAGCATCGACAGGCGCGGAGGGCTGGGGCACGCGAAACGCGACCGGGTACAAGAACCGCTCTCGGGCGACGTTCGATTGACACAGCCCGTCCCGAACATTCTGCAGGCCTTGCCTGAATAAATCTATACAGGTGTTCTGTTCTATACCATCCTGTGGGGACTGAGCGGAGGAACCTCAGCCCACAACCACGTAAAGAACGGACTCTGCAAGGAGACCGAAAGAAAACTGCGGTCATGGCTGAATGACCAGGGAGGAAGATATGAACATCAGAATGACACTTCTCGCATCGGCGGCGGCAATTTCCGTTGCGATGCCTGCATTGGCCGATACCTCGGCCAAGAAGATTGCTCTTTCCAACAACTACGCCGGGAACTCCTGGCGTCAGGCGATGCTGACCAGCTGGGAGAAGATCACCGGAGAGGCTGTGAAAGCCGGCATCGTGGCTGCGGCGGACCCCTTCACCACGGCCGAGAACCAGGCGACCGAGCAGGCGGCGCAGATTCAGAACATGATCCTGCAGGGCTATGACGCCATCGTGGTCAACGCGGCCTCGCCGACGGCGATCAACGGTGCGATCAAGGAGGCCTGCGATGCGGGCATCACCGTCGTGTCCTTCGACGGCATCGTCGACGAACCCTGCGCCTGGCGCATCGCGGTCGACTTCAAGGCGATGGGCGAAAGCCAGATCGACTATCTGGCAAAGGCAATGCCCGAGGGCGGCAACCTGCTGGAAATCCGCGGCCTTGCCGGAGTTTTCGTGGATGACGCAATCTCGTCGGGCATCCATGCAGGGGTCGAGAAGAACCCGCAGTTCAAGATCGTCGGGTCGGTCCACGGCGACTGGGCGCAGGACGTCGCGCAGAAGGCCGTCGCAGGCATACTGCCTTCGCTGCCCGATGTAGCTGCCGTCGTCACACAGGGCGGAGACGGCTATGGGGCTGCACAGGCCTTTGCCGCCGCAGGTCGTCCGATGCCCATCATCATCATGGGCAACCGCGAGGACGAACTGAAGTGGTGGAAGGAACAGAAGAACGCGAACGGCTACACCACCATGTCCGTCTCCATCGCACCCGGCGTCTCCACGCTGGCCTTCTGGGTGGCCCAGCAAATCCTCGACGGCAAGGAAGTGCCGAAGGATCTGACGGTGCCCTTCCTGCGCATCGACCAGGACACGCTGGAAGCCAACCTTGCCACCACGCAAGCGGGCGGTGTGGCCAACGTCGAGTACAGTCAGGAAGATGCGATCAAGGTGATCGAAGGCGCGAAGTAGCCGCGAGCACACCACCGCTGACACGATCGGCCCGCCATGACCTTGCGGCGGGCCGCCTTGCATCCGAAGAGCAGCATGACCCCATCCCAGCGCAGCGCCTTGCTGGACAGTCACCGATGCCGCCATGCGCTTTGGCGAGGTTCGCGCCCTGGACGGCGTTTCCCTGTACGGTCGGCTCAGGCGAATGCATCGGCCTCGTGGGGCATAACGGGGCTGGCAAATCCACGATCGTCTCGGTCATCAACGGCGGCCTGACCCCGCAGCAGGGCAGCATCGCCAGCGAGGGCCGTACCGCTGCGACCCTACGGCATTGCCGTAGCTCGCAGTCTGGGCGTGCGCTGCGTGTTCCAGGAACTGTCGCTCTGCCCCAACCTCAGCATCGCTCGAAAACACCCGGCATCATGCACCGCGATCTGGGCGGCCTCGGCTGGCGCAGCCGCGCCCGGCGCATCATCGATGCAAAGTCTCGATGCGATCTTCCCCGGCCACGGCATCGACAGCGCCGAGCAGGTCGGCACCCTGTCCATCGCCGAGCGCCAGATGGTCGAAATCGCGCATGGCCTTCTCCGACGCCGGCACCGCGCCACGGCTCGTGATCCTTGACGAACCCACGTCGTCGCTGGACGCGGGCCTTGCCGCGCAACTGCTGGCACCATGTCCGCCGCTTCGTGGCTGCGAGGTGGCGCGGTCATCCTGATCTCGCATATCCTTGATGAAATCCTGTACCACCGCCAGCCGCATCGTCGTGATGAAGGATGGCCGCATCGTGGCCGAACGCCCCGCCGGCGGCTTCACCCACGCCAGCCTGGTCGAGGCGATGGGCAGTACGACGCGCACGGGTGGCCGCCCGCGCCGGCAGCCTCGCAGTGCCGGTGGCCCGGTACTGCACCTTGCTCCGCCGCGCGGCCTGCCGTTCCGCGCCGCCAAGGGCGAGGTCGTCGGGCTGGCGGGTCTGGGCGGCCACGGCCAGACCGACATGCTGCTGGCGCTCTTCGATCACCAGAGCCCGCAGTGGCTGCCCCGCCGCGACCCTGCGGTGACCTTCGTGGCCGGCGACCGGCGCGAGAACGGCATCTTCGATCTGTGGAGCATCCTGCGCAACATGACCATCGCCGCGCTTGCCGACCTGTCGCGCGCGGCATGCTGCGGGATGCGGCCGAAGCCGCGCGGGCGCCGATTGGCGGAAGACCCGCATCGACATCCGCACGCCCGACATGGGCAACCGCATCCTGTCGCTGTCCGGCGGCAACCAGCAGAAGGTGCTGTTCGCCCGCGCGCTGGCCACCCGCGCGCCCGTGGTGCTGATGGATGACCCGATGCGCGGCGTCGATGTCGGCACCAAGCAGGAGGTCTACTCGCATCATCCGCGCCGAGGCCGACGCGGGCCGCACCTTCGTCTGGTACTCGACCGAGATGGACGAAATGAGCCTCTGCGACCGTGTCTATGTCTTCCGCGAAGGTGCCATCGTGGCCGAACTGACCGGCGAGGAGATCACCGAAGGCAACATCCTGCGCGCCTCGTTCCAGGGGGCGGCGGCATGAAGTTATCGTCCGACACGCTCCGGCTCGCTGTCCCGGTGCTGTCGCTGCTGTTGCTGCTGGCGGGCGTGTTCTACCTGCAGCCCCGCGCGATGAGCTATACCGGGCTGAACCTGCTGTTCAATCTCGCGGTGCCCATCGCCCTGGCGACCATCGCGCAGATGCTGATCATGTCGGTCAACGACCTTGACCTGTCGATGGGCACCTTCGTCAGCTTCGTCGCCTGCGTGACGGCGACCTTCCTGCACGACACGCCCCTGCTCGGCATCCTGATCCTGCTGGCATCCATCGCGCGTCTACGCGGGGCTCGGCGTGATCATCCACCTGCGCAACCTGCCCTCCATCGTGGTCACGCTGGGCATGAGCTTTGTCTGGGGCGGGCTGGCCGTGCTGCTCCTGCCCGCGCCGGGCGGCACGGCGCCCGAATGGGCGCGCTGGCTGATGACCTCGAAACCGCCGCTACTGCCGATGGCCATCGTCGCCAGTGCCCTGATCGCGGCATTTGCCCATCTGATCATCATGCGATCGTCCTTCGGCGTGCTGATCCGCGGCGTCGGCGGCAACCAGCGGTCGGTGGAGCGCGCCGGCTGGTCCATCGTCGCGCGCGCGGGCCGGGGCCTATGCGCTGGCCGCCTGCTTTGCCGTCGCGGCAGGCATCGCGCTGGTCGGCCTGACCACCTCCGCCGATGCCAACATCGCGCTGCGCTACACGCTGCTGTCCATCGCCGGCGTGATCCTCGGCGGCGGCGAGTTCACCGGCGGCCGCATCTCGCCCATCGGGGCCGTGATCGGCGCGCTGACGCTGACGCTGGCCGGGTCGTTCCTGTCGTTCCTGCGCATCTCGCCCGACTGGCAGATCGGCGCGCAGGGCGCGATCCTGATCGTCGTGCTGGCGCTGCGGCTCGCGCTGAACCGGCTGGAAACGCGAGGGCGGCGGACATGAACGGCCTGTTCCGCAGGCCCTGGATCTGGTCCTTCGTCGCGGCCTTCTCGGTCTGGCTTGCCACCATCGCCGTCACCGCCGGGGCGAGCACGCAGGGGCTCACCCAGGCCGCGCTGACCTTCGCCGCCTTTTCGGTGCTTGTCGGCATCGGCCAGATGTTCGTCATCACGCTCGGCCCCGGCAACATCGACCTGTCGGTTCCCGCCACCATGACGCTCGCCGGAACCGTGGCGCTGAAATACATGGACACGCAGAACGCGCTGGTCCTGCACGGCCTTGGCATCGCCATCCTGATCGGCATCGCCGTCGGCATCGGCAACTACGCGCTGATCAAGGCGCTGCGCATCCCGCCGATCATCGCCACGCTGTCGATGAGCTTCATCGTGCAGTCGACCGCGATCTGGACCAACCGCGGCCTGCGCATCAAGCCGCCGCCGGTGCTGGCCGATTTCACCACGACCTACACGCTCGGCATTCCCAACGTCGCGCTGATCGCGCTCGCTGTCTCCGTCGCTTGCCTGGGTGCTGCTGCATCGCACCGTCTATGGCCGCTGGATCGCCGCCATCGGTCAAAGCCTGCCCGCCGCGCGCATGGCGGGCATACCGGTCGATGGCACGCGGTTTGTGACCTACGTGCTCTGCGCCGTGCTGGCGGCGGTCTGCGGCTATCTGTTTGCCTGCTTCTCCGGCGGCGCGGCGCTGAACATGGGGGCGGAATACCTGCTGATGTCGATTGCCGTCGTGGTGATCGGCGGCACCGCCGTGGCGGGCGGCGACAGCAACGTGCCGGGCATCTGGGGGGCCTCGCTGTTCATGTTCCTTGTCGTGTCGATGCTGAACACCTACGGTTTCGGGGCCGGCGTCCGGCTGATCCTGACCGGGCTCATCATCATCGCCGTCATCCTCGTCGCCAGCAGGCGGCAGTCCGGCGCTCGTTAGGAAGGGCTTCGCGATGGCAACGGACGAACTATACCAGATCGACGACCCGCGCTTCCTGCACATGCGCGTCGGTTCTGCGCGGCTGGAAGAGCTTTTCACCGGCTGCCGCTGGGCCGAAGGCCCGGTCTGGTTCAACGACCTCAACTGCCTTCTGTGGAGTGACATTCCAAATCAGCGCATCCTGCGCTGGACACCCGATGCGATCACAGGTGGCATCTCTGTGTTCCGCACCGGTCCAATTTCTCCAATGGCCATACGCGTGACAGGCAGGGGCGGCTCGTATCCTGCGAACATGGAACCCGCCGCGTGACCCGGACCGAGCTGGACGGCACGATCACCGTGCTTGCCGACCGGTATCAGGGCAAACGGTTCAACTCGCCCAACGATGTCGTCGTGAAGTCTGATGGCAGTATCTGGTTCACCGATCCGACCTATGGCATCCTGTCAGACTACGAAGGGTACAAGGCAGACCCCGAACAACCGCATCGCGGCGTCTACCGGATCGACCCGGCGGCAGGCACGATCACCTGCGTCATCGACGACTTCGGGCAACCGAACGGTCTCGCCTTTTCCCCGGACGAGACGACACTCTACATTGCCGACAGCGCCGCGAGCCACGACCCCGCCGCGCCCCGCCACATCCGCGCCTTTGACGTGACAGGCGACCGGCTGTCGAACGGGCGCGTCTTTGCCCATATCGACGCCGGCCTCCCCGACGGCATCCGCACCGACACCTCCGGCAATCTCTGGTCTAGCGCTGCCGACGGCGTACATTGCTTTGCGCCCGATGGCATCCGCCTGGGCAAGATCATGGTGCCGCAAACCGTGGCGAACCTCACCTTCGGCGGCCCGAGACGCAACCGCCTTTTCATCGCGGCAACAACCTCGGTCTACGCGATCTACGTCACAGTGACCGGCGCACAGGTGCCCTGAGGCGCGAGGAGGCAATGGATCAGGACGGCGATCCAAGGGGACACGTCCTGAGCGCACCGACCTCGCACTCCTGACCAGTCCGGGCCCCGCCCGCAAATTCAGGGCCTTATCGGGTGGCAGTCGGGCAGCATCTCTGCCTGCTCCACCCGCTTTCGCTTCAAAGCGGCGAGAACCGCATCACCGCTCTCCTTTGCGGATGCTTTCAGGCAGACCTCGGGACATAGATGCCGGCGGCGGCCTTGAAGTCATCCGGGACCGGACTCGCTAGTCGTTCCTGCGATAGTTGGCGAGGCGGTCGAACAGGACGGCGAACAGGATCGCGCCGCCGATGAACGTGCCCTGCCAGAAGGCGTTGATACCCAGCAGGCCGAGGCTGTTGCGGATGACCTCGATCAGCATCGCGCCGATGATGGCGCCCAGCGCCGTGCCGGCGCCGCCGGCGAGGTTCGCGCCGCCGATCACGGCGGCCGCGATCACCTGCAGTTCCATCCCCGTGCCGATGTTGGTGGTGACCGCGCCAAGCCAGCCGGTCTGCACGATGCCCGGCGATGCCTGCCGTCAGGGCCGAGATCATGTAGACCGCGACCTTGATCATCCGCACCGGCACGCCGGTCAGGGTCGCCGCCTGCTCGTTGCCGCCGATGGCGAAGAGATAGCGGCCGAAGCGCGTCCAGCGCAGGACGAAGCCGGTCAGCAGGCCGAGGACGATCATGTACATCACCGGATTGGCGATCCCGAAGAACCATGCCCCGCCCCCGAGCGCCAGCAGGGTATCGTGATCGGGTCCGAACTCGAACACCACGGTGTTGCCCGAGGCGACCATCGCAAGGCTGCGCGCGATCGACAGCATGCCGAGCGTCACCACGAAGGGTGGCAGGCCGATATAGGCGATCAGGACGCCGTTGATTGCGCCGACGACAAGAGCCGTGGCGATCGATGCGAGCGATGCCGACTTCGATCGAATAGCCCGCATGCATCACCACGGCCAGAACCATCGAGCACAGGCACAGAACCGATCCGACCGAAAGGTCGATGCCGCCGGTGATGATCACCATCGTCATGCCAAGCGCGATGATGGCGACGAAGGTGACGTTGCGCGTGATGTTGTAGAGGTTCTTCTGGGTGGCGAAGCTGTCGGTCACGAAGGACAGGACCAGCGACGCCACGATCACGGCGATGAACACCCAGAAGGTCTGGCTGCCAAGAAGGCCGGACAGCCGGGTCTGCTGCTTCTGGTCGATGGAGGCGCTGAGAGATGTGGTCATCGCAGGCCTTTCAGGTTGGCTGTCGCGGGCTGCCGTTCAGACGGTTTCGATCGCGCCGGTGATCAGGCCGGTCACTTCTTCGGGCGAACTGTCCGCGATCTTCTTGTCGGCCACCTTCGTGCCGCGCCGCATGACGATCACGCGGTCGGCAACGGTGAACACGTCGGGCATGCGGTGGCTGATCAGGACGACGGTGATGCCCTGGTCCCGCAGACGGCGGATCAGGTTCAGCACCTCGGCCACCTGCCGGACCGAGATGGCGGCGGTCGGTTCGTCCATCAGCACGATCTTGGCGTTGCTCAGCCGGGTGCGGGCGATGGCCACCGCCTGCCGCTGGCCGCCCGACATCTTCTTGACCAGATCGCGCGGGCGGGTTTCGGATTTCAGTTCGGTGAAGATCTCGGCCGCGCGCCGGTACATCGACGCGATAGTCGAGGATCTTGAACGGGCCGAAGCCGCGCTGCATCTCGCGCCCCAGAAAGACGTTGGCGGCCGCCGTCAGGTTGTCGCACAGCGCCAGATCCTGGTGGACGATCTCGATCCCGTGCTGGCGCGCCTCGACCGGGCGGTGCATCACGATTTCCTTGCCGTCCATCAGGATCGAACCCGCAGCTGGGCCGGAAGTTGCCGGCGATCATCTTGACGAGCGTGGATTTCCCCGCGCCGTTGTCGCCCATCAGGCCGATCACCTCGCCGGCCTCGAGCGTGAAGGACACGTCCTTCACCGCCTCGATGGCCCCGAAATGCTTCGACATGTGCTTGAGTTCCAGAACTGACATCGGTCGCCGAGCCTCCCCTAACAGCCGCAATGCGCCAGCGCGCTCGTGACTCTTGCCGCGGCACATCGGTGTCGCGCAAGACGTATCGGAAACGCTGGCCGTCTCCTCCCAGAAACGCGGCTCAGACCAGCTAACCAGACGTCTCAGCGAAAGTCAATGAAATCCCTAGTATAAAAGCGCTGTCATTCGCGCAGATTTTTTGCTCGTTTCACGCACGGATTCACTTGACGGAAGAGCCTGGTCATTGTCACCTGATGCGTGGAGGAAGAGGTGCGACTGCACTGAACTGAAGTGCCGGCGGACGGTTGCCTGGGGCGCACGTTGCGCCGGCATCGCCCTGGCGTGGTCGATCAGACGGAGGTTTCGACCACGGATCTGCGGCACCGGACGGCCGGCCGCATCGTCCGTCCCGATGCGCTGCGGCACGGCGACCCTGTGTCGGCCGGCGTACCGACTGTGACTTGACGACTGTGCCGATCCGGAACGCACCAAACGGGGTCAGTCAGAGACCCCGACCAGGCAGCCGTTCCGGATCGCATCTTGCCGCCGACGCAGAGCGCGCTCGCGGCCTTTGGGAGGACTGATCGAATGAAGAAGACCTTGATGCTTGCAGCGGCCGCCGCCGTGCTGGCGCTGGGAGCCGGCGCTGGCCTCGCGCAGGACAAGAAGCAACTGGTGATCGTGGTGAAGGGGCTCGACAACCCGTTCTTCGAGGCGATCAACCAGGGCTGCCAGAAGTGGAACGCCGAGAACGCCGACAGCGAATATGAATGCTTCTACACCGGCCCCGCCTCGACCTCGGACGAGGCCGGCGAAGCGCAGATCGTGCAGGACATGCTGGGCAAGCCGTCCACCGTCGCGATGGCGATCTCGCCGTCCAACGCCAAGCTGATCGCGCAGACGCTCAAGACCGCGGCGCCGACCATCCCGATCATGACGCTGGACGCCGACCTTGCGGCCGAGGATGCGGCCCTGCGCAAGACCTATCTGGGCACCGACAACTACCTGATGGGCAAGCGCATCGGCGAATACATCAAGGCGGCCAAGCCCGATGGCGGCACGATCTGCTCGATCCAGGGCAACCCGGGCGCCGACAACATCCTGCGCCGCGCGCAGGGCATGCGCGATGCGCTGAGCGGGCAGGAAGGGCTGGCGGCGCTGGCGGGCGAAGGCGGCTGGACCGAAGTTGCGGGCTGCCCGGTCTTCACCAACGACGACGGTGCCAAGGGCGTGCAGGCGATGACCGACATCCTCGCCGCGAACCCTGATCTCGATGCCTTCGGGATCATGGGCGGCTGGCCGCTGTTCGGCGCACCGCAGCCCTACCGCGACCTGTTCACGCCCTATGCCGAGCGGATCGCCAGCAACGACTTCGTCATCGGTGCCGCCGACACGATCGGCGCCGAGGTCGATCTTGCCCGCGAAGGTCTGGTCACCGCGCTGGTCGGTCAGCGCCCGTTCGAGATGGGCTACCTCGCCCCCGGCGCGATGATCGAGCTGATCAACGGCGAGGAGGTCGCCGACCCGATCTTCACCGGTCTGGACGAATGCACCAAGGACACGGTCGATACCTGCATCCAGAAGTAACGCGCTGATCAAGACGAGGGGGCGCCCGGTTCGATCCGGGCGCCCCTTTGCCATTGCCGTGACCGCGCGTGCTCCGTCGTCAGGCCGTGGCGCCCTTCGAAGATCTCGAACCCGGTGTCGATGACGTCAGCTGCGCTCCGGTCGCATCGGCTCGGCAAGGATCACCTCCACCGCCTGCTGTCCGATCAGGAACCGGTTCGAGCGGATGGTCGAAAGCGGCTGCGGCAGTGCGCGCCCGATGTCGAGCCCGTTGAACCCGAACAGCGCCAGTTGATCCGGCACGCGGATTCCGGCGTCCAGGCAATGGAACAGCCCGCCACCGCCATGTCGTCGTTCGAATAGACCACCACTTCGATCCCGGGCGCACGGGCGCAGCAACTCGGCCGTCTGCGCCTTGCCCTTGCCGACCGAGGTCTGCCCATCCGACACGACCTCGGCTTCCAGCGACAGTCCCGCTTCGGCCAGTGCCTGCGCGCAGCCCCTCATACCGCATCCGCGCCCGGATATCGGCCGTGCCGCCATAGCCGACATAGCCGAACCGCCGATAGCCGCGCGCGACCAGGTGCCGAGCCGAGGCGCGACCCGCCGCCACATGCGACAGACCGACGGCGACGTCGATCGGCGGATGGTCGATCTCCATGAACTCGACGATCGCGGATACCGCTCTGGTCCAGCATCCGCCGCGTCGCGTCGGTATGGGTCGATCCCGCAATCAGCACCGCGGCCGGCTGCCAGGCCAGCAGGTTGCGGACCACGACCTCTTCCTGGTCGAGGTCATAGTCGGTGACGCTGATCACCGATTGGCGGTCGGTTCCGGCCAGGCCCGCATTGATCCCCTGCAGGATCTCGGGGAACACGATGTTCGACAGCGACGGGATCACCACGCCCACCAGCCGCGAGTCGAGCGAGGCGAGCGATCCGGCAATGCGGTTGGGCACATAGCCCAGTGCCCGCACCGACTCCATCACCTTTTCCCGCGTTGCCTCGGCATCAGCCCCTGATTGCGCATGATGCGCGACACGGTGGATTCGCTGACCTCGGCGCGGCGGGCCACGTCGCGCACGGTGATCTTGCTCTTTCGGTCTGCCAGGCGCTGCTTGCTGCTTGGCCATGTGCCGCGCGATCCGTCAGCGCTTCACGTAGTTGCGCCAGTCATGCGCCTCCCGGAAGCCCAGCACGTCGCGGATCTTGCGGTTCGACAGCGGCGCCTCCCGCGGCCCCATCGGGCGGGTGACGGGCGTGTTCGGCGCGTATTTCGCCAGGAACTCGGTCGTCGGCAGGTCGGCGGTGATCGTGTCATTGACGGCGTTGAACACCTGATAGCCAAGGCCGTCCTTCTGCAGGCAGAGATGCACGATCTCGCCCAGATCGCGGGCGTCGATATAGCTCCAGGCGTTGCGCTTGCGGCTGGGCGGATTGGCGAGGTAGCCGGGGAAGTTCACGTATTCATGCGGCTCGATCACGTTGCCGATGCGCAGCGCGTAGATGTCGGCGCCGTAGCGCATGGCAAAGGCGCGCGCCGTCTTTTCGTTCACCACCTTGGACAGGCCGTAGCTGTCCATCGGGTCGCTGTCGTAGTCTTCGTCCAGCGGGAAGCGAATGGTAATCCTTGTCGCCTTCGGCGAAGCAGACGCCATAGGTCGTCTCGGACGAGGCGACGATGACCTTGCGCACGCCCAGTTTCATGGCGGCCTCGATCACGTTGTAGGTGCTGGTGACATTGGCCGCGAAGGTCTTGTTGTCGGGCTCGATCATCACCCGCGGGATCGCCGCGAAATGCACCACCGCATCGGGTGCCTTGGGCGGCGCGCCGTCGTCGTAGCCGTCAAACCCGAAATGCGTGGTCAGCGCGTTGAAGGCCTGCCCGCTGTCGGTCAGGTCGGCGATCAGCGTGTTGACGCCGGGCAGGTCCAGCGGCTTCAGATCGACGTTCAGGATCGAATAGCCCTTGGCCAGCAGATGCGGCACGGCGTGCCGCCCGGCCTTGCCCGTGCCGCCGGTGAAGATGATGCGCTTGGTCATGGTCGTCTCCGTATTCGAATGAGTGTCCGGCGTCAGGCAAACGCGCTCGCGCCAGCCCAGCCCGGCGACGGTGTCGCCTGCAGGGCGATATTCGCAGCCGACAAAGCCGGCATAGCCCAGGGTGTCGAGTTCGCGCAGCACGCGGATGTCGTCCAGCTCGCCCGTGCCCGGCTCGTGCCGCAGCGGGACGGCGGCGATCTGCACATGGCCGATGATCGGCATCATGCTGCCGCAGCCCGGTCAGCACGTCGCCGTGGATGATCTGGCGATGATAGATGTCGAACTGAAGCTTCAGGTTCGGCAGGCCGAGATCGGCGATCAGGTCGGCGGCCATGTTGAAGTCGTTCAGGAAGTACCCCGGCATGTCGCGGCTGTTGATCGGCTCGATCATCACGTCGAGGCCCGCCGGCCCCGCCGCGTCGCACAGATAGGCCAGCGACTCGCGATAGGTCCGGCGCGCTGCTGGATCGGACCGGATCGGCAAGCCCGCTCATCACATGCACGCGGCCGACCTCGGTTGCGCTGGCATAGCGTCAGGGCCGTGGTGACCGAAGCGCGAAACTCATCCGTCGCGCCCCGCCAGCGCCGCAAGGCCGCGTTCGCCCGCCTCCCAGTTCCCGGGCGGCAGGTTGAACAGCGCCTGCGTCAGGTCGTTCGCACGCAGCCGGTCCGCAAGCTGCGCCGGATCGATAGGCATAGGGGAACAGGAATTCGACCGCATCGAACCCGGCCGCCGCGGCAGCCGCGAACCGGTCGAGGAACGGACCGCTCGTTGAACATCATCGTCAGGTTGGCGGCGAAACGCGGCATGGTCAGGCCTTCGCCTCGGGCAGATCGAGGCCCGGCGAGTCCCGCGATCATCCGCGCGACCGAGGCATCGTCGTCGCGCCCCATCCCGGCCGCCGCCGTCATCACGAACATCTGCAGTGCCATCGAGGCGACCGGCGTCGGGAATTTCAGCCCGCGCCCGATATCGGTGACGATCCCGAGATCCTTGGTGAAGATGTCGACGGCGCTGCGCGGCGCATAATCGCCGTCGAGGATATGGGGCACCCGGTTCTCGAACATCCAGGAATTTCCGGCCGAGGCGGTGATCACCTCGTAGACGCGGGCGATGTCCAGATCCATTGCCTTGGCAAAGGTGATCGCCTCGCAGGCCGCCGCGATATGCACGCCCGCCAGCAACTGGTTGACGATCTTGAAGGCGGCCCCGGTTCCGGCCGCGTCGCCAAGCTCGTAGACCTTGGCCGCGATGCAGTCGAGCACCGGGCGCACCCGGTCGAAGGCCGCAGGCGCGCCGGAGGCCATGATCGTCAGTTCACCGGCCGCCGCGCGGGCGGCACCGCCGCTGATCGGCGCGTCGATATAGCCCAAGCCCGAGCGCCTGCGCCTTTGCCTCGAAGGCGCGGGCGGCGTCGGGCGCCATCGTGGCGCAGGAAAGGATCGTGCCGCCGGGTGCCATCGCCGGCTGCGGCGCTCCCCGTCGCCGAACAGCACCGCCTCGGTCTGCGCCGCGTTCACGACCACGGTGATGACCACATCGGCCCCCCGCGCCGCCGTCGCCGGATCTGTCAGCCACCCGTCCGCCGAGTCGCCGCGAACCGCGCGGCGGCATCCGGCGACAGATCGCAGCCCGTGACGTCGAAACCGTCCCGCAGCAGCGATCCGGCGATGCCGAGGCCCATCGAACCCAAGCCCGATGACGCAGACCTTCAGCCGTTCCCCGCATCCGTCATGACGGCCCCTCCGTCGAAATCCGGCTTTGGCTTGTGCTGCCGCAAGCCCGATGATAGCGTTGTCATTGCAAGCGTTAGACTACTCGCCCAAGGCAATGCAAGAGCTTATTTTCCGTCTGGATTCAGGGAGATAAGACGTCCGGCATCACGCCCTTGGCGGCCCGCCCGGAGGGGATTGTGGTGCTGATCGGATCTGTGGCGGACGACATCACCGGGGCAACCGATCTGTGCCTGATGCTGTCGCGCGCGGGAATGCACACGATTCAGGTCATCGGCGTGCCCGAGGCGGGACGACCCCTGCCGCAGGCGGATGCCGTCGTGATCGCGCTGAAGTCGCGCACCATTCCCGCGGCAGCAGGCGGTTGAGATGTCGCTGGCCGCCGCGCCAGGCGCTGCTGAACGCCGGAGCCGAGCAGATGCTTTTCAAGTACTGCTCCACCTTCGACAGCACCGACGCGGGCAACATCGGCCCGGTGGCCGAAGCGTTGATGGCGCTGACCGGCACCGACCTGACCATCGCCTGTCCGTCCTTTCCGGCGAATGGCCGCACGGTCTACAAGGGCCACCTCTTCGTCGGAGAGCCAGCTGCTTGTCCGACAGCCCGATGAAGGATCATCCGCTGACCCCGATGCGCGATGCCAATCTGGTGCGCGTGCTGGGGCGGCAGACCAGCGTGCCGGTCGGGCTGGTGGACAGCGCGACCATCGCGCGGGGTCCGGCGGCGGTGCGCGAGGCTTTCGCCGCGGCGCGGGCGGCCGGGCAGCGTATTCTTGTCGTCGATACGCTGAACGATCGCGACCTGCTGACGCTGGGCGCGGCCTGCGCCGACATGCGGCTGGTCACCGGCGGATCGGGCATCGCCCTCGGGCTTGCCGCGAACTTCGTCCGAGGCGGGCAGGATCGAACCCGGTCGCGTCCCGCCCGCGATGGCTGCGCCCAGCGGGACGTGCGGTGATCCTTGCAGGGTCCTGCTCGGTCGCGACGCGCGGACAGATCGACGACGGCGCGCAGCGGCCGGAATGCCGACGCTGCGCGCTGGACGTAGAGGCCCTCGCGGCAGGGCGCGACACGTCCGCCAGGCGCGGCCGACTGGGCGATCGCCAGACGCGGCGACCTGCCGCCCCTGATCTATTCCAGCGCCGACCCCGAGACGCTGGCGCGCGTCCAGGCCCAGCTTGGCCGCGATGCCTCCGGCGCTCTGGTGGAACATGCCCTGGCCGACATCGCGCGTGACCGCTGAAGGCGGCAGGGCTTCACCCGCTTCGTCATCGCCGGCGGAGAAACGTCGGGCGCGGTCGTGGACGCGCTCGGCGTCCGGATGCTCGAGATCGGCCCCGAGATCGACCCCGGCGTGCCCTGGACGCGCAGCGTCGGCGGGCCGGATCTTGCGCTGGCGCTGAAGTCCGGCAACTTCGGCGCCCCCGATTTCTTCCTGAGGGCCTGGACCCTGCTGACGACGGAGCCCGCCGCATGACCGACGAAACCCGCCTGCGCGACGAGATTGCCCGGGTCGGCGCATCGTTGTTCGACCGCGGCCTGACGGCCGGGTCAAGCGGCAACATCTCGGTCCGCCTGCCGGATGGCGGCTGGCTGATGACGCCGACGAACGTCTCGCTGGGCACGCTCGATCCTGCGCGGCTGGCGCATTTCGATGCCGAGGGGCGGCAGTCTGTCCGGGGACGCGCCCACCAAGGAAGCCTTCCTGCACTTCTCGATGTACGGCGAACGGGCCGATGCCGGGGCGGTCGTGCATCTGCATTCCACCCATGCCACCGCCGTCAGCATCCTGCGCGACGTCGATCCAGCGGATGTCATGCCCGCGCTGACGGCCTATTACGTCATGCGCGTCGGGCCGCCTGCCGCTGGTGCCCTATTTCGCGCCGGGCGACCCGGATCTGGCCCATGCGGTGCGCGCACTGGCCAGGCCGCCACCATGCGGTGCTGCTGGCCAATCACGGCCCCGTGGTGGCGGGCAGCACGCCTGGCCAACGCGCAATATGCCACCGAAGAACTGGAAGAGACGGCACGATTGTTCCTGATGCTGCAGTCGCACGCGCTCCGCACCCTGACGCCCGAACAGGTCGCGGACCTGCGGGCGCGCTTCAACCTGACCTGACCCCATCGAGATCGGAGACCAGCCATGACCACACCGCAAGCGCAGACGCGCCCCCCTGAGCGTGGGCTTTGTCGGCATCGGCCTGATGGGGCAGGGCATGGCGAAGAACATCGTCGAGAAGGGCTATCCCCTGACCGTGATCGCGCATCGCAACCGCGCGCCGCTCGAGGACCTCGTCGGGCGCGGCGCCGTCGAGGCGAGCGGCATGGAAGACCTCGCCGCGGCGGTCCGACATCGTCTTCCTCTGCCTCACCGGCTCGCCCGAGGTGGCGGCGGTCGTGGCGCAGCTGAAGCCCGGGCTGGCGCAAGGGCAGCGTGGTCGTCGACTGCTCGACCGGTGACCCGACCGTCGACCGAACGCCTCGCCGCCGAACTGGCCGCACATCGGCGTCGACTATGCCGACGCACCGCTGGGCCGGACGCCGAAAGAGGCCTGGGCCGGCACGCTCGACTGCATGGTCGGCGCCTCGCCGGAGGTGTTCGAGCGGATCCGCCCGGTCATCGCCACATGGGCCGGCGAAGATCGTGCACATCGGCGGCGTCGGCGACGGCCACCGGATGAAACTGCTGAACAACTTCCTGTCGCTCGGCTATGGCGCGCTCTATGCCGAGGCGCTGACGCTGTCGCAGAAGGTCGGGATCTCGGTCGAAACCTTCGACAGCGTGATCCGCGGCGGCCGGATGGACTGCGGCTTCTACCAGACCTTCATGGGCTACGCGCTCGAGGGCAACCGCGAGGCGCACAAGTTCACCCTGAGCAATGCCTACAAGGACATGCGCTATGTCGAGGCGATGGCGAATGCGGCGACCGTCGCGACGACGCTGAGCAGCGCCGTGAAGAACAGCTATGCCACCGCCGTGGCGACAGGCGGCGACGGGCCCGAGGACTATGTGCCGCACCTTCCCGACTACATCGGGCGGGCGAATGGGCTGAAGCGCGGCGGAGCGTGAACGCGGTGCGCGCCCGATAGAACTGGATTATCAGAAACGGGAATGTGAAAAAATCGTTGCAAAGACTCTGCTCCCCGTCGAATGATCCGGGGAGGAGGAGCGCAGGATGACCGACCCCACGCGAACAGGTGCCGCCGTGATCGGCACCGGCTTCATCGGCACCGTGCATATCGAGGCGCTGCGCCGCCTCGGTATCCCGATCAGAGGCGTCCTTGGCTCCACTCCCGCACGTGGGGCAGAACGTGCGGCGGCCCTCTGCATCGACCGCGCCTATGCCTCGCTCGATGAGCTACTGGCAGACCCGACGGTTGCCGTGGTCCATGTCACCTCGCCCAATGTCGCGCATTTCGATCAGGTCAGGCAGATCCTCGCCGCTGGGCGCCACGTGATCTGCGAGAAACCCCTTGCCATGACCTCGGCCCAATCGGCCGAGATGGTGGTGCAGGCCCGGTCCAGCGGCCTGGTCGCCGCAGTCTGCTACAACACCCGCTTCTATCCGCTGAACCAGCATGCCCGGCAGATGGTGGCGGAGGGGGAGCTTGGCGAGGTGCGCCTTGTCACCGGCAGTTACCATCAGGATTGGCTCGCCAAGCCTACCGACTGGAACTGGCGGCTTGAGGCGGACAGGGGCGGCGTGTTGCGATCGGTCGGGGATATCGGGACGCACTGGCTTGATCTGACCAGTTTCATCGCCGGTCAGCGCGCCGTGCAGGTGCTCGCCGAACTCGCCACCTTCCTGCCAGAACGCCAAAGGCCCGTCGGCCCGGTCGAAACCTTTTCTGCCGCGACCGGCGCGACCGAAACGCGCCGGATCGAAACCGACGATGCGGCCACGATCCTGCTGCGGTTTTCCAATGGTGCGCGGGGCATGGTTTCGACAAGCCAAATCAGTCAGGGACGCAAGAACTCGCTCACCTGGGAAATCGCCGGGTCTGCCGCATCGGCCGCCTGGGCCTCGGAACAGCCCGACCAGCTTTGGATCGGCCACCGCGATGCGCCCAACCAGATCCTGCAACGCGACGCTGCCTTGATGAATACCAGCGGCGCTGCTGCGGTCGGCCTGCCGGGCGGCCATGTCGAAGGCTTCGCCGATACGTTCCGCGCCCTTTTCCGCCAGGTCTATGCCGATGTTGCGAAGGGTCGCCGCTCACCTGCCTCAACCTATGCCGGCTTCGAGGATGGGCACCATGAAATGCTGCTCTGCGATGCCGTGCAGGAGAGCGCGCGCACCGGGCGCTGGACTGACGTGAAGTCCGGCTGACGAGACAGGGAGGACGACATGAAGCTTGGTATCCTGACGGCTCCGTTTCCGGAAAGCACGCTTGGCGAGGTGGCCGAATGGTCCGCCTCAGCGGGGTTCGATGCACTGGAAATCGCCTGCTGGCCCGCTGCCGGGGCCGAGACGCGGCGCTACGCAGGAACCGCGCATCTTCCGATCGAAGGCATGACGCAGGCAGGCGCGGAAAAGATCGCGGCCTCGGTCCGCGCGCGCGGCCTGTCCATCTCTGCCCTGGGCTACTACCCCAACCCGCTTCACGCCGACGCCGCGCATCGTGACAGCGTCATCGGCCACCTGAAAAAGGTCATCACCGCCGCTGCGCTCCTGAATGTCCCCGTCGTGAACACCTTCGTCGGCGGCGACCGCACCCTGACGCTCGACCAGAACTGGGACCGCGCCACGCAGATCTTTCCCGCAATCGTTGCCCACGCCAAGGACCATGGCATCACCCTCGCCTTCGAGAACTGCCCGATGATCTTCTCGCAGGACGAATGGCCGGGCGGCCACAACATCGCCTACTCGCCCAAAATCTGGCGACGTATCTTCGAGACATGGGGTGACGCGGTCGGCATGAATTTCGATCCCAGCCATCTTGTTTGGCAGATGATCGACCCGCTCCGCTTCATCCGGGAGTTTGGCAGCCGTATGGTGCATGTCCACGCCAAGGATCTGATGATCGACCGCGACGGACTTTATGAAAACGGCATACATGTCCCTCGGCATGGGGTGGCAGGTTCCGCGGATGCCGGGCCTCGGCGATGTGGACTGGCCCGCGATCTTCGCGGGCCTTTACCGCGCCGGGTATGACGGCCCCGTCATCATCGAGCATGAGGATCGGAACTTCGAAGGAACGCCCGACAACATCAGGCGCGGCTTCCTTCTGGCGAGAGACGTCCTTCGCCCCTTCGTGAAGTAGGACGACGCAAGACTGAACCACAGCACTTTTCAACGGGAGGACTAGCAATGAAGAAACTGCTTCTGGGAACCGCCTCGGTCGCCATGGCCATCGCCTTCGGCGGCGCAGCCATGGCCGAAGGCTACAAGATCGGCATCTCCAACACCGTTCAGGGCAACGGCTGGCGCGAAGAGATGGTCTGCGCCATGAAGGCCGAGGCGCTGGCCTCGGGCAAGGTGGAATCGCTCAACATCGCACACCGCAACACCGATGCGGCCGGCCAGCTCGAGGATATCCGCAACCTGATCCAGGCGGGCGTCAACGCCATCGTCGTCAACCCAGCCAATGCCGACGGCATCAACGCGGCCATCAAGGAAGCCACCGACAAGGGCATCGTCGTCGTCGCCGTCGACCAGGCGGTAACCGAGCCTTCCGCCTACATCCTGTCCAACAACCAGGAACAGTACGCCTATCTCGGTGCGAAGTGGCTGTTCGAGCAGATGGGTGGCAAGGGCGCGGTCGTCTACATGCGGGGGGCCGCAGGGGCGGGCGCGGACAATGACCGCGACAAGGGCTTCAAACGCGCAATGGCCGAATTCCCCGACATCACCGTCGCGCAGGAGGTCTTCACAGGCTGGCAGCAGGACCAGGGCAAACAGCAGATCAACGACATCATCTCGGCGGGCGTCCCGTTCCAGGGCGTCTGGACCTCGGGGATCGACAACGTGATCGTCGATGCCTTCGTCGAGTCGGGCGCGCCCCTTGTGCCGATCGTCGGTGCCGACAACGCGGGCTTCGTCAACCAGTTGACCAGCGTCGAAGGGCTGAAGGGCGCCGCCGTGACGAACCCCGGCTCGGTCGGCGGCGCAGGCGTGGCCCTTGCCATCCAGATCCTCGATGGCAAGGCCCCGGCGGAAAAGACCGTGCTGGTCGACCCGGTCCTGTGGGATAACGTGTCGGATGAAGGCAAGGCGCTCATCGCGGCGGGCCAGAACCCGAACCTCAGCCCGGAATGGCCGGTCAGCGTCTCGATCCCGGGCTGGACCACCTACACGATGGATCAGATCATCGCCTGCAAGGGCCCCGGCGAGTAGCATGCCGAACGCCCCCGGCCCAAAGCCGGGGGCACCCCCGATCCCGCAACAGAACCGGCTGGCATGACCCCAAAAGACCCACCGACCGTGCCCGTCCTCGACGCTGCGGGTATTTCCAAGCGCTTCGGCGCGGTGATTGCGCTGCGCGACGCCTCGCTGCGGCTGGAGCGGGGCGAGATCGTGGCCCTCATGGGTGCGAACGGCGCGGGTAAATCGACCTTCGTCAAGATCCTCACAGGTGCACTGCGCGCCGACAGCGGCCATTTCCGCATCCGTGGCCGCGACACACATATCGCCTCTCCCGCCGCCGCCCGCCGGTCTGGTCTTGTGCCGGTCTACCAGGAGCCCTCGCTGATCCCCGACCTCTCGGTTGCCGACAACCTGCGCCTAGGCCAGACCCCGGCGGAGCCGTTCCGTCACTGGGTGACCTCACTCGGCATCCCCGACCTCAGGCTGGACGACATGATCGGCCGCCTCCCCCTTGCCACGCTCCGCATCCTTGACCTCGCCCGAGCACTGGCCGTCGAGCCCGACGTGCTGCTGCTCGACGAGATGACGGCGGCCCTGCCCACCGACCTCGTCGAACGCGTGCTGTCGGTCGTACGCGAGCAGGCTACCGCGGGCCGCTCCGTCATCTACATCTCGCACCGCTTCACCGAAATCGCCACGCTATGCGACCGCGCCACCATCCTGCGCGATGGCGTGACCGTAGGCGACCTGCCCATCGAGCCGGGGGTGGAAGAGCGCATCGTCGACCTCATGCTGGGCGGCGCCATCGCCACCCCCGCCGCCACGACGGCCCGCGCGGCGCGCGGGCGCACCGACCCTCCGCGCCTGCGAGTCAGCTCCCTTCGGGTCGGCGAGCGCCTCGCCGATGTGTCGCTTGACCTTCACGCGGGCGAGGTGCTGGGCGTCGTCGCTCTCGAAGGGCAGGGCCAGGACGAACTGTTCGACGCGCTTGCCGGAAACCGCCGCGCCACCTCGGGCCGGATCGAGGTGAACGGCACGGCCACCGATTTCCGCCACCCCGCCGATGCCATCGCGGCTGGTCTTACCCTCGTTCCCGGCGACCGATCCGATGCCCTCCTCATGTCCCGCTCTGTGCACGAGAATATCGCCCTCCCCCAGCTCGCCCGTTTCCGCAACTGGGGTGCCATCCCGATGCGCGATGAAGCGAATCGCGTGAAAGCGGCGATCGAACGCCTGCAGATCGACACACGCGCGCAGGGCGAGGTGCGCCGCCTGTCCGGCGGCAACCAGCAGAAGGTCACCATCGCCCGCTGGATCGCGCGTGGTGTGGAGACACTGCTGCTCTTCGACCCGACGCGCGGTATCGACATCCGCACCAAGCGCCAGATTTACGCCCTTGTCCGCGACCTCGCCGATCAGGGGGCGGCGGTGCTGTTCTATACCTCGGAACTGGCCGAGGTGCGCCTCGCCTGTGACCGCGCCGTGGTGATTTTCAACGGGCGCGTGGTGGATGTGATCGAGGCAGCCGAGGCGGACGAGGCCACCCTGATGCGCGCCGCCTACGGCCTGCGCGGCCGCGCCATGGTCCCCGCATGATGCGCCTCGTTTCGTCCAACAGCTGGACCGTCGGCCTCGGCCTGCTCCTCGCAATGCTGCTGGTGGCGACCAAGCTGATCCAGCCGGATTTCGGCATTTCCGGCCTCGATTCCCTCGCCCGCGCAGCCCTGCCATTCGCGCTTGCCACCGTAGGCATGGCGATCGTCGTCATCGCGGGCGGGATCGACCTGTCGATCGCGGCGATGATGGCCGTGGCCAGCGTCACCGCCGCCGTCCTGATGGACGGGGCGAGCGACGGGCAGGCCGCGCTCGCCGTCCTCTTTGTCCTTGGCCTCGGCATGGCAATGGGGGCGATCAACGGTACGCTCATCGTCCTCACCCGAGTGCCCGACATCGTGGTGACCCTCGCCATGCTTTTCGTCTGGCAGGGTGTGGCGCTGCTCATCCTCAATGCGCCCGGCGGCGGGGCGGCGAACTGGCTTCAGGCGCTCATCGTCGGTGGCGTCATCCTGCCCGGTGTCCCAGCCGCGTTGACCGAGTGGATTCCGAAATCCGTGATCTTCCTTGCCGTCTGTGTCACCGCGATCTGGCTTCCGATCCGCCGCTCTCGGCTAGGCCTCGCCTTCTATGCCATCGGCAGCGACACGCTCGCGGCCTTCCGTTCCGGCGTGCCCGTCGGTGCCACGCGCATCGCGGCCTATGCGGTGACGGGGCTCTTTGCGGCGCTCGGCGGGCTTTCGGTCACCATGAGCACCGGAATAGGCGAGCCGATCCCCGGACCCTACCTGCTTGCCTCGGTCGCGGCGGTGGTTCTGGGCGGCGTCGTGCTCGGCGGCGGGCGCGGCGGCATCCTCGGCCCGATCCTCGCCGTCTTCGTGCTGCGCCTCGTGCGGATGGACCTGACGCTGATGTCAGTGGACCCCAACGTGACCACCATCATCGAGGGGTCGATCATGGTGGCCGTGGTCATGCTGGGCGGCGTGCTGGCGATGAAGGGACGACAGAGATGACGACAGCCGCCACCCAGCCTCCCGCCCTCACCCGCGTCGCGCGCTTCATGGGCGACAGGCCGCTCGTGCCCCTGGTCCTGCTTCTGATCGGCCTCGTCGTGCTGCTCGAGGTCATGCAGCCCGGCATCGTCAACTCGCGCTGGCTCGCCAACACGATCAAGGTCGCCATCCCGCTGGCGATGCTCGCGGCCTGCCAGACGCTGACCATGCTGACCGGGGGCATTGATCTGTCGGCGGGCACCGTCGCCACCATCGCCGCCTTCGCGACTGCGACGCTGACACCCCTGATCGGCGCGCCTGCGGCGGTCAGCATCGGGCTGCTCTGCGCCCTTCTGATCGGGGCGGTGAACGGCTTCGGCGTCGCGGTCTGCCGTGTGCATCCCCTTATCATGACGCTCGGGACAGCCCTTATCAGCAGCGGCTGCCTGCTCGTCTACCAGCGCTACGTCATCGCCACGGGCACAAAAATTCCCGATGTGCTCGTCTGGCTCGGGATCGGTCGGACGCTCGGCCTGCCCAACGGTCTGTTCCTGTTCGTGCCCTTCGCAGCCCTGGTGATCTGGGCGCAAAGGCGCACGGGTTTCGGTCGCCTGCTCTATGCCCTCGGCTCGAACGAACGCGCGGCGCGCCTTTCGGGCGTGCGCGGCTGGCAGGTCTACCTCGCCCTCTACTCGCTTTCGGGCGTCATCGCCGGGCTGACGGGCCTGCTGTATCTCGGCATCGTAAAGACCCCCTCGCTCTCGCTCGCGCTGCCGCTCGACCTGCCGTCGGTCGCAGCCGCCGTCGTCGGCGGAACGTCGATCTTCGGCGGGCGCGGCGGCTATGGCGGCACGATCATCGGCGCGCTGATCCTGACGGTCCTGACCACCATGCTCACGCTCCTCCAGATGCCCGAGGGCGCGCGGCGCATCCTGTTCGGCCTCATCATCCTGGCCGTCACGGCGCTCTACGTCCGCCTGACCAATCAGAACTGACGGCGGGGGCAACCACCATGCCCCGCTTCCGCGTCGTCGGCGTCAGTTTCGATCACATGCACATGGGCGACCTGCTGCGGCAGGTCCATGACCACCCCGAGGCCGAGATCGCAGGCATCTGCGATCCGGACCCCTCCCGCATGGCCGGCGCCATCGCCGCCCTTGGCATCCCGCCGGACCGCGTCTTCACCGATCTTGACGCCTGTCTGTCCGCCACCCGTCCCGATCTCGCCATCCTGTGCAGCGCGACTGCCGACCACGCCCGCGACACGGAACGCCTTGCGGCCCACGCCACCCACGTCCTTGTCGAGAAGCCCTTCGCCACCTCCGTCGCCGACGCCCGCCGCATGATCGCGGCGATGGCGCCGACAGGCGGCCGCCTTGCCGTAAACTGGCCCGCCGTCTGGTCCCCCGGCCACGCCATGGCAAAGCGCCTGATCGACGACGGAATCATCGGCGCGCTGCTGGAAGTGCGCTACTACGGCGGCAACCGCGGCCCGCTCTACCATCTCGCCGACAAGATCGAGGTTTCGCCGGAGGAGGTGGAGCGGCAGAAACCCGCCTCCTGGTGGTATCGCCGGAACTCTGGCGGCGGCAGCCTGCTCGACTACCTCGGCTACGGCGCGACCCTCGGCACCTGGTACATGAACGGCGCGGTCCCGCTGGAGGTGACCTCCACCATCGACCACACCCCGGGGATCGAGGTCGACCAGCACTCCGTCACCGTCTGCCGCTACGCAACAGGCCTGTCCACGATGGAAACCCGCTGGGGCACCTTCACCGATCCCTGGACGATCCAGCCCCAGCCCGCCTGCGGCTTCACCTTCATCGGCAGCGACGGCACGCTCGCGAGCCTCGACTATGCCCAGCACCTCATCCTGCAGACCCGCGCGCGGCCAGAGGCCCACGCAATCCCGGTCGAACCCCTGCCCCAAGGCCGCAGCAACGCCGTAGAGTATCTGCTGACCTGCCTTACCCGCGACGAGCCCATTACCGGCCCGCTCGCCCCCGAAACAAGCCTGCTCGGCCAGCGCATCGTCGATACCGCTGCCTTGTCGGCGCGCGAAAAGCGCACGCTCCCGCTGATCGACTGACGCTGCCGCTCAGTGATCCTCGTCGTCGTCGCTCCGCAGCAGTTCCATGATCTCGCGCTTCATCGCGATGAAGGCCGGGTCCAGAACGATATCCCCCACACGCGGGCGCGCGAACCCTACCGTGAGCACCTTGCGGATCTGCCCGGGCCGCCCCGACATGACGAACACCCGATCCGCCAGCAGGATCGCTTCCTCGATGTCATGCGTCACGAACAGCACCGTCTTCTGCGTATGGTCCCAGACCCGCAGCAGAAGTCGCTGCATCGCGTGGCGCGTCTGGCTGTCGAGTGCGCCGAACGGCTCGTCCATCAGCAGCACCGCCGGATCGTTCGCCAGCGCGCGCGCAATCGCGACACGCTGCTTCATGCCGCCCGAAAGCTGCGAGGGGTAGTGGTCGCGGAACGCGGCCAGTCCCACCTCGTCGAGGTAGTGCCGCACCAGTTCGCGCCGCTCGCCCTCGGCCACCCCCCGCCGGCGTGGCCCGTATTCCACGTTCTGCGCCACGGTCAGCCAGGGGAACAGGGTGTAGCCCTGGAACACCATCCCCCGGTCCGCCCCCGGCCCGGCGACCGCCTTGCCCCCCACGGTGATCGTCCCGGCGGTCCGTTCCTCCAGCCCCGCGATCAGGTAGAGGAGGCTCGACTTGCCGCAGCCCGAGGGCCCCACGATCACCGCGAATTCGTTCGGCCTGACCGAAAGCGACAGCCCGTCCAGCGCCAGAACCGTCTTCGGCCCGTTTCCATAGCGCAGCGTCACATCGGTGACGGTGATATCGGCAGACTGCGTCATGCCACTCACGCAGCCCAAGGCGCGGCATAGCGCCGGAGCAGCCGGAACCCCTGATCGGTCATCAGGCCCAGCAAGCCGATCATCGCGATGGCGAGGAAGATCACATCCACCTGGAACCCCCGCATCGCCTTCAGCGAGATATAGCCCAGCCCCGATTTCGCCGCGACCAGCTCTGCCACCACCAGATAGGTCCAGGCCCAGCCCACCGTCACCCGCAGCACGTCCAGCACCGCAGGCAGCGTCGCCGGAAAGACGATGTCGCGCACCGTGCGCGACCGGCCCGTGCCCAGCGTGTAGGCCGCGTTCACCAGATCGCGCGGAACCGAACGGGCGGCATCGGCGATCATCACGAGCTGCTGGAAGAACACGCCGAACACGATCACCGCCACCCGCTGTTCCAACCCGATCCCGATCCACAGGATGAACAGCGGCACGAAGGACGTGACCGGAAGATAGCGGATGAAATTCACCAGGGGGTCCAGCCCCGCCTGCACCGCCTTGTAGGTGCCCATGTAGAGCCCCAGCGGCACCGCGACGACAGAGGACAGGATGAATCCGATCAGCACCACCTGCGCCGAGGCGAGCGTGTGCTGGATCAGCGTCCCGTCGGCAACCAGCCGCCCCGCCGTTGCAAGCACCTTGCCCGGCGCGGGCAGGAACATGGGCGGCACGCGCCCGCCATAGGTCAGGAACATCCAGCCGCCGATCACCAGCATCCAGACCAGCACGCCGAGCGCGACGGTCAGGCCGACAGGAATCTGACGAAAGGGAACAAAGGCCGCGGAAAGCGGGTGCTTGTCTGCCACGTGGGACACCTCTTCAAGACTGGCCGGGGCGCATGGCCCCGGCGCCGCTGCCTGTTACTGCGCGAGGAAGCTCGTATCGACCAGGTCGTCGTACTTCACGTCCATCTGCAACTTGCCCAGCCCGCCCCAGATCTCGCCACCCAGCGCCACCAGCTTGCCGGCCTCGCCGTCCGCCCCACCCTTGAAGAATTCTGCGTTGCGCTCCTTCCCATAGAACTGCACGCCCGCCGCCGAGGCCGCGAAATCCTTCGGGTCCGAAAGCCAGCCGCCCACGCCCTTGGCCATGATCTCATAGGCCTTGGCCTGGTTCGCCAGCAGATACTCGTGTGCCTTCTGAAGGCCCGCCACCAGCGCCTTCACATCGTCGGGCTGGTTCTCGATCACGTCGCAGCGCAGCGCCACGACATCGACGATCAATCCGGGCGTCTCGTCGGACGAGACCAGCACCTTGCCCACTTTCTGCTCCTTCGCCAGCGTCAGGTGCGGCTCCCAGGTCACCGCCACCGGGATCTGACCCGCCATGAAGGCCGCCGCCGCGTCGTCCGCTGTCATGTTGACCACGTTCACGTCAGCCTCGGTCATGCCATTCTGTTTCAGCAGGATACTGAACCAGAACTGGCTGACCGACCCTTCGTTCAGCCCCACATCCTTGCCCTTCAGGTCGGCAAAGCTCGCCACATCCGTCCCGGCAAGGATGCCATCGCCGCCATGGCTGTCATCCAGCGCATAGACCGCCTTGAAGCACAGGTCGGGCGAGCGGTACTTCATGATCTCGTCAATGGTGGCCGCCGTGCCCTGCAATTCACCCGAGGCGACACCCGCCATGGTCAGCGAGCCTTCCTCGATGATCTCGAGTCCGATATCGAGGCCCATTTCTTTGAAGTAGCCAAGGTCGCGCGCCAGGAACAACTCGCCATAGCCCACCCAGGTCGTCATCCCCAGCTTGATCTCGCCTGCCGAAACCGCCGTTCCCGACAGAGCCATCAGCCCCGCCAGCGCGACACCAGACCTCAGCACCCGCGTCATCATCCCAGTCTCCATCTTCGTGCTCCCCGTTCCTCGCGCCCTTCCGGCGCTTGTTCCGGGCGAGGCAAACACGCTTTGGAAGGTGGCACAATCACGGAGTTGCTCAGCCGCGATTAGGCTCAGCCTTTCCAAGGGTTCGCTCAAAAATTAGGCAGCCGTCTCAGTCACCCTTCCTCCGCGGGGTCAAGGCCCGATAGACAGGTAGGCCAGGAGAACGCGATGACCCACACCGATCTGTTTTCACTCGCCGGTCGCCGTGCCCTCGTGACCGGTGCCAGCCGCGGCCTTGGCCAAGCCATTGCCATGGGTCTGGCCGAGGCCGGTGCCGATCTCGTCATAACGGCACGCAGTCTCGATGCTCTTGCCGAGACCGCTGCGCGCCTCCGCTCCCTTGGCCGCACTGTTACGCCGCTCGCGCTCGACCAGTCGCGGACCGAAGCCATAGCCCCCGCGATCGAGGCGCTCGGCCCGCTCGACATCCTCGTGAACAACGCAGGCATCGAACAGGTCGCCCCGTCGATCGAGGTCACGCCCGATCTCTGGGACAGGATCGTGGACACCAACCTCAAGGGCGCCTTCTTCACCACGCAGGCCGTGGCGAAGGGGATGCTCGCGCGTGGCCGCGGGTCGGTCGTCAACCTTGCATCGCTCACGTCTTTCGTCGGTGTGCCCACGGCTACACCCTATGGGTCGTCCAAGTCGGGTCTGCTTGGGATGACCCGTGCCCTGTCCACCGAATGGGCCGGGCGCGGAATCCGCGTCAACGCCATTGCGCCGGGCTACTTCCGCACCGACCTGACCGACGTCTTTTACCGCGACCAGGCCTGGGCCGATGCCATGCGCGCCAAGATCCCGCAGGGCCGCTTCGGCGAAGGGCGGGACGTGGTCGGTGCGGTCGTCTTTCTCGCCTCGGACGCCTCCGCCTACATTACCGGCCAGTGCATCGGCATCGACGGCGGCTACCTTGCAGCGATCTGAAGGAAACGGAATGCCCAAAGTGAACGTCGTCCGCCTCTCCGAACTCTCGTCCGATGCGCGCGCCAACCTGCTGCGCCGATCCGAGACCGATCTCGCAGCCTACTCCGACAAGGTTCGCCCCATCATCGATGCCGTCCGCACCGACGGCGATGTGGCTCTTGCCCGCTTCGGGCGCGAGTTGGACGGCGCCGAAGGGCTGACCCCCGCCACGCTGACGGCCAGCGAGGCAGAATTCGACGCCGCCTTCGACCTGCTGGACCCCGAACTGATCGAGACGATCCGCTACGCCATCGGCAACATCCGCAGCTTTCACGAAGAGCAGCGCCCTGACCCGATGTTCCTCAAGGAAATCCGCCCCGGCGCCTTCGCGGGCGACCGCTACACGCCGATCCGCTCCGTCGCGCTCTACGTGCCGCGCGGAAAGGGCAGTTTCCCGTCGGTCACGATGATGACCTCGGTTCCGGCGGTCCTTGCCGGCGTGCCCGACATTGCCATCTTTACCCCACCCACGCCCCAGGGTGGTGTCGATGCCGCCACCCTTGTCGCCGCGCGCCTCGCGGGGGTGGAAACGGTCTACAAGGTCGGGGGCGCGCAAGCCGTCGCCGCCGCCGCCTACGGCACGCAGACCATCGGACGCGCCGTCAAGATCGTCGGCCCCGGCTCGCTCTACGTTGTCGCAGCCAAACGGCTGCTCTCCGACGTGATCGACCCGGGCCTTCCCGCCGGCCCGTCCGAATGCATCATCTTCGCCGATGGCACGCTCCATGGCGGCCTCGCAGCACTCGACCTGCTGATCGAGGCGGAGCATGGCCCCGACAGTTCCGCATGGCTCGTCACCCCGTCCGAGCGGGTCGTGGAACAGGCCATCGCCGCCCTTCCCGCCCACTGGGCCGAGATGACCCCTCAGCGCCGACAGTTCTGCCAGACGGTTCTGACCGGCCGCTCCGGCGGCATCATCCTCGCCCCTTCGCTGGCCGAGGCCTATCGTTTCATCAACGACTACGCCCCAGAACATCTCGAGGTTCTTTCCACCCGCCCGTTCGAGCATCTGGGCGAACTGACCGAGGCCGCCGAAATCCTGCTCGGCCCCCACACCCCCGTCACCGTCGCGAACTTCTGCCTCGGCCCCAACAACGTGCTGCCGACGTCCTCGGGCGCGCGCAGCCACGGTCCGCTGTCGGTGACCGATTTCATGAAGCGCACCTCCATCGGCTACGTCACCGCGAAAGCCTGGCCCGAGGTGTCAGCCCATGCCCGGCGCCTCGCCGAATACGAAGGCTTCTCCTCCCACGCCAACGCCGCAGGCCCGCTGCGCACACCCTACCTCGGTCAGCAGGACTAGGCCCAATCAGCGCAGCGTGTGCAGCGGCTTTCCCGCCGCCTTTACGCAGCGTCGACAGGTCGGACTGGATCGGGCAAATCCGTCATCGCCTGAGTTTGATCCGGCGCGTCAGAACATCGGCGGTGTGCAGGCGCAGGCGACCACGGCCACCGTCTTGCCGATGTTGCGCAGCGTATACGGTTGCTTCCCGATCAACTGGTATCCGCCCCCCCGCCGCAGCACCCGTGTCACGTCGCCGACTGTCACCTCGACCGTCCCGCGCAGGATCACCGCCGCCGTCTCGCCGTCATGCGAGATCGGCTCGTCCCCTGTTCCCGCCCCCGGCTGATAGCGCTCGATGAACATCTGCAGCATCTTGTCCCGACGCTCCGCCGCCAGCACCCGCAGATCCGCCTCGCCGCGCGTCAGCACAGCCAGGTCGTCGCTGTCATAGAACAGCACGTTCTGCTGCGACGTGGGCAGCGCGAAGAAATCCGCGATCGAAATCGGCACCGCCGACAAGATCCGGTGCAGCGACGCCAGCGAAGGCGCGTGCGCTTCCTGCTCGATCAATGAGATCGTCGAGTTCGTGACCCCGGCCCGCTTCGCCAGATCCCGCTGGCTCAGCCCCGCCCGCTCGCGCACCGCGCGCAACCGCGCGCCGATATCCAGTTCTGCCGCTTCCTTGCTGGAACGGGCCACGGCCTTCGCCCGCCCCGGAGCCTGCTCACGCTGGTTCATCGTCCGTCGCTCTCTGCCATACTGCCGACCGCCCGGCGATATGCCCGCAACCCCGAAGTCGCGTCAACCGCTCGCTGCCCGATCCCAAGCAGACAACAAAATTCTTGCCATGTAAAATTTTTCGTGACAGCGTTCAAAAAAATTCAAACACTCGGAGGGCCACCCATGAACGCCATTGAAACCTTTGCGGCGCTCTCAGGCAAGCTTTTCGTCGGCGGCTCCTACCAGCCCAGCCAGGCGACAGAGCATCTCGACGTGATCGAACCCGCCACCGAAGAACGCATCGGCCAGATCGCCGACGCGACGGATGCCGAGGTTGATGCCGCAACCGACACGGCCCTTGCCGCAGGCCGCGCCTGGAACGCGATCGACATGCGCAGCCGCGCCGTGGTGATGCACGAGATTGCCGCCGTCATGCGCCGCGACAAGGCGCTCTACGCCGAATACCTGACGCGCGAGGAAGGCAAACCGTTCAAGGAATCGCTCGACGAGGTCTCGTGGTGCGCTACCGCGATGGACTATTACGCCGAGATCGCACGCCACGAAGCCGGCCGCATCGCCGGAGCCACCGTTCCTGGGCAGTTCCACTTTGCCATCAAGGAGCCGCTCGGCACCATCGTCATCATCCTGCCCTTCAACTACCCTCTCGTGCTTCTGTGCTGGGAAGCCGCAGCGGCACTTGCCGCAGGCAACGCCGTCATCGTCAAGCCGCACGAACAGACCAGCATCACCACGCTGAAATTCATGGAGGTGTTCAAGGGCCTGCCGGAAGGTCTGATGCAATGCCTCACCGGCGGTCCGCGCGTGGCCCAGCGCCTTGTGGCCAGCCGCAAGACGCATGGCGTGGCCTATACCGGATCGGTCGCCGTCGGTCAGGCCGTTGCCCGCACCTGCGCCGAAACCTTCAAGCCCTGCCTGATCGAGGCGTCGGGCAACGACCCCTTCATCGTCATGCCGTCGGCCCCGCTCGACATCGCCGCGCGCGGTGCCGCCTTCGCCGCCTACCTCAACTGCGGGCAGGTCTGCACCTCGGCCGAACGCTTCTACGTCCACGATGACATCCACGATGAATTCGTCAGTCTGCTGGTGGCCGAGGCGAAGAAACTCCGTCTGGGCAACGGTTTGCACGAGGTCGACATGGGGCCGATGGCCACCCGCCGCCAGCGCGACCGGTTCGAGGCGCTGATGTCCAACGCCCGCCGTCAGGGCGCAAAGGTCGCCACCGGCGGTGGTCGCCCCGCCAACCTGAACACCGGCTGGTTCGTCGAACCCACCGTGCTGACCGACGTGACCCCCGACATGGACATCCTACAGAACGAATCCTTCGGCCCCGTCGCCCCGATCTGCCGTGTCAGCAGCTTCGATCAGGCGATCGAACTCGCCAACCGCTCCGACTACGGG
Source organism: uncultured Alphaproteobacteria bacterium (assembly GCA_963777765.1). Taxonomy (GTDB): domain Bacteria; phylum Pseudomonadota; class Alphaproteobacteria; order Rhodobacterales; family Rhodobacteraceae; genus Aliitabrizicola. Next base: position 428,539 of record CAVZRP010000007.1, on the reverse strand, counting down.
CTGGGCGCGAACCTCTATACCCGCGACACGGACGAGACGTTCCGCGCGGTACGCGAAATCCAGTCGGGGATCCTGTGGATCAACGCCCCGCTCCTGGACAATGACGCGCTGCCCTTCGGCGGGCGCAAGCTGTCCGGCAACGGGCGGCAACTCGGCCCCGAAGGCTTGAGCCAGTTCCAGAACACGAAGTTCGTGATGATCGACCCCAGGCGCCAGCAAGCAGGATTTCTGGTGGTTCCCCTATGCCGCGGAGGAAAGCTATCCGGGCACGCGCTGAGACGAGGGGGAGAAGACATGGCCGCAGATTTCCCGGACCGCGCCGACGTCGTCATCATCGGCGGCGGCGTGGCCGGATGCTCGGTCGCCTACCACCTGACGCAAGATCGGCATCACCGATGTGGTGCTGTGCGAACGCAAGCAACTGACCTGCGGCACCACCTGGCACGCGGCCGGCCTTGTCACCCAACTGCGCGCCACCCGGCGCATGACCGAACTGGCCAAGTACACCGGCGAGCTTTTCGGCACGCTCGAGGCGGAAACCGGCCAGGCGACCGGATTCCAGCGGCGCGGCTCGCTGCGCGTCGCCAACACGCCGGCGCGCTATGAGGAACTGGCGCGCGGCGCCTCGATGGGCCGCAATTTCGGCCTGCCCGTCGAACCGGTCAGCCCCGGCGAGATCAAGGAACGCTGGTCGCCGATCAGCACCGAGGGCATCGTCGGCGGCTTCTGGTTCCCGCAGGACGGGCAGGTGAACCCGGCCGACGTGACGCATGGCCTATGCCAAGGGCGCGCGCATGCGCGGCGCACGCATCCTCGAGCAAACCGCCGTCACGCAAATCCTGGTCGAGAATGGCAAAGCCGCCGGGCGTGATGACCGACAAGGGCCCGATCCGCGCCGACAACCGTCGTCATCTGCGGCGGCATGTGGTCGCGCGACCTGGCGGCGCAGATCGGCGTCACCCTGCCGCTGCACGCCGCCGAGCATTTCTACATCGTCACCGAACCGGTCGACGGCCTGCCGCGCGACCTGCCCGTGCTCTTCCTCGGCGACGAATGGACCTACTACAAGGAAGACGCCGGCAAGCTGCTCGTCGGCTTCTTCGAGCCCAATGCCAAGCCGTGGGGCCAGAACGGCATCCCCGACGATTTCGCCTTCGGCACCCTGCCCGAGGACATCGACCACATCGCGCCGCTATCTCGAGGCTGCCACCCGTCGAGTGCCGGTGCTGCGAGCGGACCGGCATCCAGCTGTTCTTCAACGGCCCCGAAAGCTTCACCCCTGACGACCGCTATCTGCTGGGCGAAACGCCCGAGGTGCCGGGCCTGTTCTGCGCCACCGGCTTCAACTCGATCGGCATCCTGTCCTCCGGCGGCGTCGGCAAGGCGCTGGCCGACTGGATCCGCGACCGCCGCCCGCCGGTGGAACTGATGGACGTCGACGTGCGCCGCATGCAGACCTTCCAGGGCAACCGCCGCCTATCTCGAAGAGCGCACGACCGAGACGCTGGGCCTGCTGTTCGACATGCACTGGCCCTATCGCGCCAGTTCGTCACCGCCCGCGGCGTCCGCCGCAGCCCGTTCCACGACCGGCTGCGGGCGCTGGGGCGCCTGGATGACCGAAGCCGCTGGCTGGGAACGCCCCGGCTTCTTCGGCGCGCCCGGCACCACGCCCGAAATCGATTATTCCTATGGCGCGCCAAAGCTGGTTCGACGCCTGTCGGCGCCGAATGCCGCAACACCGCCGAGAACGTCACGCTCTTCGACCATAGCTGCTTCATCGAAGTACCGCGGTCGAAGGGCGCGATGCCCTGGCGGTGCTGAACCGCCTCTGCGCCAACGAGATCGACGTGCCCGTCGGCCGCGTGGTCTATACCCAATGGCTGAACGACCTCGGCGGGATCGAGGCCGACGTCACCGTCACGCGCCTGTCCGAAACCGCCTTCCTCGTCGTCACCATCGCCGTCTCGCAGCGCCGCGACCTTGCCTGGCTGACCCGCCACATCCCCGCCGGACGCGCATTGCTTCGCGCAGGACGTGACCTCGGGCCTGCCGATGCTGGCGCTGATGGGGCCGAAGGCGCGCGCGCTTCTCGCAACCCTTTCCCCCGCCGACCTGTCCGACGCGGCCTTCCCCTTCGGCACCAGCCGGGAAATCGACCTTGGCTATGCCCGCGTTCGCGCAAGCCGGCTGACCTATGTCGGCGAACAGGGATACGAGCTCTACATGCCCGCCGAATTCGCAACCCACGTCTTCGACCGCCTTGCCGAGGCGGGCACCGCCTTCGGCCTCCGGATGGGGGGCTACTTCGCCATCAACTCGCTTCGCATGGAGAAAGGCTACCGGCACTGGGGCCATGACATCGGCGAGGAGGACACCCCCCTGCAAGCCGGCCTGGGCTTCGCCGTGGCCCTCGACAAACCCGGCGGTTTCATCGGGCGCGACGCGCTGATGCGTCAGAAGAGCGAAGGCCCCGTCACCCGCCGCCTTGTCCAGTTGAGGTTAACCGCCGAAGGCATCCCGCCCCATCTCTATCACAACGAGCCGATCCTGCGGGACGGCCGGATCGTCGGCTCCGTTACCTCGGGCGGATACGGCCACCGCATCGGTGCCTCCCTCGGCATGGGCTACGTCTCTCATCCCGAAGGCGTCACCGAAGCCTGGCTCGCCTCGGGGACGTGGGAAGCCGAGATCGCCTGGCAACGCCACCCTGTCACCGTGCAACTCCGCCCCTGGTACGACCCGAAAGGCGAGCGGCTCAGGGGTTGACCGACAGCACCCGCGCCCGGGGTGCACATGATCCGGGCGCAATAAACCGCAACCACGACAGGAGGGAATGACATGGCACAAGACGCGCTCCACCCGGAGCTGGAACGGCGGCTGGCGCTGCTGCAAAAACCTGAAAACCAGGGCGAAGACTACGATCTGGCCGCCTGGCTCATCCTGATCGGCCTTGGCATCGTCCTGCCGATCATTGCGCTCTGGCTGGGGAGGTAGGGCCATGAGCGATGTCACTCGATACGGTCCTGATCGAAGCCGACAAGAACGCCTGGCCCCTTCTTCCCGACGAACGCACCTGGGGCGGCTGGAAGCTCGGCATCTCGCTCGTCACCGCGGCCGCGGCGACCTGGTGCTACATCATCGGCGAGTACGTCGGCTACTACCTGAACTTCCGCAAGGGCTTCTGCGGCCCTCTTCGCGGGCAGCATGATCGGCATGCTGATCGTGGCGCTGGCCGCGGTGCCCATCGCGATGCGCTTCGGCGTCGATTCCATCGCCTCGTCGAAACCGCCAGTTCGGCTCGCGCGGCTGGATCATTCCGGCGGCGATGCAGTTCAGATCTCGATCATCGGCTGGAACTCGCTGCTCCTGATCTTCTTCGCCAAGTCGACGACGCAGCTGCTTCGCGCCCTCGGCATGATCGGCGAAGGCGGAGCGGGCTCCTCGTCCCGGGCACCGTCCTGCTGGCGTCGCGCCCTCGTCTTTCTCGTCCTGCTCAGGGGCTCCGCGGGCGTGGACCGCGTCGCCAAGATCCTCGTCGCCCATGTCTTTGTCGGCGACTGGATGCTCTACATCCTCGTCACCCAGCGCTGGGACGACCTTGTCAGCGCCGTCCCCGCCTACGCCTCGACCGAGCCCGCACTGGAACTTCACCACGGGCATCGAGATCGGGATCGTATCGCTGCTGTCCTGGTGGCCCTATATCGGCGCGATGGTCCGCATGGCTCCGAACGGTCGGAACGGCTGCCCTGCCGATCATGGTGGGCATGGGTGCTCCCGTCCCCATCCTCTCGGCTGATCGGCATTGCAGGCATCCTCGTTCTGCAGGTGTCCGACCCGTCGGAGTGGATGCGCTCGGTCGGCGGGCCGATCTACGGCGTCATCGCGCTGCTGTTTGTCGCCGCCGCGAACCTGGGCACCGCAGTTGCCGGGGTCTACTCCTCCTCCATCGGCCTGCGCCACTTCCCGGCGCTGCAACACCTGCACTGGCCCACGCTGCTGCTGATCTCGATCCTGCCCGTCGGTCTTGTCGGCCTGCTGATCCCGGATCTGTTCTTCGCCAACTTCGGAACCTTCCTCGCCTTCATCGGGCTCGGCTTCGCACCGCTCTGCGGCATCCAGATCACCGACTACTACCTTCTGCGCGGCAGGAAGATCGACGTGCGCGGCCTCTTCGAAGGCGGTCCCGCAAGCACTTATGCCTACTGGGGCGGCTTCAACCCGGCCTCGATCCTTGGCATGGCGGCGGGCGTGGGCACCTATCTCTACCTTCTCAACCCGATCACCTATGACAGCCGCTGGCCCTACGAATTCCTCACCGCCTCGCTTCCCACGGCGGTCGTCGCAGGTGTCGTCTACGCCATCGTCACGCTCGTGGTGAACAAACCCGCCGGCAAGGGCGGTTATTGAACCACGACCGGGCCGGCGGGACGCGACCACCCCGCCGGCCCCGGATTTCATGCCTTGCCTCGTCCTGCCGTCCGGGCGATCCTGTCGAACTCTGCCATGACCAGCCAACCCACCCGGACCGGAGGCCCGAATGCACCCAGCCCTTACCCCAGGCGGAATCGCAGTCGTCACCGGCGGCGCGTCCGGCATCGGCCTCGCCGCCGCCCGCCGCCTCGGCACCCTCGGCCTCAGGGTGGCAATTGCCGACCTGCCCGGCACCCGCCTCGACGAAGCGGCTGCAAGCCTCCGCGCTGCGGGCCATGATGCCACGGCCTATTCCACGGATGTCGCCGATCTCGCCCAGATCCGCGCCCTGCACGACGCCGTCACGTCCCGGCTCGGCCCCGTCAGCGTGCTGATGAACAACGCGGGGATACAGCCCGGCAGCTCCATCTTCGACACCGAAGGGAACTGGAACCATATCCTCGCCGTCAACATGGGCGGCGTCATCGCGGGCAGCCAGATCTTCGCCCCCGGCATGATCGCCTCGGGCAAGCCGGGCCTCATCCTCAATACCGGCTCCAAGCAGGGCATCACCACCCCACCCGGCGATCCCGCCTACAATGTGTCGAAGGCGGGCGTGAAGGTCTTCACCGAAGCGCTCCAGCACCACCTGCGCAACCTTCCCGGCTGCCGGGTCGAGGCGAGGCTGTTCATCCCCGGCTTCGTCTTCACCCCCCTGACCGCAGGCAGCCGCACCGAAAAGCCCGCAGGCGCCTGGACACCGGAACAGGTCGTGGAATTCCTGTTCCACGCCCTCGACCGCGATGAATTCTACATCCTCTGCCCCGACAACGACGTAGACCGCGCCCTTGACGCGAAGCGCATCCTCTGGGCCGCAGCCGACATCGCCGAAAATCGCCCGCCGCTCTCGCGCTGGCACCCTGACCACGCCGAGGCCTTCAAGGCCTGGATCAAGACCTGACCGGAAAGGACTGCCTCATGGCCTGGATGATCGTAAGCGAAGACAGCGAACAGGCAGCCGCCCTGCGCGCCGACCGGACGATCATGGATGCCCACTGGCAGTATGAGCTTTCCATCCGCCACCGCATTCTTGCGGCAGGCAGCCTCCGCAGCGACGACGGGCGAACCCCGAACGGCAGCCTGCTGATCGTCGAGGCCGCAAGCCGGGACGAGGCGATGGCCCTGATCCTGGCCGACCCCGCCACCAAAGCGGGCCTGCGGGGCAGCATCACCATCCGCTACTGGAACCCTGCCATCCTCGCACATGACGAGGTGAGCTGATCCGGCGGAGCCCGGTCGCGCTGCTTGCGCGCAGGCGTCGGGGCAGCCGGAAAGGACCACGCGCGGGACAGCCGACTACCCCGCGCCAACGGGTTTCCCGGTCCCACGCGCCATCCCGCCCGTCGCCGCAGCAGTGTTCTGGCCTCTCAAAGACCTGATGTAGGTGGGCCACATGTCTTGCCGCTCAGACCCTCAGACGCGCGAATGGCTGACTTTTGAAGCTGTATCGTTTACCATTTGACGCCAACCGGACACAGGTTTCTCGATGACCTTCAGACATCTGGCAGTCGCGGCAACAGTCTCGGTCGCAACGGGATCAACGGCCGCCGCGCAGGCCGTCCTGTTCGAAATCAACAAAACCGATGTCGAAGAGATGGCGAGTTTCGAACCTTCCGGCCTTGCACTCGAATACCAGACGCGCCCGTTCGGGGCGTGGGGGAACCTGTCTTTCGGGGCGGGCGTCCGCGTCAGCGGCGACGATGGCGAAAGCCTTTGGGCGGGAGCGGGCCTGTATGCCGAGGCACCTCTGGGCGAGAACTGGGTGGCGGAAGCCACGCTTATGCCCGGCTTCTATGATCCCGGCTCGCTGGACTTCGACCTCGGCGGCGATTTCGAAATCCACAGCAGCCTTGGAATGGGGTATCGCGTCAGTGAAACGTCACGGGTGTCACTCGCGATCACGCACCTGTCCAATGCGGGAACGGCCGACCGCAATCCGGGCCGGAACGCGCTGGCACTGCGGCTGCGCCACTCGTTCTAGGCGCGTCCCTCCCCCGCTTGCCGCGCACGGCAAATCGGACTAATCCCCAACGGATGGCGCAGGTCGCTCGCAGCCGCGCACCCGTGAAACCGCAAGGGGAATGCCGCTCATGGCGACGGTCGACGATGTCACCAACACGGTCGAACCGATCATCAAGTCTGTCGACACGACGGTTGTCAGCACTGTGGCCGGCCAGATCACGGAACCCGGTTTCTTTGTCGAGCTTGGCTATGCGGTCTTCGTGCTGGTGCTCGTCATTTCCGTCCATGGCTGGTGCATGGGTGCCATTGCCCGCTTCTTCGGGGGCCGGTTCGCCAGGTTCAATGCAAGAACACCACAATGGCAGGTCAGCCTGCTGATGGGCATGACCATCGCGCTCCTCGCCCTGTCGCATCTGTTCGAGACGTTCATCTGGGCCATCCCGATCTGGTTCCTCGGGCTGATCCCGAATATCCGGGACGCCTATTTCTTCGTGCTCGAGGCGTATACGACACTCGGCGAAGGCAAGATCGCCCTGCCCGACGCCTGGCGGCTGACCGGACCCGTCATCGCCATTTCGGGCCTCTTCACGTTCAGTTGGACAGGCTCGGTCCTCGTCTATGTGATGACCGAGATCGGCCGTCGCCACGCCCATGTGAAGCCCGCTGCCGCGCTCGCAACACATGCGCCGGCAAAGTCGGATACCGCCGCCGCTGCGAGTCCAGCCAAACCATCAGGCCCGGAGGTCTGACGCTGACCGCTCTGAACGACGCGTCACGCCCTGGTCCAGACAGTTCCTCCCCTGGCGATCGCGTGTCGGCAAGGGGCACGAGCATAGACAAGACACCGCTCGGTCTGGTCATTGCTGCCCGATCCGTCCCTATGCTTGCTGGCGCCAGCGGCGCACTCGCCAACCGGCTGCCATCATCGGATCAGGGCCTCCGCATCAGCTTCCGCTATCAAATTGCACTGCCCTCGGTTTCCCTTGCTCACAGGCATCACAGTGGGGCCGCCGATTGGTTGGCCCTGGATCGGAGGACAAGCGGGCAACGGGATATGATCCCGTAACCGCCCGGTCGCCATGCGAAACCCCACAGTGGGCAAAGTGGTCTGCCCGTCCGCACCAGACTTCATCCCGCAGCGCAGCCGCTGAAAACCTGGTTACCAAAAAAAAGAAATTCTTTTCTTTTCAATGTCCTGACAGAGTGTCGCACTGTGGGACACACGCGCTACAACCCCGGCTCTCAACCCGAGAACAGGAAATGCAGCACGTCGCCGTCCTTCACCTCGTAGGTCTTGCCCTCGACGCGGAACTTGCCCGCCTCCTTCGCCCCCGCCTCGCCCTTCCCGGCGATGTAATCGTCGATAGGCGATGGTCTCCGACCGGATGAAGCCCTTCTCGAAATCGCCGTGGATCACGCCCGCCGCCTGCGGCGCCAGCGTGCCCTTCGGGATCGTCCAGGCCCGCGCCTCCTTCGGCCCGACCGTGAAATAGGTCTGCAGGCCCAGCAGCTCGTAGCCCGCCTTGATCAGCCGGTCCAGCCCGGCCTCGTGCAGCCCCATCTCCTCCAGGAACATCGCGGCCTCATCGGCGTCGAGCTGGCTGATCTCTTCCTCGATCCGGGCCGAGATCACCACCGACGCCGCCCCCTGCGCCGCCGCCATCTCGGCCACCCGGGCCGACTGCGCGTTGCCCGATGGCCGCCGCAGCCCTCCTCGACGTTGCAGACGAAAAGCACCGGCTTCGCGGTCAGCAGCTGCAGCAGCCGCCACGTCCGTTGCATCCTCCGCCGCGACCTGCAACCGTCCGCGCCGGCCGCCCCGCCTCCAGCGCCGCCTGCGCCGCCGCGCAGCAGCCGGTCCTGATCCAGCGACGTCCTTGTCGCCGCCCTTCAGCTTGCGCGCACAGGTTCGCCAGCCGCCGCTCGACGCTCTCAAGATCGGCCAGCATCAGCTCCGTCTCGATCGTCTCGGCATCCGCCACCGGGTCGATCCGCCCCTCGACATGGGTGATGTCGCCGTCCTCGAAACAGCGCAGCACATGGGCGATGGCGTCGCATTCGCGGATATTGGCGAGAAACTGGTTGCCCAGCCCCTCGCCCTTCGACGCGCCCCGCACCAGGCCCGCGATATCGACGAAGGTCATCCGCGTCGGGATGATCTGCTTCGATCCGGCAATCGCCGCCAGCTTCTCCAGCCGGTCATCGGGCACCGCCACCTCGCCCACGTTCGGCTCGATGGTGCAGAACGGAAAGTTCGCCGCCTGCGCCGCCGCCGTCCGGGTCAGCGCGTTGAAGAGCGTGGACTTGCCGACGTTCGGCAGCCCGACGATGCCCATCTTGAAGCCCATGATGCCCACTCCCTTCAACGGTTGCGGGGGCTTTTAGGCAAGACGCGGCGCCGCAAGATCGGCAAGCCGACGCGGGCCATTGATTTCCGCGCGCTTTTCGCAAACCGCTGCGGCGACCGAGGAAGGACGCCAGGATGACCCGGATCGACCAGACCTTCGCCCGCCTGAAGGCCGAGGGGAAGAAGGCCTTCGTCGCCTATATCATGGCGGGCGACCCGGACCTTGCGACCTCGCTGGCGGTGATGAAGGGACTGCCGGCCGCGGGGGTCGACATCATCGAACTGGGCATGCCCTTCACCGATCCGATGGCCGACGGCCCGACGATCCAGCTGGCCGGGCAGCGCGCGCTGGAAGGCGGGCAGACGCTGGACAAGACGCTGGCAATGGTGCGCGGAGTTCCGCAAGCGGCGACACCACCACCCCGATCGTGATGATGGGCTACTACAACCCGATCTATTCGCGCGGGGTGGAGCGGTTCCTGGTCGAGGCGATGGCGGCCGGGATCGACGGGCTGATCGTGGTCGACCTGCCGCCCGAGGAGGATGCCGAGCTGTGCCTGCCCGCGCAGGCGGCGGGGCTGAACTTCATCCGGCTGGCGACCCCCACGACCGATGCCAAGCGCCTGCCCAAGGTGCTGCAGAACACCTCGGGCTTCGTCTATTACGTCTCGATCACCGGGATCACCGGGGCGGCGGCGGCCGCAGGCCGGCGGACGTGGCGCCGGAGGTGGCGCGGATCAAGGCGCTCGACCGACCTGCCGGTGATCGTGGGCTTCGGCATCACCACGCCCGAGGCGGCGCAGGCCATCGCCGAGCGTGGCGGATGGCTGCGTGGTGGGGTCGGCCATCGTCAAGGAGATCGGGGCGGGCAGGTCTGCGGGCGAGGTTCTGGCCTTTGTGAAGGGGCTGGCCGAGGGCGCGCATCGGGCGTGAGGCAGGAAAATGTCGCACAGTGCGACGGTAAGCGGGCATCCTGATCTGCAAGGATATTTCTACTTCTGTTAACTGATTTTTGCCTTCTCGTATACGGTGCCGCATAGTGGCGGTCGTCGCCTGATCCGGGCTGCGGACACCGCACGCGGAGGCGTCATTCCGCTGATCTGGCTTGCGCTGCCGGACCGGTCGGACAGCGAAGCGGTTTCGATCTGACCCGGTGAACCGCTGGTCAGGGACCGGAGGGCGCAGGACGGAGTCGACGCGATGACCCCCACCATAACGGCATTCGAGAACTCGCCCGACGGCGGAATGGGGCTGGCGCGGGACATGCGCGTCCGCTGGGCGCTGGAGGAAGTGGGGCAGCCCTATGAGGTGCGCCTCGTCTCGTTCCACGACCTGAAGCAGCCGGCGCATCTTGCGCTGCATCCCTTCGGCCAGATCCCGACCTATGAGGAAGGCGGCCTTGTCCTGTTCGAGTCCGGCGCGATCGTGCTGCACATCGCACAGACACGTCCCGGACTGCTTCCGGCTGATGGCCTGGCGAGGGCGCGGGCGATCTCGTGGGTGTTCGCCGCGCTCGACACGGTGGAGCCGCCGGTCTGGGACTTCGACATGGCGGACATGATCGAGCGCCATGAGGACTGGCACAGACATCGCCTGCCCATGCTGAAGGATCGGGTTCGGACCCGGCTGGGCCAGTTGGCCGACCGGCTGGGCGGGGCAGACTGGCTCGACGGCGGGTTCAGTGCGGGCGATCTGATGATGGTGACGGTTCTGCGGCGGCTGGCCGGATCGGGGCTGCTGGAGGAGCATCCGGGCCTTGCCGCCTATGTCGCGCGCGGCGAGGCGCGCCCGGCCTATCGGCGTGCCTTCGCCGCGCAGCTTGCGGTGGCGACGTCTCGGAAACACGCGCGCCCTGACGCGGGCGGCGGACCGGTCAAACAGCCGCCGGAGCACCGGCGCCGCAGCGGCAATTGATCTTGCGCCGCGCGGGCTTTACCACTGCCTGACCGAGCCGTGAAGGAACGCACATGCCCGTCATCACCTGCATCGAAGACCTGCGGCAGATCTACCGGCGCCGCGCGCCGCGCATGTTCTACGACTATTGCGAGAGCGGCAGCTATACCGAGCAGACCTTCCGCGAGAACGTGAGCGACTTCCAGAAGCTGCGCTTCCGCCAGAAGGTCGCGGTGGACATGACGGGCCGCACCACGGCCAGCACGATGATCGGCCAGAAGGTCTCGATGCCCGTGGCGCTTGCCCCGGTGGGCATGACCGGGATGCAGCACGCGGATGGCGAGATCAAGGCGGCGCGGGCGGCCGAGAAGTTCGGCGTGCCCTTCACCCTGTCGACCATGTCGATCTGTTCGATCGAGGACGTGGCGGAGGCCACCACCAAGCCGTTCTGGTTCCAGCTTTACGTGATGCGCGACGAGGATTTCGTGGCGGGCATGATCGAGCGGGCAAAGGCCGCGAAATGCTCGGCTCTGGTGCTGACGCTGGACCTTCAGATCCTGGGCCAGCGGCACAAGGATCTGAAGAACGACCTGACCGCCCCGCCGCGCCTGACGGTGAAGAACCTGTTGAATCTTGCGACCAAGCCACAGTGGGGGCTGGGGATGCTGGGCACGCAGCGCCGGACCTTCCGCAACATCGTGGGCCACGCCAAGGGCGTCGGCGACCTGCGCTCGCTGATGAGCTGGACCAAGGAGCAGTTCGACCCGAAGCTCGACTGGGACAAGGTCCGCAAGATCCGCGATGCCTGGGGCGGCAAGTTCATCCTGAAGGGTATTCTCGATGTCGACGACGCGCTGAGGGCGGCGGATTTCGGCGCGGATGCGATCATCGTGTCGAACCATGGCGGGCGGCAACTGGATGGCGCGCTGTCGTCGATCCGGATGCTGCCGAGCATCGTGCGGGCGGTGGGCGGCAAGACCGAGGTGTTCATGGATGGCGGCATCCGCTCCGGTCAGGACGTGCTGAAGGCGCTGGCCCTCGGGGCGAAGGGCACCATGATCGGGCGCAGCTACATCTACGGGCTGGGCGCCATGGGCGAGGCCGGGGTGACGACAGCGCTGGAGGTGATCCAGAAGGAAATGGACACCACGATGGCGCTTCTCGGCGAGCAGGATGTGAAGCAGATGAGCCCCGACAATCTGCTTGTTCCGAAGGATTTCGAGGGGGACTGGGTTTAGGGGAGGGCTTTTCGGGGGGCTGCGAGGCACGCGAAAGGCACCTGATCGGCAACGTATCGCTGAGCGGGAAACTTCCTTTCCCTGCGGATTTGTCCCGCGTCAAATCCGTCTGCGCCTGCCTGCCCTGAGCAGGCGCGGTCGGATTGGCACTGTCGGGTGGTAGAGAACCCCTTGCCTTCGGGCATTCGCCCTTAGGCAATCGGATCGCTGCCAGAACCCTCTATGCCGCCTGAACCCCCGCCCTTACCCGCGCCATAACCGGGGCCAGCACCAGAACCATCAGCAGCATGGCGGCAGCAAACACGAACGACATGCGGAGCCCGAACGCTCCGGCGATGAAACCCAGCGTCGGCGGTCCGAAGAAATAGCCGAAGTAGCCGAGCAGCGTGGCGCGGGCCACGGCGCGGGCGCGCGCCGCAGGGTCCGCCAGCCGACCCACCAGCGAGAACGCGGTGGGCGCGATCACCGACGAGCCGATGCCCATCACGATGAACCCGGCATAGGCCATGGCCGGGCTGGTGGCAGCGGCCGCGATCACCGCACCGCAGGCCGAGATCAGCGCACCCCCGCGCAGCAGCAGGAACGGATCGACCCGCCCCGCGATGCCCTGCCCCGCCAGGCGCGCAAACCCCATGGTCAGGGCCAGTGCCGCAGGCCCCATCGAGCCTTGGACGGGTGAGCCGCCCAGAGTTTTCTCGATATGCAGCGCCGACCAGTTTTCGGCCGCGTTCTCGGTCATGAAGGCGATCAGCACGATGGCCCCGCCGATCACGGGGATCAGGCCGAGGTGGCCCGGCGTGCCGTCCTTCGGTCGGCGCAGGCCGTGGATCGTGCCGTCGCGTTCGAGCGTGCAGAGCGCGAGGGCAAGGGCGACAAGGGCCATGGTCCCCATGACCCAGCCCGGCGGCAAGCTCGCATTGCGCATCGCGCCGGTGCCCAGTGCGCCGCCTGCATAGCCGAAGGAATAGGCGGCGTGGCAAAGGTTCATCAGATGCAGGTTCCGCTCGTTCTCCAGGGCGGCGACGCGCGCGTTCATCAGCACGTCGGTCAGTCCGGTGGCAGCCCCGCACAGCATCATGGCGAAGGGAAACAGCCAGATCACATCGACCTGCCCCGGAATGGCGAACACGGTTGCCATGGTGACAGCCGCTGTCGGCAGGGCGACGCGGCCGAGGGCGACACCTGCGGCAGGTGCCAGCAGCATGGCGCAGACGGCGGCGATCGGGGTGAACAGCATCAGCAGGCCGAGGCGGCTTTCGTCCACGTCGAGCATGGTCTTGAGATCCGGCAGAACGGCGGCGAACGTGCCCCAGACCACACCCATCGCGGCGAATGCAGCGACCGCCGGGCGGGCGATGCGAAAGGTGGTGAGGGCGGTCATGGGGGCCTCGGCAATGCTGTGCCCGGAGGTAGACCGGGGCGGCGCGCGGGGCAAGCCCGCCGCCGACGCGCCGCCCGCCGGGGCCGACGCTTTCGGGGGTTTCCAACCGAAGGATTCCCCGCTATAGCCCCCCGGTCGCGCCGCGCACCCTTGGAGGGCGGCGGACTTAACCTATGGAGAACCTCAAATGGCTGGTGAAATCCCTGATTTTCACGCCGAGGTACGGACGGGGACAGGCAAGGGGGCCGCTCGTCAAGCTCGTCGTGAGGGCTACGTACCCGGAATTGTTTATGGCGACCACAAGGATCCGGTGGCCATCAACATCAACTACAACACGCTGCTGAAGCGGCTGAAGCAGGGCCGCTTCCTGTCGACGCTCTTCAACCTCAAGGTCGAGGGCCAGGACGACGTGCGCGTGATCTGCCGCGGCGTGCAGCGCGACGTGGTGAAGGACGTCCCGACGCATGTCGATTTCATGCGCCTGCGCGGGACGAGCCGGGTGAACCTGTTCATCCACGTGACCTTCATCAACCACGAGGCTGCTCCGGGCATCAAGCGCGGCGGCACGCTGACCGTGGTGCGCCCCGAGGTGGAGCTGGAAGTGACGGCGGGGGAAATTCCCGACCACATCACGGTGGACCTGACGGGCAAGCAGATCGGCGACGTGATTCACATCAACGATGTGGAACTGCCGGCGGGCGCTGCGCCGACGATCGACCGGAACTTCGTGATCGCGAACATCTCGGCGCCGTCGGGGTTGCGGTCGGAAGACAACGCTGAAGACGCGGAATAATCGGACCTGACGGTTCGGAGAGACGGGGCGCGCGGGGGGGAACCCTCGCGCGCCTTTCGTTTCACGCGCCGATGTGCTGGACGGACCGGAAGATCTCCAGCTCCGGCGGACCGAGGTAGATATCGCCATGCGCCCCCGCCCCGCGATGGGCGCTGCGGAAGGCTTCGGATTTTGTCCAGTCGGTGAAGGCCTGTTCGCTGGCCCAGAGGGTGTGCGAGGCATAGAGGCGGTAGCCGTCCTTTTCGTGGCCCTTGAACAAGTGGAAGGAGACGAAGCCCGCGACCGAGGTGAGCTTGCTGTCCCGGGTCGTCCAGATGGCTTCGAACGCGTCCTCCTGCCCCGGTTTCACCTTGAAGCGATTCATCGTGAGATACATCTGCGCCTGTCCCTTCGCTGTCGCAGGTGAGGGTGTGGCGCGGGGGCGGGCGCGTCAAGCGTTGCGGCGCGGGCGGGGGCGGCCTATGTGAAGGCGGGGCGCGGGAGCGGGGCGAGGCGGCATGAAACTCTGGGCAGGGCTGGGCAATCCGGGCGCGCAGTATGCGGGCCACCGGCACAACATCGGCTTCATGGCCGTGGACCGGATCGCCGAGGATCACGGCTTTTCGCCGTGGCGCGCGCGGTTTCAGGGTGCGGTCAGCGAGGGTGTGCTGGCCGGAGAGAAGGTGATCCTGTTGAAACCGGGCACGTTCATGAACCGCTCGGGGCAGTCGCTGGGAGAGGCGATGCGCTTTTTCAAGCTGACTCCTGCGGATGTGCTGGTGTTCCACGACGAGCTGGATCTTGCGCCCGGCAAGCTGCGCCTGAAGCAGGGCGGGGGACATGCGGGGCACAACGGGCTGCGGTCAATCCACGAGCACCTGGGCGATGCCTACGGACGGGTGCGGATGGGGATCGGGCATCCAGGGCACAAGGATGCAGTGGCAGGCTATGTGCTGCACGATTTCGGCAAGGCCGAGCTTGGCTGGCTGGACGACGTGTTGCGCGGTGTTTCAGAGGGGGCTGCGGCACTGGCGGCGGGGAACGGTGCCTCTTTCCTGAACACGGTCGCGCTCCGGGTTGCGCCGCCGCGTTCCTCGACCGGAGCGAAGGCCCCGGGCGAGAAGCCCAAGACAGGTGCGGCCCACATCCCCGTCACCGTCACCGTCCCCGCCGCTGCCACGGAACCGAGTGAAAAGGCCGCGCCCGAAACCGCAACCGAGCACAAAACCATGCTGCAAAGGCTGGCAGAGCGATTCAGATGACCGCGCGCGGTTGACCCTGCCCTGTGGCTGACGCACCTTCCATCGTCCGTCCAAGAGCAAGGAGTTCCGCGTGCCTCATTCGGCCCATGATACCGTACCACTTTGGGCCTCGGTCCTTCCCATCGCCGCTGCGGTGACATTGGGTGCCAAACACGCGGGCTTTCTGCCGGGCGATGCGGGCTGGGTGCTGGTGGCAGCAGCGGTGCTGCTGGCGGGATCAGTCTTTGCCGCCGTGCATCATGCCGAAGTTCTGGCGCTGCGGCTGGGCGAGCCGTTCGGCTCGATCCTGCTGGCGGTCGCCGTGACGGTGATCGAGGTCGCGCTGATCGTGTCGATCCTGATTTCAGAGACGCCGGGAAGCAACGCCGTGGCGCGAGATACGGTCTTTGCCGCCGTGATGATCGTGTTGAACGGCGTGGTGGGCCTGTGCCTTGTGGTGGGGGCGCAGAAGCATCACGAGCAAACCTTTCGCATCGACGGCGCCTCGGCCACTCTGGGCGTGCTGGGCACGCTTGCCGTGCTGTCGCTGGTCATGCCCAATTTCACCGAGGCGGCGCGGGGGCCGATCTATTCCTCGAGCCAGTTGATCGTGATCGGGGCGGTGTCACTGACACTCTATCTGGTGTTCGTTTTTGTCCAGACGATCCGTCACCGGGAGTATTTTCTGGACGTCAAGGGGATGGGCGGGCCGGATGTGGTTTCCGATCTGGATCGGCCTTCGACCCGCACTTCGATCGCCAGCCTGTTCCTGCTGCTGGTTGCGCTGACCACGGTGGTTCTTCTGGCAAAGCTGCTGTCCAAGCCGCTGGAGACGGCTGTGCTGGGCGCGGGGCTGCCGCAGGCCTTCGTCGGTGTGGTGATCGCTGGCGTCGTGCTGCTGCCCGAAGGGATGGCGGCGGTGAAGGCGGCCTTCGGCAACCGGTTGCAAAGCAGCATGAACCTTGCGCTGGGATCGGCGGTGGCGAGCATCGGGCTGACGATCCCGACGGTGGCCGTCGTTTCGCTGGTGGCCGACCAGCAGCTGATCCTGGGGCTGGCGGACGAGAACATGGTGCTTCTTGTGCTGACGTTGTTCGTCAGCTCGCTGACGCTGGGAACGGGTCGGACGACGGTGCTGCAAGGGGCGGTTCATCTGGCGATCTTCGTGGTATTCCTGCTGCTGTCAGCCGTGCCGTAGGTCAGGAGGCAGGACGGAAATGAAGGACGCTTCGACCAATGTCCTCGGGGGGGCGCTTGCGGACTGTTCGCGTGAGCCGCTGACGGGGTTCTTCCGCAACGGGTGCTGCGATACCGGACCGATGGACCGGGGTGTGCATACCGTCTGCGCGTTGATGACGGCAGAGTTTCTGGCGCTGTCGAAGTATCTGGGGAACGATCTTTCGACGCCGCGGCCGGAGTTCAACTTCGCTGGGCTGACGCCGGGCGACCAGTGGTGCCTGTGCGCCGCGCGTTTCCTGCAGGCGCATGAGGAAGGGGCCGCACCGAGGGTTCGGCTTTCCGCCACCCACCTGCGCACGCTGGAGATCGTGCCGCTGGACATACTCCGGCTCTATGCAGTGGATGGCTGACCGACGGGCCGCGCCGAAGCGCGGCCCGGACAGTCCGCTGGATCAGGCCCGACGGCGGCGGGCGATGAAGCCAAGGCCCGCAAGGGCTGCGCCAAGCAACGGCAGGGCTGCGGGCAGGGGCACGGCTGCGGGGGCGTCCGCCACGACGAACTGGTTCACGCCCCAGGATTCGTCGCCAAGACCCTGATTGCCGCCATTGTTCGGACCCGGAGACGAGAACCCGAAGGTGAAGGTGTTTGTTCCTGCGGCCAGATCGACGAAACCGCTGACGGTTGCCGTGCCGCCCTGGAAGTAGGGACCGGAAATCGGGTTGGACAAGAAACCAGCGGGATTTTCGAGCACCGCATTGTCGCCACCGCCGCCGAGGTTGAAGCTGGCCTTGAACAGCGTCACGCCGTTGAGCGCGAAGCTGTAGACATCGTCCCAGCCATTTAGGCCGTCGACGCTGCGCGCGCCGAAGAGGATGAAGGAAAACGCCGCCGTGCGCGGCGCGGCTTCAAGAGACGTGACATCGAATGTCCCGACGCCGCGGTAGTCGGTCGCGTTGGATCCATCGGTGAAGTTATCGTCATGCAGCACGGCGGCCTGCGCCGCGCCCGCTGCGAAGAGAAACGCGGCGGCGAGCGCTGCACGGGTAAAGTTTTGAGTTGTCATGAAAAGCTCCAGGTCACAATTGGTTTCGAGCCTTGAATGACCCTGCCGCGTGGGCGCTTTCAGGGTCGGGGCGCGACCCCGCACGGGCATATTCATGGCGAATTGGCGAAGCCTTCCGGCCTTTGGGGCAATGACCGGGTTCAGCCCATACTGTCCCATTTCAAGAAACTGTATGGCGGCGTTCAGCCTCTGGCGCGCATCGGCTCGGGCTGTTCCAGCGGCGGACGAAGGCCGAGGTCATCGCGCATCAGATCGTCGATGAAAAGGCTGAGCAGCTGCGGGCGACCGGTGACACCGGCCTTGCGATAGATTGCGTTGGTCTGGGCCTTGACCGTGCCTTCCGAGGTGGAGCGGAGGCCCGCAATCTCGGCGGTGGACATGCCCTTGATTGCGAAAAGGGCCACGTCGCGCTCGGCGGGGGTCAGACCCCACTCCGTGAAGCGCTCCTCGAGCAGGTCCATGAACGCGCCTGAGGCACGGCGCAGGCTTTCCTCGGCCCGGTTGCGCGCGCGCATGGAAGAGCGCAGCGCGATGGCCCCCAGGACGAGCCCGAGGATCAGGCCGACCGCCGCGCCGATCTCGATCAGTTCGCGCGATTGCCAGCTGATCGGCGTGGCGCGGATGCCGAACACCGAGGCAAGGATGTCGGACACGAAAAAGGTGGAGCACACCACCTGGATCAGGAGGATCAGGCTGACAACGATCCGGCCTGTCATGCCATGTCCCGCAGGCGGCTTCGGTTGATGGCCGGCTTAGTCATCCTTGCTGCCACCATCGTCGCTGCCCCCATTCCCCGACCCGTCGCTGCCGCCGGAGCCCGACCCGGAGCTGCCGCCGGAGCCAGAGCTGCCGCTGCCGGAGCCGGAACTGCCGCTGTTCGAGCCTCCGCCAGAGGTGCCGCCGCCGGAATCGTCACTTCCGGAACCGCCATGCGAATCGGACCCGTCGCCGCCCCCATCGTCGCTGCCTGAACTGCCCGAGCGGCCGCCGTCGCTGCCGCGGTTGTCATCGGACGAGCCGGAACTGCGGCCCGATCCGGAACTCGCCGACGTTTCGCGGTTCAGCACGCGGAGGTCGCTGTCGCCGTCGGCGGATTGCCAGAGGTCGCGCAGGATCTCGCCGGTGTTGGCGTTGACGATGATCTCGCGCGTCCCGATGTCGCTGGTGGCGAGGATGCGGGTCCGGCCGAGCAGGGTGCGCTGCGTCTCGACCTGTGCGAATCCCTGGTCGTGCAGTTGTGCCGTGATATCGGCCACGACATCCTGGGCAAGGACAGGCCAGGCGCAGGCAGACGACAGCGCGAGGCCAAGGATAAGAGTGCGTCGGAGCATAAGCCCCTCTCCCCATATATGGGCGCGAACGCCCGGAGTATCGGCGAAGGGCCCGCGCGCGGCAAGCGCGACACGGGCCCTAGGCGCAGGTGCGCCGGTCGACCGGCTCTTTCAGTCGTCGTTGCTGCCACTGCCGCTGCTGTCGCCACCGCCGCTGTTGCCGCCGTCGTGGCCTTCGCTGTCGTGGTCAGAGCTCTCGTGGTCAGAGCTGTCGCTGCGCTGCCGCTGCTGTCATGCCCGTCGTCGCCGCCATGATCGTCACCGGCATCATGTCCGGCACCGTCATCGCTGCCCGACGCATGATCCTGGCTGTCGTCGTCGGCACTTTCGTCATCTGCACTGTCAGTGCCGGAACTGTCGTCACCGGCCGAAGCGCTGCGAACGAAGTCGCGGTTGCGGTCGCGGATCGAAACACCGGGGCTGGTGTTCTCGAAGGGATCGACGGTTCCGGTTTCGGATTTCAGCACCGAACCGGTCGCGCGGTCCAGCACGACCTCCAGCTTCTCGGTGCCACGGATTGCCTCGACCTTGGTCTGGGTCAGGCCGTTGCGGACCTCGATCCGGGTGAAGCCCTGTGCCTGATAGTCGGCGACAAGGCTGTCGACGTTGATCTCGGCAAGGGCCGCGCCGCCGGTGATGGCGAAGAGGACGGCAAGGGTGAGTGAGCGTTTCATGGGAGTCTTCCTGTCTGTGGGATGCAATGGCTGCGGGATGCCGCCAGATGATGGCAAGATTTTGGGCGCGACCATGCAGCGGGGGTTTACACCGCAAGGCATAGGCCGCCGGTTGGGGCGGATAAACGAAGGTTTATCCGGGCGAAGGTGGCCGGCGGCGCGAATGGCTGCCGGCCCTGGGGGATGATCAGCCGTGACCGACCGGATCGTCGGCACCGCGCCCTCGCCGGGTATGGCCCGTCGGATCGTCGGCCCCCCGGCCGCGACGGGCCTCGAAAATGGGCCCTGGGATGGCCGCAGAGGTAATGGCAGGCACGTCCCGCGGCGGAGTAGCGGCGGGGAGCGCGGCCAGCGCCCCGGTGGCGGTCAGCGCAGCGAGTGCAGCCTGGGTGAGGATCGGTTTCATCTGTTCGGTCCTTTCGGGTTCACGCCGCCTGTCGATGCGGCGGGACCAGAAGGGACGATCCGGGGCCGACGCGCCATCGAGCCGCGGTTTAGGACCGGGCGCATCAACCCAAGGTTTGCGGGCTTAAACCCCAGGCAGGGAAAGACGAAAGCATTTTCAAAGGGTTTCGCGCAGCGTTGTGCGGCATCGGCTGAAGGTTTAGGGGACACGACCACGGGTCTGTCCCCTTTTCGTTCAGATCTTCATGTCGAATCCGAGGTGCCGCGCCACGGTGAAGATATCCTTGTCGCCCCGGCCGCACATATTCATGATGATGAGGTGATCCTTCGGCAAGCCGGGGGCGATCTTCATCACATGGGCCAATGCATGGCTCGGTTCCAGAGCCGGGATGATCCCTTCCTGCTGGCAACAGAGCTGAAACGCCTCCAGCGCCTCCTTGTCGGTGATGCTGACATATTCCGCACGACCGACATCGTGAAGCCAGGAATGTTCGGGACCGATCCCCGGATAGTCGAGACCTGCGGAAATCGAGTAGCCTTCGAGGATCTGGCCGTCGGCATCCTGAAGAAGGTAGGTGCGGTTGCCATGCAGCACGCCGGGGCGGCCGCCGGTCAGGCTGGCGCAATGCTCCATCCGGTCATCGACGCCCTTTCCGCCGGCTTCGACCCCGATGATCCGCACAGTCTTGTCGTCGAGGAACGGGAAGAAGAGGCCCATCGCGTTCGACCCCCCGCCGATGGCGGCGATGATCGTGTCGGGCAGTCGGCCCTCACGTTCCATCATCTGCGCTTTGGCTTCCTTGCCGATGATCGACTGGAAGTCGCGCACCATGGCAGGGTAGGGATGCGGACCGGCGACCGTGCCGATGCAATAGAACGTGTCGCGCACATTGGTCACCCAGTCGCGCAGCGCGTCGTTCATCGCATCCTTCAGCGTGCCGCGACCCGAGGTGACCGGGATCACCTCGGCCCCGAGCAGGCGCATCCGGAACACGTTTGGCGCCTGCCGTTCGACGTCATGCGCGCCCATGTAGACCACGCATTTCAGCCCGAACTTGGCGCAGACGGTGGCGGTCGCCACGCCGTGCTGGCCCGCGCCCGTCTCGGCGATGATGCGGGTCTTGCCCATGCGGCGGGCGAGGATGATCTGCCCCAGCACGTTGTTGATCTTGTGCGCGCCGGTGTGGTTCAGCTCATCGCGCTTCATGTAGATCTTGGCGCCTCCAAGCAGCGCCGTCAGACGCTCCGCATGGTAGAGCGGCGATGGTCGGCCGACGTAGTGGGTCCACAGATCGTGCATTTCGGCCCAGAACGCAGGATCGGTCTTGGCGTGTTCGTAGCGCTCTTCCAGCTCGAGAATCAGCGGCATCAGTGTTTCGCTGACGAAGCGGCCACCGAATTGTCCGAAGCGGCCCTGTTCGTCCGGGCCGGTCATGTAGCTGTTGATAAGATCTTCCGGCATGGGCACACCCTGTGCAGTTTCATTTCCTGATTTAGTCCCGCGCAGTGGCAAAGGAAAGGGTTCGAAACGGCGGCCCGTCCGGCAGATTGCGTTTGAAAACAAGGCATCTCAAGTTGTTCATATCGTCTTTAAATTATTGAATATAATATGTTAATCCAGAATCTTGGTGACAGTTCCCCCCGCGTCTTGCTATCAGGATGGTGTCGTAATGAGTACCTGACCTAGGAGGGTCTGATGAGCGTGAAGATCGCGATTGCTGCCGGAATGCTTCTGGCGGCACAAGGCTTGTCTGCTTCGGCCGCAACTTACACTTACGTCGGGTCGTGGACTGTTTCGCCGTCGTTCGAGCAGGATCCGACCGGGGCGCTGTATTGGCAGAACAACCCTGCGGTCTTCACCGGACAGGAGGCAGCGGCCTACCTGTTCGGCGGCACGGCCGCCGACTATGTCATCTCGACGGTCAGCAGCCTGGTGGACGACATCAACTTTTCCGCATGGCTGGACGGCTGGGGCGATGACGTCGCCTATGCCACGGGCGGAACGCCTGCCGCACAGGACTTCTCATATGACAGCACCGGACTGGGATACAATGGCTGCGCGATTGCCGGAACCGAGTGCTATCAATCGGCCTACAGCGCGTTGATCTATGACCATCTGACGAACCAGACCGAGTATGTGAACTATGCCTTCCGGGTCTCGGACGACGTTGACGTGGCCCCCGTGCCGCTGCCCGCCGGCGGCCTGATGCTGGTGACCGCCCTTGCGGGATTTGCGGTCCTGAAGCGCCGCAAGAACGCCTGATCGCAGCAGGAAGATCGACGTGAGCCAAGACAGGCTCACGTTCCGTTGAGAGCAGCCATGAACGCGGCGACCCGGGCGTGGTCCTTCACGCCCGGCCTGCTTTCGACACCGGACGATACATCCACCTGTGTCGCGCCGGTCAGCCTGACCGCTTCGGCAACATTCTCCGCCGTCAGCCCCCCGGCAAGCATCCAAGGGCGCAGCCAGCGGCGCTTGGCGATCAGCCGCCAGTCGAAGGAAAGGCCGTTGCCCCCCGGCAACTCTGCCCCGCGCGGGGGCTTTGCGTCGATCAGCAACTGGTCGGCGACAGTCGAGAACTCGATGATCGCCGGCAGGTCACCCTCATCCGCCACGCCAAGCGCCTTCATCACCGGAAGGCCGTAGCGGGCGCGCACTTGGGCCACGCGGTCTGGCGTCTCGTGGCCGTGAAGCTGCAGCATGTCGAGCGGGACGGCGTCGATGATCGCATCAAGCGTCGTGTCATCGGCATCCACGACCAGCGCCACCTTCGCCAACCCTTCCGGTGCGCTCAGTGCCGCGAGCCGCGCCTCGGGCAGCGTCAGATTGCGCGGCGACTTCGCGAAGAAGACGAAGCCCGCATAGGCAGCACCGGCGCGCGCCACGGCATCGACATCAGCCGGCGTACGCAGGCCGCAGATCTTGACGCGGATGGACGGCACGTGGCTACCCGGCCTTGCGCTTGTTTTCGAGCAGCGCCAGCACGTCGTCCTCGGGTTCCGCCTTGGCGTCGCGCAGGCGCGCGACCTCGCGCTCCAGCCGCGCCACCTCGCGCGACTTGGTGCTGGCGGTGGATCGGTGCTTGGTCTCGCGCGCCCATTCCCAGAAGAACCCGATCAGCAGCCCCACGCCGATACTGCCGAGGATGACGAGGAAGAGCGGCAGTTCAACCGCCCAGGTGAAGCCGAGGAACAGCCCCATGTCGGGCGGCAGGGCGCGGAGCGTTACAGGGTCGCGGTTTGCGACGGCGGCGGTCACGATGGCCACGGCCAGCAGCACGAGGGCCACATATTTCAGGAATCGCAGCATCGCCGTTCCGCCCCCTTGGGGTTCACTTGCCGTTCAGACGGTCGCGCAGCAGCTTTCCGGTCTTGAAGAACGGCACATTCTTCTGGTCAACCTCAACGGACTCGCCCGTCCTTGGGTTCCGCCCAAGCCTCGCGTCGCGGGCCTTGACCGAGAATGCGCCGAAGCCGCGCAGTTCCACGCGATCACCCTTGGCCAGCGCCTCGATGATCTCTTCGAACACGGTATTGACGATGCGCTCGACATGGCGCTGCGTCAGGTGCGGGTTTTCATCCGCGATCTTCTGGATCAGTTCCGACCGGATCATCATGTCCCCCCTGTGGTCGGGCGCAGCGCCGCCACATGTTCTCCGATGGACTATAGGGAAAGATTCCCGTCGCACAAACAGGAAAACCCTGCCCGGACATGCGCTTGGCAGCGGTTGGCGCAAAAGGATGGGGCCCCGCCATGCGGCGGAGCCCCGTTATCCACAGCCTGGAGGGGCCGATCAGCCCTTGTCGGTCGCTTTCAGCGCCGCGCCGAGGATGTCGCCCAGCGACGCGCCCGAATCGGACGAGCCGTACTGTTCGACCGCTTCCTTCTCTTCCGCGATCTCGCGCGCCTTGATCGACAGACCCAGTCGGCGGGTCTTCGGGTCGATGTTGGTCACGCGCGCGTCGATGTGATCGCCGATCTGGAAGCGCTCGGGGCGCTGTTCCGACCGGTCGCGCGACAGGTCCGAGCGGCGGATGAACGACTTCGCGCCGTTATACTCCACTTCGACCCCGCCTTCCTCGATCGCCGTCACGGTGACGGTGACGATCGAGCCGCGCTTCACGCCATCGACCGCATCGGTGAAGCTGTCATCGCCCAGAGCCTTGACGGACAGCGAGATACGCTCCTTCTCGACATCCACCTCGGTGACGGCGGCTTTCACCGTGTCGCCCTTGCGGTAGTTCTGGATGGCATCTTCGCCGCGCTGATCCCAGGACAGGTCCGACAGGTGCACCATGCCGTCGATATCGTTGTCGAGACCGACGAACAGACCGAATTCGGTGATGTTCTTGACCTCGCCTTCGATGGTCGAGCCGACCGGGTGGGTTTCCGCGAAAACCTCCCACGGGTTGCGCTGCGTCTGCTTCAGGCCGAGGCTGACACGACGCTTCGCACTGTCGATCTCCAGCACCATGACATCCACCTCCTGCGAGGTGGAGACGATCTTGCCGGGATGGACGTTCTTCTTGGTCCAGGACATTTCCGAGACGTGGACAAGGCCCTCGACCCCCGCTTCGAGTTCCACGAAGGCACCGTAATCGGTGATGTTCGTGACGCGGCCCTTGTGGACCGACCCCAGCGGATAGGCAGTTTCCACGGCATCCCACGGATCGGCCTGAAGCTGCTTCATGCCGAGCGAGATGCGATGGGTTTCCTTGTTGATCTTGATGACCTGAACTTTCAGGGTCTCGCCGATCGCAAGGATCTCCGACGGATGGTTGACGCGGCGCCACGCCATGTCGGTGACGTGCAGCAGTCCGTCCACGCCGCCGAGGTCAACGAAGGCCCCGTATTCGGTGATGTTCTTGACCACGCCGTCGACGACCTGGCCTTCGGTCAGGTTCGAGATCACCTCGGCGCGCTGTTCGGCGCGGCTTTCTTCCAGGATCGCGCGGCGCGACACGACGATGTTGCCGCGGCGACGGTCCATCTTCAGGATCTGGAACGGCTGCTTCATGCCCATCAGCGGGCCCGCATCGCGCACCGGGCGCACGTCGACCTGGCTGCCCGGCAGGAAGGCCACGGCACCGCCGAGATCCACCGTGAAGCCGCCCTTGACGCGGCCGAAGATCGCGCCGTCGACGCGGGTCTCGTTCGCATAGGCCTTTTCCAGACGGTCCCAGGCTTCTTCGCGCTTGGCCTTGTCGCGGCTGATGACCGCTTCGCCTTTGGCGTTCTCGACACGGTCGAGATAGACCTCGACCTCATCGCCCACGGCGATGTCGGCGTTGCCGCCGAGGTCGGCAAATTCCTTGAGGTCGACGCGGCCTTCCATCTTGTAGCCGACGTCGATGATGGCCTGGCCCGCCTCGATGGCGATGACCTTGCCCTTCACCACCGAACCTTCTTCGGGGGTGTCGATCTCGAGGCTCTCCTTCAGGAGGGCTTCGAATTCTTCCATGGTTGCTTTAGCGCACATACGGTCAGTTTTCCTTTTCACGTCATTTCGCTGGCCATGCGGTTGGCTCCGCCGGTCTTGCGTTGGTCCTGCCGGCGAGAGGATACGCCCGGAAAACAACAAGGGCCGGAGTTGATCCCGACCCTGCAGTCCTCATGTATCCCGGCTCTTTCGGCCTGTTCGACGGCTGCGCGTATAGGCGCATCGGGCCGGATTGGCAAGGCGGAACGCGCGCGCATCCTGACAGCGGCCGCATTTTCTGCTTCACTCGGCCAGGGTCTGGCAAGAGGTGGCGGCAGATGCAACGGGATGGCCGGGCGGCGATGTCCAGCGTCCTTGCGGGGGGTGTGATCTGGGGCTGGGTGGTCGCGGCCAGCGGCCGGGCCGAACCCTGGGATGCGCCACAGTTCTGGACCCTCGGCTACCCGGCGGCGCTTGCGGCCTGCTGCGGGCTGGGGTTCCTCTGGCCCGTGCGGCCCTGGCGGTGGGTGGCGATCGTCTTCGCCATGCTGGGGGCCGTTATGATCGCAACCGGGGTCGCCTCCGGATCGTCCTTCTCGATGCTGCCCTTCGGCCTTGTGGCACTGGTACTGCTGGCCGTCCCCGGTCTGGGGCTGGCGGCGTTGGCCGGATCGGCGCGGCGGCGCTGAGCGCGCGCGCCCGGTCCGGCACGGCGCCGCGCGCTCAGTCGGCCCCGCCCGTTGCGGCAAGCCGCGCGGCAACGATGGAGATGGCGCGCGTCACGGCATCGTCGACAGTCATATCGGAGGTGTCGAGCAGGATCGCATCCGGCGCGGGTTTCAGCGGGGCGGTGGCGCGGGTAGCGTCGCGCGCATCGCGGACGCGCAGATCGGCGATCATCTCGTCCAGCCTCAGACCGCTCGCCTCGCCCCCCAGTTCGAGCCAGCGGCGGCGGGCGCGGACGGCCTCGCTTGCGGTGACGTACAGCTTCACTTCGGCATCGGGACAGATCACCGTGCCAATGTCGCGCCCGTCGAGCACCGCCCCGCCCCGCGCCCGGGCGAAGCGCCGCTGGAATTCAACGAGTGCCGCCCGCACCTGCGGGATCGCGGCCACCCTACTGGCGGCCTGTCCGGCTTCGGCGGTGCGCAGATCGTCGCGGGATAGCTCGGCCTCGGTCAGGGTTTGGGCTGCCACCAGCGGATCGCCGCCCTTCGCGCCCACGGCCCGGTAGAGCAACCCGGTGTCAAGGAAGGCAAACCCGAAATGGCGCGCCACGGCCCGCGCGATGGTGCCTTTTCCGGCCGCCGCCGGGCCGTCGATGGCCACCGTGAACGTCATGTGGCACTCCCTTGCCTCGGGGGGTGTTGTTGCCTAACGCTGGCCGCCTGTCAAACCGCGAGGGACCGATGATCACCGGCGCACCACCGAAGACCTGGGCGATGGGAATGCCCGAATTCCTTGTCACCGATCTGCAGGAGAGTCTCGCCTTCTGGACCGGCCCGCTCGGCTTCCGCATCGCCTATTCCCGGCCGGAGCAGGAGTTCGTCTATCTCGAGCATCCCGACGGCGCGCAGATGATGATGTATCCGCGCGACGGCGACTGGGAGGTGGGGCCGATGGAGCGCCCCTTCGGTCGCGGCGTGGTGTTCCAGGTCTATGTCAGCGACGCGGACGCGCTGGCGCACGCGGTAAGCGCGGCAGGCCTGCCCTTCTACGTCGAGCCGCGCGAGCGCTGGCGGCACTGGGGCGACCGTCAGGGCGGCCAGCGCGAGTTCCTCGTGCAGGATCCCGATGGTTACCTCGTCATGGTCGCGCAACGCATCGGCGAGCGGCCACTGGACTGACGGGCTTTCATCTTGGAGAAATATCCTCGGGGGGTGCGGGGGGCAGACGGCCCCCCGTCCGACGGATCAGCCCGCGCTGAGCGTCGCGCCAAGGCGGGTCATCAGCCCCTCGAAGATCGGAAAGCTGGTGGTGATCGGCGCCGCGTCATCGACCGAGACCGCCCGCTTCGCCGCCATCCCGCAGATCAGGAAGCTCATCGCGATGCGGTGATCGAGATGGGTTTTCGCGGTGGCCCCGCCCGGCACGCCGCCCGGACCCATGCCATGCACGATCAGCGTATCCTCGTCTTCCTCGACCCGCACACCGCAAGCCTCCAGCCCCCGCGCCATGGCGTCGATCCGGTCGCTTTCCTTCACGCGCAGTTCCCGCACGCCGCGCATCACCGTGGTCCCGGAGGCAAACGACGCCACGACCGACAGGATCGGGTATTCGTCGATCATCGACGGGGCACGTTCAGGCGGCACCTCGATGCCCGTCAGCGGGCCGAAGCGCACGCGCAGGTCGGCCACCGGTTCGCCGCCCTCCTCGCGCGGGTTCTGGAACTCGATGTCCGCCCCCATCTCGGCCAGCGTGATGTAGAGGCCGTTGCGCGTCAGGTTCTGGCTGACGCCGGGCACGAAGATATCGGACCCTTCGACGATCAGCGCGGCACAGACCGGGAAGGCCGCCGAAGACGGGTCGCGCGGCACGGCGACTGTCTGCGGACGAAGTTCGGGTTGGCCTGTCAGCGTGATGACGTTGCCCTCGGTCGTGCGTTCGACCTGCAATTGCGCGCCGAAGCCCACGAGCATCCGTTCAGAGTGGTCGCGCGTTGCCTCGCGTTCGATCACCACGGTCTGGCCGGGGGCGTTCAGGCCGGCGAGCAGGATCGCCGATTTCACTTGTGCCGAGGCGACGGGGGTCGCGTAGCGCACCGGGACCGGGTTCGCAGCGCCCACCACCGTCATCGGCAGCCGCCCCCCGTTGCGACCAAAGGCCTGCGCGCCGAAAAGCGACAGCGGGTCGGTGACACGGCCCATCGGGCGCTTGCGCAATGAGGCGTCGCCGGTGAAGGTCGCGGTCATCGCGGTGGTCGCCATGCAGCCCATGATCAGGCGCACCCCGGTGCCGGAATTGCCGCAGTCGATCACGTCGGCAGGCTCGGCAAAGCCGCCCACCCCCACGCCATGCACCGACCAGGCCCCGTCACCCTGCCGCGTCACCTCCGCCCCGAAGGCGCGCATCGCCTTGGCCGTGTCGAGCACGTCCTGCCCTTCCAGCAGCCCGGTGATTTTCGTCTCGCCCACCGCCATCGCTCCGAAGATCAGCGCGCGGTGGCTGATCGACTTGTCGCCCGGCACTTCGGCCCGCCCCGTGAGGGGGCCGGAGCGGTGGGCGGTCATGGGTAGGGCTGGGCCGGAACCGGACATGGAAACCTCGCGGAATTCTGCGGGCCGAGGCTTATCGAAACGAACGGAGGCGGTCCAGCGGATTGAGCAAATCCGGGATTGGTGTGGAGCGGTTCTCCTGCCCGACATGCGGAAAATCATAAGGTTAGACCGGTCCGATCGGATCTTTCATCGCGTGAGCCGATTTCGACCAATGCGTTTCGGCCGCGCGCGACAGATTTCGAAGACGCGTGCCCGCTCAGGTCCGGCGAAAGGTCGCGTAGTCCGGCACGCGGCCTTCGCGCAGCGCCTTCTGCTCGTAGCGGGTGGACAGCCAGTCTTCCCATGCGGTCGGCCCGTGGGAGACGAGGGTGAAGCCTGCCTTCGGCACCTCGGCCAGTGTCTGGCGCATATAGTCGGGGATGTCTGTCGCAACCCGGAACTCGGCCCCCGGCTGCATCACCCGGGCGAGCGGGCGCAGGTGGTCTTCGGTCACGAAGCGCCGGCGATGGTGGCGGCGTTTCGGCCAGGGGTCGGGATAGTTCAGGAAGGCCCTTGCGACCGAGGCCGGCGGGAGCACGTCGAACAGATCGCGCACGTCGCCGGGGTGGATGGCAAGGTTGCCGACACCCGCCGCACGGATCTTGCCCAGAAGCATCGCCACGCCGTTGATGAAAGGCTCGCAGCCGATCAGGCCGATCTGCGGGTAGCTTGCGGCCATGTGCACCATGTGTTCGCCGCCGCCGAAGCCGATTTCCAGCCAGACGGGCCGGGCGTCGCCGAAGATCGCGGTCAGGTCGAGCGGCAGGCGCTTCGGGTTTTCCCATTTCTGGATGCCGAGGGGGCGAAGCTGCTCGAGGTCGCGGGCCAGGTAGGCCTTCTGCGTCGGGCGCAGGGTCTTGCCGAAGCGGCGTCCGTAGAAATTGCGCCATTCCGGCGCATCGTCGGGCGGGGTTTCGGTGGTCATCGCGTCGCCTTACCGGGGGGTGAATGGAGCGTCAAGCCGCAGCACCGCCGCCGGTCAACCCCGTCCACGATAGGGTGAGACGCCCTGATCCGGCACCCAGGCACCTTCGGGCGGGCTGCCGGACTGCCAGAACACGTCGATCGGGATGCCGCCGCGCGGATACCAGTAGGCCCCGATCCGAAGCCAGACCGGTGACAGCGTGTCAACGAGCCGTTTCGCGATATCCATCGTGCAATCCTCGTGGAAAGCACCGTGGTTGCGGAAACTATGCAGGAAAAGCTTCAGCGACTTCGATTTCGACCAGCCAATCGCCCGGGATGTAGTCGATCACGATATGGGCAAAGTCCGGCTGTCCCGTCATCGGGCAAAGCGACGTGAACTCGGGCGCTGTAAAGCGCACCACGCCAAGGCTGCCTGCATGACCGAAGGGAACACGCTCCAGAACTGCCGCTTCGGGCGAGGCGGGAAGCGTGGTGCTGCTACCAAGCTGCGTGAGCCCTGAAACATCGGTCTTCGGCATGTTGGCCCCCTTGCGTAGTCTTCGGGTCTAGGCCCGGGCAGGTCCGCGGTCAACGGCGAGGGGGTGTCGGCGGCAGCGCCGGGCAAGGGGGCTCGATGCCCCCGCGCCCGGCGGTCCCGCGTCAGACCGCCTGTTTCAGCGCCTCGACGAGGTCGGTCTTTTCCCAGCTGAAGCCGCCATCCGCTTCCGGCGCACGGCCGAAATGACCGTAGGCCGAGGTGCGGGCATAGATCGGCTTGTTCAGGCCGAGATGTGTGCGGATGCCGCGCGGCGTAAGATCCATGACCTTGCCGATCACGTCTTCGATCCGTTCGTCGGGCACCAGTCCCGTGCCGTGGGTATCGACATAGATCGATTGCGGCCTCGCTACGCCGATCGCGTAGCTGACCTGCAGCGTGCAGCGCTCGGCCAGGCCCGCCGCGACCACGTTCTTGGCCAGATACCGCGCGGCATAGGCCGCCGAGCGGTCCACCTTGGTCGGGTCTTTCCCCGAGAAGGCCCCGCCGCCATGCGGCGCGGCGCCGCCATAGGTGTCGACGATGATCTTGCGGCCGGTGAGGCCCGCGTCTCCGTCCGGCCCGCCGATGACGAAGGTGCCGGTGGGGTTCACGTGCCATTCGGTCTTTTCGGTGATCCAGCCCGACGGCAGCACCTCGCGGATATAGGGTTCCACGATGGCGCGGATGTCTGCTGACGTCTGGCTTTCCAGCGCATGCTGGGTGGACAGCACGATGGATGTCACCTCCACCGGCTTGCCGCCTTCGTAGCGCACCGAAAGCTGCGATTTTGCGTCGGGGCGCAGGGTCGGTTCGCTGCCCGATTTGCGCGCCTCGGCAAGGCGTCGCAGGATGGCATGGGCATACTGGATCGGTGCGGGCATCAGCTCGGGCGTCTCGTTCACCGCATAGCCGAACATGATGCCCTGATCGCCCGCTCCGTCGCGGTCCACGCCTTGCGCGATATGGGCGGACTGTTCGTGCAGGAAGTTGAGCACGTGGCAGGTGTTCCAGTGGAACTTTTCCTGTTCGTACCCGATGTCCCTGATCGCATCGCGGGCGATCTGTGCGATCGAACCCATGAAGTGCTTCAGGCGGTCCTGATCGGACAGGCCGACCTCGCCGCCGATGACCACCATGCCGGTCGTAGCGAAAGTCTCGCAGGCGACGCGCGCGTTCGGCTCTTCTCGCAGGAAGGCGTCGAGCACGGAATCCGAGATGCGGTCGCAAAGCTTGTCGGGATGGCCCTCCGAGACGGACTCGGACGTGAAGACGTAGGACTGACGTGGCATGGGACGTGCTCCGTTGAATTGATCCCGTCACGCCAGGAAGCCGTTGTGACGGTCGTTAAGGTCGGGGTTATCGGTCCGGCCCTGCCGGGTCAAGTGGGCAGGCGGCGGGCAGACAGACCCAGGGCCAGGGCAAGCCCGGCAAGCAGCAGCAGGAACGGCACTTCGCCGAAGCGGGCGTAGGGTGTGATGGCAAGCGGACCGGGGAGCGGGGTGTCGAGGAATGCCGCCTGCCCCAGCGGGATGGTGGCACGCACCCGGCCCTTTGCGTCGATCACGCCGGAGACGCCGGTATTGGCCACGCGGATCAGCGGCAGGCCCTGTTCGATGGCCCGCAGCTGCGCCTGCGCGAAATGCTGGTAGGGTCCGGTCAGTGTGCCGAACCAGGCATCGTTGGTGATCTGGAGGATCCAGTCGGCGCGGCCGGGCGCATTCAGCAGATCCTGCGGAAAGACCGCCTCGTAGCAGATCAGCGGCAGCACATGACCAAAGGGGCCGAGATCGAGAACCGCCGGGCCGCTGCCCGGCGAATACCCGTTGCCCTGACGCGCGGCAAAGGCCGTCAACCCGAACAGACCGAAAGCCAGATCACCCGCCGGGATGTATTCGCCGAAGGGCACGAGGTGGTGCTTGTCATAGCGCGCCGCGACCCTTCGGTCGGGGTCGAGCACGACGAGGCTGTTGTAGTAGCGCAGACCTTCCTCGCGCTGGACGCCGAAGATCGTGGTCGCGCCCTGCGCGGCGGCGGCAATGATATCCGCCAGTTCGGGGTTCCGTTCCAGCAGATAGGGAACCGAGGTTTCGGGCCAGATGACCAGATCGGGGCGCGGGATGCTGTCGGTGGCCGTGAAGGCGAGCAGGCGGTCGAAATAGACCCGCGCCATCTGGGGATCCCATTTCAGCGTCTGCAAGGCATTCGGCTGCACCAGGCGCAGGGTTATGGGGCTGTCAGCGGGATCCGGCTGCGCCAGCCGCCAGAGGCCGAAGCCGGTCATCGCCGCCAGAAGTGCGCCAGAAAGGGCGAGGCCCCGCCCGCGCAGGGCCACGGGAAGGGCGGCGGCGAGAAGGGTGAGCAATGTCACGCCGCTCGGTCCGAGCACCGCTGCGGTCTGGGCGAGCGGCGTGTTGATCCAGATGTGGCCGATCAGCGCCCAGGGAAATCCGGTCAGGACATGGCCGCGCAGGAACTCGGCCAGCGCGAGCGTCAGGGCGAAGCCAAGCGCCCGGTTGCGCGCTAGGCGCACGGCGAGCGCCGCTGCGGCGGCCCAGAACAGCGCAAGGCCCGCCGACATGCCCAGAAGTGCGAAGGGCGCCATCCAGGCATAGCGCACAGGGTCGACGAGGAAGGGCTGGATCAGCCAGCTCAGCGCCAGCACGAAATACCCGGTCCCGCCCATCAGACCCAGCCAGGCCGCCTGCCTCGTCCCGGCCGCGCGCGTGACGAGGGTGACGAACGCCACCAGCGCCGGCAGAGAGAGCCACCAGAACCCGAGGGGCACCTGCCCTGTCGCCATCACCGCGCCAACGCCAAAGGCCGCACCCGTTGGGGCCCGTCCGGGCCAGCCGAAACGCACCGTCAGCCTTGGGCCGGTGGCGGAAGGGCGGCAGGGGTCGCGGGCGCGGCTCCGGGCAGGCGCAGGCGCAGGCGCTTGATGCGGCGCGGGTCGGCATCGACAATCTCGAACACCGCGCCCGATTCATGGGGCACGATCTCACCCCGCGCCGGTACGCGGCCGGTCCGCAGGAACACGAGGCCACCCAGCGTGTCGATCTCCTCGTCGTCCTCGTCGGTTCGCAGGCGCAGGCCGATGGCGGATTCGAGTTCCTCGAGCGGTGCGCGCGCCTGTGCAAGGTAGACGCCCGGCTTTTCCATCAGCCAGAGCTTCGCATCTTCCTCGTCATGCTCGTCGTCGATCTCGCCGATCACGGTCTCGATCAGATCCTCGATGGTAACAAGCCCATCGACTCCGCCATACTCGTCGATGACCAGCGCCATGTGCACGCGGTCCTTCTGCATTTTCTGCAGAAGGACTCCGACCGGCATCGACGGTGGCGCATAGAGAATCGGACGGAGCAGCTTCTTCAACGAGAACCGGCCATTGCCGGAGCCGAAGCCGTGGTTCAGCGCGAAGTCCTTGAGCAGCACCAAGCCCAGCGGCTTGTCGAGCGTGTCGTCATAGACCGGCAGGCGCGAAAAACCGTGTTCCTTGAACACCGCCACAAGGTCGTCCTTGCCGATGTCCACGGGGACCGCCGTGATCTCGACCTTGGGGATCGCCACGTCATCGACCCGCAGGCGGCGCAGGTTGCCGATGCCGGGAAGGCTTCCGGACTGGGGGGCGGTGGCGGTCGTTCCGGGGCTGGCCGCCGGTTCGTCCTGCTCGCCAGCGGGGCTGAGGGCGCTGAAGATGCGGCTGAGGAAACCGCGCTGTCCTCCCTCGGTCGGGTCGTCAGCCACGCTTTGCGCGGAGTCGGACCCGTCGTTGCTACTGCCCATGCGTCCTTTCCTGGATGGTGCCGCCGGATCTGCCGGAGCACTTGCGTTCAGAGCGTCTCAATATGGGTTCGCTACCCCAAGTCTGGCAAGAACCCTGATCTCGGTTCCTTCCATCAAGGTCGCGTCGGCATTATCCTGATGATCGTAGCCCAGCAGATGCAAGGTTGCATGAACGAGAAGATGCGTGACGTGGGCGTCCATCGTCTTGCCCTGCTCGGCCGCCTCGCGGGTGCAGGTTTCCCAGGCAATGGCGATATCGCCCAGTTCTTCGGGATCGTCAGCATCGCCTTCGGGTAATTCGGGGGCGGTGCCGGGGGTATCCGGTGCGCGGTCGTCGGAGGGCCAGGACAGCACGTTGGTGGGCACAGGCTTGCCGCGGAATTCGGTGTTCAGTGCCGCGATGCGCGCATCGTCGCAACCCATCACGACAATGGCGTAACCCGCCGGATCGAGGCCCAGTTCATCGAGCGTGGCACACACCGCGCGATCGGCGAGGGCGGGAAGGCCGGTCGCTTCCCACCTCTCGTCTTCGATTACGGTATCAACCGATGGCTCCATCGTCGCGCTCATACGCCTCGATGATCCGGGCGACAAGCGGGTGGCGCACCACGTCCTTGGCGGTGAAATAGTTGAAGCTGACGCCCTTCACACCGTTCAGCAGGCGTTCGGCATCGGCAAGGCCGCTCGCGGTGCCGCGCGGCAGGTCGATCTGCGTCCGGTCGCCGGTGATGACCATGCGGCTGCCCTCGCCCAGGCGGGTGAGGAACATCTTCATCTGCATGGTTGTCGCGTTCTGTGCCTCGTCCAGCACGCAAAATGCGTTCGACAGCGTGCGCCCCCGCATGAAGGCCAGCGGCGCAATCTCGATCCGCTTCTCCTCGATCAGTTTCTGCACCTGCTTCTGCGGCAGGAAGTCGTTCAGCGCGTCATAGAGCGGCTGCATGTAGGGATCGACCTTGTCCTTCATGTCGCCGGGCAGGAAGCCGAGGCGTTCGCCCGCTTCCACAGCCGGTCGGGACAGGATGATCTTGTCCACATGCCCGCCGATGAGCATGGTCACCCCGACGGCCACGGCGAGATAGGTCTTGCCGGTCCCCGCCGGGCCGATGCCGAAGGCGAGTTCATGATCGAACAGGTTGGCAACATAGGCTTTCTGCGCCTCGGTCCGCGGTTCCACAGACTTGCGGCGAGTGCGGAGTTCGTACTTCGCGCCCTTGAACATCTCGATCTGCTCGTCCTGCCGGGTCAGGTCGCGCATCGGGCGGCCCATCCGAAGGCCCGCGTCGATATCGCCCGCGACCACGCCCTTGCCCGATTCAAGCCGCGCGTAGAGCGAACGCAACACGGCCGCCGCCTGTTCCCTCGCCCCCTTGTCTCCGATGACTGCCAGTCTGTTGCCCCGCCGCAGGATATGCACGCCGGTCTGGTGCTCGATCTGGGCCAGGTTGCGGTCAAACTCGCCGCAGAGGTCAATCAGCAATCGATTGTCGGGAAATTCCAGAAGCGTTTCAACGACGTCTTCCGAACGGGACGGGGGGGTCAGCGCGCTGATGCCCAAGGATGGCTCCTTCTCATGGGGCTTCGGGGTGGGTTCGGTGCCTTCTTGCCGTGCAGTCACAAGATCAAGTGTGGGGCCGACACGACCCCATGGCAAGAACTATGGCTCCAGATTGTGACAGATAGGCGGCAGATGGCGCGAAATCCGGCAGAACGGCCGCGCGTGGCGGAAAGCCCGCGATCCGGCGGGGGCGAGAGATCGGCGCAGGATTTCGACCGTGGCGCGGCCTGGACATGACCCTTCGTCCCCTGCCAGTCGACGGCTCTGCCCGCCAGGCAGGCGACACCGTCCTACATGCTGCTTGTGTGCAGATCGAGGCGAAGTCCTTGCATCGGTTCTGTCAGGCTTCATTGCTCCGCGCACTTCCGGGAGCCGGCGTGGCGGCTGGCTTGCACGGCGGCGCGAACGCCTCCGTACAAGCCAGGCGGTCAGGAATACGACCGCGAATCATTACCATGCGTTGGAAAAGAACATCTCCGGTGCAACTCGTCTTCAACAAAGTCGTAGTCAAATAGCCCCCGGTTAATCATGGCCGAAACGCCTTACGGTTGTCCATAAGTTAACGAAATACTAACACACAATCGCCATACTTCGTTATATATCACGATCCAAAGGTTCGGGCATATCACGATTGACAACCGGATGGAAACAGACCCGTCGTCGGCGTGAATTTCGCTGCTCAGGAAGCCAGCGGAATCGCCGCCAGCGAGTTCGTGGCGCTGCCCGTGATTCGAACGCGGACCAGATCACCGGGCCGTCCTGCGGGGTCGGCGACGTGTACGGCGTGCAGATGGTCGGACTTGCCAACCATCTGACCCTCCAACCGACCGGGCTTTTCGTACAGCACACAAACCTCGCGTCCGATCATCGCCACCTGCGCCGCGCGCTGCTGGTCGGTTATCATCGCCTGCAATCTCTGGAGCCGCGCATCGGCGACTTCGGCCGCAACGGCGGGCCTGTCGGCGGCGGGCGTGCCGGGGCGGGCGGAATACTTGAAGCTGAAGGCGGCGCCGAAGCCAACGGCGCGGATCAGGTCCATCGTCGCCTCGAAATCCGCCTCCGTCTCGCCCGGGAACCCGACGATGAAATCCGACGACAACAGGATATCAGGGCGCGCGGCGCGGATGCGCTCGATCAACCGCAGGTAGTGGTCCGCCGTGTGCTTGCGGTTCATCGCCTTCAGGATTCGGTCGGACCCCGACTGCACCGGCAGGTGCAGATAGGGCATCAGCTTCGCCTCGTCGCCATGCGCCGCGATCAGGTCGTCTTCCATGTCGTTCGGGTGCGAGGTGGTGTAGCGCAGCCGGTCCAGCCCGTCGATCCGTGCCAGTTCCCGCAACAACCGCGCCAGCGTCCATCCCGCGGCACGGTAAGCATTGACGTTCTGCCCCAGCAGCGTGATCTCGCGCACCCCGCGCGCCACCAGATCGCGGGCCTCGGCCATCAGCCGCTCGGGCGGTCGGCTGACCTCGGCCCCGCGCGTGTAGGGCACGACGCAGAAGGCGCAGAACTTGTCGCACCCTTCCTGCACCGTCAGGAAGGCGGTCGGCCCCTTGAGCATCCGTCGATCGGGCAAGTGGTCGAACTTGTCCTCGGGCGGAAACTCGGTGTCGATGGCGCGCGCCCCCTGCCCCACGGCCTGCATCATCGCGGGCAGGCGGTGATAGCTTTGCGGGCCGACCACAAGATCGACCAGCGGGGCGCGGCGCAGGATCTCGTCGCCTTCGGCCTGCGCGACGCAGCCTGCAACAGCGATCTTGAGGTTCGGGTTGGCCAGCTTCAACGGGCGAAGCCGGCCAAGATCGGAATAGACCTTTTCCGCGGCCTTCTCGCGGATGTGGCAGGTGTTGAGCAGAACCATGTCGGCGTCTTCGGCACGGTCTGTCGCGACATAGCCCTGAGTGCCAAGCGTCTCGGCCATCCGCTCGCTGTCATACACGTTCATCTGGCAGCCGTAGGTCTTGATGAAGAGCTTCTTCGATTCCGACATCCGCCACGCCCTCGGGTCATCCTGAAGCGTGGTCTCTACATCGCATGGGGTCGTGTCGCAACGCT
Organism: uncultured Alphaproteobacteria bacterium; assembly: GCA_963777765.1. Classification (GTDB taxonomy): domain Bacteria; phylum Pseudomonadota; class Alphaproteobacteria; order Rhodobacterales; family Rhodobacteraceae; genus Aliitabrizicola. The sequence goes on along the minus strand of CAVZRP010000007.1, from coordinate 391,065 downwards.
TGCAATGACGGCGCTCCTGCTGGAGTCTGCCCACCGCAGGACAGGAACCGGGACAGATGCACTACATTGGGCTGGATAACTTCCTGGACGGCGACCGCCCGGCGCTGGCCAGGGGACCGGTCGCCGTAATTCTGGCGGAGGACGCAGTCGAGGTGGACACCACGTTGCGCCATCATCTCGCTGCAGGCTTCGCCGAGGTGGTATTGCTGGCGCATCCGGAGTTGCCCGTCGATCCCGAGATCGTGCGCTCGATCCACCGCATCGACCATGACGTGCATGCCGAAAACGCGCTGGTGGCGGCGATGAACCGGCTGATTGCCGAAGCGCCGGGCATCTGGTTCTACTACGGCTTCAACGCAGAGTACCTGTTTCATCCGTTCTGCGAGACGCGCAACATCCGAGAACTGATTGCCTTTCATGCCGAAGAACGGCGCAACGCGATGCTGAGCTATGTGATCGACCTTTATGCCCCCGATCTTGACCGGTTTCCGTTGGCAGTCTCGCTGGAAGAGGCGCATCTTGATCGGTCGGGCTACTATGCGCTGGCGCGGCACGACCAAGCGAACCATGGTCACCCGAAAGAGCGGCAGCTCGATTTCTTCGGCGGCCTGCGCTGGCGGTTCGAAGAGCATGTGCCGCCGGCTCGCCGCCGCATTGACCGGATCGCGCTGTTCAAGGCAAAGCCCGGCCTGAAGCTGCTGCCGGACTTTACCTTTGATGATGAAGAATACAACACCTACGCCTGTCAGTGGCACCATAACCTTACCACCGCTGTCTGCTCGTTCCGCACCGCCAAGGCGCTGAAGTCGAACGCCGGGTCGAAGTACGACATCCGCACGTTCCACTGGCACAACTCCGTCCCCTTCAAATGGCATTCACAGCAGTTGATGGACCTTGGGTTGATGGAGCCGGGTCAATGGTTCTGACGGGCTGCTGACGGCGCGTCACGTTCCTGTTACTGGCTGAAGAACAAGAAAACTTCGGCGCTGCCCGCTGCGTATCCACTGGCGAAAACAAACTAGCCGGAGGATATGCCGATGACCGCCCACACGTCGATGACCCGCTTTGCCCGTGAGGTGCGCCTGCCCGGCGGGTCGGTTCTCTCCCGATTTGTCGATGCGTTGGAGACCGCGCGCGAACGGGCCCGTCAGCGGGCCGAACTGCGCCACCGGCTGCGGATTGACGCGCGCCTGCGCCGCGACATCGGGCTGAGCCGCTTCGACATGATCCGCCTGTCGACCGAAGGGTAAGTCTGTCAGCCGGGCAGTTCCAGCGCCTGAAGCAGGGCAATCTTCCCGTCACTCACCGAGATTGCCTCGACCTGCGCGAGCAGGGCCGCGCGCACGTCGGGCGGGGCCGCGTCGCCCGCCGCCATCGGGTCGAAATCCTGCCTGCGGCGAAACTCGACCTCGTCGCGCGCGTCGTCGCCGGTCACGTCGCCCTCGCGCAGCATCAGCACCGCCGAGGCTGTGGGCGACATCAGCCGGTCCGACGGCCCCATCAGCATTCCGGTCATCCGCAGGGTCTGTGGCTGCTGACCGGAGTTGGTCACGAGGAAAGCCATCGCCTCGTAGTTCCTCTCGACAAACTGGATGTAGAGCCGGTTCAGCATCAGCAGCGCCCAGCCCCGGAACTCGAACTCATTTGCACCATAGCGCGCTTCGATCAGCCGCTGCGAGGGGCGCAGCATCAATGCCATCCGGGCGATGCGGCCGGGGTGCGAGAACGACCAGTAATACATCGCATAGTGGCCGAAGTATTCAGCGCCCCGCCGCGTTGTCTCTCGTCGTGCGGTGTCGAGCGCGCCATGTGGAAGCACCAGCCCATCACCCGACGCGACGGCCTCGGCGGGGTGCAGCCCGAGTGCCGCAAGAAACTCATCCCCCGGTGCTTCGAACATCAGCGCGGAAAAGTCGGGGCGGCGCCGCGTGATCTCGGCCGCGATGCGCGACATGTTGTGGCCGTTGGGCACGACCTTGCCCGCCAGCCAGCGCGACACGACTGACTTGTCCACGCCTACCGCCGCCCCCAGAGCGGCGGGAGACAGATTGACCACCTTGAGCGCCAGTTTCAGGCGCCCCGCCAGTTCGACCGGCACATCCATATTGAGCTTTCCCTGACGCAGCGGCACCTGAACGCGGACACATGCAACAGAATGCAACAGCGCGCCACACGACGCAACGGCAGGCGCGCGGCTGCAACCGACTTTTCCAGGTCGCGGGAGTACAAGCTGCCCCTACGTCATTTGATCAGATTTTTGGAAACCAAGCCATGACCCATACGAAAGCAGATTTGAACCTGATCCTGCGGGAGCTCGAGCGCCAGTATAGCGGCGACAGCGAGATGGCCCGGCGCATCCGCTTCCGGATCGCCAAGGCCGTGTCGCGTGGCTCCCGCAGGGGCCGTTCCGGACAGGCGGGACAGGGCATGTTCGCCGCAGCGATCGCAGCGCTTTTGGTGCTGGCCTGCGTCACGGCGGGGCGACCGGTGCAGGACAGTCCATTGCCTCACGCCATGCAGGGCGTTCTGACCCTCGCCCGCCCCTGATCCCCGCGCCCACACAAGGCGCGCGACGAAGATGAAAAGGAGAAACGACATGACCGCCCCCGGCGTCAGACCAGCCGTTGCCCGGTTGTCCCAAGCCAACACCCGCCCCCTGGCCGCCATGGTAGCGCTGCTCGTCGCGTATCTGCGCGCGGCGCTGGCCCGCAGCCGTGCCCGACGCGACCTGTATCGCTTGCTACAATCAGACAGGAGGATACTCGACGATATCGGCGTGACCCGCGATGCGGTGTTCCGCGAACTGGACGAGCTATAGCGCCCGCATCGCAGAAGCAGGGGCGGCACCACGGGGTGGTGCCGCCCCTCACTGTGTCAGGCTGCTGCGGTCTGAAGCGTGGGATAGTCCGTATAACCCTTGCCATCGCCACCGTAGAACGTCGCCTGATCGGGTGCGTTCAGCGGCGCATCGGCCTTCAGACGCTCCACCAGATCGGGGTTCGAGATGAACAGCTTGCCGAAGGCCACCAGGTCAACCTTGCCGGTTTCGACATTCTCGACGGCAAGCTCGCGCGTATAGCCGTTGTTGCCGATCCACGGCCCGTGGAACCGCGCCCGCAGCGCCGCAAGGTCCTGCGGTGCCGCCGCATCGCGTGGCCCGCCGGTCTTGCCTTCGACGATGTGCAGATAGGCCAGCCCCGCGCGGTCGATGATGTCGACGGCCGCCGTATAGACGGACATCGGATTGCTGTCGCTGACACCGTTCGCATTGGCGAAGGGGCTCAGCCGGATGCCGACATGATCCTTGTCCCAGGCGGCAACGACAGCGTCGATCACCTCTGACAGGAAGCGCGTGCGGTTCTCGACCGAGCCGCCATAAGCGTCGGTGCGCTTGTTCGAGCCGTCATTCAGGAACTGGTCGATCAGATAGCCGTTGGCCCCGTGGATCTCGACCCCGTCGAACCCCGCCGCGCGGGCGTTGCGTGTGGCTTGGGCATAGTCGGCCACGATCCGCGCGATCTCTTCGGTTTCCAGCGCGCGGGGCACCGAGGTATCGACAAATCCGGTACCGTCAAACGTCTTGCCACCCGCCGCGATGGCTGACGGCGCAACCGGCGGCTGGCCGTTCGGCTGAAGGCTGGTATGCGAGATGCGCCCGACATGCCACATCTGCAGCACGATCCGGCCACCGGCCTCGTGCACGGCCTTGGTCACGGCGGCCCAGCCTGCGATCTGTTCGGCGCTGTAGATGCCCGGAGTGAAGGCATAGCCCTTGCCCTCGGGCGAGATCTGGGTGGCTTCGGTGATCAAAAGACCGGCCGAAGCGCGCTGGCGGTAGTATTCGACGTTCAGCGCATGTGGCACATCGCCATCGGGACGGGCGCGGTTCCGCGTCAACGGCGCCATGACGACGCGGTTGGCAAGGTCGATCGCGCCGACGCGGATCGGGGTGAAAAGCTTGGGCAGGCTCATGGCATATCCTTCGGTTTGTCCGCCGCATCCGATGGAGTGACGATGCCGACGTAAGTCTGTATCTAAACCGAACGGTTCGAATTTCCAGAGGCGGGCGCGGGCGTGGTGCGAAAAGGAACGCTCGTTCGCTGAAGGTAGGCACTTTGGATCGCTACCGATCGCTGCGGCGCAGCAAAAGGGAAGGTTGTTCCGCAGACCGCCCTGAACCCGGGCCATCGACCCGCGCGTCAGATCCGGCGCAGGCGGATCACCACGTCGACGCGGCTCACCTCGGTTCCCTCGGGCGCACCGGGAAGGCCCACGATCTTCAACTGGTCGGCGGGGGCATCCGTCAATTCGCCCCGGTCCTCCCAGTAGAAGTGCGGATGGTCGTCCATCCGCGTGTCGAAATAACTGCGATGGCCGTCGACAGTGACTTCCTGCATCAACCCTGCCTCGCAGAAGGCGCGAAGCGTGTTGTAGACCGTCGCGAGGCTTACCTTCTCGCCAGCGTCAAGGCTGGCCGCAAACAGGCTTTCGGCCGTGACGTGCCGATTTTCGCCGTCGCCCACCAGCAGTTCGGCCAGCGCCACGCGCTGGCGCGTGGGCCGAAGCCCGCCACGCGCAAGCCAAGCCGCCCCGCGGGCCGCTGCGTCGATCATTGCAGTCACGTCATACATTCCCGGTCCACACCCCATATATATGGTCTGGCCTGCCCCATCGGCAAACGAAAATCATCGCATCCCGTCGCGGCTGCCCTGCTGGCCGTCCTGCCGCCCTTGCGCGGGCTTCGCTGCGGATGTTAGAGGGGGTTGAAACATGCCGAAACACCGCGTGAGCGGCGGACGCGGCGCGCGCTTGGAGGAGCGTTTACCGATGGCGGGCTTTCCCACGCAGTTCGACCGGGACGACCTTCTCAGATGCGCGCGCGGAGAGCTGTTCGGCCCGGGCAACGCCCAGCTTCCCGAACCCCCCATGCTGATGATGGACCGCATCACCGACATCAGCGAGGACGGCGGCGAGCATGGCAAAGGGCATGTCGTGGCCGAGTTCGACATCCATCCCGACCTGTGGTTCTTCGCCTGCCACTTCCCCGGTAACCCGATCATGCCCGGCTGCCTTGGGCTTGACGGGCTCTGGCAGCTGACCGGCTTCAACCTTGGCTGGCGCGGCTGGCAGGGGCGCGGCTATGCGCTGGGCGTGGGCGAGGTCAAGCTGACCGGCATGGTCCGCCCCGATCGAACGCTGCTGCGCTACTTCGTCGACTTCACCAAGGCGGTGCAGACCCGCCGCCTGACCATGGGAGTGGCCGATGGCAGGGTGGAAGCGGATGGCGAGGTCATCTATCTGGTCAAGGACATGAAGGTCGCGCTGTCCGCGAGCTAAGGAGAACGCCCATGCGTCGTGTCGTCATCACCGGAATCGGCATCGTTTCGCCGATCGGCAACAGCGCAAGTGAAGTCGAGGCCAGCCTGCGCGCGGGCCGCTCCGGCATCGTCTTTGCCGAGGACTATGCCGAGCACGGCTTCCGCAGCCGCGTGAAGGGCCAGCCGAACATCGTCCTCGAAGACCATATCGACAAGCGCGACCTGCGCTTCATGGGCGATGGCGCAGCCTACAACTTCATCGCCATGGACCAGGCGGTAAAGGACAGCGGGCTTGAGGAGCGCGATGTCTCGAACGAGCGTTCGGGCCTTATCATGGGCTCCGGCGGGCCATCGACCAAATCCTTCTACCGCGCCCACAACATCGTGCGCGAGACGGGAAGCCCCAAGCGGATGGGCCCGTTCATGGTGACCAAGGGCATGTCCTCCACCAACTCCGCCTGCCTCGCCACGCCGTTCAAGATCAAAGGCGTGAACTACTCCATCACCTCGGCCTGCTCCACCTCGGCGCATTGCATCGGCAACGGCACCGAACTGATCCAGATGGGCAAGCAGGACATCGTCTTTGCAGGCGGGGGAGAAGAACTGGACTGGACGCTGTCCTGCCTGTTCGACGCGATGGGCGCGATGAGCAGCAAGTACAACGACGCGCCCGCCACCGCGAGCCGCGCCTTCGACGCCACGCGCGACGGCTTCGTGATCGCGGGCGGCGGCGGCGTGGTGGTGCTGGAGGAGCTGAACCATGCGCTGGCGCGCGGCGCGAAGATCTATGCCGAAGTCACGGGCTATGGCGCCACATCCGACGGGCACGACATGGTGGCCCCGAGCGGAGAAGGCGGCGAACGGTCGATGAAGCTTGCCATTTCCACCCTGCCCGAGGGCCGCAGCGTGGACTACATCAATGCCCACGGCACCTCGACGCCCGCCGGCGACGTGACCGAGGTCAAGGCGATCCGCCGGGTCTTCGGGAATGAGGCCGTGCCGCCGATCTCGTCCACCAAATCGCTGACGGGTCACAGCCTGGGCGCGACGGGGGTGCACGAGGCGATCTATTCGCTGCTGATGCTGAACGGCGATTTCATCGCAGCCTCGGCCAACGTGACCGAGCTCGATCCCGAACTGCGCCCCGAGGAAATCGTGACGCAGCTTCGCACCGGGGTGAAGCTCGACTCGGTTCTGTCCAACAGCTTCGGCTTCGGCGGAACCAACGCGACACTGGTGATGAGCAAGTATCAGGCCTGACGGCCACTTCGAAGGGACATGGAATGGCCGATGTGATGAAGGGCAAGCGCGGGCTCATCATGGGCGTCGCGAACGACCGTTCCATCGCATGGGGCATCGCCCGTGCCTTGGCATCCGAGGGGGCGGAGCTTGCGTTTTCCTATCAGGGCGAAGCGTTCGGCAAGCGCGTCGAGCCGCTGGCGGCATCCGTAGGGTCGGATTTCCTCGTCGATGTCGACGTGATGGACGAGGCCTCGATGGATGCCTGCTTCGCCGCGCTGAAGGATCGCTGGGGCACGATCGACTTTGTCGTCCATGCGATCGCCTATTCCGACAAGAACGAACTCACGGGCCGTTTCATCAACACCACGAGGGAGAACTTCAAGAATTCGCTCTGCATCTCCTGCTACAGTTTCATCGACGTCGCGCGCCGTGCCGCAGCCCTGATGCCGGACGGCGGCACGCTGCTGACGCTGACCTTCCAGGGCTCCAACCGCGTGACGCCCAACTACAACGTCATGGGCGTCGCCAAGGCGGCGCTGGAATCCGCGGTGCGCTACCTGGCCAATGACCTCGGGCCCCAGAAGATCCGCGTCAACGCGATCTCGCCCGGACCGATGAAGACGTTGGCGGGCGCGGCCATCGGCGGCGCGCGCGCCACGTTCCGCCAGACCGAGGCGAACGCCCCCCTCCGCTCCAATGCAACGCTCGAAGCGGTAGGCGGTACGGCGGTCTACCTTGCCTCGGACTGGGGCGCCTTCACGACGGGCGAGATTGTCCGCGTCGATGGCGGCTACCACGTGCTGGGGATGCCGCAGGCCGAGAACCTGTAAGCGTCACCCCCGCCGGGCCGGCGTCATGATCCCGAGGCCAGCTCCGGTCCGGTCGGCGATGATGGCGATGCGCCCCACGTCCGGCACGTCGAACACGTAGCGCATCACCCCGCCGTCCGTTTCGCGCGTCAGTCGCACCGCCGCGTCCACATCCTTAACGGCGATGTAGGTGAACCAGTGCGGCGGGATGCCCTCCATCCCCGGCAGATCGGCCATGTCCATGATCCCGGCCACAGGTCGGCCATCGCGGCTGGCCACGTGATACTCCCACACGTCCGCCGGCATCGTCGAAAACGTCCACCCCGCGAGAGCAGCATAGAAGCGCCGCGCCGCGCCCGGGTCGCGCGTCATCAACTCGGACCACCAGATCGTTCCATGCGTGCTGTCCATAGTTCCCGCCCCGGACCGCAACTCGCGCCCGATCCTACCACAAGTCGTCGCGCCCGGACGGACCGATGCCAGGCTGCCTGTGGGTTTGGTGTAATGTGGATCTGACCGCGGAACCGCTGCACCCTGCGGGCCTTACCGATCGAGACTGCGGTTGCGTGCCAGCATGACGTCGGCAATTGGAGCGGGCGGCGGGAATCGAACCCGCGTCTCTAGCTTGGAAGGCTAGGGTCTTACCATTACACAACGCCCGCTCAGCGCTCACCGACGTATTTCATATGCATTCCGAGGTCAAGGTTCTGGCCCGGTATACTCGTTGGACTCGGACGCGATCCCTGTCACGAGCTGAGCAGCTTCCCGGCCCGGCGCTTTTCCTGCGGCAGCGCCGGGCGGGTTGTGGGGCCGCCTGTGCAGCTCAGCTCCAACCGTAATGTGCGGGGCTACAGTGCCGCCGCCGGTGATTTGATCCGACAGTCCCGGTCGCCAGCCACGCGTGCGGTCAGCCGATGTCGACGGCAATCTTGCCCCGTGTTCGGCGCTCGGTCGCGGCCTGGTAGGCAGCGACTGCAGTCTCCAGCGTGAAGCGATCCGGGCTCAGAAACGGGCGCAACGCCCCGGCATCCACCATCGCCGACGCCTCGCGGAGTATCTCGCCATGACGCCTGCGGCCTTCTCCGCTGAGCAGCGGCATCAGCGCGAAAACTCCCGAATAGCTTGCACCCTTGAACGAAAGCGGTGCAAGCGCGTGCGTCCCCCATCCCAATGCGCTGGCTACGTGCCCAAATTTCCTTACAGCCAGAAACGCAGCATCCAGACTGCTTCCGCCGGACGTGTCATAGACCAGATCAAATCCACTGCCTGCGGTCAAACGGCCGACATAGTCCGGCACCGGCTCAAGTGAATCGATGAATACAGCGCCGGTGCTTTCAATGCTCTCGCGGCTTCCCTCGGAACCAGTCGCGAACACGTCCGCCCCGAAGTGGCGCCCGATCTGGATTGCGGCCTGTCCGACGCCGCCCCCGCCGCCGAGGACAAGCAGCGTTTGTCCGCCCCGGATCTGCATGCGGTCGACCAGGCCTTCCCATGCCGTGATAACGACAAGAGGCAGAACCGCAGCCTCCCGAAACGAAATTCTTGAGGGCTTCGGCGCAATCAGGGCGGAGTCGACGGTCGCGAACTCGGCGAGTGTGCCCTGAATACCGCCGACGCCACCGACCAGGCCGTAGACTTCATCGCCGCGCTTGAAGTCTTCAACGCCGGAGCCAACCGCCTCAATTGTTCCGGCCATATCAAGGCCAAGGATGGCTGGTGCCGGTTGTCGGGCGTGAGGTGCTGCACCCTGTTGAATTTTCAGGTCCAGCGGATTGATGCCGCTTGCTCTGATCTGTACCAGAACCTCGCCTGGACCTGGCTCAACCGGGCGCACCATCGTTGTCAAACGTAACGGGCGGCCGTGTTCTTCCAGAATGGCTGCCTGCATGGACTTCTTCATGTCGACCTCCTTTGCTGATGCGCTGTCGTGCGCGCTGTGTTGCAAGCTGTAGCGCGAAGAATTCCAAGTGACCGAGAGAGGAGATGTAGTTGCTTGAAAGCCCCTGTGAGTTTCGCGTGATTAGACAGGCAACTTGGTCCGCTCAACTCATATGACTGGCAATCGGCACGCGACCCGAAGGGCAAAGCAGATTGGCCTGCATGCGTCGTGTCGGTTGCTTGGCGAGCGCGCCGCCGCGACCTTCTGCGAAATGACCGGGGTTGGTGCGTCGGGCGATTGGGGTTTTCTGCGGCGATCCAGGAGATAGGCAAGGACTGGCCGGAACCGTCTAGCCTTGCTGCTACCTGACGGGTCGAAGATGTCGCTCGCTAACATGGACCGGGTAAGACAACTTCGCAGCGTCAGCCTTGTCCCTTTCGATGTCGATCACGACCGCGTCCGCCTCGCCTTGTGTTTCGCCAAGCCTCGCAGCCGAAGGGTCGAAGGCAAAACCTTTGCCGCCGAATACTGGCGCCGCTCCATCTGCTGATCCAACCCTGCTGGAACTCAGCACATGGGCCCCACTGAAAATCGCCGCCATCGCACCCGCAGTCCGCCACGTCGTCATGCTGCGCCCGGACGCCCTTGGCACAGCGATAAGGTGAGCGCCCTGCCGACCGGCGCCAGCGTCGCGATAAAGGCGGAGCGCGCGAGGCCACCGCATCTTGCAGGGTCTTGTAGATCGACGCGGGCAATCTACTCTCGCCTAGTCGGATTTCAATTTCCAGGGAGGGTAGCATGCCGGATGGAAGCAACACGCCGTCGCGCCGCAGTGTCGTCGTGTCAGAGTTTACCAACAGCGTTCTGGATCCCAGTGCGCCTATGCTGGGCCCTGTCGAGAACGGTGGAACGATCATCGCCAATACGGCGCCGGGCTGCTGGGGCCCGATGATCACCCCTCGGCTGAGGGGCGGTCACGAAGTGACGACGCCCGTCTTCGTTGAAGGCGCCGAGGTTGGCGATGGCGTCGCGATCCGGATCCGCGACATCACCGTGACCTCGATCGCAACGGCATCGGGTCATGACAGCTCGCCCGAGGGTTTCTGTCTGGGCGATCCCTACGTCGCCGCCCGCTGCCCTGTCTGCGATACGGTCTGGCCAGAGACGCATCTCGAAGGCATCGGGCAGGACGCGGTGAAATGCGACACCTGCGGCAACGCTGTGAAACCCTTCGAAATCGTACACGGCTACACCGTCACCTTTGACGAGACCCGCGCTGTCGGTCTGACACTGCCGAAGGCTGCGGCAGAAACCATCGCACGCGATGCCAATCACTATTCGGCTCTGCCGGACCAAAGCCGCCAGCATTCGATCCTGACATTTGCTCCCTCCGACATGCCCGGCACGTTGGTGCGCATGCGGCCCTTCATGGGGCAGCTTGGCACATGTCCGTCGATGGCAATGCCCGACAGCCACAATGCGGGAGACTTCGGCGCCTTCCTCGTCGGTGCTCCGCATCAGTACGCAATCACGGCCGAGCAACTGGCGGAGCACAAGACCGACGGCCACATGGACATCGACGCCGTGCGCGCCGGCGCGATCGTCGTCTGCCCGGTCAAGGTGCGGGGTGCGGGGATCTACTTGGGTGACATGCATGCGGGCCAGGGCGACGGCGAGATCGCCGGGCACACGATGGATGTTGCGGGCAGCGTCACCCTTCAGGTTGAGGTGGTGAAGAACTATCCGCTGGATGGCCCGGTGCTGTTCCCGCTGGAGGAGGATCTTCCACCGATGGCACGGCCATTTACCGAAGCCGAAAAGGCCAAGGGCCGACGTTTGGCCGCGAAGTGGGGCGTGTCGGACATCGAGGCGCTGGCGCCGGTCTCCGTGATCGGCACGGCGGCCAATCTCAACGCTGCGATCGAGAATGGCCTTGCACGCGCGGCAAAGCTACTCGGCATGACGGTGGCGGAGGTGCGCAACCGCGCGACCATCAACGGAGCAATCGAGATCGGGCGGGCTCCGGGCGTGATCCAGGTCACGTTTCTCGCACCCCTTGCGAAGCTCGATGCCGTCGGGCTCGGCACTTACGCGCGCGAGCAATACGGCCTCTGAAGATGCGTCTATGAATAAGGCTGCGGGCAAGACATGCCCGTAGCGCGTTTGCGGTACCAACCACGTTCTCTCAAATGCCCACGGATAATGGGCCCATGGCCGACATTCGCATCAAGAGCAGAGATGGTCGACACGCCGCCCTCAACCCAAGGCTTTCGCATAGTTACAAACAGTCCGGGTTGGGAGCGGGGAGCGAAAACAGATCCGCCCGCGTCGCTTGCCGTAAAATTTCTCGGACGCGATCTGACCTGCGCGGCGTGCGCTGTCGCGTGCGGACTCCGAAGTCGACTTGGGTGAGGAAGCTCTCCAAAGCCACGCCCGGGCACACCGAGGTTCCATCGACGTGGCGCGCGCAATCAGCGATAAAGCTTCTGACAAACTCTTTGCCTCGTGCCAGGGAAGCGCTTCTGCCCGGAGGGAGAGTTCCTCGGCGCTCAGGCTGCGGCGCGGATCGGGGGGCGCACCGACCTGATGGCCCCGCGCCTTCGGCTTCCTGCCGAGGCGGCAGGGCCGGTGGACCGTCCTTTCGCCAAAGCCGCCGCCTTTGGCGGCCTGTCTGTTTGAGCATGACGCTCAGGAAATCAATGTCAAACTTGCCAGTGAAAAGTGCCGGCAGCCGGACACCGCATCGCGCATGAAGATCGAGAGTTCCCCCACAGCCTCGGCCTTTCGGGACCAAACAGGACGATCGACGCGATCGGCCCTACCTGGATAACCAGCAATTTTGAGTGGCTCGATGGGCGATCAGGCACTGAGAGCCAATTTTTCAGGGGCGCGTCCGGCCCGGGCCAGATCGTCACTTTCGAATGTCATGTCATTTCCGCGAGCGTCTCCAGGAAGCGCGAGAAAAGCTCGCCCTGCGAGTTGATGCGTAGCTTGGCATAGATATTGCGCCGGTGAATCCGGACAGTGCCGGGCGAAATCCCGAGAATCTGTCCGGCCGACTCGGCCGAATGCCCCTTGAGGGTGAATGCCGCGACCTCACGTTCGCGCGCGGTCAGGATGCCGACACCGAAGCTGCCAAGATCGTCGGACAAGACACGCCTTTGGCGATGCGGACCGACAGCCTCCTGTTTCTCGCCGAATTCCAGGCTGAACGTGTTCCAGTGCCGCCGCACAACAGAAGCCACGAAAGGAAAAACGGCCTCGAGTGCAAGAAATTCCTTCTGCGAGAAGGGCTTTTCGGCCCGCATCAGCGAAAGGACAAGCGTTGCATCTCCGGGCAGATCGACGAAATAGGCGATCTCTTCGGCAAGGCCGGTCTGGGCGTAATAGTTGCGGTAGTATTCGCCCTGATAGAAGCGGTCAGGCGCGAGGTCGCGCAACCGGTAAAGGCCAGGGACGAAGGGCCGCACGGCAGCCAGATACAAGGGATCCAGAAGGTATGGCCCGGCCTGATAGTCGGTGACAAAGATCTTGCGTTTGGCCTGCGGAAAATCGTCATAGAGGTCGATGGGCCGCGCCGTCCCGCTATAGCCGAAGATCACCGTATAACTGAAAGGTGCGGTCTGCCGCAAAAGCCCGGCCAGAGCCTGTGGCAAACCCGGTGTTTCCAGCCCGCTGACCACGGCTCCCGCAAAGGGCGCCCAGTTGACGGGGCTCATTGGAGCAGTCCCCTGCCCGGAGCTACCCCATTTGTGATATATACAGCCAATTGGTCCTCTTCTACGCTTTGCCATGTTTCATAGGATAGACCCGGCCCCATGCAAAGCGCCTCCGCCAGGACTGGACAGCCCGACACGGCAGAGCGGCCCCTGATCGCCGAGTTCCGCGCGGCGACCAAGCGCTATGGCGAGGTGCTGGCCGCCGACGCCCTGACGCTTGGCATCGGACGCGGCGAATTCCTGTCCTTTCTCGGGCCGTCGGGCTGCGGCAAGACCACGGCGCTGCGGATGCTGGCGGGGTTCGAGACGCCGACCTCGGGCGAGGTCTATCTCGACGGCGAAAGGGTCACCGAGGTGCCGGCCTACAGGCGACCGGTGAACATGGTGTTTCAGCACTATGCCCTGTTTCCGCACCTGTCCGTGGCTGACAACATCGGCTACGGCCTGATGCAGCGCAGACCCCGACCCGACCGCGCCGAGGTGACACGCAAGGTGGAGCGGGCGCTGGAGATGGTGCGGCTTGCGGGCTTTGGCCCCCGGCGCATCTGGGAGATGTCGGGCGGCCAGCAGCAGCGCGTGGCGCTGGCCCGCGCCATCGTGAACGAGCCGAAAGTGTTGCTTCTGGACGAGCCGCTCGCAGCCCTTGACCGCAAGCTGCGCCGCGAGATGCAGATCGAGTTGCAGACGCTGCAACGCCATCTCGGCATCACCTTCGTGCTGGTCACCCATGACCAGGAAGAAGCGCTGTCGATGTCGGACCGCATCTGCATCATGCAGAGTGGTCAGATCGTGCAGATCGGCTCTCCCACCGAACTCTACGACCGACCGCTGAACCGGTACGTTGCGGACTTTGTAGGAAAATCTAACTTCATCGATGGTGAGTTTGCCCGTTCCGGCGGAAGCGGCGGGGCGGTGAAGACCGGCTTAGGGGCGCAGTTCGCCGGGCGAATGATCGGCCGGTTGGGGGAAGGTGCGCCGGTTACGCTAAGCGTCCGGCCCGAGCAGATCGAACTGACTCGCAAGGCGCGGCCAGATGTCCGGCCCGTCCATATCATCAACCGCATCTTTCTGGGCGAACACACCGAATACCTCGTCCGCGATGCGGCGCTGGGGGACTTGCTCGTGCTTGTCGCGCGGCAGGCAGAGGCGGTGGAAGGGGCCTTCGCGCCCGGCGACATGGCCTTCATCGGCTGGGCCGACGAAATGGCCCTGATACTGGAACGACACTAGAAACGACCATCCAACAGGAGATTGCAGCCATGACCGACAAGATCGACCACATCTCCCGCGAGAAGTTCATGGAAGAGTTGCGGCGTTATCAGAAGGGTTCGGTGACGCGCCGCCACTTCCTTGGCGTGACGGGCCTCGGCGCGGCGACGTGCCGTGCTCGGCGCGGCCATGCCGGGCCTGCTGCCGCGCCCGGCCTTCGCGCAAGACATCGGCGACCGCGTGATCCTCGCGACCTGGCCGAACTATCACGACCCGGCGAACTTCGATGCCTTTGCCGAGGCGACCGGAGCCTCGGTTCAGATGAACGTCTTCGGCTCGAACGAAGAGATGCTGGCCAAGCTGCAGGCGGGCGGCAGCGGGCTGGGACGTGTTCGTGCCGACGAACTACACCATCACCACCTATGTCGCACGAGGATCTGATCGAGCCGCTCGACCTGTGCGCTGATCCCGAACTACGACCCGGCAAGTTTCGACCAGCGTTTCGCCGGACCGGGCACGGTGGACGGCAAGGTCTATGCCGTGCCGAAGAACTGGGGCACGACGGGCTTTGCGGTGAACACCAACCAGACCGGCGGGACGACGCCGACCACCTGGAAGGAATTCTGGGATCTGACCCAGACCACCTTCTCGGGCCGTACGATGGTGCATGACTATCAGCTGACCACGATCGGCAATGCGCTGAAGTACTTCGGCTATTCCTTCAACTCGATTGATCCGGCGGAACTGGCCGAGGCCGAGAAGCTGCTGATCGCGTCCAAGCCGCACCTCTTCGCGATCAGTTCCGACTATCAGCCCTCGATGCGGTCGGGCGATGCCTGGATGACGATCTGCTGGACCGGCGACGGAAAGCAGATGAACCGCGACATGCCCGAGATCGTCTACGTCCTCGGCAAGGAGGGCGGCGAGCTGTGGTCCGACTTCTACGCCATCCCCAAGGGAGCGCCGCATCGCGACGCGGCCTATGCGCTGATCAACTTCCTGCTGACGCCCGAGGTCAACGCGAAGGAGGTGCTGTTCCACGGCTATCCGGTGGCCGATGCGCGCGTGAACGCGCTTCTGCCGCCAGAGATCCTGAACGACCCGATCCTCTATCCCGCCGCCGATCTTCTCAGCGCGCTGGAGTTCGGGGCGGCGGCGACGCTGACCGATCCCAACCGCGCCGAGCTGATGGCGCGCTTCAAGTCGGCCTGATCCCGTGCAACGGCGGCTCTCGACATGGTTGCTGCTCGCCCCGGCGGGGCTGTGGTTCCTGGTCATGCTGGTGCTGCCGCTTGTGCTTCGTGTTGGTCTTCAGCTTCGGCGAGCGGGAGGCGGCGGGCGGCTACGTCCCCGCCTTCACGCTGGAGCAATACGCCAACCTGCCGGCCCGCTGGACCGCGTTTCGCAACACGCTGACGCTGGCGCCGCTGGGCACGGTCTTGTCGCTGCTGATCGCCTATCCGCTGGCCTACTTTCTGGCCATGCGGGCCGATCCGAAATGGCGCACGCTGCTGCTGATCCTTGTCATCGTGCCGTTCTGGACCTCGATCCTGATCCGCAGCTACGCCTGGATCTTCATCCTCGGCGGCCAGGGGCTGCCGGCGCTGCTCGACTGGCTGGGCTTCGGGGCGATCCGCCTGATCAACACGCCCTTCGCGGTGCTGATCGGCATCGTCTACGGCTACCTGCCGCTGATGGTGCTGCCGATCTACGTCAGCCTCGAGCGTTTCGACAAGCGCCTGCTCGAGGCCTCGGCGGACCTCGGGGCACCGCCGCTTGCAGACCTTCCTGAAGGTCACGCTGCCACTGTCGCTGCCCGGCATCGCCACGGGCTGCATGCTGGTCTTCATCCTGCTGATGGGCGAGTTCCTGATCCCCGCCATGCTGGGCGGCGGCAAGGTGTTCTTCATCGGCAATGCGCTGGTCGACCTGTTCCTGCAATCGCGCAACTGGGCCTTCGGCGCGGCGGTCGCGGTGACGCTGGTGGTGATCATGCTGATCACCGTCACGCTCTACATGTGGCTCATGCGGCGCCTTGGCGGCGCGCGCGACGACGTCTCGTTGATGTAGGACCGCCAGATGCGCCTTTACGCCCTCGCCGTCTATCTGTTCCTCTACCTGCCGATCGCCGTCATCGCGATCTTCAGCTTCAACGCGGGCCGCCACGCAAGCCAGTTCACCGGCTTCTCGGTGCAATGGTACGGCAAGGCGCTGTCGAACCCCTTCGTGATGGAGGCGCTGCGGACCAGCTTCATCGTGGCGCTGTGTCTCGGCCCTGATCGCGACGCGTGTTCGGCACGATGGCGGCGCTGGCCCTGCAGGGGGTGCGGGGCCGGCTGCGAGCGGTCTTCGATGCGCTGATCTACGTGGCGGTCATGGTGCCCGGCATCGTCATCGGCATCGCGACGCTGATCGCGCTGGTCACGCTGTTCGGCTGGATCAACCCGCTGCTGGCGGCGCTCTGGCCCCGAGGGGCGCGGCGCCGCAACTGTCGCTGGGCCTCGGTTCGCTGATCGCGGCGCATGCGCTGTTCTCGATGGCGCTGGTCATCATCATCTGCGAGCGCGGCTCGCGGGCATGGACCGCAGCCTGATCGAGGCGTCGGCCGATCTCTACGCGCCGCCCCTCGCCACCTTCCGGCAGGTGACGCTGCCGCTGATCTTTCCCGGCATCCTCGCGGGCTTCCTGCTGAGCTTCACCTTCAGCTTCGACGACTTCATCATCGCCTTCTTCGTCGCCGGGTCCGAGACGACGCTGCCGATCTACGTCTTCTCGTCGATCCGCCGCGGGCGTAACGCCCGAGATCAATGCCATCGGCACCATGGTGCTGGCGGTGTCGCTTCTGCTGCTGGTGACCGCGCAGGTCATCCTGCGGCGTGGTCGCCAAGACAGGGGCGCGGTGATGCTGCTTGAGGGACGCGTCGCGTTTCTGACCGGTGCGGGATCGGGGATCGGACGGGCCGGGGCGCTGGCGCTGGCGCGGGAAGGGGCACGTGTCACTGTCACCGATCTGGACGGCACCCGCGCACGCGCCGTGGCAGAAGAGATCCAAGCCGACGGTGGCGAGGCCGAGGCTCTGGCGCTGGACGCCGCCGACGATGCCGCCGTTCTGGCGGCGATCGACGCGGTCGCGGCGCGTGGGCGGCTGGATATCCTGCATTCCCATGCCGGAATTCAGGTTCAGGGTCGGCTGACGGACATCAACCCCGAGGGGATGGATGCATCGTGGCGACTGAACGTCCGGGCGCATTTCATCGCGGCGCGGGCGGCGATGCCGCACATGCAACGGCAGCGCAAAGGGTCGATCATCATCACCGCCTCGAACTCGGGCGTGCAATACGACCGTGGCATGATCGCCTATTGCACGACGAAACACGCTGTCGTCGCCATGACCCGCCAGATCGCTGTCGATTACGCGCGCCGACAACATTCGCTGCAATGCCCTCTGCCCCGGCTTTGTCGATACGCCGTTCAATCAGGGCTTCGAAGTGCAGATGGGCGGACGCGCGGCGCTGGAAACCTATGTTGCGCGCTCCATTCCGATGGGACGCTGGGCTTCGGTCGATGAGGTTGCAACCAGCATCGTCTACCTTGCCTCGGATCAGTCCGCGTTCATGACGGGCCATGCCCTTGTGGTCGACGGTGGGGAAAGCCTGTAGGATCCGGGCGGCAGGACCGCATCCGGTCGCGGGTTCAGCATCTGCACAGGGCAACCGATCCCTTGCTGCCCGTGGGTCCGCTTCCCGCCCTTCATGACCCTTGAAGCGAATGACCCGAAACTGTTCTTCGCCCCGATCGGTTCAGCAGGCATCAAGCGCATCGCCAAGCCTCGGGGGACCGATCTGGAAACGTCTGCCGTGACCCACGGCCCGTCTCCGGAGCAATGCCCAGTGCGGCTTGGCGCGCAGCATCTGAGAAAACGGTCGGATAGCGTCCGATCAGGATGCGCGGTGTCTGCCCACCGGCATCCTTCTGAAAGTGCCATGTCTTCAATTGCTTGCCGACGAACAGCACCGGGCCTTTGATCTCGGTGTCCCAGACCTTCGATTGCCCCGCTCGGACGGCGGGATCTTGCGCGCGAAGGTCTCTGTGAGCTTTGGCATGGACGTCTCGCGGGAAGACCATCCACAACGAGAAGCGTCGCGACAAGCGGCGCTACGGGATCGGGATCACGCCCGGCGCGCCGAAGGACTGGCACCGCGCCCACCACCCGCTACGACAGATGCGCCAAGACAGTCTCTCCGCCGTCGCACGCGCCGCAACCGTCATGTTCCGGCGTTGACGATCAATGAGACCACAGCCTAGATGACGCCTCGTTCTTCAATACTGCTCCCTGCAAGACCTTTCCGAATGTAGAAGCCATTCGGAATAGCTTCCTGAACCAGCGGGACATGGGAAATCAGACCAACGGCGCGGTTCTGACGAACGATTGAATTCAGGACCTGGAGCACCTGATCAAGCGTGCCCGACCCGTTTTCGGTGTCGAGGCTTCCAAATCCCTCGTCAATGAAGATGGTGTCGAGGCGCACCTTGCCACTCGCGCTCTCCACCGCGTCGGCAAGACCCAATGCGAGCGAAAGCGCGGCAATAAATGTTTCGCCACCAGAGAGCGTGGTTGTAGCGCGAGATTTTCCCGTGTGAACATCGAAAACCTGAATGCCCAGTCCCCGGCTTCCACGTCCTGCTCCGTCGAGATCGCGCTCCAGCTTGTAGCGGCCGGAGGTCATCGGACCGAGACGCAAGTTGGCCGCTTCCAGCACCTGATCGAACATTTCGCCGATCGCAAACGTTTCCAAGGTCAGGCGCTGCGCGTTTTGGCCGTTCACGAGCGCGGCCAGCCCACGCAGGGGCCCTGAAGCGGATTCTGCTTCATCAAGCTTCCGAAGGGTATCTTCCAGTCCCGCACGCAGCCGTCCGAGATGTTCGACACGGTTCTTTGCGCCGACGCGCGCTTCCGTTGCCTCGCCCAGCATCTGCGCCAGAGCTTCGTGAGATCTCCGCAGCGCCGCAAGATCGGGCCGGATCATGCCTTCCGTCGCCGAGGCTGCCTTGGTTGCAGCATCGGCCGCGCTCTTGTGCTCCCGCCAGTAGGTCTCGACCGTCTCCCTGTCCGCATCGAGCGTCTCGATCTCTGGCTTCAGGGACTGGAACACCTCTGCCGTGAGACCGGTGTCCGCCAGTCTGGTCTGGAATGCCTCCACCGCCTTCCGGCGGCGTTCCTCACACGTCGCGCGGGCCTTTCCAGTGCCCTCCAGATCTTTGGCCGCACCGAGAGCTGCTTCACGCGCGTCCCGGAATCTTCGATCCGCAGCGGTCTTTGCAGCCAGCAGCGCGTCCAGCGATACGGATACCGTCTGCATGGCTGTCGCAAGCGCCCCGGCATCTCGCAGACCTGCGGGCACTTCTGATAGCTTGCCCTCGTAGGCCGTCCTGGCCTGTGTGGCCTTGTTCCGGCACTCCTCGAAGTGATTGCGCAGGCCATCGCGTTGCCGCTCCAGGCTGACGATCAGCGCATTCATTTCTTCGATCTTAAGCTCTGACGCTGCGATATCGACTTCGGGCCCAAGCGCCAAGAGCGCCTCGTCCTCACGCGCAAGTCTTCCGGCAAGGATCTCCGAGGTGTCGTCGGGCCGATCCAGCCCGGAAAGCCTGTTCTCCCGCTCCTCCAGAGTTGCTCGAAGTGCCGCAAGCCTCTCGGCCGCTTGACGATGTTCACCGTCGGCCGACTGCCATTCGTCCCGAGCCTCTCGAAACGCCTTGTCGAGACCGGCGTTCCCGATGTCACCCGTCGCCGGTGCGGGATGCTCTGTCGCCCCGCAAACCGGGCAGGGCGAGCCGTCCTCGAGCTTCACGGCCAGGTGGAGCGCCTGGGCGGTGGCGAGGTTCCTTTCGGCCGTTTCCAAGCCCAGTTGCGCCTTCTTGGCTTTCGTCGACGCGGCCTCTGCCATCGGCCTCAGTTTTTCGACCTCCAGGTGTGCCGACTGAACATGGCGCAGGGCCGTCTCGTAGGTCCTGGCCGCCGCGAGTTGCGCTTGCAGGCTTTCGCGCCGGCCCGAAATCCCGGAACGCAGCGTCGCCGTTTCGCGCGCCACCTTCAGCCCGGCGATACCGGCGGTGCGCGTTCCCTGCACGTTCGTGAGTTCGGCTGCGACCGTCGCGAGAGCGTCGCTGGCCTCCTGCTGTGCAATCAGCGCGGTTTCGACGCCTTCCAGGCTGCCTGCAGCCGCCGCGAGGACGCGGCCAAACCTTTCCAGCTCGCCCTTGCTCTGGCGCAGGGCATCAATTTCGTCGGCGCGTTCGTCCTCACGTTTCAGCGCCTCTGCCGCTCTCGCTTCGGCGACGGTCGCCTGATCGGCCGCGTCGGCCGCGGCTTTCAGCCTTGTCTCGGCGTCCGTGACTTCGCGTTCGGCCTCCTGCAGAAAGGTCTCGACGTCGACAAGGGAACGCGCGCGCTCCGCCCGCCGCACCTGCTCTCCGAGTGCTTCGATGGCATCCCTCTGCCCTTCGATTTCCGTCAGCAGGGCTTTCGCCGTCTCTGTAGCCCGGAATTTCTCCTCGATGCCCTCGGCCCTGCCGCAACCCGCTTTCCGCCGCCAGTGTCGTTGCCTTCGTCGCCTTCTCTGCCGTCGTCAGCTCGTCCAACCGGGCTTCCGCCGACTGGAGTCCCGCAATCAGCGCATCGGTGCTCTCGAAACCCTCTGTCGAGATCTGCCTCTGGCAAAGCGCACGCTCTTCCCTCACGTGTCGTTCGGCGGCCTCGGCCTCGGATTTTAGGATCGCCATCAGCGCCTCGAATTTCGAGACATCGAAGAGCTCGCGCAGGATTTCGAGGCGCTCCTTCGTCTTTGCGGACAGGAACTTCTCGAAGCGCCCCTGCGGCAGAAGAACGATCTGGCGAAACTGTTCGGAGCCATAGCCGAGCATCCCCGTAATGGCCGCATCGACTTCGCGCACCTTCTTCTCGGCGATGATCTTGCCCCGAACCGTCTCCGTGATCTCGTCCAGCGCCAGTCCGGTCGCGTCGAAGAGATAGGCTTCGTGCGCGCTCCGCGTTTCACCGTCACCACGTGTCTTGAGCCGCTTCTGGTCAGGTCGGCGAAGAACCACATATCGCCGATCACCGATATCGAACACAAATTCGACCTCGGTCAGGACATCGGGATCCGCATGATCCGAGCGCAGCGATTGGGCCTCCTGCTCCGATTTTGCCGGCTCTCCGAAAAGCGCGAAGGTCATCGCGCTGAAGATGGTCGATTTGCCGGACCCGGTCTGCCCGTAGATCCCGAAAAGACCCGCCCCGACTGCATCGCGGAAATCGATTGCAACCCGCCCCGGGTAAGGACCGAAGGCTTGAAGCGTGAGCCTGACCGGTCTCATTCCGCATCCTCCGTTTCGCGAAGCTGACCCAGAGCCGCAGCCACGACGGCCAGTTCCGCCTCCGACAGCCGTTCATCGCGCACATGTTCGAGGAAGTCGCCGATGACCTCGACAGGGTTCGCAACTGCAAGAGCGCGCCCTCGCAGCGACTTGATTTCCGGGGCGCGCTCGTCGCGTTCGTAGACAAGTTCGCAGGCGTTCGGGAACACGTCACGGATGCGCTTCATTGCGTCGATGACGGGTGCATCGTCCGTGAGGACGACCTTGATGAAGTCCCCCGATGGCGACCCGAGAAGGAGTTCCGCGTGCCGCCCCCTCAAGACGCGCACACGACGAACCGGCTCGAAGGCAATGGTCTCGACCGTTGCTCGTCCCGTTCCATCGATCTCGACGAGGCTCATTGATTTTGGGCAGTCGGCTTCATCGAACCCGAACGCCAGGGGCGATCCCGAGTACCGGATGTGCGATGCGCCGACCGATTGCGGCCGGTGCAGGTGCCCCAGGGCCACGTAGCTGGCCCCATCGAATACCGCGGAGCCGACGGTCTCGATGCCACCAACCCGCGTGAGGGGCCGTTCGCTGTCGCTACCCGATGCACCGGCGACAAAGGCGTGGGAAACGACGACCCAACGCATGCCATCTGGCACGTTTCGCCGCGCGCAGGACACCTGCGCAACGAGGACATCTTCAGGGGTCTGCAAGGCTTCATCGGCAAAGCACTCGCGCGCAGCATACTCGTAGGCGAAGGGCAAACCCGTGAAGGCCACGGGTCCGAAGCTGTCCGAGAGGACGAGTGGTCTCTCGTCCGCACTGATCGCACCTCGTATCAGGGCGCGCCGCGTGTCGGTCATGATCGACATAGATGCGATCCGATCGCCAGAATCGTGATTGCCGGCGATCATCACCACGGCAGCATCGGTCTCAGACGCCACCCGCGAGAGAAAGGCATTGAACTGACGGACCGCGGCTGCCGGCGGGGAAGCGCGATCGAATATATCCCCAGCGATAACAAGGACATCTACATCCCTGGACATGATCGCGGAAACGATCTGATCAAGGACCACGCCATGATCGGCATCGAGCGGAATTCCATTGAACTGACGCCCGAGATGCAGATCGGCGGTGTGGAGAATCATCATGACTTGTATCCGTATAATTTTTAACCGTGTAATTTTTATATGGATAATGCCTGCCAAGTCAAGGTAGAGATGATGCATGACGATGGACGATCTGAAGCACGCTCAGCGGGAGCGACTGATCTTTCTTGATCGCTGCCTGACCTGGCGTGGGGCAGCGAACCGCAAGGATTTGCTTGATCGCTTTGGCATTTCGACGGCGCAGGCGGCTCTCGACTTCCGGATGTATCTGGAACTCGCAAGCGGCTCGCCACCTGTATACGACGCCACTCGCAAGGCCTACATAGCCGCATCCGACCACCAGCCCTTGGCCCCTTGCAGCCTGACTGCTGCCTTCGACATCTTGGTCGCGGGAAATCACACCGACAATGCTCCCGGGTCCATCTTGCCTCGACCTGGCCGAAAGGCGGACCCGAGGACAATCGCGCGCCTGTTTCAGGCGTTGCAGTCGAGGAAAGCCGTCCACCTGCGCTACACATCCATGTCATCGGACGCCGACGACGGGCAGTGGATCGCCCCCACACGGTTCACGTCCGATGGCGAGAGCGTCTACATCAGGGGCTACAGCTACAAGCACTGCGAATACCGGAACTATCTTCCGATCAGGATCGAGCCGGAGAGCACCTTCGACCAGAAAGATCCCGGTGAGCCATTACCCCCCGATCATGACTGGCTCACCCGCGCCACGATATGGCTGCGGCCAAGAGCAGGACTTTCAGACCGGCAAGCGCAGGTCGTCAGACGCGAATTCGGCTTTGAGGGGGAGTGGCTCCGTGTTGAAACAAGAAAGGCGCTCGAATTCTTCTTTGATCATCGCTGGGGCCTCGATACCGACGGAGCGCGTTTGGAACGTGCAAGAACGGAGTACACGCCGATACCAGCCGAATAGCAGAGGAATTTCTCGGCGCTTGCTTTCCAGTATCGAAACGAGCGCCTGAATTTCCCGCCCCAGCCAACCTTGATTGCGCCCGAGGTCCACGGCCGGTCTTGGCGCTTCGCGTCCAAAGCGCGCCACCCCCTCCGATCGGCCCGAGCCTGCCGGTCTGGACGTGAGTTCCCCGAGGACAACAACAGCCGGAGGCGGCCTCCGTGTTTGCGCTCCCGCAGCCGTCGGTGTCGCTTGAAAGAAACCTCAAAGTCTTGTGCCGGTGCTCGCATCAAACCATAAGAGGTCGCTCGGCAAAATCTCCAGAAAACATGTCTCTAACGGCACAAGGTCGCAGTCCAGGTCAAGGCTCGCCTGAATCCGGGTTCCGCCTGCATTGAAAGTGACGAGCTTCTCGGGTCCGGTGAACTCGATCAGATCGACCGCGCACGGGATGCGGCCCTGGCCTGCGATCTTGTGCGCCCTCACGCTCTCCGGTCGGAAACCCAGCAGCAACGACTCTGGAGAAGAGGTCGCGACTGATCGCGGCAGGCCAGAGAGGGCTATGGGTTCCTTCGCTCCGGGAAACCACGCGCCCTCTCCAGCAAGTCTTACCGGCACGATGTTCATGGGGTTGGAACCCATGAACTGTGCAACGAAGAGGTTTGCGGGGTTCCTGTAAACCTCTGCCGGATCGCCCAATTGTTCGATCTTTCCATCGCGCAGCACGGCGATCCGCGTTGCCAACGTCATCGCCTCGATCTGGTCATGGGTGACGTAGATCATGGTCTTTCCAAGGGACTGATGCAGGCGCTTGATCTCGGCGCGCGTCTCAAGGCGGAGCTTGGCGTCGAGATTGGAGAGCGGCTCGTCGAAAAGGAAGATGGCCGGATCGCGCACGAGCGCCCGACCAATGGCAACGCGCTGGCGCTGGCCCCCGGACAACTGCCCCGGCCGTCGGCCGAGCAGCGGCGTGATCTGCAACGTTTCGGCGACCCGGGCAACGGCGGCTTCGCGGTCAGCTTTCGGAACGCCACGCATTTCAAGGCCGAAACCGATGTTCCGCGCCACTGTCAGGTTCGGATAAAGCGCGTAACTCTGGAACACCATCGCGATGTCGCGATCCTTGGGGTGCACACCAATGACCGAGCGACCTGCGATGCGGATATCGCCCGAGGTCGGCTCGAGCAGACCCGCGATGATATTCAGGATGGTCGACTTGCCGCACCCGGACGGGCCGAGCAGGACAAGGAACTCTCCTTCCTCCAGCGCAAGGTCGATCCCTTTCAGCGTCGCCGTCCCGTTGTAGGACTTGTGCAGGTCGATCAGGGTCAGGGCGCTCATGGGGCGGGTTCCGTCTGTGGCTCGGCGTAACGTCTTGGCTGTGTCGAAAGGGCGGTCGAAGCCGTTGCGATCCCCCGCGCGACAGCCTCTGCCAGCGGAGCGCCCTGCGCGACCGCGGCAAGATAGCCCGCGTTGAACACGTCCCCTGCGCCGATGGTATCCACCACCGCGATCGGTCGCGCCGGCACGGTCTGCCAGCCCTCCGTCGCCAGCAGGGTAGCGCCTTTTGCTCCCGTCTTGACCACTGCTCGGGCAGAGGCAGGCAGCAAACCGGAAAGCGCGCGCAGAGCGTCGGGAAGCGTTTCCGTTCCGGTCAGCCCCATGACCTCGATCTCGTTGAGCAGGAGATGGGCGACATGGGGCAGCCACCCTTCAACCCGCGCGCGTTCCGCGCGAGTCCAGCCTTCGGTCGGCCACCCCGTATCAAGGGCCACATCGACCCCGCGCGCGTCGGCCCAGGCAAAGATCTCTCCGTAATCGTCCGCAAGCAGCGGTGTCACGTTCGCCCCGCACAACAGGAGCAATCCTCCGGCCAGGGTGTCGGGAAGCTGCGGCCGGACATCGGCCCAGCAGAAGTGCGGAAGATGGCCCCGTGTCGTCAGGAAGGTGCGTTCGTCATTCGGATGCGTGACGCCCACCGAGATTGTCGTCGAGCTTCTTGACACCGGCCACGCCTGCGCCCTGTCGCCGAAGGCCGCGGCAAGCCATTGTCCGAAACCATCGTCGCCAATGCTGGCCGCAATGGTAAATTCATGACCAAGCCCAAGCCAGGCGAGGGCGGCGTTTCCTGCCGCGCCCCCGACACGCAGATCGTCCTGCGCAAGGATAACCTCGGTGCCCGGCCGAGGCCACGGAACCAGCGGGCCCATGATCAGATCGACGTTCACGTTCCCCACGGTGCAGAGCGGCCGCATCATTCGGTCCGCGTTATCTTGGACGACCGGCGCGGCGTGCCGACATCGCTCACCCGTTCCGCCGCAAAGCCGACCATCAGTCGCTGCATCACGGGCAGGCAGGTGAAGATCGCGGCCAGCCCCGATGCCCTGGGCAGGATCAAGGCCGGAACGCCCGCAGGGACCGCCTGCCCCGAGCAATCGATGAGGACCACCTTCGCGCCCGCCAGGTCTGCTGCGCCGGCCATACCCGAAATCAGCCCGGCGTCGTGCTCGTCGGCGCGGAACAGGATCACCGCCAGCGTGGGGCCCATGATCTCCATCGGGCCATGGCGCAACTGCCCCCCTTCCAACGCGAAGGCCGGAAGGCGGGACAGTTCGCAAAGCCCGAGGGCCGCGGCTTCGGCAAGCCCCTGCAGGCTGCGTGCCGACGTCACCAGTCCCGTAACGCCCTTGAGATGCGAAGAGGCCTCGGTAAGATCGGGTTCAGGCGAGAGCGCGACCGCTTTCCGGGTGGGGGCCAGGTCGACCCCCAGGCGGCCCAGAATGGTGGCGTGGAGCGCGACCGTGAGTGTCAGGCTGCGCGTTGCGGCAAAGGCAGTCTCTGGCCCCCCTTGAGCCACCAACGAGGGAAGCGTTGTCGCAAGAGAAGACGAGGGGTCAAGTGTCAGGCCAAAGGGCACCCCACCGCGCGCCGTCGCAAGCCAGCGAAGTATTTCGGCGCTTTCGCCGGATTGTGACGCGAGCAGGACTGTCGCTCCATCCACAGGCAGGGGGGACGTCAATTGCTCCGAGATCGGGAGTGCCGTGGCATCGAACCCGAGTGCACGGTAGAGCGGTTCGACGGCCCGGTTTGCGGCATGTGAGGCGCCCATGCCAAGCATCAGCAGCCTGCGCGTTCGCGTGATCGACGCTGCAATTTCAGTGGCAAGCGGATCAACAGTATCCAGCGTGCCGAGCGCATCTTCTGCCTGACGGGCCATTTCGGCTTCGATGGCGATCAGGCCTTGGGGTTTTGTCATGGCGTCCTTCTGCAGATGTTGAGGCGGTGAAGGCCAAGAGTGGAATGTGGCGGCCATGCTTATCCCTTGACCCCGCCACTGGTCAGGCCGGAGACGATCGCGCGCTGCATGGCCAAACCGATGAACAAGGGCGGCAGGGCCGCAAGTACGCCGGCCGTCGCGATCAGGCCGTAATCGGCAATGCGCCCCCCCGCGAGATCGGCAATCGCCACCGTGACGGTCTTCGCGCGCTGATCCGCGGTAAACAGCAAGGCGTAGAAGAATTCGTCCCAGGCGAGGAGCAGCGCGAACAGCGCCGCCGTGGCCACCACAGGCGCCGCGAGCGGCAGGATCAGGATACGCAGGATTTGGTCAAGGCGCGCCCCGTCCATCATCGCGGACTGTTCGATATCGCGGGGGATCGTGTCGAACCCCGACTTGAGGAGCCAGGTGGTGAAGGGGGCCAGGATTGAAAGATAGATCAATGCCAGACCGAATGTGGTGTTGAGCAGGCCAAGCGCGGCAAGCCCCATATAAAGCGGCACGGCAAGCGCCACCGGAGGCAGCATGTAAGTCAGGATCAGCGCGTAAAGCGACCAGCCGATGGCGGGTGTGCGCGAGACGGCCCAGGCGGCCGGCGCGGCGAGCAGCAGAGCCGCGATCGTAGCGGAACCCGCGACGATGAGGCTGTTGCGCAGCGCGGCGAGGAACGCCTGACCCATCGTGTTCGGCACCCATGTCAGCAGTTCGGCATAGCGCGACAGGTCGATCTCGGACGGCCACCAGCGCAACGGCTTGGCCGTCAGGTCTGCGGCGGGCGAGATGCTCATCACGAACAGCCAGAAGATCGGCGCGAGGATCAGCAACGCAAGCAGGATGGCCGCCACGTGGATGAAAACGGTGAAGGTCCTCGACTGCCGTTCCATGCTCAATTCCTCAGCTCGGCGCGGCGCATGATCGCCACGTAGCCCACTGCCAGCAGCGTGACGATGAGCGTGATCATCAGCGCCATCGACGCGCCGGAGCCCGCGCGCTGGAAGCTGAACGCCTCCTGATAGACCAGGATCGAGAGCGTCCGGGTGGAGTTCGCAGGGCCGCCCCGCGTCATGACCCAGATGATGTCGAACACCTTGAAGGCTTCGATGGTCCGCAGCACCAAGGCTATCATAAGGGGTCCGGCGAGGTATGGCAGCATCACGAAGCGGAACCGCGCAAGCGGCCCGGCCCCGTCCACGATCGAGGCCGCCATCGTTTCTCGCGGAACGGATTGAAGGGCGGCTAGCGCGATCAGTGCGACGAGCGGGAAGTTCTTCCAGACGTCCGCGATGATCATGGCGTGCATCGCCGACGACGGCTGGCCAAGCCAGGAGCGATAGCTGTCGATAACCCCCAGTTGCAGCAGAAGAGAGTTCGCCGCCCCGTATTCCGGATTGTAGATCAGCCTCCAAAGTATGGCATTCACGACCGTCGGCAGCGCCCAGGGCAGGATCATAAGCGCCCGCAGAAGTATGCGGCCGTGAAAACGCTGGTTGAGCAACAGAGCTGCCAGAACACCCAGCACAAGCTCGGCCCCGACGGACACGACGACGAAATAGCTCGTGTTCAGGAAGGCAGTCTGGAAGGCCCGCGAACTGATCGTCTTGGCATAATTCTCAAGTCCCACCCAGTCTCCGCTGGTCGCGACCAGTCCCCCGTTGCTGAGCGAAAGGCGGATGGTGCTGATCAGCGGCCATGTCACCACGCCCAGAACCACCACGATAAGCGGCAGCATCAGAAGCCACGCTCGCAAGCTGGTCCATGAGCGTGTCACGCGCAGGTCTCCGGTCGGGTCTTGAGAGGGATGGGGCGGCAAACCTGCTGCCGCCCCGGTTTCATTGGCAGTCCGGCCCTGATCAGAGCCCGCTGTCCGCCTTTGCCGTGGCCAAGGCATCGGCGGGGGTGGCCGACCCAGCAGACGCCTCCTGGATGGCGACCTGCAGAAGGGCCGACAGCTCGTTGTATTTCGGCGTCGTGGGCCGGGGATACATGGCGGCAAGCGCGACCCCCGCAGCCTTGATCAGGTCTTCCTGACCGCCCGTCACGGCAGGATCGCTGTAGGATGACGACCAGATCGGCAGGCTGAGTTTGGCATAGGCGTTCTGCGTCGGCTGCGAGGTCATGAACGTGACATAGTCCCACGCGGCATCAGGATTCTGCGAGGTTGCGGTCACGCCAAGGCCCATCGAGCCGTTCATGGCCGACACCTCGCTGATCCCCGCCACGCCCGGTGCCGGTGCGACGCCGACCTGTCCCTTGACCTTGCTGTCGTCGCCCGCATTGGCCAGGTTGAACATGTAGGTCCAGTTCAGGGCAAAGGCCGCCTCGCCATTCTGGAAGACCCGGCGCACGTCCTCTTCAAGATACTCCTTTGAGTTCGGGTTGGTGATCCCCGCCTCCATCGAAGCGGTCATGTAGTCGAGCGCCTTGAGACCGCCGCCCTGATCGAACACCGGCTTGCCGTCAGCATCGAGGAAACTGCCGCCATAGGCCGACAGCAGGGTCGTGTAGTCGCAGATCACCGCCTCAGCCTGCGCCCAGGACCAGACGATGGGATATTCGACGATCCCCTTTTCCTTGATGATCTTTGCCTGTTCGGTCAGCTCGTCCCACGTCTTGGGCGGCGCGGCGATGCCGGCCTTGGCCAGCATGTCCTTGTTATAAAAAAGATACTTGGTGTCCAGAATCCAGGGCATTCCGTATTGCTTGCCCTGGTATTCCACCGTGGTCCACGCCCCCGGCAGGACACCCGCCTTCATCTCGGGCGTGATGCGGCTTGAGACGTCGGCGAGGATGCCGTTCGTGGCGTATTCCGCCGGCCAGATCACGTCGAACAGAACGACATCGTAACCCGTCCCGGACCCCTGGGCGAGCAGGGTCTTGTCCCGCAATCCTTCGTAGGGAACGAACTCGAGGTTCACCTTCACGTCCGGATGCGCCGCCACATAGGCATCGGTCATCGCGCGGACATCCGCCTCGGAATAGGCGGACTGCGACATGAAAAGCGCATTCAGTGTGGTTTCCGCCTGCGCGTATCCGGTCGAAAGAGCAAGGCCGAGGCCAAGGCTCGATATCAAGGAACGTTTCGTCATGGTCACTCCCTTTCTTGATGCGTTTCTTACGGACGTTCTCGCCTCGAAGCGAAGCAACCTCGCAAGCGCTGGATTAATTCCATCATATGGACTATATCCGTGTCCGAACGTCGGTCAAGAGGATTGAAAGTGAGGCAGAAACCGATCGAGGCAGGAACAAATGTCGGACGGGTCAGCGAGCATAACCGGCGCGTGGTCCTCAAGGCGCTTCGGTTGAACGGACCCCTTTCGCGAGCCGAGATTTCTCGCGGCACCGGCCTGGTGCCGCAGACGGTGTCGAACATCATGCTAGAGCTGGAGACCGAGGGTCTCGTCGTCCCGTCCGAGATCGTCAGGGGCAGGCGCGGGCAGCCCGCCATACCTTACCAGATCGCTCCCAACGGCGCATTCGCGCTGGGATTACAGATTGATCAGTACGGTGCACGAGGAGCCGCGATCAATCAGATCGGAGAGGTCGTTGCGACAACCGAAGTTGTGTTTTCGGGCAGTCGGCTGGAGAGCAATCTGACCGCTATGGTCTGCGGAGTGACCGCTCTTCGCAAGGAATTGGAAGGTCTCGCAGCTCAGGGTATCCCTCGGATTGCGGGCCTGGGGGTGGCGATGCCGGCGCCGACCGGCGTTCATCTTACCCCGTCGGACCCATGGATGCTGGCAGCGCGCGTCGGCAATCCGATCGTGGACGCGCTTGCCACGGCAACTGGACTTTCTGTCAGCCTTCACCACGACGGCGCGGCGGCGGCAGTTGCAGAGCGGTTGAATGGTGCTGCGAAAGGAACCGGAAATTTCGTCCTGATTTTCGTCGGGTACGGGTTGGGCGCCGGCATCCATGTGCATGGCAGCCTGTACGACGGTCATCATCACCTTGCCGGAGAGTTGGGGCAAATTCCGACATTGACTCCACAGGGGTTCATCCCGCTCGAGGAGGCGGCGTCTCTCGCACCGCTGTTTGCCAGACTGAAGTTCAGTCCGCACGATGGCTTCTCGTTCCAGCGCATCGAAGCCGCAATCGGAAAAGACACATACGCCGTCGCGGACTGGCTGAATACTGCCGCACCCCAGCTCGCATGGCTCGTCGAGACGCTGAACTGCATTCTCGATCCCGAATGTGTCGTTCTGAGCGGGCAAATGCCGGAACGACTTCTGTCCGACCTGTTTTCGAGCGTCGCCGCGTTCAGCCGCGACCTGTTCCCACATCGCGGGACGGAGCGACCCCGGCTGGTTCTGGGGTCATCAGATGTGTTCTCGGTCGCGGCAGGGGCGGCGGCGTATCCGCTGGCGCGCACCTTTGATCCAAGCCTTGCCGCCATATCGAAGATCGGACGCAATCCCGCAACGGCGGCCATATCGGCCTCGGTGGAGAACGAAGCCGCCGCCTGGTCGATCAAACGCCCGTAGGACTTCCGCGTTTGCCGCGATGTGCCTGGTGATGTTGCCAAGGCAAGCGGCGGGCAACCGCAGCGCGCACGCCGCCCCTGGCGCAACATTTTCCGCCTGAAGAACGGAACGAACCGGTGGTTGCGGCGTTACACGCACGGCATCGAGCCATAGGGGAATATCATGGGTATCATCTGGACAATCATCATTGGCTTCGTGGCCGGTATCATCGCCAAGTTCATCGTTCCGGGTGACAACGAGCCCTCGGGTTTCGTTCTGACCACAATTCTGGGCATCGTCGGCGCGTTCGTTGCCACCTTCCTGGGCCAAAACCTTGGCTGGTACCGCCCCGGCGAAGGCGCAGGGTTCATTGGCGCCGCTGTCGGCGCGATCATCGTCTTGTTGATCTGGGGCATGATGCGCAAGCGCGCCTGATCGTCACCCCGGCAACCTCAACTGGAGACATTCCGCATGTCGAAATCCACACCTTCGCTACTTGCATTGCTTGGTCTCGTTGCCGTGGCCGGATACCAGAACCGCGGCCGCATCAGCGAGATGCTGTCAGAGGCGCAAAAGGCGCGCCAAACCCCGACCGGTCCAGACGGCCAGGACAGCTTTCTGGGCGAGATCAGCCAGACGTTTCAGGGAAGCGCCGTCGGCTCATCGCTTGCGAGCGCCCTGGCCGAGATCACCGAGCGCTTCAGAGGTACAGGGCAGAGCGAAACCGCCGACAGCTGGGTCTCTCACGGTGCCAACCAGCCGTTGCGCGTCGAGGATCTGGAGGCGACCCTGGGGACGGAGAACCTGGACCTGTTGGCGCAGAAGTCGGGATTGTCGCGCGACGAGCTCAAGCATCGTCTCGCAACGGCCCTTCCCGAACTCGTCAATCGCCTCACGCCGAACGGACGGTTGCCGACCGAGGCGGAGGCGGAAGCCCTGATCTAGCTGACGGGAGAACGGGTCGGACCGGACACGCAGGCAATGCGCCCATACCTTGCGGAAGCGGTCGCAGGCCATGGCCATACCCGGCCTTCGACGACTGCCCCGCATTGATCAGCCCCGTCGCG
This sequence comes from uncultured Alphaproteobacteria bacterium, assembly GCA_963777765.1. Taxonomy (GTDB): domain Bacteria; phylum Pseudomonadota; class Alphaproteobacteria; order Rhodobacterales; family Rhodobacteraceae; genus Aliitabrizicola. Next base: position 358,704 of record CAVZRP010000007.1, on the reverse strand, counting down.
GATCGCGTGTCGACCTGCGTGGTGTCCGATCCCACGAGGTATTCCAAACCGAAATCCGGGTCGCGACCGAGGACGCCTCGACAGATCAGGCCGGCGCGCCGGCCTGATCGCGTGCAGGCACACTCGTCTGGTCCGCCGCTGCACGCCATCAGCCCCCGAAAGCGGGACGAGGTGATGGCCGCTTGCGGGCGAAAAGGCAGCCACACAGGTTCCGGTCAGTGCAGTTGGCGGGAACCCGATAAAATCGCGGAATGAACGCCTTCGCGACAAAAGACCTGTCGCCGCCGCTTCGCGCCTAGAACATGTTGCGCTGCACGGAAACCATATGGGTGCGCATGGCCTCGGCCGCTCCGGGTGCATTGCGGCCCTCGATGGCCTGAAGGACAAGACCGTGCTCCCGGCAATATTCGCTGCGGCGGCTCGGCGAAAACGTCTTTCGCTTGAGTGCGATCCACTGTGGCCGACTGCGAATGGCAATGAGGATGTCATGGAGCGTGGTCAGGAAGTCGTTTCTCGTGCTTTCGAAAATCCGTTTGTGGAACTCGCCGTCCCATTCCTCGAAGGCATCCATCTCCACGGAAGCCGTGGCTTGCTCGTGCGCTTTCCGGATTGTAGCCAGGTCTTCCTCGCGCGCATTTGCAGCCGCGACGGCAGCGGCCTGAGGCTCCACGATCAGTCGCACCTTCATCACGTCGAGCGGGCTGGACCCGGCAATCGAGGTCATGATGGCAAGCAGATCGGCCTCGGTCCGGGCCGGATCATGCGGCATCTGGGCGGGGTTCTGGGTCACAGGATCGACGCGCCGAAAAGGTGACGGCTGCGGGCAGCGAGGTGCTGGCGCATCGCCTCGGCCGAGCCTTCGGGATCGCGCGCAATCAGCGCGCTGACAACGGCGGCATGCTGTTCGCAGGTGTTCCTCCGACGCTCCTCGGTGAAGCCGCGCCGACGGATGCCAGCGATGCGGGGCTGGCTTCGGATGATCGTGAGCACGTCGTTGAGGTTGCGCAGCAGGTCGTTCCGCGTGGCCATGAAGATCCGCTGGTGAAAGACAGTATCCCAATGCTCGAATGCGAGCATCTCGGTCGTGACAGAAGCGGTTTCATGCGCCTCGGCGATCGCCGCGAGTTCCGAGGCGCTGGCGTTGGCTGCGGCGGACGAGGCCGCCTCAGGCTCGATGATGAGGCGCATGTTCATGATGTCGAGCGGGCTGGTCCCGGCAAGACGCGCAACAATGCGGACCAGGTCATGACCCTCTTCAGCCACCGGCCCTGCGCGCTGGCCGATGATCTCTGTTCCCCGGCCGACATGGCGAGCGAGAAGCCCGTCATCAACCAGAGACAGCATCGCGCGCCGAACAGTGTTGCGGGCGACCCCATATTCGACAGAGAGCGCGCGTTCGTTGGGAAGCAGGCGCTTCGCATCCCATTCGCCGCCTGCGATGCGCGCTCGCAACGAGCTTGCGATGTCGCCTGATCTTGGACGTGGCATTGATGCCCCCCACTGAATGTGAACCAATTATCACATTGGTTCATTTCTGTCCAGTGGGCGAGGCGGCCTCGGATGCCATATTATACCCCTGCCAATCAACAGCTTAGTCGGCAACAGGGGCAATCCGCGCCCCGGAGTGAACAGATTGAAGGGGCCGCAAGATTTCTGTCTTGATTGGTTCCTTCTCTGGCCTTATCGTTACGGAAAATTGAACCAATGCAAGAAATTGGCTCACACCGGGAGGAGATCTTCGTGAAGGTGGCTACCTATCGCCATGCCGGTGAGCGCCGGGTGGGCCTTGTGAACGAGGCGGCCGGAACGGTTGCGCCCTTCGATCTGACAGTGGCGGAGGCCGATGCGGGCGTTCTGGCATTGATCGGGCGCGACCCCTTGCCCCGGCAACTCTCGGAGGTGCCGCTGTCGCAGGTGGACCTCGAGGCGCCGATCCCTCGGCCCGAAAGGAACATCTTCTGCGTCGGCAAGAACTATCACGACCATGCGGACGAGTTTGCAGCGAGCGGCTTTGACAGTTCGGCAGCGGCGGGTGTGGTGCCAAAGCATCCGATCATCTTTTCGAAACTGCCGGAGTCGGTGGTGCCGCATCACGCGGCCGTGCAGATCGACCCGGCCGTCTCCACCGCCATCGACTACGAGGCGGAGCTTGCGGTAATCATCGGGAAAGGCGGACGCGGCATCAGCAAAGCCGATGCGATGCGCCACGTCTGGGGCTACACGATCATCAACGACGTGACCGCGCGCGATCTGCAAGGCAGATACAGCCAATGGCTGATCGGCAAGTCGCAGGATACGTTCTGCCCGATGGGGCCATGGGCGGTCACCGCCGACGAGATCGACCTTGCGACGATCTCCGTCAGATGCTGGATCAACGGCGAGAAGCGGCAGGACCAGGCGGTTCGGGAGCTGATCTTCGACATCCCGACACTTATCGCGACACTGTCCGCGGGGATCACGCTGAACCCGGGCGACATCATCGCGACGGGAACGCCGGCGGGCGTCGGGATCGGGTACAACCCGCCGGTCTACCTCAAGGCGGATGACCTGATGCGGATCGAGATCGACGGGATCGGCACGCTGGAGAACCGCGTCGTGGAGCGCGCGCAATGACGGCGGCCCCTGCCCTTGCGATCGAGCGGACGGGCAGCGGCGTGCCCGTGCTGATGATCCATGGGTTGGGCGGCACGTCGAACACCTTCCAGCCGCTGATGGCGGCGATGGAAGGCTATGAGGTCATTCGTCCCGACATGCCGGGTTCGGGCCGCTCGGCCCTGCCGGTCGAGGCGCTTTCGGTCGAGGGTCACGCGGCTGCGGTGCTGGAGGCGATGCGCGATCTGCGGATCGGGGCGGCCCATGTCGTCGGCCATTCGATGGGAACGCTTGTGGCCAGCACATCGCCGCAACGGCACCAGACCGGGTGCTGAGCCTCGCGCTCTATGGGGCACTGACCGAGCCGCCAGAGGCAGCACGGACCGGCCTGCTGTCCCGCGCGGCCGCCGCGCGAACCCAGGGGATGGCGGGGATCGCGGACCAGATCTGCACCAATACGCTGTCGGCCCGGAGCCGCGACACCAGCCCGGCGGCTGTCGCCTTCGTGCGCGAGTCGATCCTGCGCCAGCCGCCCGAAGGCTATGCGCGCAACTGCGAGGCGCTGGCGAAGGCGCAGGCGATAGACGGGCGCAGGATCGAGGCGCCGGTCCTTGTGGTTGCGGGGGATGCCGACCCCGTCGCCCCGGTGAGCATGGCACACAAGTTGATCGACGGCATCGCGGGCGCACATCTTTCCGTACTGGATCGCTGCGGCCATTGGATTACGCTGGAACAACCACAGGCCGCCGCCCGACTGCTGGCGGAGTTCCTGTTGCAGATGACACAGGCGCAAAGGCCGGTCCGGTCAAGGGGCTGACGGCCAGCCGCGCGCTGAGGGAGGGATGAATGGCGGACGATCAAGGCGGCTGGAACGGAAGCGGCGGGGATACCCTGTTCACCAATGTCCGCATCCTCGATGCAACCGGCGACTATCCCTATACCGGCGAGGTTCTGGTCCAGGGCAACCGCATCAAGCGGATCACGCGCGGAGGCTCCAGTTTCGGCGTGCCGTCGGCGGCAGGCGGCGCCACCGTCATCGACGGCATGGGTGCGACGCTGATGCCCGGCCTGATCGACGCCCACCTGCACCTCTCGTGGAACAACGCGCCCGGCATCGACCCCATCCAGATGATGGAGATCGAAGAGCACATGCTCGTGACCATGGAGATGGCGAAGCTCGTGCTCGACGCCGGCTTCACCGCGGGCCGGGGTGCGGCGGCGGCCAAGCCGCGGCTCGACGTCGTCGCCAAGCGCTTCATCAACGAGGGCCGCTATCCCGGGCCCGCGCTATCTGGCGGCAGGCCCGGAAATCACCACGGTCGGCGGCCTTGGCGATGCGGCGCCGAGCCACATTCCGCATCGAGGGCCTCAATCTTGGCCTTGTCGTGTCCGGGCCGGAAGAGGTGCGGCGCACGGTCCGCACGCTGATCAAGTACGGCGTCGACTGCATCAAGCTGAACCTGTCCGGCGAGGAGATCACCGGCATGGGCGCCGAGGAAACGCCGATGTCGGAGGAAGAGGTCGCGATGGCCGCGTCCGAGGCGAAGTGCCGCAACAAGGTGCTGGCGCGCGCATGCCCGCTCCGTCGGGTCGGTGAAGCAATGCATCCGCCACGGCATCCAGAACATCTATCACGCGTCCTTCGCCGACGAAGAAGCGCTCGACATGCTCGAGGCGGCAAAAGACCGCCATTTCGTCGCCCCGGGCATCGCCTGGCTGATCAACACCGCGCGCCATGCCGAGCAGTGGGGCATCAAGCCGGGCTCGGCGGCTGTCGATGGAATACGAGCGCGAGCTCGAAATGTGCATCGACACGATGAAGAAGATGCACCGGCGCGGCATCCGCATCTGCATCGGCGGCGACTACGGCTTTGCCTGGACGCCGCAGGGCACCAACGCCAAGGACATCCAGACCTTCGTCGAGATGCTCGGCTTCACGCCGATGGAAGCGATCCAGGCGGCCACCAAGTATGGCGGCGAGATCATGAACATGGGCAACGAGCTCGGCATGATCAAGGAAGGCTATCTTGCCGACCTTCTGCTGGTCGACGGCGATCCGATCGCCGACGTGCGCATCCTGCAGGACAAGAACCGCCTTCTGGCGATCATGAAGGACGGCAAGTTCCACAAGGCGCCGAAGCTGAACGAAGCAGCGCCGCGGCTGACGGCATGAGCCTGGCCGAGCCGACATCCGGCGTCGAGCCGCACGACAGGGTTGGGGGGTGGTCGGCGCTGCTGGCCGCCGCCCTCCTCGCCTGGCTGATCTTTGCGGTCTGGCCGGACTGGCTCAATGCCATCCTGATCTCGAAGAAGGCGTTCGTCAGCGCCATCTTCAACGGCGTGACGCTGGCCGGTCTCTATTTCCTGGTCGCGAGCGGCTTCACGCTGATCTTCGGGCTGATGCGCAACGTGAACCTGGCGCATGGCTCGCTCTATCTGCTCGGCGCCTATATCGGCTACGAGGTGGCGCAACCGGACCGGGATACTGGCTGCTCGGCGTCGCCGCCGGCTTCGTGATCGTGGCGCTTGTCGGCGTGGTGATGCAGGTGTTCGTGTTTCGCCGGCTTGAGGGCGACGATCTTCGCCAGACGCTCGTGACCATCGGCATCTCCATCGTCGCCGCCGACCTGATGCTGGCGGTCTGGTCCGGCGGCGACCTACCAGATCACGACGCCCGCCTGGCTCGACGGAGCGGTCAGCCTGCCGATCATCACCGCGATCAAGTCGAACGGCACGCTGGTGTTCCTGAACTATCCGTTCTACCGCCTGGTCGTTCTGGGCGTGGCCATCGTCGTCGGCGATCGGGCTCTGGCTCGGTGCTGAACCGCACCCGCGTCGGCATGATGATCCGCGCCGGCGTCGATGACCGGGCGATGCTGTCGGCGTCGGGCGTCAACGTGCACGCGGTCTTCGCCGTGGTCTTTGCGCGTCGGCGCCGGCCTGGCCGGCTTCGCCGGCGTCGTCGGCGGCTCGGCCCTGTCGATCGCGCCGGGCGAGGACGTCCGCTACCTGCTCGCCTCGCTGGTCGTCGTCATCGTCGGCGGCATGGGCTCGATCACCGGGGCCGCCATCGGCGCGTTGCTGATCGGCCTGGCCGAGCAGATCGGCCTCGTCTACTTCCCGACCTACGGCGTCGTGCTGACCTTCGTCATCATGGTCGTGACGCTGGCGATCCGGCCGCAGGGCATCATGGGGCGGGCACGATGACCGCCGCGGCATCGCCCATCGGCCAACCACGCCGCGGTCGAACGGCGTCGGTGCCGGTCATATCTGCTGCTGGCGCGCGGCACTGCTGCTCTATCCCGGCGGTCGCGTCGGATTTCTTCCTGACCCAGATCGGCGGCCTATTCGCTGATCTGGGGCATGCTCGCGCTCTGCGCTGATGGTGCTGGCCGGCTATGGCGGCATGGTCAGCCTTGCGCAGATCACCGTGGCCGGCGTCGCCGGCTACAGCGGTCGCGATCTTCGGCACGAACAGCGACGGGCGCTGCATGGGCTTCGGCTGGCCGTGGTGGGTGGTGGTCCGCTGGCCGTGCTGCTCGCCGCGGTGGCGTCGGCGCTGATCGGCTGCGATCTCGGTGCGCACCGAGGGCATCTACACGATCATGATCACGCTGGCGATCGCGACGGCGACCTTCTACTTCGCCCAGCAGAACTACGAGCTGTTCAACGGGCATTCCGGGCTTCTGCCGGCCTTCGGGCGCCGGAGTTCTGGGGCATCGACTGGCGCGACCCGCGCCCGTTCTACTATCTCTGCCTCGGGCTTGCGGCCGCTGGCCTATCTGGCGGTGCTCTATGGCGCGCGCTCGACCTTCGGGCTGACCCTGCAGGCGATCCGCGACAATCCGCGGCGCATGCGCGCGGTCGGCTATCGACGTCACGGCGCACAAGGTCTTCGCCTGGTTCCTGGCCGGCGTCATCGCCGGCTCGCCGGCGTGCTGCTCGTCTGGTTCAACGGGCGCATCTCGCCGGGCACGATCGACGTCGGGGCGGCGATCAACGTGCTGATCATCGCGGTGATCGGCGGCCTGCGCCATCCGATCGGCCCGTTCATCGGCGCGATCGTCGTCGTGCTGATGCAGACCTTCGCCATCGACATCGTCGGGGCCGAGCGCTTCAATACGCTGATCGGGCTTGTCTTTCTGGTGATCGTCTTCGTCTCGCCAGATGGCCTCCTCGGGCTTGTGGGGCAGGATCAGGCCCCACTTGCACACAGGAGCCGCTGCGTTCCGGCCCGACCGCAGAGGCGGCACGGGACAATGCAGAAACCAAAGGGAGGACCAAAGATGAACCTGCAAAGACGAACACTGCTTGCGCTGGTGCTTGTCGACCGGCCTGCGTCCCGTCGCCGGCGCTGGCCGAGGACACGATCAAGATCGGCCTGCTGGCGACCTTCGAAGGCCCGTTCACCGTGCTGGGCGAGGACGGCCTGCGCGGCGCGATGACGGCCGTGGACGAGGTCGGCGGCAAGGTCGCCGGCAAGAAGATCGAGATCGTCAAGCGGCTCGTCCGACGCCTCGCCGGACAGCGCGGTGCGCGCCGCGCGCAAGCTGGTCGAGCAGGACGGCGTGAAGGTCCTGGTCGGCCCGCTGTCGGGCGACGAAGGGCTTGGCGGTCAAGGACTATGCCAAGACCCAGCCGGACGTGACCTTCGTCAACGGCACGTCGGCGGCGCAGGACACGACGCTGCGCGATCCGGCGCCCAACTTCTTCCGCTTCTCGCACCGACGGCGCGCAGTGGATGGCCGGCCTCGGCACCTATGCCTTCAACGACAAGGGCTACAAGACCGTCGCCGTGGTGGCCGAGGACTATTCCTTCCCCTACACGCAGGTCTTCGGCTTCATGGCCGAGTTCTGCAAGGCCGGCGGCAAGGTGCCGTCGAAATCCTGGGTGCCGATCGGCAACAAGGACTTCTCCTCGGTCATCGCCGCGCATGCCGGATGATGTCGACGCGATCTACGTCGCGCTCGGCGGCGCCGATGCGGTCAACTTCCTGACGCCAGTACCAGCAGGCCGGCGGCGCGGCGCCGCTGATCGGCGGCTCGATCACCGTCGACCAGACCGTGCTGACATCCGAAGGGCAAGACGCGCGACGTCGCTGATCGGCACGCCCTCGGCCGGACCGATCGCCGACACCAACGACACGCCGGCCTGGAAGGCCTTCGTCGAGGCCTACAAGAAGCAGGCCGGACGCCTTCCCGTCGCCCTCGCTCTTCGCCCATGGCTACTACGTCAACATGAAGGCGACTGCTGCTGGGGCTCGACGAGGTCAGTGGCGATGTCTCGGACGGCGGCGCGAAGCTGCGCGAGGCGCTTGTCGACGCTCAGCTTCGACACGCCGACCGGCAAGGTCTCGCTCGACAAGAACCGCAACGCGATCGCCGACATCTTCCTGACCGAGGTGACCGAGGGCGCCGGACGGCAACCTCTACAACAAGCTGGTCAAGGTGATGCCGCAGGTGAACCAGACGCTCGGCATTCCCGAAGACGAGTTCCTGGCGCTCGGCGTCGGTCAGCCGCGACAACCCGACCTGCGAGTGACCGCGATGAGGCGCCATCGCCCCGAACATTGCCGCCGACCGCCTGCAGGGAACCGGCGCTCACGCGCTGGACCTCGACGGCGTGGCGCGGCATTTCGGCGCGCTGGTGGCGCTGTCGGACATCAACATGAGGATCGCGGCCGGCGAACGGCGCGCGGTCCTCGGCTCCAACGGCGCCGGCAAGACGACGCTGTTCAACGCCATCACCGGCGATTTCATGCCGACCGCCGGGCGCATCCGCTTCTTCGGCGAGGACATCACCGACCTGCCCCCGCATGAGCGCATCCGCCGCGGACTGCGGCGGACCTACCAGATCTCGCAGCTTTTCGGCGGGCTGTCGGTGCGCGACAACGTCTACCTCGCCTGTCGCGGCGTTTCGCGCCGCCGTTTCTCGCTGCTGCGCCCGCGGATCGACGACGTGACGATGGCGCAGGCCGACAGCATCCTGCACGCGGTGCATCTGGAAGGCGACCGCGACCGGCTGGTGGGCGACGCTGAGCCACGGCCAGCAGCGCCAGCTCGAAATCGCGCTGGCGCTGGCGGGTGCGCCGCGCTTCATCCTGTTCGACGAGCCTGCGGCCGGTCTGTCGCCGACCGAGCGGCGCGATCTCGTCGCGATCCTGAACGCCCTGCCGAAGCATATCGGCTACATCATCATCGAGCACGATCTCGACGTGGCGCTGCGCGTCTCGGACTACGTCTCGATGATGCACAACGGACGGATATTCAAGGAAGGCACGCCGGCCGAGATCGAGGCCGACCCCGAGGTGCAGGACATCTATCTCGGGGGCCAGCCATGGCTGAGGCCGAAAGCCGCCCTCCGCATCGACGACCTGCAGGTCTATCTACGGCGAAAGCCATGCGCTGCAGGGCGTCTCGCTGACGCTGGCAGGCGGCATCCTCTCCGTCGTCGGGCGCAACGGCATGGGCAAGACCACGCTGTGCAACACCATCACCGGGCTGAAGCGCGCACGCTCCGGCTCGATCCGCGTCAACGGGCGCGAAATCTCGGGGCTGGAGCCGCACGAGATTCACCGCCTGGGTGTCGGCTACGTGCCGCAAGGCCGCAGGGTCTGGCCGAGCCTGACGGTGGACGAGCATCTGCGCCTGGCCGCACGGCAACCGCCGCGACGCAAGCTGGACGGTCGAGCGCATCTACCAGACCTTCCCGCGCCTGGCCGAACGCCGGGGCAACGGCGGATCGCAGCTGTCGGGCGGCGAGCAGCAGATGCTGGCGATCTCGCGCGCGCTGCTCGGCAATCCGACGCCTGCTTGTCATGGACGAGCCGACCGAAGGGCTGGCACCGGTGATCGTCGAGCAGGTCGAAGCCATGCTGAAGCTTCTGGCCGCCGAAGGCGACATGGCGATCCTCGTGATCGAGCAGAACATCGGCGTCGCCACCGCGATTTCCGATCGTGTCGCGATCATGGTCAACGGCCGCGATCAACCGGATCATGGAGGCGCAGGCCCTTGCCGCCGACCGCGACCTGCAGCAGCGCCTGCTGGGCGTCGGCCGCCATACCGAGGACGAGGCGCCGCCCGCTGCCGTGGCGCAGGCAGAGGCCGATCTTGCGCGGGTCTATCGCGTGGACCGGGGCGACGGGGCCGAACTATGCGCCTGTCACGAGCCTGCCAAACCGCTGGAACCTGCCGGTTTCGGACCTGCGCCGTCCGGTCGCGCCGAAAGCCGAAGCCGCCGCCGCTTCGGTGTTTGCCATGCCCTTTGCCGAGCGGATCGGGCGCACGGTGCTGGTCGCGGGCACCTTCGACACGAAGGGCCGCGAGCTGCGCTTCATGGCCGACCGGCTGAAGGCGCTGGGGTTGCCGGTGCGGACGGTGGACCTGTCGACCTCGGGCAAGCCCGCACGGGCCGACATACCGGCGAACCAGGTGGCGATCATGCACCCGCGCGGACTTTCCGCCGTGATGTCCCAGGACCGGGGCGCATCGGTCAGTGCGATGGCCGAGGCGTTCGCGCGTTGGATCGACACGCAGCGGGGGATCGGCGGCGTGTTGTCGGCGGGCGGATCAGGTGGCACGTCGATCGCCACCGCGGGGATGCGGGCGCTGCCGGTCGGCGTGCCGAAGATCATGGTCTCGACCGTCGCCTCGGGCGATGTGGGGCGCTACGTCGGCTCCTCGGACATCCTGATGCTGCATTCCGTCGCAGACGTGCAGGGCCTGAACTCGATCACCGAGACCGTTCTGGGCAATGCCGCCCACGCCATGGCAGGCATGGTCGCGCAACTGCCGAGCGCGGCCGAGATCGAGGCGAAGCGCAAGCTGGCGCGACCCGCGGTCGGGCTGACGATGTTCGGCGTCACGACACCTGCCGTGCAGGCCGTGGTGCGGATGCTGGAGGCGGACTACGACTGTCTCGTGTTCCATGCGACCGGAACGGGTGGCCGGTCGATGGAGGCGCTGGCGGACTCGCAGCCTGCTGGCCGGACTGCTGGACCTGACGACGACCGAGGTGGCCGACATGCTGGTGGGCGGCGTGTTTGCGGCGACCGAAGACCGCTTCGGCGCGGCGATCCGCACCGGTCTGCCCTATGTCGGCTCTGTCGGCGCGCTGGACATGGTCAATTTCGGCCCGCGCGACACCGTCCCGGCCCGCTTTGCCGCGCGCCGCTTCGTCCTTCACAACCCGAACGTCACCCTGATGCGAACGACCGTCGACGAGAACCGGGCGATGGGCCACTGGATCGCCGGGCGGCTCAACCTGATGCAGGGGCCGGTGCGCTTCCTGCTGCCGACGGGGGGCGTGTCGATGCTGGACGCTCCGGGGCAGCCGTTCCACGACCCCGAGGCGGATTCCGCCCTGTTCGAGCGCCATCGAGCAGACCCTGCGCCAGACCCCGCAGCGGCAGCTGATCCGCGTGCCCGGCAACATCAATGACACCGCTTTTGCCGAGGCCGCGGTGTCCGCGTTCCGCGCCATCAGCCCGAAACTGCAGAGGAGGGCGTGATGCCCAGGCACGACCGAGCCACCCTGATGGCAAAGTTCCAGGACATGAAGGCCCGCCGCATCCCCATCGTCGGCGGCGGCGCCGGCACGGGCCTTTCCGCCAAATGCGAAGAGGCGGGCGGGATCGACCTGATCGTGATCTACAACTCCGGCCGCTACCGGATGGCGGGGCGCGGGTCGCTGGCGGGACTCCTCGCCTACGGCAATGCGAACGAGATCGTCATGGAGATGGCGCACGAGGTGCTTCCGGTGGTGAAGCACACGCCGGTTCTTGCCGGGGTGAACGGAACCGATCCGTTCTGCATCTTCGACGAGTTCCTCGACCAGGCAATCTCGAAAGGCTTCGCCGGGGTGCAGAATTTTCCCACCGTGGGGTTGATCGACGGTATCCTGCGGCAGAACCTCGAAGAAACCGGCATGTCCTATGACCTGGAGGTCGAGATGATCGCCCTGGCGCGGGCCAAGGGCCTGCTGACCACGCCCTACGTCTTCAGCGCGGCCAACGCGAAGGCCATGGCGCAGGCGGGGGCCGATATCATCGTGTGCCATTTCGGCCTGACGACGGGCGGGTCCATCGGCGCCGACACGGCCCTGAAGCTGGAGGACTGCCCCGCCCTGCTGGACGAATGGGCCGAGGCGGCGCTCGCCGTGAACCCGGACGTGATCGTGCTGGCCCATGGCGGACCTGTCGCCGAGCCAGACGATGCCCAGTACATCCTTCGGACAGCGAAACACTGCCACGGCTTCTACGGCGCGTCCTCGATGGAACGCCTGCCGACCGAAAAGGCGCTGACCGAGCAGACACGCAAGTTCAAGTCCGTCACCTTCGGCTGACGGCAACGAGAGGACCAGACCATGGCCGCCCAGACTTTCGGCACCTTCATCCTGTGGCTCATCATCGCCGCCATCGTCATTGCCATCGCGGTCTATATCCTGCGCTGGCTCTATCGGCGCTCGACCAAGGAGACCGCCTTCGTGCGGACCGGCTTCCTCGGCGAAAAGGTCGTGGTGAACGGCGGTGCCTTCGTGATCCCGGTCCTGCACGAGATCACGCCGGTGAACATGAACGTCCTGCGGATCGAGGTGCGCCGGGGCGACCAGCAGGCCCTGATCACCCGCAACCGGATGCGCGTCGATCTGCTCGCCGAGTTCTTCGTCAGGGTCGGGGGCACCAGGGCGCTGGTCGCCGCGGCGGCCCAGACGCTGGGGCGGCGAACGCTGCAGCCCGACGGTCTGCGCGAGCTGCTGGAGGGCAAGTTCGCCGGCGCGCTTCGCACCGTCGCGGCACAGATGACGCTGGAGGACATGCACGAACAGCGCGGTGCCTACGCGGCGCGGGTGCGGGAACTGGCGATGGAATCTCTCGCGGCGAACGGGCTGGAACTGGAATCGGTGGCCATCGTCGATCTGGACCAGACGAGCCTTGAATTCTTCGATCCCTCGAATGCCTTCGACGCCGAGGGCCTGACAGCCCTGACCCAATCCATCGAAACCCGGCGCAAGATGCGCAACGAGATCGAACAGCAGACGCTGGTGGACATCCGCAACCAGAACCTCGAAACCCAGCGCCGCGTGCTGGAGATCGACCGGGACGGCGAGTATGCGCGGCTGGAGCAGGAGCGCGAGGTCGAAATCCGCCGGGCCAGCCAGCGGGCCGACCTGACGCGTGAGCGTGCGATCCGCGACCAGGAGGCGGAGCAGGCACAACTGGCCGCGCGCGAAGCCGTCGAGAAATCGCGCATGGCGCAGGAATTTGCGCTGGCCGAAGAGCGCATCCGCACCGAACGCGAGACGCAGTCGCTGGAAATCGCCCGGCGCCGCGCGCTGGACGAGGTCGAACTCAAGACCCGCGAGCAAACCGAGCGCGAGCAGATCGCGCTGGAACTGGCGTTGCAGTCCGCGCGGATCGAGCGTGACCGGGCACAGACCCGGCTGGAGATCGAGGCCAAGCGGGCGCTGGAGATCGTCGATCTCGAACGCCAGATCGCGCTGGCGGAAAAGGCGCTGGAGGTGACGCGGGCCGAAGCGGCACGCAAGCGCGGCGAGATCGTGACGCAGATACAGACCGAGGCCGAGCGCGTCGCGCAGGAGCGCGCGCTGGACGAGGTTCGCATTTCGCGCGAACGCAACCTCGCATCGCTGGAGATCGCCAAGCGGCAGGCCTTCGAGGAAGCCGAGATCGAAGCGGGGGAAGAGGTGGAGCGCGCCCGCATCGTCTCCGATCGCGGGCTGGAAGAGGCAAAGCTCGTGACCGCAAGCGAGTTGCGGCAACTGACCATCGAGAAATCCGCGAAGTCCGAAATTGCCGAGATCCAGAAAGCCATCGACGTCGCGAAGAAGTCGGAGGAACGCTCTGCCGCCATCGCGGCGGCCGAGGCGGCACGGGCGAAGGCCATTGCCGCCGAGGAGCAGACCTTCACCATGCGCGAACGCGAGATCGCCGAGCGCCGCAAGCTGACCGACCTGATCAACGCCGGTCGCATCGCCGAGGCCGAATTGATCGCCGCCCGGCGCGCAGGCCGAGATCACCGCCGTCGATACCGACCTGGCGGCCACGCGCTACAAGGTCGATTCCGAAGGCCAGCGCCAGATCAACGAGGCCGAAAACCTGCTGTCCGAGGAGGCCCGCGCCGGCCGCTTGCGCGCCAAGCTGCTCGACCACCTCGAGGGGATCGTGCGCGAAAGCGTGAAGCCGATGGAGAAGATCGAGGGCATCAAGATCCTGCATGTCGACGGGCTGAACGGCGGAACCGGCGGTGCAGGCCGGAACGTGACCGACGAGGTGATCGACAGCGCGCTGCGCTATCGCGTGCAGGCGCCGATGATCGACAGCCTGATGAAAGAGATCGGGATCGAGGGCGGCTCGCTGGGCCGCATGACCGACGTGCTGCGCGATGCGAAGGACATCTCGAGCCTCACCCGCGACAAGGCGGGCGAGAAGAAGGGCGACAAGAAGCCTGCGGCGCGAGACGACGACGACAGGGACCGCTGAAGAATGCCAAAGGTCTATGTGTCCTCGGTCATCCCCGCCCCGGCGGCGGAAACCTGGCGGATCGTGCGCAACTTCAACGGGCTGGCGGACTGGACGCCCTTCGTCACCGACAGCCGGATCGAGGGCGGCCTGCGGCCGGACGAGGTGGGCTGCATTCGCAACTTCCGCCTCAGGGACGGCGGCACGATCCGCGAGCGCCTTCTGGCGCTGTCGGACTACGACCTGTCCTGCACCTACGAAATCCTCGAAAGCCCGATGGGGGTCAGCAACTACGTGGCCACCCTGTCGCTGATCCCTGTCACCGAGGGCAACCAGTGCCTCGCCCAGTGGCAGGCAGAGTTCGACTGCGCCGCCGGGCGCGAGGATGCGCTGGTGCGCCAGATCGGCGAGGGCGTGTTCCAGGCGGCCTTCACCACGCTGAAATCGCGCGTCTTGCGCTGAGGGGATGGTCAAGGTTCGCGCCAGTGCCATTCTGGACGCTCCGCTGGCGCAGGTCTGGGCGGTGCTGCGCGATTTCAACGGGCATGACCGATGGCATCCGGCGATCGCCGAGAGCCGTATCGAGGACGGCGCATCCGGCACGGCAGTGGGCGGAGTGCGCCGGTTCCGCTTGCAGGACGGCGCGGAACTGCGCGAGCAGTTGCTGTCGCTGTCAGACAGGCGGCACGAATTCAGCTATTGCCTGCTGTCCTCCCCGATCCCGCTGATGGGGTATGTCGCAAAGGTCCGGCTCCTGCCGGTGACAGACGGGAACCGGACCTTCTGGGAATGGTCGTCGGAATTCACGACACCCGCGGGCCGCGAGACGGAACTTGCCGCGCTGGTGCGCGACGGGATCTACCGCGTGGGTTTCGACGGTATCCGGCGCCTGCTGGGCGGCGTCCCGCCCGCCGCCTCGGCCGAACGGCCTGCCTCGCGACCCGTCGCAGCCGCCACCGGGCCCGACCGTTCCACCGAGACGACCCGCGCCATCGTGGTGGAGCGCTACGGCGGACCCGAGGTGCTGGCCCTGCGCGACGTGGCTCTCCCCTCGCCCGCGCCGGGCGAGGTTCGCATCCGCCACACCGCCATCGGCGTGAACTTCATCGACGTCTATTGCCGCACCGGCTACTTCCCGCTGCTGCAACCACCCGGCGTGCCGGGGATGGAGGCGGCGGGCGTGATCGAAAGCGTCGGAGCGGGCGTAACGGCGGTGTCCGTGGGTGACAGGGTCGCCTATGCCTGCCCGCCCGTGGGGGCCTATGCCGAACGACGCAACATGACGCCGGAGTTGATGGTGCATCTCGCGGCGGACATCCCCGACCGGATGGCGGCGGCAAGCCTGCTCAAGGGGGTAAGCGCAAGTTTTCTGCTGCATGACGTGGCGCGCATCGCCCCCGGCATGACGGTGCTCATCCATGCCGCCGCCGGCGGAATAGGGCAGATCCTCGTGCAATGGGCGCACCATCTGGGCGCGCGGGTCATCGGCACCTCGTCGACGCCCGAGAAGCTCCGGCTCGTCCAGCGGCTCGGGGCGGATCATGTGATCGACTACACGCGCGAGGATTTTCCAACCGCCGTGCGCGCCCTGACCGGCGGACGCGGCGCGGACGTGGTATTCGACAGCGCGGGGCAGAGCACCTTTGCAGGCTCGCTCGACGCGCTGGCCGAACGGGGGCATCTGGTAAGCTTCGGTCAGGCCTCCGGGCCGGTCGGAAGCTGGGATATCGACCGGCTGGCGTCGAAATCGGCGACCATCTCGCGCCCGAACTACGGGCATTACACCGATACGCCGGACCGTCTGCAACCGCATGTGGCGCGGTTCTTCGCGGTGGTCCGGTCGGGTGCCGTAAGGCTGGAACCGCCAACGCTGTATCGTCTTGACCAGGCGTCCGAGGCACACCGCGACCTCGAATCCCGGCGCACGACCGGGGCGCTGGTGCTGCTGCCCTGACCTGCCGGCACAATCGCCGGCAGGCCGGGGAAACTGCCAGGGTCGCGCGCGGTTGCACGCCGAACCGCCCGGCTCTCGCCCTGCCCCCCCCGGCCCGCACCCTCTCGGGTCAGGCCGCCAGTTCTCCCGCCAGTCCCCGGTCGATCAGCGCCGATCGTCTCGTTCACCCCGTAAAGTGCGATGAACCCGCCGAAGCGCGGCCCCTGGCTCTCGCCCCAGCAGCACCTCGTAGAGCGCGGTGAACCAGTCGCGCAGCGGCTCGAACCCGTGCTCGGTGCCGACGGCGAAGACCATCGTCTGCAACGCCTCGGCGTCAAGACCGCCCTCCCAGCCCGCACAGCCGCGCCCGCAGATCCTCCAGCGCCGCCCGCTCCTTGTCCGTCGGCGCGCGGAACACCCGCGTCGGCGCCACGAAATCGGTGAAATAGCGCAGCGCATAGCCCGCCGCCGCATCCAGATCGGGATGTGTCTCGGGCGAGGCATCCGGCGCATAGCGCCGGATGAAGCCCCAGAGGCCCTGCCTTGTCCTGCGCCCCCGCCACGCTGGCCAGGTTCAGCAGCATCGCGAAGGACACGACCATGTGCGACGCGGGCGGATGGCCGTGATGGATGTGCCAGACCGGGTTGTTCACCTGCGCGTCGACATCCTGCGCCGGGTAGGCCTTCAACTGCTGGTGATACTCGTCCACCGCCTTGGGGATCACGTCGAAATACATCCGCTTCGCCGTCTTGGGCTTCTGGTACATGAAATAGGACAGGCTCTCGGTCGCGGCATAGGTCAGCCATTCGTCGATGGTCAGCCCGTTGCCCTTGGACTTCGAGATCTTCTGCCCCGTCTCGTCCAGGAACAGCTCATAGGTGAAATGCTCGGGCTTGCGCCCGCCCAGCACCTCGCAGATCCCGTCATAGATCGGCGTGTTGGTGCGAATGGTCCTTGCCGTACATCTCGAAATCGACGTCCAGCGCCGCCCAGCGCGCGCCGAAATCCGGCTTCCACTGCAGCTTCACATTGCCGCCGGTCACCGGCAGCGTCCACTCGCGCCCGTCCTCGTCGTCGAAGGTGATGGTGCCGTCCTTGGCATTCACCTCCTTCATCGGCACGTAGAGCACCCGCCCCGTCTCGGGGTGGATCGGCAGGAAGCAGGAATAGGTCTGCTGCCGCTCCTCGCGCAGACTGACGCCAGCATGATCTCCATGATCGCGTCATAGCGTTCCGCCGCCAGCAGCAGCGTCTCGTCGAACTGGCCCGACTTGTAGAACTCGGTCGCCGAGATAGAACTCGTACTCGAACCCGAAGGTGTCGAGGAACCGCCGCAGCATCGCGTTGTTGTGCTCGCCGAAGCTCTCGTACTCGCCGAACGGGTCGGGCACCGAGGTCAGCGGCTTCTGCCGGTGCAGCGCCAGCATCTCCTGGTTCGGCACGTTGTCGGGGATCTTCCGCATCCCGTCCAGATCGTCCGAAAAGCAGATCAGCCGCGTCGGAATGTCGCGAGATCACCTCGAAGGCGCGGCGGATCATCGTCGTGCGCGCCACCTCGCCGAAGGTGCCGATATGCGGCAGGCCGCTCGGCCCATAGCCGGTCTCGAACAGCACATGTCCCTTCTCCGGGTCTTTCTTCGCGTAGCGCGCGGCGATCGCGGCGGGCCTCTTCGAACGGCCAGGCTTTCGATTTCATCGCGGCATCGCGCAGGGCGGACATCGGCACATCCTTCATCCGCAGCCGGACCCCTTGCCCTCGCGCCCCCGTGTCCTATTGCCGGGCCCGGCCCGCGTCAATATTCTGCGCCGCAACCACGACTGACCGAAGGATACGACCCAGTGCCCGATACCCCCCCGTCCCTGACCCCGCAGGACGCGCTCGTCGCGCTGATGATCGCGGTGCTCCGTTCTCGGACGAGAACCATCCGCACGACCGAGCTGGTGGCGATCCAGCGCATCGTGAACCATCTGCCGATCTTCGCCGGCTACGACGCCGACCGCATGCGTACCGTCGCCCAGACCGTCTTCGACCTGATGGAAGAGGAAGACGGCCTCGACGCCCTGTTCGGCCTGATCCGCGACGCGCTGCCCGAACGGCTGTTCGAGACGGCCTATGCCCTGTCCTGCGACGTGGTCGCTGCCGACGGCAAGCTGCGCGACGTGGAACTGCGGATGCTCGAGGAAATCCGCCACGAGCTGAACATCGACCGCCTGCACGCCGCCGCCATCGAATGGGGCGCCCGCGCCCGCCACATGCGGCTCTGACGGCAGAAGCGGGCTGCGTCGGGAAAATGGCGCGACCACCGGCGCGCCGTTCCTCGGGTGCTTGGGAACGCCCGTTCGGCTCGCAGGATGCCCATGCATCGCGCACCTTTCCCAGGCAGGGCGGGGCTTACCCCGCCTTGGCGGGCGCAGCGGCGGGGCGAACCCCGCCCTGCTGGCGCTTCAAAGGCGCAACCGGATTGGCAGCGTTCCGCCAGCGAAGAGGCCCCTGCCAAACACTTGCCCGCTCTGGCAACGGCCCGGCTCATCCAGGTCAGCCTGCAAGCCCGACCCAGCTTTCGATCAGGCGCGACTGCAGGATGCGCGCCCGCTTCGCCCAGGCAACCGACCCCGGCGGCTCTTCGCGCTGCTCCGGCGGCACGGCATCGCGGCGCGGCTCATCCGCCGCATAGATCGCAAAGGCGATCCGCCGCCCGCCCGGCGCCGCCGCATACCCGACAAGGCCCGAGACGAAGTTCAGCGTCCCCGTCTTGGCCGCGACCGTCACCGGATGCCCCTTCACCTCGCGCCCCTTCGCATCGCGCATCGCAAACGGCTTCAACATCCCGCGGCAATGGCCCGCCCTGGGCCGCCGCCAAGGCGGCGACCATGTCGGCGGGCGCCACATGGCTTTCGGAGCCAAGCCCCGAATGGTCGACGAACCGCCCGGCCCGCCCGAAGCGCCCCCGCGCCCAGTCGCTCATCCGCGCGCCCGAGGCGGCCAGCGTCTGCACCCCGCCGCCCGAGGCGGTCAGGCCCACCACCTCGGCGGTGAGGTTGGTCGAGAACTTCAGCATGTCGCGCAGCACCTCGGGCAATGGCTCGCTCGATGCCTCCACCAGCGCCGTCCCGCCCGGCAGCAGGGCCACCACCTCCGGCTCGGGCAGCACGATCCCCTGTGCGCGCGCCAGCGTGCGGAACACGTCGCCCGTGTATAGCCCCGGCTGGCGCACCGGCAGCCAGCGGCTGCCCCCCTTGCCCAGCGCACCGCTCGCCACGGTCCAGCTGTCCACTCCGCCCGCCTCGGCAAAGGTGAACAGCGGCGTCTCGCGCGATACCACTTTCATCCGCGCCATGCGCACCGGCGGAACCACGCGCTCGGACCGCGCATCCATCGCCACATCCCAGCCCTGCGCCCCGCGCCGCCACTCGAAATGCACCCGGTTGAAGTTCAGGTTCAGCCCCGAGATCGCCGGGTTGTATCCCACGTAATCCGGCTGCCCCGGATCGATCAGCGGCAACGCGGGCAACGCCGCATCATGCAGCAGGAACCGCCCCGACACGCCCGTGACCCCCCGCGCCCGCAGGTCCGCCGCCATCTGCGCCAGCCCGTCGGTCTGGCAGCGTGGGGTCGCCCGACCCCGTCAGCACCAGATCGCCCGCGGACAGTCCCGCCCTCGATCGGACCCGTCGCGATCAATCGCGTTCCGAAGCGGAACGCAGGACCAAGCCGCTCCATCCCGTACAGCGTGGTGATGATCTTCGCCGTCGAGGCCGGCGGCAGCGGCGCATCCGGCCGCAGCGCCTCGATCACCTCGCCCGTCGCCGCGTCGACGGCCAGATAGCCCACCGTCCCGGTCAGGTTCGCCGCAGCAACCAGCGCCTTGCCCGATGCCCCCGCCACCGCACGCGGCGCACCGGCCACCCGCCGCGCAGGCGGGCGGGGCGATGTCGCCGGGGCCTCGGCAAGCGCCGGTCCCGCGACCCCCGCCAGCAACCCCGCGATCACCCAGCGCCGTGAGACCATAGCATCCTCCGCATTCGTGAAACGCTACCGCTGCCCGCCCGCAGGGGCAAGTCACCTCCCCGCCGGCCCCGGCTTTCATCTTGGTCAAAGTATCCTCGGGGGGTCCGGGGGGCAGACAGCCCCCCGGCCCGGCCCGCGCCATGCGCTACCGCACCCATTCGCCCCGCGCCCGGATCGCGCTCGACGACAGGTCCACCAGCGGCACGTCGGCATAGGCCCAGGCGGGCGGGCGCGACCGCGCCAGCACCCCGGGGCGCACCCGCGCACCCCGGAACATCCGCGCCGCGACCGAGGACTGCGCCGCCATCCCCGCCCCCGGCCGCGCGAGCACCCCCACCGGCACCAGCCGCAGGATATGCTGCCAGCGGTCCCAGCGATGGAACTGCGCCAGGTTGTCCGCCCCCATCAGCCAGACGAAGCGCACGCCGGGATACAGCGCCACCAGCCGCTCCAGCGTGGCGGCGGTAAAGCGCGTGCCCAGCCGGCGCTTCCAGATCGGTGACCATCACCCGCGGATGCGCCATCACATGCTCGCGCCCGCGCCAGCCGCCCGGCCAGCGGCGCCGGCCCCTCCGCCTTCAGCGGGTTGCCGGGGCTGACCAGCCACCACACGGCATCAAGACGGAACCGCTTCATCGCCTCGCGCGTGATATGGGCATGGCCGGCATGGGCCGGATCGAACGATCCGCCCAGCAGGCCGATCGCCATCCCCGCCTGCGCTTGCGGAAACCCTTGTCTCACCAGCCAAATCCTTGCCTGCCGCCGCCCGCCTGCCACAGTGACGGTCGCGCCCGGCGCGTCAAGACCCCACTTGCCGGCCCGCAATTGCCTGACTAAAGTCCGCTATCATGACCGCCGAGGCCATCGCCCGAATCCGCCGCTTCAACCGCGCCCTCACGCTCGAGGTCGGCGCGCTCGACACGTCCTTTCTCGGCCGGGGCCGCCCGCTGGGCGTTGCCCGCGTGCTCTCCTCCATCACGCCCGGCCGGGGCACCGGTCTGGCTGCCCTGCGGGACACCCTTCGCCTCGATTCCGGCCTTCTCAGCCGTATCCTGCGCCGCCTCGAAGCCGAGGGGCTCGTCACCACCTCGCCCGATCCCGCCGACCGCCGCCACCGCATCGCGCGCCTCACCGCGGCAGGCGAGGCTGAAAAGGCCGAATACGACCGGCTGAACGACCGCCGCGCCGCCGCCATGCTCGACCGGTTCGCCAGCGACGCCGACCCCCTCCTCGCGGCCATGGACCGGATCGCGACGCTCCTGAACCAGGACCGCATCACCATCGCGCCCAGCGACCCCGAAGCGCCCGAGGCCCGCGCCTGCCTCGCCGCCTATGCCGCCCTGCTGGCCGCAAAGATCCCCGGCATCACCGCCGCGCATGTCCCCGTCCCCGACCCCGAGGCCGGGCACTACCGCCCGCCGAAGGGGGCCTTCCTGCTCGCGCGCTCCGACGGCCTCCCCCTCGCCTGCGTCTCGCTGAAACGCATCGACAGCGACACCGGCGAGGTGAAGCGCCTCTGGGTCGCCCCCGCCGCCCGCGGCCTCGGCCTCGCCCGCCGCATGATGACCGCCATCGAGGATCAGGCCCGCAGCCTCGGCCTGACCCGCCTGCGGCTCGACACCAACGAAAACCTGCCCGAAGCCATCGCCCTCTACCGCAGGACCGGCTGGGCCGAGGTCGCCGCCTTCACGCCCTTCCCCGCGACCCACTGGTTCGCCAAGGCGCTGCCACCGCCCCCCCACGGTCGCCCGACGCAGGACGGCAACCCTTAAGACCGCTCTAAGGGTTTTCGCGAAACCCCCTGTATTCAGACTGTTGGCAAGCGTCTCCCGCGTGAGACATCGCCGTTCGGCTCTCCCCCCTCTATCCCCGATTGCCCCCCCGCGCGTCAGCCGCTAAAAGCCGCGCAACCCCCTCTCAGGAAGGCACGCGTCCCATGGCATCCTATCAATACGTCTATCACATGGATGGCGTCTCCAAGACCTATCCCGGCGGCAAGAAATGCTTCGAGAACATCAACCTGAACTTCCTGCCCGGCGTGAAGATCGGCGTCGTCGGCGTCAACGGCTCGGGCAAGTCCACGCTGCTGCGGATCATGGCCGGCATGGACAAGGACTTCAAAGGCGAGGCCTGGGCCGCCAAGGGCGCCAAGGTCGGCTACCTGCCGCAGGAACCCTGCTTGACCCGACGCTCGACGTGAACGGCAACGTCATGCTCGGCGTCGCCGACAAGACCGCGATCCTCGACCGCTACAACGAACTGGCGATGAACTACTCCGACGAGACCGCGGACGAGATGGCGGCGCTGCAGGACCAGATCGACGCCCAGAACCTGTGGGACCTCGACGCCCAGGTCGACGTCGCGATGGACGCGCTGCGCTGCCCGCCCGACGATGCCGACGTCGAAACCCTGTCGGGCGGCGAGCGCCGCCGCGTGGCGCTGTGCAAGCTGCTGCTCGAAGCGCCCGACATGCTGCTGCTGGACGAACCGACCAACCACCTCGACGCCGAAACCATCGCCTGGCTGCAAAAGCACCTGATCGACTACAAGGGCACGATCCTGATCGTCACCCACGACCGCTACTTCCTCGACGACATCACCTGCTGGATCCTGGAACTCGACCGCGGCCGCGGCATCCCCTACGAGGGCAACTATTCCGCCTGGCTGGAACAGAAGGCCAAGCGGATGCAGCAGGAAGCGCGCGAGGACAAGTCCAAGCAGAAGGTGCTGGAAAAGGAACTGGAATGGATCCGCTCCGGCGCCAAGGCGCGGCAGGCCAAATCCAAGGCCCGGATCTCGAAGTACAACGAGATGGCCGGCCAGACCGTGCGCGAACGCGCCTCGGTCAGCCAGATCATCATCCCGAACGGCGAACGCCTCGGCGGCAAGGTGATCGAGGTGCACGGGCCTGAAGAAGCACATGGGCGACAAGCTGCTGATCGAGAACCTGACCTTCACCGTGCCGCCGGGCGGCCATCGTCGGCGTCATCGGCCCGAACGGCGCCGGCAAGTCCACGCTGTTCCGCATGATCACCGGGCAGGAACAGCCCGACGAGGGCACGATCACTCTGGGCGACACCGTGCAGCTTGCCTATGTCGACCAGTCGCGCGACGCGCTCGACCCCAACAAGACCGCGTGGGAGGAAATCTCGGGCGGGGCCGAGGTCATCCACCTCGGCGACTGCGAGATGAACTCCCGCGCCTATGCCGGCGCCTTCAACTTCAAGGGCACCGACCAGCAGAAGAAGGTCGGCCTGCTGTCGGGCGGCGAGCGCAACCGCGTCCACATGGCGAAACTGCTCCGCTCCGGCGGCAACGTGCTGCTGCTGGACGAGCCGACCAACGACCTCGACGTGGAAACCCTGCAGGCGCTGGAAGCCGCCATCGACGATTTCGCCGGCTGCGCCATCATCATCAGCCACGACCGCTTCTTCCTCGACCGCCTCTGCACCCACATCCTCGCCTTCGAGGGCGACGCCCATGTCGAATGGTTCGAGGGCAACTTCGAGGCCTACGAGGAAGACAAGATCCGCCGCCTCGGCCCGGATTCGGTGGAGCCGAAGCGGGTGAAGTACAAGCGGTTCGCGAGGTAGGAAGCTTCCCTGCCTACAAAAGCAGAGCCGAAGCGTCCGTAGGGTGCGCATCCATTGCGCACCAACCACATGCCATCTCCGATTTCCCGCGACAGATCCCGTCGCGGCTGACACCCCTGCCGCGCCACGGGCATGGCGTTCTTCGCGGAACTCGTCCACCGGACGATTTCTGATCGCTCATCACGCCCTCGGCAGGCGCGTTACCATGCCCGCCCAGGCAGGCACGGCCGGATTTGCAGGTCGACGGTCCCGGACCATCGCCCCTTGCCACCGGGCTTGCGCCCTCCGGCGCACCCCCCCGGAACCACCCCCCACCCCGCTGCGTTCCCCTCCCACACACCAAGGGAGAGACCCCAATGAAAGGCATCATCGCCTGGCTGCTCGGCGTTCCGATCGTCGTCATCATCCTGCTTTACGTCCTCAACATCTTCTGACCGATGCTTGTGGCAGCCGCCCGATCTTGCCAGACTGCGGGCAGATCGGGCCGGCACCCCACGCCCGGCACGACACCGCTCGGGAGGCGCGGCGATGGATACCGCTCAGCGTGACGAACTGATCGACAACCCTTCGGGCGCGGTTCATGGCGAACATGCACCGCCATCCGGCGGCAGACTGGGGCAAGGTGGAAGCAAGCCTTCTCGCGCACCCCGACAAGCTCCGCGCGCTGTCCGCCATGGAAGCCACCGGCGGCGCGCCGGATGTCGTGGACCTCGGTTCCCGCCCGGATCAGGTCACCTTCTGCGACTGTTCGCCCGAAAGTCCGTCAGGCCGCCGCAGCCTCTGCTACGACCGCGCCGCCCTCGATGCGCGGAAGGAGAACAAACCCGGCGGCAGCGTGATCGAGACGGCGGTGGCAATGGGCATCGAGCTTCTGGCGGAACAGCAGTACCGCGCCTTGCAGGCCCTTGGCGAGTTCGACCGCAAGACCTCAAGCTGGATCGCCACGCCCCCTGCCATCCGGGCGCTTGGCGGCGCGCTGTTCTGCGACCGGCGCTATGACACGGTATTCGTCTATCACAACGGCGCGGAGTCCTACTACGCCGCACGGGGCTTTCGCGGGCTGCTCCGGCTCTGACAGCGGGCACGGCATGACAGCCCGTCTCTGATCGCGGCGGATCGCGGCAAGCCACCTGTCCATCACGGGCCGCTTGACACGCAACGCTCCCGCTTGGGATGGTTCATCCATCGACGGGGCGGGCGGCCCTTCGGATGTCCGCCCGGAACATGACGGACACGCCGGGGCCTGCGCCTTCCCCTTTCAGCCGGCAGGCAGCGTTCGGCCATTTGGATCAGGAGACTTTCCGCATGACCCGCATCCTCTTCGCGCCCCTTCTCGCCCTTGCCCTGATCGGGCCTGCACGTGCCGAAGACGCCCTGCCCGCCACCGGCAGTCAGATCTCGCTCGGTGCCCTGCTCGACGGCGGATACCAGATCATCTCGGCCCAGCCGCTCTCGCCCGAGGACCAGAAGTCGATCTGGCCGAACGATGCCGTGGCAGCCTATGTCATGCTGATCCTTCAGCGCGGACCGTCCATCGCCTCCTGCGTGATGGCAACCTCGACCATCATCAACGTGTCGCCGCAGACCCTGGCGCTGGAGAACGGCTGCCGCGTCCGCTGATGCGCCAGACGCAGCGGCAAAGGCGGAACTGCCACCCCCGGCCCCGTCCGGCGCTGAAAGCCTGACTCATTCTGTCTGCATACGGTTGTCATATGCATACCGTATGCGTTTCATATCGCGGATTTTGGCCGTTCCGCCTCCGGACGGCCCGTCCCGTCTGCCGCGCCCCGTGCCGCAGAAGAAGCCGCCCGGACGCTGCAAAGACCGCATAACCTCCCGGTCCCCCTTGCCATGCACCAGCACAAGGCCCATCAAAAAGGTGGGTGAACAGGAGGCGCGGAATGCGCAGCACCTCTGGGTGGACGGGCAGAGTTTCGCTTTATTCGCTGATCGTGGGCCAGACCTTCGGACTTCAGGCTGCGATCATCGTACTCGGCCTGTCGCTTCCACTCCTCGCGGTCATTCCGCTCGACTTGCAGCAGACGCTGATCGACAAGGCGATTCCTGCATCCGACACCGCTCAGATCGCCCGCATCGCCCTGATCTATGCCGGTGTCGTGGTGCTGACGGCAGCCATCAAATTCCTCGTCACCTACCTGCGCGGCTGGATTCAGGAAATCGTCAGCCGCATCCTGCGCGTGGCGATCATCCAGGCGCAGCGCCATCGCGACGGCCCGGCAGCCGCCCGCAAGCTCGGCGCGATCACCTCGGCCATTACCGGCGAGGTCGAAGACCTTGGCGGTTTCGCCTCCGAGGCGCTGAACACTCCGCTGATCGAGGGGGGAACGCTGGTCAGCCTGTTCAGCTTCATCATCTATTCCGAACCCCGCCTCGCGGCCATCGGCGTTGCGGCCCTGGTCTCGCAGGCGCTGCTGACACCGCTACTGCAAAACCGCATCAACCTGCTGACACAAAAGAGAATCAAGGCCTTGCGCCGGGCGGGACTGGACATGATCGACGCCGCCGACCCGGACCACCACGACCTGATCGTGCCCGCGCTGTACGAAGTGCGGCACACCTACCGCCTGCGCCTTCGGATGAACGTGCTGAAGGCGCTGCTCAAGGTCGCCAACAACCTTATCATGCATGCGGCAACGATATCGGTCCTTGGCTTCGGCGGTATCCTCGTGATCCGGGGAGAGATCGGCATCGGCCTGATCGTCGCCTTCCTGAGCGGGATGCGGCAGATCGACGAGCACTGGGGCGAACTGCTCGACTTCTACCGCCGCTACACCGATGCCAAGGTGAAGTATCGCCTTGTCACCGGCACGCTTGGCGGCGAAGCGCCCGTCACTGCTTGACGCCCGCTACGCCGTTTTCCCGACCTTCGCCCCAAGCATCCTGCGGATCGCGACATAGAACACCGGCGTCAGCAGCAGCCCGAAGAAGGTCACGCCGATCATCCCCGAGAACACCGCCGTCCCCAGCGCCTGCCGCATCTCGGCCCCTGACCCGGTGGCGATCACCAGCGGCACCACGCCCAGGATGAACGCGAACGCCGTCATCAGGATCGGTCGCAATCGCTGTCGGCTGGCATCCACCGCGGCCTCGACCGGATCGAGCCCCCGTTCCACCTCGGCCTGCTTGGCAAACTCCACGATCAGGATTGCGTTCTTCGCAGCCAGTCCCACCAGAACGATCAACCCGATCTGGGTCAGGATGTTGTTGTCCAGTCCCCGCAGCGAAACCCCGGTCAGCGCGGCGAGGATCGACAGCGGCACGATCAGCACGATGGCAAAGGGCAGCGACCAGCTTTCGTACAGCGCAGCCAGAACAAGAAAGACGAACAGGATCGACAGGCCGAAGACATAGATGGCGGTATTGCCCTGGCTGCGTTCCTGCAGCGCGAGATCGGTCCACTCGAATGTCACGCCCGGCGGTGCCGCCTGCGCCACCATCGCCTCCATCGCGTCAAGCGCCTGGCCGGTCGACTTGCCGGGTGCAGCGTTGCCCTGCAGCGGAACCGAGACGAGCATGTTGTAGCGCTGCACCAGTTGCGGCCCGGTCGCATCGCGGATCGTGACCAGCGATCCGAGCGGAACCAGCGCCCCCGTGGCCGACCGCACTTTCAGCTTGGGGATGCTCTCCGCATCGACGCGGAACCGCTGATCGGCCTGTGCCCGAACCTGGTACACCCGCCCGAACGAGTTGAAATCGTTCACATAGGTAGAGCCGAGGTTGACCGACAGCGTTTCGAAAATGTTCCCGATCGGCACGTTCAGGATCTGCGCCCTCACCCGATCGATATCCAGGAAGATCTGCCGCCCGCTGGCCGAAAAGGTTGTGAACACGCCGGACACGTCGGGGTTCTGTTGCGCCATGCCCATGACCTGATAAGCCACGCCCAGAACCCGGCGCATGTCGTCGCTTTCAAGATCCTGCAACTGCATCTTGAAGCCGCCACCATTGCCGACGCCAGGCACCGACGGGGGCGGAATGGCGATGACGAACGCCTCGCGCAGGCTTTGCAGGCCGCCGTAAAGCTCTCCGATGATCGCGCCCGCCGTGCGATGGGTTTTCTCGCGCTCCTTGAAATCGGCAAAGGTGGTGAACAGCACGCCCTGGTTCGAGGCATTGGTAAAGGTGGCGCCCGAGAACCCCGAAAATGCGACCGCATTCGTCACGCCCGGCACCGAAAGCGCAATCTCGGAGGCTTGCTTGATCACCGCATCCGTCCGCTCAAGCGAGGCGCTGTCGGGCAGTTGCACGACGACGATCGCATAGCCCTGGTCCATCTCGGGGATGAAGCCCGTGGGAACGCGCTGTGCAAGCCACACGGTTGTGGCGAGCAGGCCGGCAAAGACCAGCAACATGCCTCCCAGCGTGGCCCAGGAACCCACCAGAATGTGGATCAGCCTGCCATATCCGCGCGACATCGCATCGAACCCGCGATTGAACCCGCGCGCCGCCCCGCGCAAGAGGCGCGCCGGCAGCCAACCCCCGTCACCTTGATGTTTCGGGCGCAGCAGAAGTGCCGCGAGTGCCGGCGACAGACTGAGCGAATTGAACGCCGAAATGGCAGTCGCAACCGAAATCGTGACCGCGAACTGCGAATAGAACGTGCCCGTGATGCCGGCCACGAAGATGGTCGGCACGAAGACCGAGATGAGCACAAGCGCGATGCCGATCACCGCGCTGCGACACCTCGTCCATCGTCCGGTGCGCCGCGTCGCGGGGTGACAGCCCCTCTTCGATGTTGCGCTCGACATTCTCGACCACCACGATGGCATCGTCGACCACGATGCCGATGGCGAGCACCAGCCCGAACAGCGTCAGCAGGTTCAGCGAGAAGCCCAGCAGCAGCATCACGGCGAATGTGCCGACCAGCGAGACCGGGATCGCCAGGATCGGGATCAGCGCCGTCCGCCAGGACTGCAGGAACACCAGCACGACGATCACGACCAGCAGGACCGCCTCGAAGATCGTCTTGTAGACCTCGTCGATGGAGGACCGTATGAACTCGGTCGGGTTGTAGACAATCGTGTACTCGAAGCCTTTGGGGAACAGGGTCTTCAGCTCTTCCATCGTGGCGATGATCTGGTCCGATCCGGCCAGCGCATTCGTTCCGGGCCGCTGGAAAATGCCGAGCGCGACAGCGGGCTTGTCGTTGAGGTAGGAATTCGTGCTGTAGCTTCGCGCCCCGATCTCGACCCGGGCGATGTCCTGACACGGACGATCCGGCCGTCGTCGGTCGATTTGACGATGATCTGCTCGAATTCCTTGGGCGTTTCGAAGCGGCCCTGCGTCGTCACGGTCACCTCGAAGCGGCGTTCTGTTCGTTCGGCGCGGCCCCCAGCGTGCCGCCCGAGACCTGAACATTCTGCTCGCGGATGGCGCCGACGACATCGCCCGCGGTCAGCCCGAAGGCCGAAAGACGGTCCGGGTCGAGCCAGACGCGGGCCGCGAATTCGCGTTCGCCGAAGATCACGATGTCGCCCACGCCATCCAGGCGGATCAGCAGGTCGCGGATGCGGGCGCGGGCATAGTTGGAGACGTAGAGCTGGTCGAAAGTGTCGTCCGGCGACAGCACGTGCACGACCATCATCAGGTCGGGCGAGCTTTTCGTCGTCGTCAGCGCCGAGCCGGCGCACGTCATCGGGCAGGCGCGGCTCGGCGATTGCCACCCGGTTCTGCACCAGCACCTGCGCCGTGTCGAGATCGGTGCCGAGCTTGAAGGTGATCGTCAGCGTCATCGAGCCGTCGGCGGTCGAGTACGAGGACATGTAAAGCATGTTCTCGACGCCGTTGATCTCCTGCTCCAGCGGCGTCGCCACGGTCTTGGCGACCGTCTCGGCATCGGCGCCGGGATAGCTTGCGCGCACCACGATGGTGGGCGGCGCGATTTCAGGGTACTGCGCGACCGGCAGCGCGAAATAGGCAAGCGTGCCCACCAGCGTGATCAGGATCGACAGGACAGCGGCAAAGATCGGCCGGTCGACGAAGAAACGACCCATCCGTCAGTTCTCCGCCACCGGGGGAAGCTCAACTTTCACCGGGGTCACCACCGAGCCGGGACGCGCGCGGACCAACCCTTCGATCACGATGGTCTCGCTTCCGTCCAGTCCCTCGCGGATCACGCGATAGCCGTCGATGCGCGGTCCCGGTCGCACCTGTCGGGGCGTGACATTGCCCTTGTCGTCCACCAGCATCACGAGCTGACGGTTCTGGTCCGCCACCAGCGCCATGTCCGGAATGAGAATACCCTTGTTCGCAAAGGAGCCCGGCACGTTGACCCGACCAAAAAGACCCGGGGTCAGCACGCCTTCGGGGTTCGGCACGACGGCCCGCACCCGCATGGAGCCCGTCGCCGCATCAATCCGGTTTTCCGAGAAGTCGAGCTTTCCCGCGAAGGGCGCAAGCTTCTCGTCCGACAGGCGGATCTTCACCTCAAGCCCGCCGCCGCCTTCCTGCAACGAACTTCCCCGTGTCCGCGCATCCTTCGAATAGGCAAGGAAGTAGCGTTCGTCGATGTCGAAGTAGAAATAGATCGGGTCGATCGAGACGATGGTCGTCAGGATGGTATCATCGGCCTTCACCAGGTTGCCCGGTGTGACGAACCGCCGGTCGATCCGCCCCGAAATCGGCGCATGTATCTCCGAGAAGTCAAGGTTCACCTGCGCGGACTCAAGCGATTGCTTGGCCTGCTCCAGCGCGCCCGAGGCATTCAGAAAGCGCTCGCGCCGCTCGTCCACCGTGCTTTGCGGGAATGTTGCCATTCGCGACCAGCGACTGTGCACGTTTCAACTGATCTTGGGCGAAGTCGAAACTTGCCTGCGCGTTGCTGACTTCCGACTCCGCCTGACGAAGCGCGATCTTGAACAGGCGCTGGTCGATCGTGAAAAGGACATCCCCTTCCTTCACAAGCGAGCCGTCGGTGAACTGTACATCCTCCAGATAGCCCGAGACGCGGGAGCGTACATCGACCGAACTCGCCGCCTCGAACCGCCCGACGAACTCGTCGTCCTCGACGATTGGCTTTACCACGGGCGAAGCCACGGTCACTTCCGGCGGGGCGTTCTGTGCAGCTGTCGGTCCGGTGCCAGATATGGCGGACAAGGCAAGGGCGATCAGAAGGCGCTTCAGCATGAAATCGTCTTTCGGGTTCGTGGCGAACGGAGGGAAGAATGAAACCGTACATCCTCGGCGCGGCAAATTCCGGTGCAGACTAGCCGAACTGAACCGATCGGTCTTGTGCGAATTCTTGCCGCTGCGGAAAATTCTTTCCGTCGGTTGGCAGAAACGGACATGCCGCCGCTTCAGGTCGCGTTTTGGGCAACTCCAACATCGCCCGTCAGTCTCAATCCGGCTCCAGGAAGAGAATCGGATCGCCGCTTCGCACGGTCACGCCCGCTTCCGCGAGGATTGACCGGACTTTCCCGGAAGCGGGCGCGATGACCGAGAACTCCATCTTCATCGACTCGACGATCGCCACTGTCGCGCCCTGCTCTACCTGCTGGCCCTCTCGCGCCATCAGTTTCCACAGGTTGCCGGCGACGAGGCTCGGCACGGCAACGCAGCCCGCCGGAACTTCTGCGCTTGCCGCCGGCTCGATTCCGGCAACTTCCTCGAACCTGTCGAGTCCCGCGGTCTTCCATCGCCGTCGCTCGGCCTCGAAGGCCGCCTGCTGGCCTGCCTTGAAGCTGGCGATCTCTTCCTGTGCCGCAAACGTCTGCTCCAGATACGAGCCATAGGAGAACGCCGTCTCCTCGATCCGCAGCGGATAGGCACCATGCGGGAACGCGGCGCGCGCTTCGGTCAGTTCGGCATGCGAGACGGGGAAGAACCGGATCTGGTCGAAGAAGTCCAGAAGCCAGGGTTTTCCATGCCCGAACACCTCGGTCTGACGCCAGGTATTCCACATCTGGATCGTCCGGCCGAACAACTGGTATCCGCCCGGCCCCTCCATGCCGTAGATGCACATATACGCGCCGCCGATCCCTACGGCGTTTTCGGGCGTCCAGGTTCGCGCGGGATTATATTTGGTCGTCACAAGGCGATGCCGTGGATCGACCGGCGTCGCAACCGGTGCGCCGAGGTAGACATCGCCCAGCCCCATCACGAAGTAGCTTGCGTCGAAGATGATCCGGCGGACCTCGTCTTCACTCTCCAGCCCGTTTATCCTGCGGATGAACTCGATGTTCGACGGGCACCATGGGGCGTTCGGGCGGACGATCTCCTGATACTTGGTCATGGCAAGCTGGATGTCGGGGTCATTCCAGCTGAGCGGCAGATGAACGATACGGCTGGGCACCGTCACGGTCTCTGCCGCAGGCAGGTTGGCCTCGACGTCGCGCAGCAGGCCCAGCAGGCGCGCGCGCGGCACGCGCGTACCATCGTAGTGAACCTGGAGCGACCGGATGCCCGGCGTCAGGTCGATCAACCCCTCCAGCCCCGACTGCGCCAGCGCCTGCATCAGAAGATGCACCCGCAACCGCAACCCGATGTCGAGCGTCATGGAACCGTATTCCACCAGCAGGTTGTCATCCCCCTGCCGCCGGTAGACCACGGGGACCGCTCCGTCCAGGTCTTGTCCCAGGATCGCTGATCCAGTCGACAGACTGGGCCGGTTCACCTGCGGACAGGCAAGAGGATCTTGCGTGCGGCGTCCAGGCCGGAACCGAACGCGGTCCCCGGCCTTCAGCTGACCGACCATCCACAGATCATCGCGCGCCACCACGGCGGGGCAGACGAAACCGCCCAGGCTGGGGCCATCGGGACCAAGGATGATCGGCATGTCGCCGGTGAAGTCGATCGCCCCGACCGCATAGGGCGTATCGTGCAGGTTCGACGGATGCAGGCCCGCCTCTCCCCCATCCGCGCGTGCCCATTCCGGCGCTGGACCGATCAGGCGGACCCCGGTGCGCGACGAGTTGTAGTGAACCTCGTATGGCGCCGAGAAGAGCGTCGCGATGTCGTCCTCGGTCAGGAAATCCGGCGCACCATGCGGACCGTAGTGGATTCCGATGCTCCAGTCCGAGGTGATCGGGGCTGGCACGCTTACGTCCTGAACGGTTTGCGGCTGACGCGCGAGGTGAAGGACATCGCCCGCGCGCAGCACGTCGGTGGCGTGGCCCCCGAAACGGGCAAGCGCGAAGGTGGAGCGGGAGCCGAGAATATCAGGCGCCGCAAAGCCTCCGCCAACCGCGAGATAGGCGCGCTGCCCGGGCCCGTCGATCGCTCCTAGCGCCAGCACCTGTCCCGCTCGAACCGACACGACGCTATCATTCGGCACGGGCGCCCCGTCGAGCGTGGCGGGCATCCGCGCGCCGGAGATGGCGATCTCGGCGGCGGCATGGAAGCGGAGCGTGGGGCCGGAGACGGTCATCTCCAGCGCAGGCGCGGCATCGCCGTTCCCGACCAGTCCGTTGGCGCGGCGGAAGGACCAGGCATCCATCGGCCCGCTCGGCGGCACGCCCACGTGCCACAGGCCGAGCCGCCCCGGCAGATCCTGCAAGCTCGACTGCGCGCCGGGGACGAGGACATCGACGACCTCGGCCCGGAAGGGCATGTCGCGCAGGACAGTGGTCGAGACTTCGCCCGAGGCAAAGGCGGCGGAGGCCGACGACGGCGCGGAGGTAATCGAGATTCGTCTCGATCCCGGCGAGCGAGGTTCGTGTCAGCGCGTCCCGCAGCGCCGCGACGGCGCCGGCCCGCGTCGGGGCATGGACGATCAGCTTGGCGAGCATCGGGTCGTAATGCGGCGTCACTTCGGTTCCGGTCGCGACCCAGGTTTCGATGCGGATGCCGGGCGGGAACGCCACCTCTGTCAGCCGCCCCGAGGCTGGCATGAAACCTGCGTGGGGGGCCTCGGCATAGATGCGGGCCTCGATGGCGTTTCCTTGCGGAGCCAGCGGCGTGAAGCCGGAAAGGGGGTCTTGGCCTGCGGCCTGGCGGATCATCCATTCGACGAGGTCGACGCCGAAGACCTCTTCGGTGACGGGATGCTCGACCTGGAGGCGCGTGTTGACTTCGAGGAAATAGAACTGCTCCCGGACCGGGTCGTAAATGAACTCGACAGTCCCGGCGCTTTCGTAGGCGACGGCGGCGCAAAGGGTGATGGCCGCCTTGTGAAGGGCGGCGCGGGTGGCGGGCGAGAGGCCGGGTGCGGGGGTTTCCTCGATGACCTTCTGATTGCGGCGCTGGAGCGAGCAGTCGCGCTCACCGAGGGCAACGACACGGCCCTTGCCGTCACCGAAGACCTGAACCTCGACGTGCCGGGCGGCAGCGACGAAGCGTTCGAGAAAGACCCGGGCATCGCCGAAGGAGGCCGCGGCGGTGCGCTGGACCGAGGCGAAGGCGGCGGTCAGTGCCGTGGCGTCGGGGCAAAGGTGCATCCCGATGCCGCCGCCACCGGCAGAGCTTTTCAGCATGACGGGATAGCCGATGCGCGTCGGCTTCGCGGAGAGCCTCGGCAAGATCGGCGAGCAGCCCAGAACCGGGAAGAAGGGGCACGCCCTGTGCGGCCGCGATCTCGCGGGCGGTGTGTTTCAGGCCGAAGGCGCGGAGGTGGTCGGGCCGGGGGCCGATGAAGGCGATGCCGTGGGCCGCGAGGGTCTCGGCGAAGGCGGGGTTCTCGGAGAGGAAGCCGTAGCCGGGATGAACCGCCTCGGCCCCCGTCTGGCGGCAGGCCGCGAGGACGGCGTCGATGTTCAGATAACTTTCGGAGGCCGGGGCGGGGCCGAGGCGGACGGAGCGGGTGGCCTGCATCGGGGCGGGGGTGAAGCGGTCGGCGTCGGACCAGACCGCGACGGAGCCGATGCCCATCCGGGTGAGCGTCCGAAGTATCCGGACGGCGATTTCGCCCCTGTTGGCGATCAGGACGCGGGTGAACATGAAGCTAGAGACGTGCCGGAGCGGGCAGATGTCGCACGCGTGTGACGTTGTCCAAGATGTTGTTATCCTTGTCTTTCACGAAAAGCGTTGGGAGAAGCGAAAGGATTGCCGGGGGCGAGCCGTCCCGTTTTACCCGGTGAAAGAGCCACTGCCGCCCGCCTCCCACACCGTCACGCGGACGGGGGTGGGATCGAAGCCGTTGCACGGGTTGTTCACCTGCGGGCAGTTCGAGATGACGCAGAGCACATCCATCTGGGCCAGCAGTTCCACATGGTCGCCGGGCGCGGACAGACCGTCGACGATGGTCATGCCGCCGTCGGGCGTGATCGGGACGTTCATGAAGAAGTTGATGTTGGGCACGATGTCGGCCCGCGTCATGCCGTGCTTCGAGACCTCGATCAGGAAATTCTCGCGGCAGGCATGGAGGTAGAACGTCTCGTGCCCGAACCGCACGGTGTTGCTTTCGCGCGAGCAGGCCCCCGCACAGGTATCGTGCCGACCGCTGGTATCGGCGGTGACGGTGAGCATCACGTTGCCCTCGTTCGACATGATCTTCGTTCCGGTGCCGATATAGGCCGCGCCCTGCGCGCGGATCGTGTCCTGCGCCGAGTACCGCTCGGCATGGTCATGGGCGTTGTAGAAGAGCGTATCTACGGCCTGCTGGCCGTGGCTGTCCGTGATGCGAAGGGTCTGGCCCTTTTTCACGAGGCAGGAGAACGGGGCCTCGGCGGGGATGTGGTGATCCTGGAGGGGCATGTTTTGGCGGGTCATCGGACATCCTTGGTCGGTCTTGGGACGAGCGCGCGTGGGGGTTTCAGATCGCCGTCGCCATCTGGTTCTCGAACCAGTGGCGCACCAGTGGGCGACCCCGTGGGATATTTCTGAGCGGAAGAAGCACAATTTAAGTCAGACACGAGGGGTTCTCAGCCGCAGAGGTTGTCGGTGTTCAGGAAGCCCCGCCGCGCCTCGGCGGTCGCGGTGCGGCACAGATCGTCGGGCGGGGCGGGAGGGGCGCGGTAACGACTGACGGTGACGGGGGGCGGGGCGAAACGGGGGGCGGGGTCCATCGGGTGGGGGCAGTTGGAGAGGGCGACCAGCAGGTCCATCTCGGCGCGCAGGTCGATAAAGTCATCACCGCGCGCAGCTTCGGGGCGCCAGAAGAGATGGCCGTCTTCGTCGACGTTCACCGGCGCGAAAAGCGAGAGGGCGAGCGGCAGGTCGCGGCGCGACAGACCGAACTTGAGCGCGGCGAGGACGAGGTTGTCGCGGGTGTTCCGCGTTGCGCCATCGTAGCGCGCAGCGTTCGAGGCGGCGGTGGAGCCGCCCGCCAGCACGTCATGCGCGGCGGAACTGTCTTCGGTCACCGACAGCAGGACGCGGCCCGCGTCGGAGAACAGCACCCGGCCCTTCCGGATCACGGTCGTCCATTGAACCTTGACCGTGTCGGGCAGGTTGAGCCGTTCCGAAGGGTCATCGGCGCGCCAGCAGACGAGCGCGACGGAGGCATGTTCGCCGGTCTGGGCGACGCGCAAGGCGTCGCCGCGCCGGAGCCGCGTGCCCCAGTACCAGCCGCCGGGGAGGGTTTCGACATGGACGATCGCGGCCGGGTCGAGCGGAGGGGCCGGGCGCGCGGAGGGCGGAGGCAGGGCCTTCGGGGCGTTCAGCAGACCCTTGCGCTGGTGTTCCTCATACCGCGCGCGGTTGGCGGCGATCTCGGCTTCGGGGCGATGCAGGCTCATATCGGGGGGATCCTGTGGGTCATGGGAGGCAGGTCGGTGGACAGGTCGGGGCGCGGAACGGTCCAGAGCGTGCCGGGCGGGGGATCGGGCGGCGGGGGTTGCGGGACCGGTGGCAGGGGACGCTCGCCCGCGACGCGCGGCGGCCAGACGGCGATATCCTGCGTCAGCCGGGCGCCGTAGCGGGCGCGCTCCTCGGGCCGGTCGCGGGGCCGCTCGAAGACGAGGACGCGGGTGGCCAGCGTGAACGCCTCGCTCAGGTCGTGGGTGACCATGACCACGGTCAGGTCGGTCTCGTTCCACAGCCGCAGCATCAGCGTCTGCATCTCGGCCCGGATACCGGGATCGAGCGCGCCGAAGGGCTCGTCGAGCAGCAGCACGCGCGGGCGCGTGATGAGCGCCTGCGCGAGGGCCAGGCGCTGCTGCATCCCGCCCGAAAGCTGCGAGGGGTATTTGTCTTCGGACCCGGTCGAGGCCGACCTCGGCGATCAGGTCGCGGGCGCGCGCCTCGGCCTCGCGCCGCCGGGCGCCGAAGAGGCGGGCGGTCAGGGGGGCCGCAAACTCGGCGCCAAGCAGGACGTTGCCCAGCACGGTCAGGTGCGGAAAGACCGAGTAGCGCTGGAACACCACGCCACGGTCGGGGCCGGGTTCGGGCGTGAGGGGGGCGCCGTCGAGGGTGATGGTGCCCTTCGTGGGGCGTCTCTTCGCCCGAGGAGCATCTTGAGGAAGGTCGTCTTGCCGCAGCCGGACGGGCCGACAAGGGCGACGAAGGCGCGGGGCGCGATGGTCGAGGTTGATGCGTTCCAGCACGATCTGGTCGCCGAATTCCTTCCAGAGGTTGCGGACCTCGATCATCGCGCCCCCTCGAGGGTCGGACCACGGGAAGGCCGACCGGCGGAGCGCCTCGAGCGCGAGGTTCATGGCGAGCGCGAGGAGCGTGATCCAGAGGACGTAGGGGAAGATCACGTCCATCGCGAGGAAACGGCGCACGAGGAAGATGCGATAGCCGAGCCCGGCCTCGGACGAGATCGCCTCGGCCGCGATGAGGAACAGCCAGGCCGGGCCGAGTTGCAGGCGCAGGCAGGTCAGCAGCCGCGGCAGCGCCTGCGGCAGGACCACGCGCAGCGCCGATCTGCCAGGACGAGGCGCCGAGGGTCTGCGCCTTGGTGAACTGCTCGCGCGGCAGTTCCAGGATACGCAGCGCGAGGTCGCGGATCATCACCGGGGCGATGCCGATGGCGATGAGCGTGATCTTCGACGCCTCGCCCAGACCCATGACGATGAAGAGGATCGGCAGCAGGGCGAGCGGCGGCACCATGGAGAGGGCGGCCACCAGGGCGCAAGTGTGCGCACGGGCATAGGGGAACATGCCGATAAGCAGGCCCGCACTCAGCGCAATTGCGGTGGCGATGCCCGAGGCCGGCAGCGAGGCGGGCGAGGCTGGCCCGGGTGTCGGCCCAGAACAGGTAGGTTCCCGGTGCGCGGATCGGGCTGGAAGGCCATGAGGTTGATGGCGCGGGCCATGGCGGCAGGGCTGGGCAGCAGCTTGTCGGCCGGGTTTTCGGCCAGGCGGATGGCGGAAGCCGCGAGATACAGGAGTGCCAGCAGCCACGAAGGGCGAGCATGGCGAGGAAGATCGCCATCGCCCTGTCCGGGGTGCGGTTGATCCAGCGCATCGGCGGTTTCTCCTGCAAGGCGGCGCGGGACCGCCCCTGCCCCGGTCAGAGGCTGCCTGCGGCAGCGGCGGCCATGTAAGCTGTCGGTGAAGCGGAACTTCACGTTGGCCGTGTCGCCCAGCACCGAGCCGTCGGGGAATTCGATGCCGATGACATCGGCCGAGGGCGCGCCCTGCGCGGAACAGGCCCTTGTCGAAGAGGAAGGTGCGGACCTTGTCCATGGTGGCCGTCAGGTCGGGCGAGGTGGTGAAGGCGACGGCATCGGCGGGTTTGTCGAAGAGCTTGGTGGTGGCGAGCTGTTCCTCGAACCCCGCCTGATCGGTGCCGGAGGCCGCGCCCATCGCGGCGCGGGCGGCGGCGCCCTCGGGCGTGTCGGCCGTCATGAGGGCGATGGTTTCGTACCAGATGCCGGCGAGCGCCTTGCCGAAGTTGGGGTTGGCCTTCAGCGTGTCGGTGTTGGCGACCATCAGGTCGATGATCTCGCCGGGGATCTGCGAGCTGTCGAAGACCGTGGTCGCGCCGGGCAGGGCGAGGATTTCCGAGACCATCGGCTTCCAGGTGACGACGGCGGTGACGTCGGGCGTCTGGTAGGCGCGCGACCATGTCGGCATCGGAGGTGTTGACGACCTTGACGTCTTTCTCGCGACAGGCCGCCGGACTGGAGCGCGCGGGCGAGCAGGTAGTGGGACACGGAGAATTCGACGAGATTGACGTTCTGGCCCGCGATGTCGGCAAGCGTCGTCTTGTCCTTGAGGATCACCGCGTCATTGCCGTTCGAGAAGTCGCCGACGATCACGGCGGTGGTATCGACGCCGCCGAACGGCGGGGATCGAGAGGCCATCCATGTTGGTCAGGGTGACCGCGTCGAAGGCGCCGGCGGTGTACTGGTTGATCGACTCGACATAGTCGTTGAACTGCGTCACCTCGATGGTGATGCCGTACTTGTCGGCCCATTTCTTGACGATGCCGCTGTCCTGCGCGTAGCCCCAGGGCATCCAGCCGACATAGATCGACCAGGCGACCTTGAAGTCGGTCTTTTCCTGCGCGGGGGCCGCGAGGGTGGTGAGGGCGAGGCCGATGAGGGCCAGGGTTGCCGATTTCCAGATGCGCATTCGTCCATCCCCTTCTGCGGTGTTCAGGGGGGAACAGACCCTCCCTGCGCCAATTCCTTGGCCTTGGGTGAGGTCTCCCGGGCTTTTGTCCCGCCGTGCGTCCGTGCGGGTGTGGTCCCGCCCGGTGAAGGCTCTCGGACCAGACGGGCGAGCGGCCCCGGAACCCTAGCTTTCAATCTCAGCGCCGAGGGTCGGGGTGGGGACGCGGGGGAGTCAAGCTAACGAAGGGTATGCGGGGCCGGCGTGACGAGGTGCCGGGAAAATGGGCGGGTTTCGGGGGGAAGAGACGGGAAAAAGGGCAGGTTCAGGGCTTTTCGCGCCTGCGTTCCGGGCGAGAGCCGGGTGGGCGGCGATGAACTGCACGAGGCCCCGGCCTGTGCCCGGGCGCGGATTCAGGACAACGGGCGGGTCGCCGCAGCGTTCAGCCCTTGACGCGGGCGTTCGACGCATCCCAGAGCGGGGCCAGATGCAGCGTCGCGGGGACGCGCTCGGAGGCGACTTCAAGCTCGTAGGTGCCGCTGGCAGGAAAGCTTCCGTCACGCCGTCGGGGTCGCGGACATAGCCGAAGCCGATGGGTTTGCCGATGCGTATGGCCGAAGCCGCCCGAGGACAGCCAGCCGACGCGCTCGCCGTTGCGGTAGATCGTCTCGCGGCCCAGCAGGATCACCTGCCGGATCGTCCACGGTGAAGCTGGCGAGGCGTTTCTTCACGCCGTCCGCCAGTTGCGCCGCGACCGCCTCGCGCCCGATGAACGGCGATGTTCGGACTTCATCTTGCAGGCCCAGGCCAGCCCCGCCTCGACCGGCGTGTGGTCGGGCCCGATGTCGGAGCCCCAGGCGCGGTAGCCCTTTTCCAGCCGCAGGGTCTCGATCGCGCGGTAGCCGGCGTTCACCAGCCCGAGATCGCGCGCCCGCCTGCCATCAGCGCCTCGTAGACCGTCACGGCCACGTCGGTGGGCATGTGCAGTTCCCAGCCCAAGCTCGCCGACATAGGTCACGCGCAGCGCCAGCACCGGGCAGCGCGCGACGCTGATCCGCCGGGCGGTGCCGAAGGGGAAAGCCGGCGTTCGACAGATCGTCGGGCGAGACCCGCGCCAGGATCTCCCGCGCCTTCGGCCCCATCAGCGACAGCACGGCGGAGCCCGAGGTGACATCGACCAGCTGGCACGTGCGCCTCGGGCAGGTTGCGCGAAATCCAGTCGAAATCATGGGTGGCAAAGCCGGTGCCGGTGACGATGTAGAATTCGTCCGGC
Organism: uncultured Alphaproteobacteria bacterium; assembly: GCA_963777765.1. GTDB lineage: Bacteria > Pseudomonadota > Alphaproteobacteria > Rhodobacterales > Rhodobacteraceae > Aliitabrizicola. Next base: position 318,426 of record CAVZRP010000007.1, on the reverse strand, counting down.
GCGGTGCGGACCACGGTCACATCCGCCTCGATCCCGCCGCTGCGCGTTCAGCATCTGGGTATAGGTCAGGCTGCCCACCGCCCGGTCCACGTTGCCCGGCGGCGATCCAGTTCAGCGCCGTGCGCGGCGTCCGGCCCCTTCAGCGTGAACTTGGCGAAGGAGGTCTGGTCGATCAGCACCGCCGCCTCGCGCGCCGCCTGATGTTCGCGCGCGCACGGCATCCCACCAGCCGGGGCGCTGGTAGGAATAGCGTCCACCGGCTCTTCGCCCGCCGCGAGGTCGGCGAACCAGTTCGGCCGCTCCCAGCCCAGCTTCTCGCCGAAACAGGCGCCCGCCGCCTTCAGATGCGCGTAGAGCGGCGAGCGGCGGGTGGGCCGGGCGGAGTGCATGTTCCTCGGACGGCCAGGCGATGGTGTAGTGCTTGCCATAGGCCTCCAGCGTGCGGGTGCGGACCCAGTCGGTCGACGCGGTGCACCGCGCCGAAGCGGCGGATATCGACCGGCCAGAGATCGATAGGGCGCCTCGCCCTTGGCCACCCATTCGGCCAGCGCCATGCCCGCCCCGCCGCCCGAGGCGATGCCGAAGGCGTTGAAGCCGGCGCCGACGAAGAAGTTCCGCAGCTCCGGCGCCTCGCCCAGGATGAAGTTGCCGTCGGGCGTGAAGCTTTCCGGGCCGTTGATCAGCTGCTTGACGCCGGCCGTCTCCAGCGCCGGAACGCGGGCGATCGCGTTTTCCATGAACTGCTCGTAATGGTCGAAATCCGAGGTCAGCAGTTCGAAGTGGAAGCCCTCGGGGATGCCCTTCACGCGCCCAGGGCTTCGGGTTCGGCTCATAGCCGCCCCAGACCAGACCGCCGACCTCTTCCTTCCAGTAGGTCAGCCGGTCGGGATCGCGCAGGGTGGGCAGGCTCGGAGGTCACGCCCTCGATCTGTTCGGTGACCATGTACTGATGTTCGACCGAGACCAGCGGCACGTTGACGCCCACCGTGGCGGCGAGCGTCGCGGGTCCATTGCCCGGCGCAGAGCACGACCTTTTCGCATTCGATCGTGCCGAACGGGGTTTCGACCCCCCGGATGCGGCCGTCCTCGACGATGATCCGGGTGACCGGCGTATCCTCGAAGATCTTCACCCCCGCCATCCGCGCGCCGCGGGCAAGGCTTTGCGTGATGTCGGACGGGTTGGCCTGCCCGTCGGTCGGCAGGTAGGCCGCGCCGACCAGATCGTCGATGGTCATCAGCGGCCACAGGTCCTGCGCCTCCTTCGGGGTCAGCAGGTGCATCTCCAGCCCGAAGGAATGCGCGGTGGTGGCCTGCCGCTTCACTTCGGTCCAGCGTTCGGCGTTGCAGGCCAGCCGCAGGCCGCCGTTCATCTTCCAGCCGGTCTGCAAGCCCGGTTTCCGGCCTCCAGCCGCTTGTAGAGATCGACCGAATAGCCCAGCAGCTGCGTGATGTTGGCCGAGGTGCGCAACTGCCCGACCAGCCCCGCCGCATGGAAGGTGGTGCCGGAGGTCAGCTTCTTGCGCTCCAGCAGCACGGTGTCGGTCCAGCCCAGCTTGCCCAGGTGATAGGCGGTCGAACAGCCGATGATGCCGCCGCCGATGACGACGGCGCGGGCGGTGGTGGGAAGGTCGGTCATGGATCCTCAGCTTTGTTCTGAAAGGCGGCCAGCGCCGCGCGGTAGGTGGCAAGGTTGGTCCGCGGTATAGGCGGCATAGTCGAAGTCCAGTTCGGAATGGATCTCCGACACCATGCGACCACAGCGTCTCGCGCAGCGCCGCAGCCGCCTTCATCGCGCGGTAGCGGTGCCAGAGCGCGGCGTCGGGCGGCGCGGTCGAAATAGGCCGTCCAGCATCCGCGCTTCCTGCGCCTGGCGACAGGCCGTTGTTGGCGGCCAGCCCGCCCAGGTCGAACAGCGGCGAGTTGAAGCCGGCATAATCCCAGTCGATCAGCCACATGCCGCGTGCCGTCATGCAGGAAGTTGGCGGGCAGCAGGTCGTTGTGGCCGAAGACCAGGTCGACCGGCCCGACGGCGCGCTTCCAGCTCGCTCGGCCTCGGCCAGCAGGCCGGGCAGCAGCGGCAGGTGCGGGCTGCGCCCGTCGCGCAGCGTGGCGGCATAGTCGCGCATGACGTGGAACACCCAGAAGGTCAGCGCCGGGCCGCGCAGGTGGCGCGGAATGTCGCGATGCGCGCGCATCACCAGCGCCAGCGCCTGGTCCAGCAGCGGCGTCGTCCTGCAGATCGGCGGCCGTCAGCGTGCGGCCTTCGATGAAGTCGATCACCAGCGCGCCGGGTTCGTGGTAGAGCACGGCGGGCGAGACCCCGGCGGCATGGGCGGCGCGGCTGGCGGCCAGTTCGTTGAAGCGCATGATCTGATGCACCGGAATGTCGTCGCCGATCCGCACCACGGCGCGGCGGTCGCCGTCGGTGACAAGCACGTTCACGTTGGTGATCCCGCCGTCGAGCGGCACGGCGGTGATGCGGCCCCGCCAGATCGGCAAGTCGCGCACCTTGTCGAGCGGTGTCATCTGGTCCGGCCCCCTTCGGTCATCGGATCGTGTCGGGGAAGGCGGCGGGCTGTCAAGCGGATGCGGTCAGACGAGGCCGGTGGCGGGGATCGCCCCGCCGGTCACGCAGGCGGCGCGGGGCGAGACGAGAAAGGCGATCAGTTCGGCAATGGCCTGCGGCGGGACGAAGACATCGGGCTTGGCATCGGGCATGTCGGCGCGGTTCTGCGGCGTGTCGATGGTGCCGGGCAGGATGGCGTTGGCAATGATGCGGTCCTTGCGGTGTTCAGCGGCGATGGCCTCGACGATCCGCAGGACGGCGGCCTTGGAGGCGGCGTAGGCGGCCTGCCCTGCCCCGGCTTTCAGCCCCGGCTGGGCCGCGATGTGGACGATGCTGCCGCGCCCCGACGCGATGAGGGCAGGCAGTACGGCGGCGCTGGTGACGAGGGCGACCTTGGCGTTCAGGGTCATCATCTGGTCCCACTGGCCCAGCGCCCCCTCGGTGACGCGGGCCATGCGGAAACCGCCGACGGTGTTGACGAGGGCGGTCACACGGCCAAAACGGGCGATGGCCTCGGCCACCACCGCTTCGGCGGCGGCGCTCTGCGTCAGGTCGCGGCCCGGAAGCGCGAGAGTTCGGTCGGGGTCGGCGGGCGGTGCGGGCGCGTCCGCGGCGCGATCGACGCAGACGAGGCGCGCGCCGCGCGCGGCCAGCAGGCGCACGACCGCAGCCCCGAGGTTGCCCGAGGCGCCGGTGACGATCACCACTTCGTCCTGAAGGTCCATCGTGATTTCCTTTCGGGTTCCCCCGTCAGACCGGATCGCGGATCAGCGGGGTGGTGGAGCAGTGGAGGCCGCCGCCGTTGAGCTGCATCTTGTCGTAGGGCAGCGTCGTCCACTTGACGCCCGCCGCCGCGATGCGGTCGAGCGTCTGGTTGGTGGCACCTTCGGGCATCAGCAGTTCGCCCGGTGCGACGGCCAGCGAGTTGATGATCCAGCGGTTGTCGGCCGGTGTGATCTCGATGGTGCGGATCTTCAGCTCCTTCAGGCGTTCGAGGAACGAGAAGGGCAGGCCGAACGGATCGACCAGCGCCAGATCGCGGTCGATCATCATGAACGAGGCGTCGATGTGGATATCGTAGCCGACGAGGTCGATCACGATGAGTTCGACGCCCTGCGAAGCCAGCACCTCGCCGATCTGGCGGGCGCCCTCGCGGTTCACGCGGATGCCGCAGCCGATGACGCAGGTGGCGGCGTTGATCCAGGAAAAGCTGCCGCCTTCCATCGTCGCCGTGCCCGAAAGGGTGCGCAGGATCGGGATGCCGAGGCGGGCGAGGGTGCGGGTGATGGCAAGCTCCTCGCCCCGGCGGATGCGGGTGCCCATGCGGCAGACGATGGCCCCACCCTTGACCATGATGAGCGGGTCGCGGGTGTAGCATTGCTTCAGGCGATTGGCAGGCGGTCCGTCGATGTAGTGGATGTCCACGCCACGCGCGGCGAGAGCCGCCACCAGCGCGTCGTGCTGGGCCTGCATCTGGGCCACATCCGGCACCGTGTCGCTCTGGAAGTACCAGCCGGCGTCGAGATCGCCGAACGAGCCGATCTCCTCGATCCGCTTCGCGGGGTCTATCACCGCCATTTCCGGCCCCGGTCGGTGGACGAGGACAGAGCGGATCGCGCCCACATCGTTGTCGATACCCCAGGCGCGACCCCAGTAGCGCTCCAGCTCGGCCGTATCCTCGAAGGGCGGATCGCCGGGGGTGGCGAACATCTTGACGGTCTGGTTGTAGATCCAGCCGGCATCGGCGGTATCAGGCATCGGCTTTCCTTCAGCGGTCAGGAGGCGAGGACAAGGGCGGCAGAGCTGTCCCAGACAAGATGCACGGGCTGGCCGGGCTGGGGGGCAATATCGGCGGCATCGGCGTTGGAGCGAAAGACCGTGACGGGTTTTTCAAGGCCCTCGACGCCGACGAGGTAGTGACTGCGGTCCCCCAGGTACGCCACGGATACGAGTGTGCCGGTGATCCCGCCCTGAGGCGCCGCCACAAAGCGCAACCGTTCGGGACGAAGCGCCAGGTCGACCTTGGCGCCATTCGCGAGGCCGCTGCCGGGGACGGTCCAGCGCCCCCGCGCGCCGCTGTCCAGAGTGACGCTGCCGGCCGATTGCGCGGCGACGGTTGCGGGGATCAGGTTCATCGTGCCGATGAACTCGGCCACCTCGCGGCAGTTCGGGTGCTGGTAGAGGCCATCGGGCGTGTCGATCTGAAGAACCTTGCCCGCCGACATCACTGCGATGCGGTCCGACAGGGTCAGCGCCTCCTCCTGGTCATGCGTGACGAAGACGAAGGTGATCCCCACGGTGCGCTGAAGGGCGCGCAGTTCCAGCTGCATCTCTTCGCGCAGCTTCTTGTCGAGTGCGGACAGCGGCTCGTCCAGCAGCAGAACCTTGGGCCGGAGCACAAGCGCGCGGGCGAGGGCGACCCGCTGCCGCTGGCCACCGGAAAGCTGCCCCGCCCCCCGATCGCCCAGCCCCCCCAGCTTGACCATCGCGATGGCCTCGTCCGTGCGCTGGTCCTTCTCGGCCCTGGGAATGTTCAGGTAGGCAAGGCCGTAGCCCACATTCTCGCGCACCGACAGGTGGGGAAAGATCGCATAGCTCTGGAACACCATGTTGGTGGGGCGGCGGTTGGCGGGGATGCCGTTCATGCGCTGCGCGTCGATGAAAACGTCGCCCGTCGTCGGATCCTCGATCCCCGCGAGGATACGCAGGAGCGTGGTCTTGCCGCAGCCCGAGGCCCCCAGCAACGAGAAGAATTCGCCCCGCGCGATGTCGAAGGTGATGCCCTTCAGCGCCTGATAGGTGCCGAAACTCTTGGTGATGTTGGAAAGCGCGATGATCGGCGCGCTGGCCTGGCCCTGCATCAGAGGTCTCCGGGATTGCTGGAAGGGGCACCGCGCCGCCGCAGCACCTCGGCCAGCACGACCAGCAGCGCCGATCCGATCAGGATCAGCGAGCCGAGCGCCAGAGTGCCGGGCAAGCGGTTGGGAAAGCGAAGCTGCGAGAACAGGAAGACCGGCAGAGTCGTTTCGGTACCGGTCAGGAAAAAGGCGATGACGAACTCGTCGAACGAGATGATGAAGCACAGCAGCAGGCTGGAAATCACGCCGGGTGCCGCAAGCGGCAGGGTGATCCGGCGAAAGGTGCTCCAGCCGCTTGCGCCCAGATCGCCCGAGGCCTCTTCGAGCGAACGATCGAATCCTTCGAGGCGCGACATCAGGACGGTCATGGCGAAGGGAATGCAGACCATCAGGTGGCCTGCCGCGACCGTCCAGAGCGACAGAGGCAAGTCGAGAAAGCGCAGGATGATGACGAGAAGCGCCACGGCAAGCACGATGGACGGCACCACGAGCGGCAGCATCATGAACGACAGGATCGGCCCGCCCCCCGGCACGCGGTAGCGGGTGAGCGCAAGCGAGGCCGGCACCGCGATGGCGGTCGCGAGGATCGACACGCCGAGGCCGACCATGACCGAGTTCTGAAGTGCGGCCAGCATCGAGGTGTTTGCGGCCATGTCGACGTAGTGGCGGGTGGTGAACCCCTTGAGCGGAAATGTCGCAAAGCTCGAATCATTGAAGGAAAACAGCGGCATCAGCAACATGGGACCGTAGAGGAACACCATGAAGACCAGCGCATAGACCGGCAGCAGATCGAACCGGGCCTTCATCCGTTGATCCTTCTGCGGATCTTGGCGTAGTTGATCGCGCGCAGGAAGATCGCAGACCAGCAAGTCCGATCAGCAGCATCATCACGATGGAGACGGCGGCGCCCAGAGGGGCATCATCCTGCTTGGTGAACAGAAGCTGCACGAGAGAGCCGATCATCGTGCCGCCCGGTCCGCCCACCAAGCGTGGGTGTCACATAGTCACCGACCGTCGGGATGAACACCAGCAGCGTCGCCGCGATGGTGCCCGGCATCGACAGGGGCAGCGTGATGCGGCGGAACCGCCGCCAGCGGCTGTCGCCCAGGTCGGCCGCAGCCTCGAGAAGCGAGCGGTCGATCTTTTCCAGGCTGACATAGATCGGCAGCACCGCGAAGGCGATCCAGCTGTGGGTCAGCGTAATCATCACGGCCAGCGGATTGTAGAGCAGGAAATCGAGCGGCTTGTCGATGATGCCCCGCCGAGACGAGACCCGAATTGATCGCCCCGTTGAAGCCCAGCATGATCTTCCAGGAAAAGACCCGCAGCAGGTAGCTGGTCCAGAACGGGACGGTCAGCAGGATGATCCACATCGCCTTGTAGCGGGTGACGCGGAAGGCCAGGAAATAGGCCATCGGGTAGGACACGAGGATGACGCAGGCGGTGGCGACCAGCGACATCGCGAGCGACTTGACCATCAGGATCGCGGGAACCGGATAGGCCAGGCGGAAGGGGATGCCGTACCAGACGGTGCCCTCGCCCGGCTCCACCAGCTTCCAGTAGTTCGCCAGCGTGAAGCTGCGGTCGATGTCGAAGCCGTCCTGTTTCCAGAACGACATGACGATCAGCGCGATCAGCGGGGCCAGCAAAGTGGCTGCCATCACCAGCAGGGCCGGTGACAGCAGTGCAAAGCCGGTGCGGGTCTTGCCCGTTGCCATGTCCGGTCGGGCCGGTCGTTACATCTTCAGTGCCTTGGTATCGCCCCAGACCTTGTTCAGTTGCTCCTGCAACTCGTCCGGCAGGGTCTTGAACACGATGGCCGACTTCATGTGCTCCTTGGGATCGGTGATGATGCCCATGTCCTTGATCTGCTGCGGATCGGCGATCTCGAAGCTTTTCATGTTTGCATGGCCGTAGCCCGACCCTTCGATCAGCGCCTTGCCGGTTTCCGGCGACAGCCAGGCGTCGATGAAATCGTAGGACAGCGCCGGATCGGCCTCGCCCACGTTCAGCAGGGTCAGGCCGCAGAACCAGGTGAAATAGCCTTCCTTCGGCTTGGCGTATTCGATCGGAATGCCCTCGGCCCGCAGGTTCTTGATCGTGTCGTTCCAGGCATAGGCCGCGACGATCTCGCCCGAGGCGAGGGCCTGCTGCAACTCCGACGAGTCGTTCCACAGGAAGCGCGAGGTGTTGACGCCCTTCATGCCCCAGTCCTTCGCGGCAGCGACCAGCGCATCGCCCGAGGTCATCACCGCCTCCTCGTAGGACTGGCCGCCGACCATCAGGCCGATGTGAATGACAAGCTCGTTGTCGAGCATCGAGACTTTGCCCTCGTAGGCCGGATCGTAGAAGATGGACCAGCTCGGGGCCTCGATGAAGGCCGGGTCGATCAGGTCGGGGCGGTAGGCGATGGACGAGTTACCCCAGTCCGCCGGGGCCATGACGATCTTGCCGTCCTGCAGCACGCCATCGGCGACCTGGAGCTCGGGGAACAGGTCGTTCCAGTTCGACAGCCTGGCAGGGTCGATATCGTTCACCAGCCCGGCATTGACGAAGCGCGCGACGGAATAGTTGCAGGGGTGCATGACATCGGCCTTGAAGCCCGCGCGCACCTTGGCCAGCGCATCTTCTTCGCCCGCGAAGATCGAGAAGTTCGGCCCGCCGCCGTGCTTGGTGACGAAGGATTTGTAGTAGTCCTCCACGTCGTAGCCGCCCCATTCGAGGCAGGTCAGCGGTGCGCCCTGTGCCCGGGCGAGCTTCGGCAGAACCGTCAGGCCGACACCAAATGCGCCCGCCTGCGCCAGCATTTCGCGGCGCGTCAGCTTGCCTTGCGCCATCCTGTCGATGAACTTGATGCGTTGCATGGAATCGTTCTCCCCGTTTTGTTTTGCAAAGCTTGGCACGAAGGGTGCGGTATCGGGCAAGTAAATTGTCGCGTGGGTGCCGTTGGGGAAGCCTAATACAGCTTGCCGGACATGAATACGTCACTCTAGCGTCGGTTCATGCAACCGAGGGTCCACCATGACGCTGACCGACACGATCCTGATCAACGCGCGCATCGTCACAATGGACCCTCTGCAGCCCCTGGTTTCGGCCCTGGCGGTGACGGGCGGTCGCGTTGCGGCGCTGGGGTCGGACGCCGACATCCGGGCGCTTGCAGTGCCGGGAACGCAGGTGATCGACGCGGGCGGGCGGATGGTGCTGCCGGGGTTTCAGGACACGCATATCCACCTGCAGGACAGCGGTCAGGATTACTCGCAGAACGCCGACCTGTCTGCGGCGCGGACGGTGGACGAACTGGTGCAGACTCTCGCCGCCTTTGCCGGAACCCATGCGCGGCCCTGGGTGAACGGGACCGGGTGGTATTCGGGCGTGTTCGGCGCGCAGAACCTGAACGCAGCCGTCCTTGACCGCGCAGTGCCGGATCGGCCCTGCATGATCGTTGCCTCGGACGGTCACAATGCCTGCCTGAACTCCCTCGGGCTGAAGGCGGTGGGCTTCGACGCCGGAACATCCGATCCGCGGAACGGAACCATCGTGCGCGACCGCGCGGGGCAGCCGACGGGGCTGCTCTATGAATCCGCGACCTCGCTGGCCGAAGGGCGGATGCCCGCGCCGAGCGATCGTGATTTTGCCGATGGCGTGCTGTGGGCAATGAAGCTGGCGAACCGGCACGGCATCACCGGCGTGATCGACGCGAAGGTGATGGAGCGGCACGTGCGGGTCTATCAACAACTCGCACGGGGCAGCGAAATGACCCTCCGCGTGGCCTCGACGGCGTTGGTGGTGCCGGAGGATACCGTCGCAGGCGCGGTGGAGCGGCTGAGCGACTTTCGTGCCGAAAGCCGGCACGGCCTGTTCCGGGTCCATTCGGCGAAGTTCTTCCTCGACGGGGTGATCGAGAACCGGACGGCGGCGATGATCGCACCGTATTCGGACGCGCAGGGCGGCAATGCGCCGGTGATGTTCGAACAGGCCCAGATCGACGAAATGTTCACCGCCTTCGACGCCGCGCGGTTTCAGATCCACGTCCATGCCATCGGCGACATGGCGACGCGCGCGGCGCTGGACGGAATGGAGGTGGCACTGGCTGCGAACGGTGCCTGGCCCGGCCTGCACCAGATCGCGCATGTGCAATTCCTCGACCCCGCCGACGTGCCGCGGTTCCGCGCGCTTGGCGTGATGGCGAACATCCAGCCGCTCTGGGCGCGTCACGAGGTCTCGGTGGACGACATGGCCGTGCCGGTGGTGGGGCCGGAGCGGACGAAATGGATGTACGCCTTCCGCTCGCTGCTGGATGCGGGCGCATCCATGGCGCTTTCGTCGGACTGGGGGGTGAGCACGCTGAACCCGTTCCAGATCATGGAAACCGCCGTCACACGACAGCCGCCGCGGCACGAGGGGCAATGGCCCATCTTCCTGCCCGAGCAGCGCATCAGCCGGGCCGAAGCGGTGGCGGGCTATACCACGCAGGCCGCCGCCGCCGCCTGGCGCAGCGCCGACACCGGCACGCTGGCGCCCGGAAAATGCGCCGACCTGATCGTGCTCGACCGCGACATCTTCACCTGTGATCCCTATGCCATCGGGGACACGCAGGTCCTGCTGACCATGCTCGACGGCCGCACCGTGTATCGCGACGCTGCCTTCTGACCCCTGTCCCAACGGAGCGCCGAACATGAGCGATCTCGACCTGATCTACATGCCCGCACATGAGGCGCTGAAACGCTTCAAGGCAAAGACGCTGTCGCCGGTGGAGTTGATGTCGGCCACGATCAAGCGCGCCGAGGCGACGAAGGCCCCGGTCAACGCGCTGACCTACACCCATTTCGACGAAGCGATGGACCTGGCCCGCAAGGCCGAGGCGAAATATGCGAAGGGCAGCCGCACCGGCGCGCTGGAGGGTCTGCCCATTGGGATCAAGGACGAGAACGACATCAAGGGCAAACCCATGTCTTCAGGCTCGCTCATCCTGAAGGATCATGTGAGTGCGAGGACATCCGTGAACAACGCGCGCATCCTTCGGGCAGGCGCGATCGTTCATGCCCGCACGGCGACACCCGAGTTCTCGGCGGCGTCGTTTTGCTGGTCGCGTCTGTGGGGGGTGACACGCAACCCGTGGAACCCGGCGTTTACCACCGGCGGATCTTCGGGCGGGGCTGGCGCATCGCTGGCCGCCGGGTCTTCCTCTCTCGCGACGGGGTCGGATATCGGCGGGTCGATCCGCATTCCGGCCGGTTGCTGCGGCGTGGTGGGCTACAAGCCGCCCTACGGGCGCAACCCGGACGATCCCCCCTTCAACCTTGACATGTTCTGCCACACCGGGCCGATGGCCCGCACGGTGCGAGATGCCATCCTGCTGCAAAACGTGATGTGCGGACCAAGCCCGACCGATATTGCAACGCTGCGTCCGAAGCTGCGCCTGCCGCTGGATTACAAGCCGATCAAGGGCTGGCGTATCGCCGTGTCGATGGATCTCGGCGTGTTCGAGGTGGACCCGGAGGTGCGCAAGGCGACCGAGGCCGCGCTGGACGTCTTTCGGGATCTGGGCGCGACGGTCGAGGAGGTGGACCTGCACTGGCCGAAAGAGACCCTTGCGGCGGGGATAGCCTATCTGGATCATCTGTTCGGCGCGTATCTGTCGTCGCTGCTGAAAGACCACGCCGATGACATGACATCCTACGTCCGGCGGTTCGCCGAAACGGGGCGGAAATCCAAGCCGACGGACTTCATCAACAGCCTTGAAGTGATCGCCGGCCTGTATTCGACGCTGGGACCGATCCTTGAACGCCACGACCTGCTGATCTGTCCGACCAACGCCCTCGCCGCGGTGCCTGCGGATTTCGACCCTACGGTCAGCGATCTGACGATCAACGGCAAGAAAGTGAGCCCGATGCTGGGCTGGGTGATGACCACGCCCTTCAACATGCTCAGCCGCTGCCCGGTGCTGTCGGTGCCCTCGGGGCGGGCTTCGAACGGAGTGCCGACAGGAATCCAGCTTGTCGGACGAACTTACTGCGATGCGGATGTGTTCCGCGCCGGACTGGCCTACGAAACCGCAGTGGGGGGCTGGTTCAACTCGCCTTCCTCTCGTCCGGCTCTCTAGCGGCGCGGGCCTGGGCTGCGGTCAGGGTCGGGCGGTTCGCCAGCAGCAGGTCGCGGCCCGCCGTCACGCCTTCGCTGAACTGGAGCGCCAGCCGCTCCGCATCCCGGCGGCGCACCTGATCGAGGATATCGTCGATCACCTCGGGCGCCTCGCCCAGCGTTTCCAGCGACCTTGCGGCCCAGCAGCAGCGCGGATTCGAAGGTCTCGCGCACCGTCTCGTCGACCCCGGCGCGCAGCAGCTCGATCATGTGCGCCGCGGTCGAAGGCGCGGGCCAGCACCGGGACCAGCGGGAATTCGGCCTTCATCAGCGTCGACGATCTTGGTCGCCGCCTCGTGGTCGTCGATGCCGACGATCACCGCGCGTGGCGTCGGCCGCCCCGGCCGCGTGCAGGATGTCGAGCCGCGTGCCGTCGCCGTAATAGACCTTGAAGCCGAAGTCGCCCGCGGCGCGGATCATCTCGGGGTCGGTGTCGATGATCGAGACGGTGTAGCCGCGCGCCAGGATCGGCTGGCTGACGATCTGGCCGAACCGGCCGAAGCCGATCAGCAGGACGTTGCCCGTACAGCCCTCGGGCCGCTCCACCCCGTCCATCGCGACGGCCTTCGGGCGCGTTGCAGCCGGTCGTGCAGGATCACCATCAGCGGCGTCAGCACCATCGAGACGATGATGATCGCGGTCAGGATCGCGTTGCCATTCGGCGTCGATGAAGCCCGACCGACAGCGCCGCGGCATAGAGCACGAAGGCGAACTCGCCGCCCTGCGTCATCAGCACCGTGCGCTCCAGCGCCTCGCGGTGCGAGGCGCTGGAAGAGCCGCGCGATCGCGTAGATGCCGACCGCCTTCAGCACCATGAAGGCCACGACGCTGATCGCGACCAGCCGCCAGTTCGCCGCGATCACGGCCAGATCGAGCGACATGCCGACGGCCAGGAAGAACAGCCCCAGCAGGATGCCGCGGAACGGCTCGACATCGGCCTCGAGCTGGTGGCGGAAGGTCGATTCCGACAGCAGCACGCCCGGCCAGGAAGGCGCCCATCGCCGTCGACAGCCCGCCGAGCTGCATCGCCAGCGCCGCTCCCAGCACCACCAGCAGCGCCGCCGCCGTCATCACCTCGCGCGCCCGGGCCTCGGCCAGCAGGCGGAACAGCGGGTTGAGCAGGTAGCGCCCGGCCAGCACCAGCGCCGCGATGGCGCCAAGGCCGATCGGCGATGCCGGTCAGCCGCTCGGCCAGCGTCATCTCCTCGCCGCCCGGCGCGAGGAAGGCGACCAGCGCCAGCAGCGGCACGATGGCCAGATCCTCCAGCAGCAGGATCGAGATGATCCGCTGGCCCTTCGGCGTCGACAGCTCGCCGCGTTCCTCCAGCATCTGCATCACGATGGCGGTCGAGGTCAGCACGAAGCCCGCGCCGGCGATGAACGATGTGCGACCAGGGAAAGCCGAGCGCCACCCCGACCCAGGACAGCAGCGCCATGCAGACCAGCACCTGCGCCAGCCCCAGCCCGAAGATGTCGCGCGCGCATCGCCCAGAGCCGCGAGGGCTGCATCTCCAGCCCGATGATGAACAGGAACATCACCACGCCGAGTTCGGCGACATGCAGGATCGCCGCCGGGTCGCTGAACAGGCCGAGCCCGAAGGGCCCGATCGCCAGCCCCGCCGCGAGATAGCCCAGCACCGAGCCGAGCCCGAGCCGCTTGAACAGCGGCACCGCGACCACGGCCGAGCCCAGCAGGACCACGACCGGGACCAGATCGAAACTTTCGGCCTCTGCTGCCATGGGGCGCTCCCTGAAGGTTCCGGGCAGCAAAGCGGATCGGACGGCGGGCGGCAAGCCATTCCGGCCCGTCCCGCGCGCTTCGCCCGGCGCGCCCGCGCGGCCGCTACTGGCCGACTGTCCTGATCCGGCCTTCGACCGCCACAGTCACCGTGCCGGTCTTCTCGACATAGGTCATCACGTCATTGGCCACCAGGTTGCCCGTCGCCCGCGTTGATCAGCACCTTGCCGCCGCCCAGCGCCGCATAGCCGTCGCCGCCGCCAGGATGTAGTCGTTGACCGCCACCTTGTAGAGCTTGTCCGCCTCCAGCGGCGCGCCGCCGACCATCACCTCGGCTGACCCGCGACGCCCGGCCGGCGCCGTCGGGTCATAGACGAACGTCACGCCCGAGACCTGCGGAAAGCGCCCCGCCCCCTTCTCGACCTGGCTCACCCCGTTCTCCAGCGCCAGCAAGGACCTGGCTGCCCGGCAGTTCCGTCACCACCGTGATGTTGCCGAACGGCAGTTCCGTCAGGATGTCGCGCCGCGTCAGCATGCGTGCCCGCGTCATAGGTCCGTGTCGGCCCGGATGCCGCCGCCGTTCATGATGGCGATATCCGCCCCGGTCGCATCGCGGATCGCATCGGCGATCAGGTTGCCCATCGTGCATTCCTCGCCCCGCACCACGTTGCGGCGGCTGTCCAGCGGCGCCTCGGCCGTGCCGATCTCCACGTTCAGGGTCTCGTCCAGCGTCGCCTGCAGATGCATCGACCATCGCCTGCGACTCCGGGTCGGGCGTCACGGTCGCGGTGTCGATGAAGCGGAAGGTCGGGCTTCCAGCTGATCGTCCGCTTGCCGTCGTCCTCCCCGATCTCGACCGTCAGGTCGACCGGCGACAGGAACGCCCGTCGATCGAGGTTTCGACATAGGCCGTGATGCCCGTCATAGGCCGTGGCATAGGAATGGTCGTCGCCCGACAGGATCACGTCGAACGCCTTGCTGGCGATCAGCGCGCGGTCGTTCTCCATGTCGGTCTGCACCACGCCGACCACCAGATCGGCCCCGTCCTCGCGCGCCTTCTCGGCGGCGGCGACGCCGGTTTCCACCGTCGGCAGGAACTTCAGATCTGCCCGGGACTGGACACCTCGGGCGTGGTATCCTGCGCCACCGGGATCAGCGCGACCTTCAGCCCGGCCATCTCCTTCACCATCACGCCGCCCAGATCCGTCAATGGCGATGCCGTCAGCCTTGGTGATGTTGATCGCGGCCCAGGGGTATTTCGACGCCTTCATCTTCTCGATGAAGTTCTCCGGCCCGAAGTCGAACTCGTGGTTGCCCGGCACCGCCAGGTCGAAGGGCACGAGGTTGGTCAGGTCGATGGTGTTCTGCCCCTTGTCGAAGCCCGGACAGCGAGCGAGGGCGACAGCATGTCGCCGTCGAACAGGTACAGCGTGTTCGGGTTGGCCGCGCGTTCGGCCTTCGCCACCGCGTTCAGCCGGGCAAAGCCGCCCCGACCGTCCTCGTCCGCGAAATTGTAGACGTCGCCCACGCCGAGGAGGGTCAGCTTCACCGTCTCGGCCAGTGCCGGCAGACCCGCCAGACCGAGGCCGAAGGCCAGGGCGCACAAGGAAGACCGGGTATGGGGCATGACAACTCTCCTTCTGCGATTGCAACTGCACCGAAGTCTGCGCCGCGGCGGGCATGGCCTGTCAAAGGAGATCGACCTCGCTCCGCTTGTGCATCGGGCGTGATCCGTCTGCCAGCCATTGACCGGCCTGCGGCGCTGGTGCATGACGCGCCCATGCTGATCTTCAAGATCTTCCGCCGCCCCGAATGGGATGCCTTCCGCGCCGCGGGCGAAACCGCGGGCGCGCCGGTCGATCTGGCCGATGGCTACATCCATTTCTCGACCGCAGCACAGGTGGCCGAAACGGCGGCAAAGTACTTCGCCACCGAAAGCGACCTGGTGCTGGTGGCCTGCGATGCCGACCGTCTGGGCCCGGCGCTGAAATGGGAACCCTCGCGCGGCGGCGCGCTGTTCCCGCATCTCTACCGGCGGCTGACGCTGGACGACGTGGTCTGGGACAAGTCGCTGCCGCTGGGTGCCACCGGCCACATCTTCCCCGAGGGGCTCTGGTGAGCCTCGTCGAGCGCGCGGGCCTGGCGCTTCTGCACCGCCTCGATCCCGAAACCGCGCATGGCCTGTCGCTGCGGGCGCTGCAGCTCGGGCCTTGCGCCGCTGCCGGGCGCGGTCACCTCGCCCCGGCTGCGCTACGACGCTGGCGGGGATGACGCTCGCGAACCCGGTGGGCCTTGCCGCAGGCTATGACAAGAACGCCGTCGCGCTCGCCCCCCTCGTCCCGCGCGGGCTTCGGCTTTCTCGAGGTCGGGGCCGCCACCCCCTGCGCGCAGGACGGCAACCCCCGCCCGCGCCTGTTCCGGCTGACCGAGGACCGCGCCGCGATCAACCGCTTCGGCTTCAACAACCAGGGGATGGAGGCGATCCTGCGCCCGCCTCGCCGCCCGCCCGCGCACGCGTGCCGGTCGGCCTGAACCTCGGCGCCAACAAGGACAGCGCCGACCGCGCCGCCGATTTCGCCCGCGTGCTGGCCGCTCTGCGGCCCGCACGTCGATTTCGCCACCGTCAACGTCTCCTCCCCCAACACCGAGAAACTGCGCGACTCTGCAGGGCCGCGCGGCGCTCGCCGGCCCTGCTGCGCGGGCGTGATGGAGGCGCGGCCGGCCCTTGCCGCGCCCGATCCCGGTGTTCCTGAAGATCGCGCCGGACCTGACCGACGAACGAGTTGGCGCGAGATCGTCGAAGTGGCGCTGGCCGCCGCGCCTCGCCGGCATCATCGCCACCAACACCACGCTGTCGCGCGAAGGTCTGCAAAGCGCCGCAGCGCGGACGAGGCGGGCGGGCTTTCCGGCGCGCCGCTGTTCGAAAAGTCCACCCGCGTGCTGGCGCAACTGTCGCAGCTGACCGACGGCCGCCTGCCGCTGATCGGCGTGGGCGGTATCGGCTCCGCCGAGCAGGCCTATGCAAAGATCCGCGCCGGCGCCTCGGCGGTGCAGCTTTACACCGCGATGGTCTATGAGGGCATCTCGCTTGCCCGCCCGCATCGCACGCGGCCTCGACGCGCTGCTGGCACGCGACGGCTTCGCCACTGTCGCCGACGCCGTGGGCACCGGCCGGAGCGCGTGGATCTGACCCAAACCGCTAAAAATAAAATCAAATTTCGCTTCTTCTGTTCACAAATATCCTCCGGGGGTCCGGGGGTGGGAAACCCCCGGTGCGCGCCCGACCAGGCGCGCGCCGCCCGGCGCTGCCGTCACGGCCAGCGGAAACACCTTGGCCGGGTTCAGCAGCCACTTCGGATCGAACACGTCCTTGACCCGCAACTGCGCCTCCATGTCGGCGGGCGTGAACTGCACCGCCATCAGGTCGCGCTTCTCGATCCCCACGCCATGCTCGCCGGTCAGGCAGCCGCCGACCTCGACGCAGAGCTTCAGGATCTCGGCCCCGAACGCCTCGCACGTCTCCAGATCGCCGGGCTTGTTGGCGTCGAACAGGATCAGCGGATGCATGTTGCCGTCGCCGGCATGGAACACGTTGCGCCACGTCCAGCCCGAACTCCGCGGCTCATCTCGCCGATCCGGCGCAGCACAAGCGGCAGGGCCGACACCGGGATCGTCCCGTCCAGACACATGTAGTCGTTGATCTGCCCCATCGCGCCGAAGGCCGACTTGCGGCCCAGCCAGATCGCGCTTGGCCTTCGTCCTCGCTGCGGCTCTCGCGGAATTCCACCGGGTCGTGCCGCCAGCGCGATCTGCCGTGATCCGGCCGAGCTGTTCGTCGATCTCGGCCTCCGACCCCTCGACCTCGACGATCAGCAGCGCCTCGCAATCGGGGTAGCCGGCCTTGGCGAAGGCCTCGCAGGCGCGGATGCAGGGGCGGTCCATGAACTCGATCGCCACCGGCAGGACGCCCGCCTTGATGATGTCGGAGACGCAGGCCCCCGCCACCTCGTTCGAGTCGAAGCCCATCAGCACCGGCCGCGCGCCTTCGGGCTTGGGCAGGATGCGCAGCGTCGCCTCGGTCACCACGCCCAGCTGCCCTTCCGACCCGCAGATCACGCCCAGCAGGTCCAGCCCGGCCGCATCCAGATGCACGGCCCGCCGATCTCGACCACCGTGCCGTCCATCTGCACCAGCGTCACGCCCAGCAGGTTGTTGGTCGTCACCCCGTATTTCAGGCAATGCGCCCCGCCCGAGTTCATCGCGATGTTGCCGGCGATGGCGCAGGCCAGCTGGCTGGACGGGTCGGGGGCGTAGAAGAACCCCTCCGCCTCGACCGCGCCGGTCACGGTCAGGTTGGTGCGCCCCGACTGCACCCGGATGAAGCGGTTGTCGTAATCCGTCTCGAGCACCGCGTTCATCCGCGCCACGCCCAGGATCACGCAGTCCGCCGTCGGCAGCGCCCCGCCCGCCAGCGAGGTGCCCGACCCGCGCGGCACCACCGGCACGCCTTCCTCGTGGCAGACCCGCAGCACGGCCGCCGACCTCGGCGGTCGTGCGCGGCAGCACGGCGGCCAGCGGCGGGCAGCGATAGGCGGTCAGCGCGTCGCATTCATAGGCGCGCGTCTCGGCCGCGTCATGGATCACGGCATCGGCGGGCAGCACGGCCAGCAGCCGCTCCACGATCCGCGCCTTGCGGGCAAGGATCGCCGGCGTTCGGCGCCGGCATGTGCATGGCGATCCCTCCTGCGTATCTGGTAAACAAATATAACCAATTTTGCCCGCTGGCAAGCCGACATCGCCGCCCGCTAGGCTGGTCGACATGGACATGGACCGATCGCTTCGCCCCGTTTACCGCCGCTCGACGCCTCGGCGGTCGCCGTTGCTGGTCGCTGGCCTGGCTCGGCATCGGCTGGCTGATCGAGCATCCGCCGGCGCGGCCACCCCTCGGTCACGGTGCTGATGAAGGAGTACCGGCGCGACTGGATGCGGCAGTTCGTCACCCGCCAGCCGCGCATCTTCGACGCCACGATGATCGACAGCCTGCGGCAGGGCACGGCCTTCTTCGCCTCGGCCTGCATGATCGCCATCGGCGGCGGCGTGGCGCTGATCGGCAATCCCGGCGCGGCTGGCCGACGTTGACGGCCGACCTGACGCCCGATGGCCGTCACCGACGGCGATCGAGCTGCGGGTGATCCTGGTGCTGCTGTTCCTGGCCAATGCGCTGCTGAAATTCATCTGGGCGCACCGGCTGTTCGGCTACTGCTCGATCCTGATGGCGGCGGTGCCGAACGATCCCGACGATCCCGCTGGCCTACCACCGCGCCGCCCAGGCGGCCGAGATGAACATCACCGCCGCGCGCAGCTTCAACCGCGGCCTGCGGTCGATCTATTTCGCGCTGGCCGCGCTCGCCTGGCTGCTCGGGCCGGTGCCGCTGCTGGCCGTGACCGCCGCTGACCACGGCGGTGCTGGTCGCGGCGCGAATTCGCCTCGGCCTCGCGCACGGTGATCCTGTCGCGCGATCCCTGAGCGCGTCGCCGCGGCCTAGCGGCGCCCCTCGCGCAGCCAGGCCGCCACGGCCAGAACCGACGGCCAGCAGCAGCAGGCCCAGGCGGGCAGCAGCGGCGCCATGCGCACATCCTGCGTCACATAGGCCTCGCGCGGGGTGATCCCGATCCAGCCGCGCCCCGCGGCGACGCGGCCCTCGCGCACCGCGCGGATGTCGGGCGCGCCGTCCTCCAGCCGCAGGATGCCGCCGCGCGTCGGCTCGGCCACCGGGGTCGAGCGACCGTGCCGCTGGCGATCGTCTGCTCGAATTCGCGCGGCGCCGCGGGGCCGACGGCGATCACCGCGCGTCAGGTCGCCCTGCGCCAGCCGGTAAAGGCCCATCTCCGGCGCCTGCCATTCCAGCGTCGTAGCGCCCCGGCGCGACCTCGGGCATCGGCAGCACCGATCTCGGTCCCGTCCGGCCCGGTGATCGTCAGATCGCCCGGCGGCATCGCCGATGGTGCGGCGGGTGATCGTCAGCACCTGCGCCCTCGGCGGTCGCGGTCAGCGCCTCTTCCTCCAGCTCCGGTTCCTTCAGCATCCAGTGCGCCAGCCGCCGCAGCAGTTCCAGCTGCGGCCCGCCGCCCTCGTAGCCGCGGCCCCAGAGCCAGGCCTGGTCCGAGGCGAGCACCGCCACCCGGCCCTCGCCCACCCGGTCCAGCACCAGAAGCGGCCGGTCGTCCGCGCCCTCCATCACCACCTGCCCGCCCGTCGCCTCGACCTCGACCAGGCGGAACCAGCGGCCCCAGCCGCGGCGTCGCCGTCCTGGCGCCGTCGGCGGGCGCGTAGTCGTCCAGCCCCTCCGTCACCGGATGGCGCGCGCCGAGGTCGGTCAGCGTCGGGCGGAAGCCCTCCTCGATCACCCGGCCGGTCGGCGCCACCGGCAGGATCTCGGCCAGCGGCGAGCGGTACAGGCTGTCGACCGCGCCGAATTCCGGGCCCGCCGCCATCAGCACCGTGCCGCCCTTGCGGCACATAGTCGCGCCACGTTCTCGAGATAGGACGTCGGCAGGATGCCGCGCTGGCGGTAGCGGTCGAAGATGATCAGGTCGAATTCGTCGATCTTCTCGACGAACAGCTCGCGCGTCGGGAAAGGCGATCAGCGACAGTTCGTCGACCGGCACGCCGTCCTGCTTTTCCGGCGGGCGCAGGATGGTGAAATGCACCAGATCGACCGAGCGCATCGGACTTCAGCAGGTTGCGCCAGACCCGTTCGCCCGCATGCGGCTCGCCCGAGACCAGCAGCACCCGCAGCCGGTCGCGCACGCCGTTGATCTGCACGACGGCGGCGTTGTTGCGGTCGGTCAGCTCGCCCGTCAGCGGCTGGCGACCGTGAACTGCAGCACGTTCATGCCGCCATGCGGCAGGGTCACCGGCAGGTCCAGGTCCTCGCCCACCGGCACCGTGAAGGTCTGCGGCTCGGTCGCCGTCGACGGCGATCGATCAGGTCGACCTCGGCCCGCCAAGGCCCGGGCACGGCGCCCTGGTCCTCGACCCGCAGGGTCAGGCTCGACCTCCTCGCCCAGGATGGCGAAGGCGGGGGCGTTGCGGACGATCAGCCGGCGGTCCCAGTCGGTCTTGCTGGCCGGTCAGCAGCACGTGGACCGGCGCGGGCATGGCGGGCGCCACGTCGAGGTCATGCACCTGCCCGTCGGTGATCAGGATCGCCCCGGCCACCCGGGCGCGGGGCTCTTCGGCCAGCGCCTCGGACAGGGCGGTCATCAGCAAGCGTGCCGGCGTCGCCCGCGCGCGTCGCCCGACGCGGACGACGCGCAGTTCGGTGTTGGGCAGCGCCGCGACCTCGGCCTCGACCGCGGCCAGCGCCGCCGCGGTCTGCGCGGGGCGGTCGCCGATGCGCTGGCTGGCGCTGTCGTCGACGACGCCAGATGACGATGTCGGTCAGCGGCGCGCGGTCTTCCTCCTGCAGCGACGGATTGGCCAGCGCCAGCAGCAGCACCGCCGCCGTCAGCCCGCGCAGCCACCAGCCCGACAGGCCGCGCCACAGCGCCAGCGACCACCAGCACGGCACGCCAGCACAGCCGCGCCGTAGAGCAGCGGCCAGGGCAGCAGCGGATCGAAGACCAGCGATGCCGGTCATTGCCCCAGCCTTTCCAGCAGCGCCGGCACATGCACCTGGTCGGATTTGTAGTTGCCGGTCAGCACATGCATGATCAGGTTGACGCCGAAGCGGTAGGCAATCTCGCGCTGGCGCTCGCCGGCGAAGCCGCGGCCGACCGGGAACATCGGCGCGCCGTTCTCATCCACCGCCCAGGCCGAGGCCCAGTCGTTGCCGCCGATCACCACCGGCGTCACGCCGTCGTTCAGGTTGCGGAACGGCATGCCCTCCACCTCCTCGGCATCGGGCGGCGCGGCTTCGACCCAGATCGGCCGCGCCCGGCATAGCGGCCGGGGAAATCCTGCAGCAGATAGAAGGTGCGGGTCAGCACATGGTCGGCCGGGATCGGCTCCAGCGGCGGAATGTCCAGCCGCAGCGCGATGCTCCTGCAAGCGCCTGCGCCTTCGGGCGTGGTGCCGCCGAAGCCCGCCACGTCGGCGTCGCGGGTGTCGAACAGGATCATGCCGCCGGTGCGCAGATAGCGGTTCAGCTTGGCATAGGCCGCGGCCGAGGGGATCGGCTGGCTCGGCGGTGACCGGCCAGTAGAGGAAGGGGAAGAACGCCAGTTCGTCGCGTTCCGAGATCGACGCCGATCGGCGCGTCCGGCTCGATCGAGGTGCGCTCGGCACAGCGTCTGGCTCAAGCCCGCGCAAGCCCGGCCTGCGGCCAGCTCGTCGACCTGCGCGTCGCCGGTCAGCACATGGGCCAGCACCACCGCCGTCGTCGCCTCCAGCGCGAAGGCGGTCATCGGGCGGCGCCTCCTGCGCCCGTGCGTCCGGCGCAGCCAGCACCAGGGCCAGCGCCAGAACCGCCGCAGCGCCGCGCGCAGCCCGCGCAGCCGGCCCGGCAGCCAGCAGCGAGGCCAGGATATCCAGCAGCAGCAGCGCCAGCGCCGCCGGCCAGGAAAGCGCCCTTCAGCGCCTGCTCGCGCGTCACCGCCAAGCCCTCGACCGGCACGCCGGCCGGCCAGGCGGCGGGCGCAAGCACCGTCTCCGGCCCGATCACGTTCAGCGCCACGCGCCGGTCCGCCCCGGCATAGAGCCCCGGCGGCAGGTCCGGCGCCGGGCCGTCGGCAATCGCCTCGGCCAGCCGCTCGCCCGGCACGCCCGGCCACGTCGCCGGCATCGGCCACGGCGCCGAAGGCGTCCAGCACCGCCTCGGGCACCCAGGTCTGGCCCGCCAGATCGCTCGCCTCCGGCGCGGCGGGGCGGGTGGAGACGGCCAGCCGCTCCAGCATCTGCACGAACAGGCCCGACAGCGGCAGGGTGGACCATTCGGCATTGGCGGTCACATGGAACAGCACCACCTGCCCCTGCCCGACGGCCTTGCGCGTCACCAGCGGCGTGCCGTCGGCCAGCGCGGCGATGGTGCGCTCGGCCAGGTCCGGGTCGGGCTGCGCCAGCACCTGCGCGCGTGACCGTCACATCGGCCGGCACCGCCAGCCCGAAGAACGGGCGAGCCTTCGGCGAAGGGCGCCAGCGCCTTCGGCTCGCCCCAGCTCATCGCGCCGCCGACCGCTGCGGCCGCCTTCGCGCAGGCGCACCGGCAGCAGCGGGTCCTCGCTCGACGCGGCTCACGTCGCTGGCCGCCAGCCGCGGCCCGGCGAAGCGCAGCAGCAGCCCGCCCTTGTCCAGCCAGTCCAGCAGCCGCGTCGGTCTCGGCCGGCGACAGCCGCGCCACATCGGCCAGGATGATCACGTCGGGCGTTGGCCAGCAGCATATCGGTCAGCGTGCCCTCGATCAGGTCGGCCACCGGCTCCAGCGCCTGCTGCAGGTAATGGGTGGGCGACAGCAGCTGCAGCCCCTCGCGGTCCGTCGCCGCCGCGCGATCAGCGCGACCTTGCGGCGCTTCAGGCTGTCATCGGTCAGGCTGACCGCCCCGGCCGAGCGCGACGCCCGCAATCTCGAACCGCGGCGATGCGGTTGCGCAGTTCGGGCGGCAGGTCAAGCGCCGCCTCGGCCTCGGTCGCGCCCGCGGCGAAGCGCCAGCGTCACCCGCGCCAGTTCCCGCTCGATCCCCGCCGGGTCGGGCCCGCGGGCCGACACCTCGACCTGCGACCGCGTCGCCCGCGGGCAGCCGCAGCTGGCCGCGACCTGCACCGCGCCGTCCTCGAACCCCGCCGGGTGCAGCGCCAGCACCGGGCGCGGGCTTTCGAACACCGTCACCGCGCCCTTCGCCTGCAAGCGCCGCCAGCAGCGCGTCGCGCCCCGGATGGTCCAGCCCGTCCGACAGCCAGAACGCTGTCGAACCCGCCCGTCCGGCAGCGCCGCGGCCCAGTCCGCCAAGCTCCGCCGGCGCCCAGGGCTGCGGGTCCAGCGCGGCCAGCGCGGCCGGCCCAGGCCTCGGCGGTCTGGAACTCCGGCGGCTGCCGGCGCGTCGGTCAGCCGCACCACGCGCCACCGGCGCGCCCGCTCGCGCCCGGCTCCTCGACCAGCGCCGCGGCGCGGTCGATCCGGCGCGGCCAGTCGCGCGCATCGGCCCAGCCGCCGTCCATCAGGATCAGCAGCGGCCCGGTGCCCGGCTGCCGTTCCTGCGGGTTCAGCACCGGCCCGGCAAAGGCGATGATCGCCGCCGCCACCGCCAGCATCCGCAGCAGCAGCAGCCACCACGGGCGTCTTGTCGGTCTCGGTCTCGTCGTCCTTCAGGCCCAGCAGCAGCGCCACGCCGGGAAACCGCCGCCGGATCGGCGCGGGCGGCACGGCGCGCAGCAAGCAGCCACAGGATCGGCAGCGCGATCAGCCCCAGCAGCAGCCAGGGCGCGGTGAAGCCGATGGGGCCGAGCATCCACATCAGCGCGCCCCGCTCCAGCGCGCGGTAGAGCCACAGCAGCGCCGCCTGCGCCGGCTGTCGCCGGTGTGATGGCGCTGGTACATGCCAGCCCGAGGCGCGGGCCAGCGTCGCCAGCCGGTCCTTGCGCTCGGCCAGCCGCGCCAGATAGCGCGCCGCGCAGATCGCCCGCGCGCTGGGTCTCATGCCGCAGGGTGCCGCCCATCGATTCGAAGATCGTCCGGCCGTCGAAGGGAAACTCCTCCTCCGCCGGGTCCAGCACCTGCACCAGCACGCCGCGCACGCCCCGGTCCGACGCCTGCGCCAGCGCCGCCTCGACCGCCGCCAGATCGCCGAGGAAATCCGACAGGAACACCGCCCGGCCATGCGCCACCATGCCCGTCGGCATCGGGCGCGCCGTAGTCCGGCGTCGCCCTCGCCCGCCAGCGCCAGCGCCAGCCGCAGTCGAGCTGCGCCCGGCCCGCGCGCGGCGGATGCGCGTCGCCCGCCAGCCCCACCCGCTCGCCGCCGCGCAGCAGCAGCACCGCCAGCGCCAGCGCCAGCAGCCGCGCCCGGTCGGCCTTCGGCGCGCGCGCCTTGTCGCCGGTAAAGGCCATCGACTGCGCGGATCGTCGACCCAGAGCGTCACCGACTGCGCCGCCTGCCATTCGCGTTCGCGCACGAAATGCGCGTCCGACCGGGCCGAGCGGCGCCAGTCGATCATCCGCGCCGAATCGCCCGGCATGGGCCGGGCGGTACTGCCAGAACTCGTCGCCCATGCCCGCGCGCCGCCGGCCGTGCTCGCCCAGCATCACGGTCGCCGCCAGATGCTCCGCCTCGGCCAGCAGCGGCGGCAGCGACTGGCCCAGCGTCTCGGCGCGGGCGCGCAGGGCGGGCGCGAGTGTCACGCGGCGGCCTCAAGGCCCGTCAGGCGCGGCGACCACGCCGGTCGATCACGCGGCCAAGATTCTCGCCCCGCGCGCGGGCGGCAAAGTTCAGCGCCATGCGGTGGATCAGCACCGGCCGCGCCAGCGCGCGCACATCGTCGGCACCGAGGCGCCAGCCGCCCGTCCAGCAGCGCCCGCGCCCGCACCGTCAGCATCAGCGCCTGCGCCGCGCGCGGCCCCGGGCCCCAGCTCAGCACATCGGCCAGCGCCGCGCCCTCCGGCTCGCCCGGGCGGCAGGCGCGCACCAGGTCGAGGATCGCCTCGACCACCTGCTCGCCCACCGGCATCCGGCGGAGCACGCGCCTGCGCCGCGATCAGTTCCTCGGCGGTGAACACCTGGTGCACCTGCGCCTCCTCGGCGCCCGGTGGTGGCGATCAGGATGTCGCGCTCGGTCGCGCGGTCGGGATAGTCCACATCGACCTGCACCAGGAAGCGGTCGAGCTGCGCCTCGGGCAGCGGATAGGTGCCTTCCTGCTCGATCGGGTTCTGCGTCGCCAGCACGTGGAACGGGCGGCCCAGCGGGCGGTGCTGGCCGGCAATCGTCACCTCGTGCTCCTGCATCGCCTGCAGCAGCGCCGACTGGGTGCGCGGGCGGGCGCGGTTGATCTCGTCGGCCATCAGCAGCTGGCAGAAGATCGGCCCTTCGATGAAGCGGAAGGCGCGGCCGCCGTCGGCGGCCGGTCTCCAGCACTTCGGAGCCCAGGATATCGGCCGGCATCAGGTCGGGCGTGAACTGGATGCGGTTGCCCTTCAGCCCCATCACGGTGCGACAGCGTATCCACCAGCCGGGTCTTGCCCAGCCCCGGCAGGCCCACCAGCAGCGCATGGCCGCCGCACAGCATCGCGGCCAGCACCAGGTCCACCACCTTCTCCTGCCCGATGAAGCGGCGGTTGATGCTGGCCTTCGCCTCGGCCAGCCGCGCGCCCAGCGCCTCGATCTCGGCCACCAGTGCCTGCGGCGTCGGCCATGACAATCGTCCTTGTCAGGTTACATGCCGCCATCAGACCAAACTATCCCGCCCGGCACAAATGGCAAAAAGCAGAGCGGCACAAATGATCGTGAAACCGACCGGCCGAAAGCGTGATGGCCTCGGTGCAGGCCGCGGCGAAGCAGAAGGGCCCGCCGCCGGTGCATCTGTGGAACCCGCCGTTCTGCGGCGACATCGACATCCGCATCGCGCGCGACGGCACGTGGTTCTATCTTGGCACGCCGATCGGGCGGCCCGGCCTGGTCAAGCTGTTCTCCTCGATCCTGAAGCGCGAGGGCGACCGCTACTTCCTTGTCACCCCGGTCGAGAAGGTCGGCATCACGGTCGATGACGCCCCCTTCGTGGCCGTGGATTTCGAGGTCGAGGGGACCGGCGAGGCGCAGGCGCTGACCTTCGTGACCCAGGTGGAGGACCGCGTGGTCGCGGGGCCGGACCATCCGATCCGCGTGGTGCGCGACCCGCAGACGGGCGAACCTTCGCCCTATGTGCTGATCCGCGCCAACCTCGAGGCGCTGATCGACCGCAAATCCTTCTACCGGCTGGTCGAGATTGGCAGCCATGCGATGCACAGGGGGCGAAAGCTGGTTCGGCCTCTGGTCGCGGGTGTCTTCTTCCCGGTGATCCCGTCAGCCGAGCTGCCCTAGGGCGGCCCTCTGCCACCCCTTGTCGCCGCGGTCGGGATCGCTATCATCGTGCCGCACATTTCCTCCCGCCTCCAAGGACGCCCCTCATGCCCCTCGAAGCTCCCGAAACCGAAGTGGTCACGACCTGGAAAGTGGCCTGCGACGGCGGCGAAGGGGCACTCGGGCACCCGCGCGTCTGGCTCGTCATCCCCGAAGATCGCGGCTGGGTGGAATGCGGCTACTGCGACAAACGCTACATCCACGCCAGCGTCGCGAACCCCGAAGTGCAGGGCTGACGGCACGTCAGGGTCGGCACTCGCCCGGCAAAACCGCACCTCGCACGAGCGACGGCCGGGGCTTCGCCGCCCCAGGTTGAAGCGAACTGCCGGCCGTACCTTGCCGGATCTGTCCCGCGACAAATCCTGCCGCGCCTGCCTGCCCCATGCAGGCGCGATAAACGCGCGAGCCCAGGCATTCGCGGCTGGCTTTACGGTCGTTCGCCTGGTGGAGAACCGCTTGCGCCAGGGCTTAAGCCTTCAGGCACCAGCCCGGCGATCCTTCCACAGGAAGGCTCGCTGATCGGGCTGGACGCTTCACCCTCGCCGCGGCGTAGGGCGGGGTTCACCCCGCCAACACGCCCCACGCCGACACATCGCGCCCCTGGACGCGGCACATCCTTATCCGGGGCCTCTCCGCCGTCCCAACGAACCCGTCCCGGCGCTGAGACTCCTCCGAGAGCCGATCCGAATCCGGTTAACGAGACCTCACAAAACCGCACAAAATCAATACCCTTCCCAAGCGTCGCACAGTGCGACATCGGGGCCTACCCGCGCCGCATCGCTCCGATCACCGCCCCCACGATCCCGCCCAGCAACGCCGCCGCCGGCGTGATGAAAAAGATGATCCCCATCGCCGCCGCACCCTCGCGCGTCGAAACCCAGCCCTGATCCATCGCCAGTATCCCGATCCCCAGCGCCCCCGCGCCGCAGGCCAGCGCCCCGATCAGAAACCCCAGAATGATCCGCATGGCCAGACCCTCCCCTTCCCCATGCGGAATGATGCCCCCGCCCCGCTACGGGTGGCAACCCCCGTCCGATCATGGCAATACTTCGCTTCAGGACGGACCAGAGGGGCGACCAGAATGAGCGGTTTCGGCAAGGGCAACCACCTGCACCTGATCGACGGCTCGGCCTATCATCTTCCGCGCCTACCACGCGCTGCCGCCGCTGACCCGCAAGTCCGACGGCCTGCCGGTCGGCGCCGTCGCGGGCTTCTGCAACATGCTGTGGCGCTATGTCGAGGACAACAAGAAGGGCGACGACGCCCCACCCATGTCGCCGTGATCTTCGACCATTCCGCCAAGACCTTCCGCAACGACCTCTACCCCGCTCTACAAGGCCAACCGCCCGCGAGCTGCCCGAAGACCTGCGCCCGCAGTTCCCCCTGACCCGCGAGGCCACCCGCGCCTTCAACGTCGCCTGCATCGAGACCGAAGGCTTCGAGGCCGACGACATCATCGCCACCCTCGCCTGCCAGGCGCGCGAGGCGGGCGGACGCGTGACCATCATCTCCTCCGACAAGGACCTGATGCAGCTGGTCGGCGACGGCGTCGAGATGCTCGACCCGATGAAGAACAAGCGCCATCGGCGCCGGACGAGGTGATGAGAAGTTCGGCGTCGCCCCCGACCGCGTGGTCGACGTGCAGGCGCTGGCCGGCGACTGCGTCGACAACGTCCCCGGCGCGCCCGGCATCGGCATCAAGACCGCCGCCCTGCTGATCCAGGAATACGGCGACCTCGACACGCTGCTGGCCCGCGCCGGCGAGATCAAGCAGCCCAAGCGCCGCGAGACCCTGATCGACAACGCCGACCAGATCCGCATCTCCGCGACCTGGTCACGCTTGACTGCGACATGCCGCTCGACGTCGACGCTCGACGACGCTGGAAGTGCGCGAGCCCGGACGCCGAGGCGCTGCATGGGCTTCCTCACGAGATGGAGTTCCGCACGCTGACCAAGCGCGTGGCCGAAAGCCTGAAGGTCGCCGCCCCCGCCCTGGCCGAGGGCTCGCCACGTGCCGGTCGCCGCACGACGCCGCCCGCGATCCGCCGCGTCACCGCTGCCCTTCGACCACGGCCGCTACGAATGCGGTCCGCGACGCTGCCGCGCTCGACCGCTGGATCGCCCAGATCCGCGAGCGCGGCCATGTCGCCGTCGACACCGAAACCACCAGCCTCGACGAGATGCGCGCCGACCTGGTCGGCATCTCGCTCTGCGTCGAGGCCGGGCGAGGCCGCCTACATCCCGCTCGGCCACACGCACGGGCGGCGGCGACCTGTTCGGCTCGACCGACCTGGTCGCGGGCCAGATGCCGCTGGACGAGGCGCTGGCGCTGCTCAAGCCGGTGCTGGAGGACGCCGCGATCCTCAAGATCGGCCAGAACATGAAGTACGACGCGAAGATCTTCGCCCGCCACGGCATCCGCGTCGCCCCGATCGACGACACGATGCTGATGTCCTACGCGATGCACGCCGGCCTGCACGGCCACGGCATGGACGAGCTGTCCGAGCGCTACCTCGGCCACACCCCGATCCCGATCA
This sequence comes from uncultured Alphaproteobacteria bacterium, assembly GCA_963777765.1. Classification (GTDB taxonomy): domain Bacteria; phylum Pseudomonadota; class Alphaproteobacteria; order Rhodobacterales; family Rhodobacteraceae; genus Aliitabrizicola. The sequence continues at coordinate 289,538 of CAVZRP010000007.1, read as the reverse complement.
AGGCCCTGCTCGGCAGCGGCAAGACCGCAGGTCACCTTCGACCGCGTGCCCGTCGACGAGGCGGTGAAATACGCCGCCGAGGATGCCGACGTCACCCTGCGCCTCTGGCAGACTGTTCAAGCCGCAACTGCACCGCGCGCATGTCACCACGGTCTACGAGACCCTCGAACGCCCGCTCGTCCCGGTGCTGGCCGAGATGGAGATGGCCGGCGTCCAGGTCGACCGCGACACGCTGTCGCCGCATGTCCAACGCCTTCGCCCAGAAGATGGCGGGGCTGGAGGACGAGATCCACGAGCTCGCGGGCGAGACGTTCAACGTCGGCTCGCCCCAAGCAGCTGGGCGAGATCCTGTTCGACGAGATGAGCCTGCCGGGCGGCGAGAAGGGCAAGACCGGCGCCTATGCCACCGGCGCCGACGTGCTGGAAGACCTTGCCGCCGAAGGCCACGACCTGCCCGCGCCGCGTCCTCGACTGGCGGCAGCTGTCCAAGCTGAAATCCACCTACACCGACGCGCTGCAGGACCACATCAACCCCGAAACCGGGCCGCGTCCACACCTCCTACTCCATCGCCGGGGCCGTCACCGGGCCGCCTCGCCTCGACCGACCCGAACCTGCAGAACATCCCGGTCCGCACCGAGGAAGGCCGCCGCATCCGCGAGGCCTTCGTGGCGCCGAAGGGCAAGCGTGCTCGTCAGCCTCGACTACTGCCAGATCGAGCTGCGCATCCTCGCCCATATCGCCGACATCCCGGCGCTGAAGCAGGCGTTCCGCGACGGGCATCGACATCCACGCGATGACCGCGTCCGAAATGTTCAACGTCCCGCTCGACCAGATGACGCCCGACATCCGCCGCCAGGCCAAGGCGATCAACTTCGGCGTGATCTACGGCATCTCCGGCTTCGGCCTCGCCCGCAACCTGCGCATCCCGCGCGCCGAGGCGCAGGGCTTCATCGACCGCTACTTCGAGCGCTTCCCCGGCATCCAGGGCTACATGGACGAGACCGTCGACTTCGCCCAGGCGAACGGCTACGTCCAGACCCTGTTCGGCCGCAAGATCCACACGCCCGAGATCAACGCCAAGGGCCCCACCGCCGGCTTCGCCGAACGCGCCGCGATCAACGCGCCGATCCAGGGCACCGCCGCCGACGTCATCCGCCGCGCGATGATCCGGATGCCCGCAGGCCATCGCGGACCTGCCGGCGCAGATGCTGCTGCAGGTCCATGACGAACTGCTGTTCGAGGTCGACGAGGACGCCGCCGACACCCTCGCCGCCCGCGCGAAAGACGTGATGGAAGGGGCGGCCCACCCGGCGGTGCACCTGACCGTGCCGCTGACGGTCGAGGCGGGGAAAGGCGCGAACTGGGCCGCGGCACACTAGAGCAGCCCATCACCGACTGGGCCGGGCTCAAGGCGCTGGCCCTGTCGCTGAAGCTGCCGGAGATCACCGAGGCACCACCCGTGGGGGCACGAGGTGCTGAAAGCACATGGCAAGATGTGGTGCTACTGGGGTGCAATGGCCGACGGCGCGGTGTTCAAGGCCGACAAGGCCGAACGCGAGATGCTGATGGACGCCGACCCCGAGACCTTCTTCCTCCATCCCCATTACGCGCCCCACAATCTCGTCCTCGTCCGCCCGGGCCGGATCGACCCGGGCTGGGCACGGACGCGGCTGATCCGCGACTGGCGCGTCCTTGCCCCGAAGCGCTGGCTCAAGACGTGGGATGCGGCGCAGGCGGGCGGCTGATTGGCGCGGCGGACAACGCGCCGAAAATGACCATACGCTCGCGGGCCGGCCTACGCCCGGTCGATCCGCACCTGGTAACAGTTGTTGCGCGCCGAGCGGACATGGACATAGGCCACCCGCGCATCCGCCAACCGCGCCCCGGCCTCGTCCGCGATCCGATCGGTGGGCACGACTGCCCCGGTGCCGTAGACGATCCGATGATCGGGCGAATACCCCCGGATGATGTACTCGGGCGACGCGAGCACCTCTGGCAGCGCGTCGGACGGCTCCGGCGCATGGCAACGGTCCGCATCGGCGCAGAGGAAGATCGGCCCCAGTTCCGCATAGGGCTGCGGCGCGGGGAAGGGACGGTGTGCAAGGATCAGCATCCTCGCGCCTTTCGGGATCTGTTTCAGACAGTGGCGGCAGGGGTTGCCGTCGCCGTCCGAGACTGCATGTTCCGGTATCTGGCCGTTGGCGTCAGGGCCGCCCGCCTGATAGCGGCGCACACTGTCGGTCGGCAGGGGCGTGAAGGCGATAGGCATGGGGAAGCTCCGTTTGATTGCTCCGCCCCATCCAACGCCACGGTGCCCGGTCGCGCGACCCGATCCTTGCGGTTTCAAACCTCAGGGCAGCAGTCGGCCCATGTTCCGCCCGCCGAGGATGTGCAGGTGATAGTGCGGCACTTCCTGATTGCTGTCAGGACCGGCATTGGCAATCGCGCGATACCCCTCGCCACCGTCGCCGGGGCTGACGCCGAGCATGGCACAGACACTCGCGGCAGTTCGGTGGAAATCCACCAGCTCCTCGGCCGAGGCGTCAGCCGCGAAATGGTCGAAGGTCACATACTTGCCCTTGGGGATCACCAGCACATGCTGCGGCGCGTGCGGACGGATGTCGTGGAAGGCCAGCGTATGCTCGGTTTCCAGCACCGTCTTGTTTGGTATCTCACCACGCAGGATACGGGCAAAGATATTCTGGTCGTCATAGGTATAGGGCATCGTCGTCAGTCCACGAAAAGGTGTTCGGTCGCCGCGATCTCGCGGGCCGTCTCGGGGGGGATATCAAGAAACTCGGCCAGTGGCACCGTGTTTTCGGTCACGCTTGCGGTTTGCCTGATGCGAAAGTGCCCTTCGAACTCCGCATCGCGCAACCGGTCACTCTCGAACTTCACGTCGTAGCGGATGGTGGGCAGCAGGCGGTCCAGCGTTTCCTTCGGCGTGCTCTCGCCGGCGAGGCCCACGCGGCGGGCGTGGCCGATCAGGTAGTCATCGGTGAAGGTGCATTCGATTTCCAGCATTCGGGTCTTTGAGCGATCCGAGTAGAAATCCTGCATCAGGTCCAGGTTCGCAGGATCTATGCAGACGATCATCCGGTCGGTCTGCCAGTAGTCGAACAGCATCCTGACCAGCGCCCGGCGGTGGCGCATGCGCTTCTCCAGTGTCGACTGGATGCCGCCGAGGTCCGGCAGAGCCGCCTCCTCCTCGTTGAAGAGGTATTCGAGCACGGGGATGTTGGTGGTCTGCCGCACCCGCTCCACCAGCCGCTTCGCGACATGCCATTTCTTGCAGGTCACGATCATCAGCGTCCGTTCGCGTCCCAGCGTCGTCTCCGTCTCCCAGAACCTTGGCGCGAACCGCCGCCCGATCCGGCCGCGTCCGGTCAGGAAGTGGAACAGGTGCCGGCCTTCGTTCGAGATCGGAAAGCTTACCCCCGTTGCCGCATAAAGCTTTCCGAGCCTCGCCTTCAGTTCCTTGGCATCGGCCGAGATCTTGCGGGCGAACAGGAAATCCTGGCTCAACAGCAGGTCATAGTGGTCATTGTAGAAACTGACCGGCATCCCGTAATCCGAAAAGATGAGGAAGGTCAGTGTCCGGCTGTCGATTTCGGCCTCGGGCACCAGATGCCGCACCAGCGTCTGAAAGAACGTCTCGTCCGGAATCCATGTGTGACGGAAGAAACGCAGCACATCCGGCCGCTTGTCGAGGAACGCCAGGATCGCTTCGATGGTCTTCCGGCGCAGGCACCACCACTGGCTTCCGATCTGCACCTGCAAGTCCGCCGGAATCCTTCCGTTCCAGCCGCAGGCGCTTCTGCAAATTCATCGACGCATAGAACAGCCGCTTGTGCGCCCGCTCGTTCAGGAAATGGCGATAGATCAGCCGCTCTTCCTTGATCCCCGTCTTGATCCAGTCCGAGGCGAAGAAATCCACGCTTTCGACATAATCAACGTCCGTCCGATCCAGGAAGACGTGGGTATATTCCGCTGATTTGATCGGCATGCAGTCGCCCGACAGCAGATAGAAATGCGTGGCCTGGGGAAACGCCTCGACAGCAACCGTCACCGCGCGCAGCGTCGCTTCCACGAGGCTCCACTCGCCCCACCCGCAGGCAACGCGCCGCTCGACCAGCACGACCGAGGGATTGCCCTGCAAGGCGGCCTTCATGAGCTTGAAGTCCTGCGGCTTCGACCGGCCGTCGAAATGGATCGCCACGAAGTCGCCTGCCGCTGTCAGGCGCTCGGCCTGGGCGATGATGCCATCCGGGTCCTTGTGGCACAGAAGAAGGTAGGCGATCTTTGCCATTCGAAGTTCCGGGGCGTGCGACTGTGGTGTTTTCTTTTCCTAAGCTGATCTATCAGACATTGAAAAGACAGAGTTGTTTAGTCCGATGGTGAGCATTTGGTTTCAGAAAGGTCGGCGCCAGCGTGCGTCGAGGTAAGGATACGGCGATGGGTTTTCCTGGAACATGGATGACGGAAAGCGAGAGCATGGTTTATCGGGTCGTCCCGAAATGCGCCTGCTCGACGATTGGCCAGATCATGTATTTCTCTGACCACGGTCGGTTTTTCGACGGGGACATCCATGACAGCACCACTGGCCTGCACAAATGGGCGCAGGAGGTCAGTCAGCCGCTGATCGAGCGGAACGTGAAGGAACACCGGTCCTTCGCCTTCACCTGCGTGCGAAATCCCTACACGCGCATCCTTTCGAGCTTCTTCGACAAGATCTGCGGCATTCAGCGCAACGGGAAGCGGTATCGTGGCAACCTCGTGCCGCTGCTCGTGCAGAAATACGGGATCGACGTGGGTGGTGAGGACGGTCAGCGGGAGTTCGACCAGATCGCGAGTTTCCGCAGGTTCCTTCTGTTTGCGCGCGACACGATCCGCTGGCGCAAGCCGATGGAGCCGGACATCCACTGGTCCGCCATGGCGGGACATGTCTCCACCTACATCGTGAACGGAGGTCGCTATGACGGCATCTTCTTTACCGAAAGTTTCGACGACGGGATGGCCAACGTGCTGAAGCACGTGAAGTCGACGCACAAGGTCAACCTCAAGAAGATACCCCGCTTCAACGAGAGCGAGGGGCACGGCCCGAAGCGGATGCACCCCGTCGAGGCCTATTTCGACGATCTTTCAATGCACCTGATGTGGGAAATCTACAAACGCGACTTCCAGTTGTTCCGCTACGATTTCGGGAACCCCGCCAACAAGATGCCGCTGGGCGAAGTCGACCTCGACGAGGTTCACGCAAAGCTGGGCGTCTAGCGTCGGCGACACCCTGGCGCCCGGACCTTCGCCTCCAGCCGAACCAAACTGCCGGGGCGTGGTGCGCCCCGGCGAAGGTTCAGGAATGGGTCATTCCTTGATGATGTGCCACATGCCACCCTTGCCGTCGCCAGCGGCGTCTCCCTTTTTCGCATCCCCCGCAAAGAAGTAGGTGGGCTTGCCGTCATAGGTCCATTGCATCGTGCCGTCCGTCCGCTTCAGCAGCGCCCAGCCTTCCGGCATCTTTTCGTCGGCCTTGCCGAGAAAGGGTGGCCAGTTTTTCGCGCAGTCATCATAGCAGGCGGACATGCCCCCCGAATCCTTGTCAAACGTGTAGAGGGTCATTCCATTCGGAGCGGCGAGCATACCCGCCGCGAAAGCACCGCCGGCAGCCAGCGTGAGGGCTGCAGATAAAATCGCAACTCGATGAATTGATCTGGTCATTGCCTTATCTCCCGTTCGCAGAGGATCCGGTCCTGACGTTCCAGACGCCAGCCGGTGCCGAGATAGCCAGGCCGGCGAACTGTCAGCCCAAGCCCACGAAGTGACAGCAGATAAAGTTTAACCCGGATGCGCGTGCACCGGTTTCATCTCTCCGTGTCGTTTGTTCAACTTCCTGTCAGCGAAAGGGTTCCTTCCTTTAGAACCGTTCCAATTCTTGACATGCCCGGCCCCCGGGCGCATATCCGAGTGGAACAGTCGGAGATTCACAATGTTCATCCAGACCGAATCCACCCCGAACCCGGCCACGCTGAAATTCCTGCCCGGACAGACGGTGCTCGACCTCGGCACGGCAGATTTTCCGAGTCGCAGAGGCGGCGCGAAACCTCTCCCCTGGCGCGACGCATCTTTGCGGCGGGTGGCGTGACGGGCGTGTTCTTCGGCACCGATTTCGTGACCGTGACCAAGGCCGACGCAGCCGACTGGGAACATCTCAAGCCCGCGATCCTGGGCGCGATCATGGAGCACTACCAGTCGGGCGCGGCCGGTGATCGAGGGCGAGCAGGCCGCGTCGGGCCACAAGACACATGACGGCCCGGACGGCGACATCGTTCGGCAGATCAAGGAGTTGCTCGATACCCGCGTGCGCCCGGCCGTGGCGCAGGACGGCGGCGACATCACCTTCCACGGCTTTGACCGGGGCGTGGTCTACCTGCACATGCAGGGCGCCTGCGCGGGCTGCCCGTCCTCGACGCTGACGCTGAAGATGGGGATCGAGAACCTGCTGCGGCATTACATTCCCGAAGTGCTCGAGGTGCGGCCCGTTGCCGCCTGAGGCCGATCCGGTTCTGCATGAAAATCAGGGCTGGGTTCTGGGATTCGACACATCGGCCGCGCATTGCGCGGCCGCTGTCATTTCTGGTGGCCAGCGTGCTGGCCGGCGGCGCTGGAGCCGATGGAGAAGGGGCAGGCCGAACGGCTGATGCCGCTGCTGGAAGAGCGTGCTGGCCGAGGCCGGGATCTGGCTGGCGTGATCTCGCGGCGATCGGCGTCGGCACCGGGCCGGGAAACTTCACCGGGGTGCGGATCGCGGTCGCGGCGGCGCGGGGGCTGGCGCTGGGGCTGGGGATTCCGGCCATCGGCGTGACCGGGCTTCGAGGCGCTGGCGTATGGTCTGCCGGAGCCGACACTGGTGACACGCTGGATGCGCGGCGCGAGGCGCTGTGGCTGGCGGCGGCAGGGCGTGGCCGCCGGTCAGGTGCAGCCTGGACGCGCTGCCGGACGGGATCGCGGGATGCGACGCGGTCGCGGGGCACCGCGCGGCGGAGGTGGCGGCGCTGATCGGCGGGCGGGCTGCTGCGCAACCCGCTGCCGATGGCCGTGGCGATTGCGCGGATCGCTTCGGCGCGGATGGGCACGCCGCAGCCGCGCCCGGCCCCGCTGTACCTGCGCGGCGCCGATGCGGCGCCGCCATCGGACCCGCCGCTGGTGATCCTGCCGTGACGCCCGCCGACCTGGCCCGGCTGCATGCCGCTGCCTTCACAACGCCCGCGGCCCTGGTCCGAGGCGGAATTTGCGAGCCTGCTGGCGGGTCCCGGCGTGGTTCTGGTGATCGGCGCCGGAGGGGTTCGTGCTGGGCCGGGCAGTGGCCGGCGAGGCGGAACTGCTGACCATTGCCGTCGCGCCGGACGGCGCGGCGACGCGGGATCGGGCGGCGGGCTGCTGGCGGACTTTCTGAGCCAGGCCGGCGGCGCGGGGCGCGGAGACGGCGTTTCTGGAGGTGGCCGAGGACAATGCGCCGGCGCTCGCGCTCTACCATGCGGCGGGCTTTGCCGAGGCCGGGCGGCGGCGGGGCTATTATCACGCGCCGGACGGGCGAAGGACGGATGCGCTGGTGCTGTCGCGCGAGGCTGAACGGCCCTGCGCCCGAAATTTGATCGGAAGTAAAATTTCCGTCGGCCGTCCTGCCGCGTCGCGCATAATCTGACTTGACCGGCCCTGGGCGTTCCGGCCCTAAATCGGAGGCAATCCGCAGGGCCGACCGGCGGCAACAGAGCGAAACCGACAACCGGGAGAGACCCATGACCCTGATGAAAACGCTGCTGGGCGCAGCGGCGACGCTTGCGCTGACCGCTGGCATGACGCTGGCCGATCCGGCGATCATCTTCGACCTTGGCGGCAAGTTCGACAAATCCTTCAACGAAGCGGCCTTCAACGGCGCGACGCAATGGGCGACCGAAACCGGCGGCACGTTCAAGGAACTGGAAATGCAGTCCGAAGCCCAGCGCGAACAGGCGCTGCGCCGTCTGGCCGAAGCCGGCGCCAACCCGATCGTGATGACCGGCTTCGCCTTTGGCGACGTGCTGAACCAGGTCGCCCCGGACTATCCCGGACACCAAGTTCGCCATCATCGACATGGTGGTGGATCAGCCGAACGTGAAATCGGTGGTGTTCACCGAGCATGAGGGCTCGCTACCTGGTCGGCATGATGGCGGCGCATGGCATCGAAGACCGGCACCGTCGGCTTCGTCGGCGGCATGGACATTCCGCTGATCCGCCGCTTCGGCTGCGGCTATGCGCAGGGCGTCAAGGCGGTCAACCCGGATGCCAAGGTCATCCTGAACATGACCGGCACCACCCCGGCCGCCTGGAACGACCCGGTGAAGGGCGCGGAACTGGCCAAGGCGCAGAAGGCGCAGGGCGCGGACGTGATCTATGCGGCGGCGGGCGGCACCGGCATCGGCGTGCTGCAGGCGGCGGCGGATGAGGGCATCCTGTCGATCGGCGTGGACAGCAACCAGAACTACCTGCACCCGGGCCAGGTGCTGACCTCGATGCTCAAGCGCGTCGACAACGCCGTCTACGACGCCTTCAAGGAAGGCGAGGACCTGACACCGGGCATCAACGTGATGGACCTGAAGGCCGGACGGCGTGGGCTATGCGCTGGACGACAACAACGCGGCGCTGATCACCCAGGAAATGCAGGACGCCGTCGAACGCCGCCGCCGGCAAGATCAAGTCGGGCGAGCTGGTCGTGCATGACTACATGTCCGACAACACCTGCCCGGCGGCGACGTTCTGATGGCATGACAGCGGCCAACCATCGGGGGGCGGCAGGCAACTGCCGCCCCACTTGCCCTCGCCATCGAGCTGAAGGGCATCTCCAAGGCCTTCGGTCCGGTGCAGGCGAACAAGGACATCTCGATCCAGGTGCCGCGCGGCACGATCCACGGCATCATCGGCGAGAACGGCGCCGGCAAATCGACGCTGATGTCGATCCTCTACGGCTTCTACAAGGCCGATTCGGGCGAGATCCTCATCAACGGCAGCCCGACCGCCATCCCCGACAGCCAGAGCGCCATCCGCGCCGGCATCGGCATGGTCTTCCAGCATTTCAAGCTGGTGCAGAATTTCACCGTGCTGGAAAACGTCATCCTGGGCGCCGAGGACGGGCCGCTGCTGAACACCTCGCTGGCCAAGGCGCGCAAGGTGCTGGAAGAGCTGGCGCAGCGAATACGAGCTGGACGTCGATCCCGACGCGCTGATCGAAGACCTGTCGGTCGGCCACCAGCAGCGGGTGGAGATCCTCAAGGCGCTGTACCGGCAGGCCGACATCCTGATCCTCGACGAGCCGACCGGCGTGCTGACCCCGGCCGAGGCCGACCATCTGTTCCGCATCCTGAACGGGCTGAGCGAGCAGGGCAAGACCATCATCCTGATCACCCACAAGCTGCGCGAGATCATGGAGATCACCGACAACGTCAGCGTGATGCGGCGCGGCACGATGGTGGCGCACGGTCAAGACCGCCGAGACCAGCCCCGAGGAGCTGGCCGAACTGATGGTGGGCCGCAAGGTGCTGCTGGAGGTGGAAAAGACGCCCGCCACGCCCGGCAAGGTGGTGCTGGAGGTGCGAGGACCTGCGGGTGCGCGACGAGCACGGGGTGGAGCGGCTGAAGGGCGTCAGCTTCGACATCCGCGCGGGCGAGATCCTCGGCATCGCGGGCGTGGCGGGCAACGGGCAGTCCGAACTGCTGGAGGTGCTGGGCGGCATCGCCGACGGCGACCGGGCGGATCGTGCTGAACGGGGAGGAGCTGCCGACCTGACGGGCGCATCACGCCGACGGGCAGGCGCGGCGCGCGGCGGGCATCGCCCATGTGCCCGAGGACCGGCAGCGCCTGGGCCTGATCATGGATTTCACCGCCTGGGAGAACATGGCCTTCGGCTATCACAACGAGCCGGAATACCAGAAGAACGCGCTGTCTCATGGACAATGACGCGCTGCGCGCCGACACCGAGCGCAAGATGGCGACCTTCGACGTGCGCCCGCCGATCCCGACGCTGGCCGCCAAGAACTTCTCCGGCGGCAACCAGCAGAAGATCGTCGTGGCGCGCGAGATCGAGCGCGACCCCGACCTGCTGCTGATCGGCCAGCCGACGCGGGGCGTCGACATCGGCGCGATCGAGTTCATCCACAAGCAGATCGTGGCGCTGCGCGACGCGGGCAAGGCGATCCTGCTGGTCAGCGTCGAACTGGACGAGATCCTGTCGCTGTCCGACCGGATCGCGGTGATGTTCGACGGGCAGATCATGGGCGAGCGCGACCCCGGAGACGACCGACGAGCGCGAGCTGGGCCTGCTGATGGCCGGGATCGATGCCGGCGCCAAGGGGGCCGCGTGATGGACAAGACTTCCGAGCTGGGCCGATGTGCGTGCTGGTGCCGCTGATCAGCCTGCTGCTCGCGGCCGTCATCTCGGCGCTGGTGATCTGCTGGCCATCGGGCAAAGCCCGGTGGAGGCGTTCAAGATCATGGTGGACGGGCGCGCTCGGGTCGGCCTATGGCTGGGGCTACACGCTCTACTACGCCACCACGCTTCATCTTCACCGGGCTGGCGGTGACGGTCGCCTTCCACGCCGGCCTGTTCAACATCGGCGGCGAGGGGCAGGCGCAGCTGGGCGGGCTCGGCGTGGCGCTGGTCTGCCTTGCGCTTGCCCTGGCCGCACTGGACGATGGCGCTGCTCGGCCGCGATGATCGGCGCGGCGCTGTTCGGCGCGGCCTGGGCGGCGATCCCGGCCTATCTGCAGGCCAAGCGCGGCAGCCACATCGTGATCACCACGATCATGTTCAACTTCATCGCGTCGGCGCTGATGATCTACCTGCTGGTCAACGTGCTGCGCCCGCGGGGCAGATGGACCCGGCCACGGCGCGCTTCCCCGAGGGCACGAACCTGCCCACGCTGCACGAGATGCCCGGCCTGTCGGCCTGCTCTTCACCAAGACGCGTGCCCGCCAACGTCACGCTGTTCATCGCGCTGATCGCCTGCTGGCTGGTCTGGGTGCTGATGTGGCGCACGCGGCTGGGCTATGAGATCCGCGCCTTTGGCAAGTCGGAAAAGGCGGCGCGTCTATGCCGGGATCAATCCGGCCTGCGGATCACCATGATCGCCATGCTGATCTCGGGCGGGCTGGCGGGGCTGATGGCGATCAACAACGTGATGGGCGAAAGCGAGCGGCTGGTGCAGAACTCGGCCGAGGGCGCGGGCTTCATCGGCATCGCCGTGGCGCTGATGGGGCGCGAACCATCCGTTCGGGCGTGTTCCTCGCCGCGATCCTGTTCGGGTTCCTCTATCAGGGCGGGGCGGAACTGGGCCTGTGGACGTCGATCCCGATCGAGTTGCGGACCGTGGTGCAGGGGCTGGTGATCCTGTTCACCGGGGCGCTGGACCAGATGGTGCGGATGATGCTGGCGGGTGTTCCTTCGCCCGCCGGAAGGCGGGGCGTGATGGATTTCGCAACGCTGCTGCAAATCCTCGACTCCACGCTGCGGCTGGCGACGCCGCTGCTGCTCGCCTGCCTCGCCGGGCTGTTTTCGGAACGCGCCGGGATCTTCGACATCGGGCTGGAGGGCAAGATGCTGATGGCCGCCATGTCGTCGGGCGCGGTGGCCTATCGTGACGGGGTCGGTCTGGATCGGGCTGTTCGCGGGGATCGTCGCGTCGCTGCTGTTCGCGCTGATGCACGGCGCTGGCCTCGATCACCTTCCGGGGCAACCAGCTGATTTCGGGCGTGGCGCTCAACTTCCTGGCCTCGGGCATCACGGTGCTGATCGGCGCAGGACCTGTTCGGGCAGGGCGGGCGCACGCCGCCGCTGGAGGGGGCGGCGCGGTTCAACCGATCTGACGCTGCCCTTTGCCGAGGCGCTGCGGGCCGTGCCGGTGATCGGGCCGTTCTATGCCGAGGTGATCTCGGGCCACACCATCCTCGTCTATGTCGCGCTGTTGCTGGTGCCGGCCTCGTGGTGGGTGCTCTACCGCACGCGGTTCGGCCTGCGGCTGCGCGCGGTGGGCGAGAACCCGGCCGCGGTCGATACGGCGGGCGTGTCGGTGGTGCGGCTGCGCTATACGGCGGTGATGATCACGGGCGTGCTCTGCGGGCTGGCCGGGGCCTATATGGCGACCGGGCTGTCAGGCGGGCTTCGGCAAGGAGATGACGGCGGGGCGGGGCTATATCGCGCTGGCCGCGCTGATCTTCGCCAAGTGGCGGCCCTGGTACTGCGCTGTGGGCCTGACGCTGCTGTTCGGGTTCCTGCAGGCGCTGGCGCTGCGGCCTGACGTGATCGAGAAGACGATCGGCCTGTCGATCCCGGTGCCCGTTGCTGGACGCGCTGCCCTATATCCTGACGGTCGTGATCCTGGCGGGGCTTGGTCGGCAAGGCGATCCCGCCGCGCGCCGGAGGCGAGCCCTATGTCAAGGAGCGCTGATGCTTGCCGCCCTCGATGCGTGCCCGCGCGGGCGCGGCGCCGGTGCGGCTTGGGCTGATCCTCGGCTCGGGCCTGGGTCACCTCGCGGGGGCGGTGGACGGCGTGGCGATCGACTATGCCGACCTGCCGGGCTTTCCCCATGCGGGCGTATCGGGGCACAATCCGAAGCTGGTGGTCGGGCGAACTGGAGGGCGTGCGCGTCGCCGTCTTCGGCGGGCGCGCGCATTACTACGAAACCGGCGATCCGGCGGCGATGCGCCTGCCGCTCGAAGTGCTGAAGGCGCTGGGGGCCGAGGCGGTGATCGCCACCAACGCGGCGGGCTCTCTGCGCCCGGACATTCGGCCCGGCGACCTGATGCTGCTGTCGGACCACATCAACTTCTCGGGGCTGAACCCGCTGATCGGCGAGCCGACCGACGCGCGCTTCGTGCCGATGACCGACGGCGCATGACCCGGGCCTGCGCGCGCGCCTGCGGGCGGCGGCCGAGGCCGAGGGCGTGCGCCCTGCCCGAGGGTGTCTATGCCTGGTATTCGGGGCCGAGCTTCGAGACCCCGGCCGAGATCCGCGCGATCCGCATCCTGGGCGGCGACGCGGTGGGCATGTCGACCGTGCCGGAGGTGATCCTCGCCCGGTTCCTTGGGCTGCGAGGTCGCGGCGATCTCCACGATCACCAACATGGCGGCGGGGCTGTCGGACGAGAAGATCAGCCACGAGCACACCAAGGCGATGGCTCCGCTGGGCGCGGCCAAGCTGGAGCGGGTGCTGCGGCGGATGCTGCGCGGGCTGACCTGAGTCCTGCTTGCACAGGTGGCGCGACAAAGCGCGGCAGACAGGCCGTTGCGGTTTGACAAGGTGCTTCACAAGGCCCAAGGCTGGATCAGTTTTCCGCCCGCGCACAGGGCCGCCATGCAGATCTACCTCCCCATCGCCGAGGTCTCGGTCAACATCTTCGTCCTTCTGGGGCTGGGCGGAATCGTGGGTTTCCTGTCGGGCATGTTCGGGGTGGGCGGCGGCTTCCTGATCACGCCGCTGCTCTTCTTCATCGGCATCCCCCCCACCATCGCGGTCGCCACCGGTGCGAACCAGGTCGTGGCCTCTTCCGTCTCGGGCGTCCTGGCGCACCTGCGCCGCAAGACGGTCGATTTCAAGATGGGCTTCGTGCTGCTGGTGGGCGGAATGGTTGGCTCGTCGCTTGGCATCTACGTCTTCACGCGGCTTTCTGCGGCCGGGCAAGTCGACCTGCTGATCCAGTTGTCCTACGTTCTGTTCCTGGGTCTGATCGGTGCGCTTGATGCTCCAGGAAAGCATCCGGGCGCTGCGGCGGCAGAAGCGGCCCGGGGCGACCACGCGCCGCGCGCACGAGCATCTGCTGGTGCACCGCCTGCCCTTGAAGACCAAGTTCCGCACCTCGGGTCTCTATATCAGCGTCATCCCTCCGGTAGCGGTCGGGGTCGGGGTCGGATTCCTCGCCGCGGTGATGGGGGTCGGCGGCGGCTTCGTTCTGGTTCCGGCGATGATCTATCTGCTGGGGATGCCCACCAAGGTCGTGATCGGCACTTCGCTGTTCCAGATCATCTTCATCAGCGGCTTCACCACGGTGATGCACGCGACCACCAGCTTTTCGGTCGACATGGCGCTGGCGCTGCTGCTCATCATCGGCGGGGTGATCGGCGCACAGATCGGGGCACAGGTCGGGTTGCGCCTGAAGGCGGAACAGTTGCGCATCCTGCTCGCGCTTCTGGTGCTGACGGTCTCGGTCAAGATCGCCCTCGACCTGCTGCTCCAGCCGTCCGAGCTTTTCTCGCTGACTCCCGTACGCCTGCCATGATCCGGGGACTGGTCATCGCCCTGCTGCTCGCCTGGCCCGCCGCGTCGCAGGAGGCACCGGCCGAAACGGTCGTGGCGGGCCTCAGCCAGAACGAGGTCTCGATCACGGCGCAGTTCCGGGGGTCGGAGATCCTCGTCTACGGTGCGGTCAAGCGCAGCGCGCCCAGCCCTGCCGCGCCACCACTCGAAGTCATCGTCACGGTCGAGGGGCCGGCCACCCCGGTCGTCGTGCGTCGCAAGGACCGCCGCTTCGGCCTGTGGATCAACACCGAGGCCGTCGATATCGACCGTGCGCCAAGCTTCTACGCGATCATGACCACTGCCCCGTTGGCCGACATCCTTTCTGACACCGAGGATCTGCGCAACCGGATCACCATCCCGCGCGCCATCCGCGCCGTGGGCATCGCGGGCGAAGCCGCCGATGCCCCGAGCTTCACCGAGGCGCTGATCCGCATCCGCCAGGCATCCGGCGCCTACCTTCTGTCCGAAGGGTCGGTGACGCTCAGCGAAGATACGCTCTTTCGCACCGACGTGGCCCTGCCCGCAAACCTGACGGAGGGCGACTACCGCGTGCGCATCTTCCTGACCCGCGGCGGACAGATCGTCGATTCACTTGAGCGATCGATCGACGTCCGGAAAGAGGGGCTGGAGCGTGCTCTGACCAACCTTGCCCATAGCGAACCGCTGCTTTACGGCCTGCTGTCACTTGCCATTGCGGTCTTTGCAGGGTGGGGCGCCTCCGCCGCCTTCCGCTACGCGCGCGCCTGAGTTCGCCCGGCCGACTTCTTTTCGGGGTTCGCCCGGCCTGCTTCTTGTCGGAAGAAGTAACCTCGGGGGAGCCTCGCGTCCCCCGCGAGGCCGGGGGCAGAAAGCCCCCCGTTCGCGCTCAGAACGCGCGGAATGTCATGGTGGTCAGCGTCCGCACGATATGGGGCACGTCGAACAGGCGCTCGCTCAGGAACCGGCCCACATCGTCTTCGTCGGGAATGTAGAGCTTGGCGATCAGGTCGTACTCGCCCGAGGTCGAGTAAAGCTCGGACACCACCTCGCGGTCATAGATCGCGGTGGCGACATCATAGGTCTTGCCGGGGGTGCAGCGGAACTGGACGAAGACGCAGCGCATGGGGCGATCCTTCCTTGGTTGCGGCGAGTTCTAGGGCTGGCGCGAGCCGCAAGCCAAGCGGGCGAACAGCTTGCCGCCGCGTTTTCGACAGACCTCAGCCTTCGCGCGCCAGCCCCAGCGGGGCTGCCTTGCGCGGCAGGTCGTCGATACCCAGCGGCACGGTCGGCAAGGCCAGCCGATTGCGCACGACCCAGTGCAGGCGCTGCTCGGCCCGCGTGATCGCCACATAGGCGAGGCGCTTCCACAACGGGATACCCGCCTCCAGCCGCCCGGCCTGGGCGGCGGCAAAAAGGTCCGGGGCGAAGACCTGCACATCTTCCCATTGCGACCCTTGCGCCTTGTGGATCGTTACCGCCGCGCCGTGCAGGAAGGCGGCCCCCATGCGGGCAGCCGAGGGGATGAAGGGTTCGGCCTCGCCCGGCTTCTCGATCTTGATGATGGCAGCGGCCGAAACCTGCGGCTCTTCCGCGCCGATCACATGCAGCTTGGCGAAGCCGTCCTTCGATCCGGGGCCAAGGTAGATCACCTGCGCGCCCTTGATCAGCCCCCGCGCCTCAAGGTCGATGCGCTTCTTGCGGTGCTTCAAGGGCAGCTCGATCCCGTCACAGATGAGCGGCTCGCCCGGGATCAGTTCCAGGTCGGGTGCGCCCTGCGCCGTGCGGAAGGCGGTGATCAGGCGGATGCGGGTGACATTGCGCCAGACGAGCACGGGCGAACGTGCCATGAGATCGGCATCCACACGCTGCGCCACGATCACCCGCGGGTCGCGGGCGGCAGCATCTTCCACCATCCGCTCGAATTCCTCGAACCCCAGGTCGGGATCGCCCAGAGCATGGGCGAGATCGAGGATCGGGTTACCCTCGGTCTGGCGGTGGATACGGTTCAGCACCAGCTTGCGCTGGATGCCGAGACGATCAAAGACCATCTCGCCCGATTGGCCGACGGGGGCAAGCTGGGCGGGGTCACCGAACAGGATCAGGGTCGGGAAGATCTCGCGCAGATCCTCGAACTGCCGTTCGTCCAGCATCGAACTTTCGTCGATCAGGCCGATGTCGAGCGGCTCTTCCCGCCGCTTCCACCCCTTGATGAAATCGCTGCCCCGCAGCCCCGCTGCCGCCAGCGCCCCAGGGATCGAAGGAACCTGGTCGTAGAAGGCGCGGGCGCGGTCGAGGGCAAGCTCGGTCAGCCCCTCGACCTCGGGCCGGGTTGCCTGCCCCGCCAGCCATTCCGCGATACGTCTCATATTGCGGGTCGTAGACGGGGGTGTAGAGGATGCGGTGGATCGTGGTGGCAGGCACGCCGCGCAAACGCAGCACACTCGCGGCCTTGTTGGTGGGGGCAAGCACGGCCAGCGTCCGGCGGTCACGCCGTCTGCGCCCTTCGAAGTCACCCGAAATCACGTCGACACCCGCGGCAGTCAACGCCTTGGTCAGGCTGGCGAGCAGCATGGTCTTGCCGGAACCGGCCTTGCCGATCACGGCAAGGACCGAGGCCTTCCCCTCGGCCTGCGGCGTGATCGTGCCCTCGTTGAGGTCTACCCCCATGCCCTGCAGCTGCTCTGCCAGACGGTCCCAGGCTTCGGCCTGGTCATCGGAAAGGGTGGGCAAGGGCGCCTGCATGGGGAATGTCTAAGCGTTCCGCCTGTCGGGGGAAATGGCTTTCGGCAGGCTCAGTTGCGCCGACCGCGGGGCGGCATTCCGCCGTTCCCGTTTCGGCCATCGTCATCCTCTGGCGGGCCGCGATTGACATGCACCACCTCGGCCCGGGCCACCTCGAGGGCAACCTCGACCTGCGAGGCAAGTTTTGGAAACCCGTTCTTCAGCGCGTAGCGCTTCAGGTCTGCCAGAACGTCGAAGATCCAATCGTGACTCATTGATACACCGCTGCCCGCGGTTTTGCGGCAGAGAACTGTAACAGCTTTTCCGTAAAGGCGAATCTAACGACCTGGCACCTTCGCGTCAGGCGATGCGGAGCAGCGCCTTTTCGCCGGTTGCACAGGGAGCGATGCTTGAACGCCAATGACCGGAGCTTAGGTCTTCGCAGCGAAATCGGAGGATACGGATGGCAAAGGACACCGTGTACGAGGGGGGCTGTCTGTGCGGGAGCATCCGGTTCCGGGCGACCGGTCCGGCAGGCTGGCCGCATACGTGTTCCTGCAAGATGTGCCAGCGCCATTCCGGGGCGCTGACCGTGGCCTGGGCGGAGTTTCCGCGCGACCGTGTGACGTGGACAGGGCCGGGCGGCATTCCTGCGACCTGGCGCTCGTCAGAGCGGTCTAGCCGGGCGTTCTGCCCGACCTGCGGCAGCACTCTGGGGGCGCTCGACGATGCGCCGGTGGTGGCGCTTGTCCTGGGCAGCTTCGATGCCAGCAACCGCAAGGCGCTTGCGCCCGAGGGGCATTCCCACACAACGGGTCGGCCCAAATGGTGGCACGTCGTGATCGGCGACAAACCTGCAGGCTGACCTCACGCCCCGCTCACAGCGACTTTACCGGCGCGTGTTTGGACAATGTGTCGCACCAGTGCAGTTCCTCTTTTTGGGTGGCCGTATTTCGGCTGCCTGAACCCAACTCAAGGAGGAAACATTGATGAAACCCATTCTGACGGCCGTGGCAACCATCGCTCTGGCGCTGTTCACGGTCTTCGCATCGGGGGCCAGCGCGGCGACCGTTGCGCTGGGCGGCGTGGAAACCCGCGTGACGGTCACGGCCCCCCTCGGCGCGCTCGGCCTGTCCGGTGCGCCTTTCGGCACGGCGACTGTGGCAACGGTGGACGGAAGGCCCGTCTTCACCTTTCCGATCACCGGCGGCACGCTGGATACCGCAACTGGCCAGGCGTTGATCGAGCATGACGGCAGCGGAGTGACGCTGGCGGCGGGACCGGTTTCGGCCACTGTCGGAAACTTCCTGATTGATACCGCAAGCGCGCTTGTCCGGGGCGATCTGATCGACATCGTCACAGGTACAAGCGTGGCGAGCGGGCTGGAGCTGTTCACGTTCGGCACCGATACGACCTTGCCGGGCGTGGAACTGTTGATCTCCGGAACGCTGGCGGGTGCGCTGACGGCCACTTTTGGCGCGGACGACCTGACCGGGGCTCAGTTCGGCTTTGCCGAACCGAATGTTGCCCCCGTACCGGTTCCGGCAGCGGGCGTTCTGCTGCTGGGCGGGCTTGGCCTGATGGGCGTGCTGCGCGCGCGGCGCAAGACGGCCTGACGGAACCGCGACCGGGTGCAGCCGGTCGCGGCGAGTGCGTGCTCAGCGGCGCGAGGCTTCGAGCGTATCCTCGAACGTCCGCAGCCCGGTGCGGGGGGCCTGGACCAGCACCGCCATGTTGCCCGGCTTGTGCGTGTTCTGCAGCATCTTCATATGCGGCAGCGGCAGTTCGGCCCAGGGGAAGACCTCGGACATGCAGGGGTCGAGCCGGCGTTCCACCATCAGCTTGTTCGCCGCCGCCGCCTGCTTGAGGTGCGCGAAGTGGCTGCCCTGCAGGCGCTTCTGGTGCATCCACATGTAGCGCACGTCGAAGCGTGCAGTTGAACCCGGTGGTCCCGGCGCAGATCACGACCATGCCGCCCTTCTTGCAGACCAGCGACGAGACCGGGAAGGTCGCCTCGCCCGGATGCTCGAACACCATGTCGACGTTCACGCCCTTGCCGGTGATGTCCCAGATCGCCTTGCCGAAGCTTGCGGGCCTCTTTCGAACCAGTCGTTGTATTCGGGCGTGTTCACCTTGGGCATCTGGCCCCAGCAGTTGAAATCCTTGCGGTTGATCACGCCCTTGGCGCCAAGGCCCATGACGAACTCGCGCTTGTCCTCGTCGCGAGATGACGCCGATGGCGTTGGCGCCGGCGGTGTTGATCAGCTGGATCGCGTAGGAGCCGAGGCCGCCCGACGCGCCCCAGACCAGCACGTTCTGCCCGGGCTTCAGGTCATGCGGCTGGTGGCCGAACAGCATCCGGTAGGCGGTGGCGAGCGTCAGCGTGTAGCAGGCCGATTCCTCCCACGTCAGGTGCCTGGGGCGCGGCATGAGCTGCTGCGCCTGCACGCGGGTGAACTGGGCAAAGCTGCCGTCGGGCGTCTCGTAGCCCCAGATGCGCTGGGTCGGGCGAGAACATCGGGTCGCCGCCGTTGCATTCCTCGTCGTCGCCGTCGTCCTGGTTGCAGTGGATGACGACCTCGTCCCCCACCTTCCAGCGTTTCACCTTGTCGCCCACCGCCCAGACGATGCCCGAGGCGTCGGAACCGGCGATATGATAGGGCACCTTGTGGCCGTCGAAGGGGCTGATCGGCTGGCCGAGCGCCGGCCCAGACGCCGTTGTAGTTGACGCCCGCCGCCATCACGAGCACCAGAACCTCGTGACTGTCGATCTTCCAGGTATCGACAACCTCGACCTGCATCGCGGTATCAGGCTGGCCGTGCCGCTCGCGCCGGATCGCCCAGGCGTACATCTGCTTGGGCACATGGCCGAGCGGGGGCATCTCGCCCAGTTCGTACAGGTCTTTCTTCGGCGCATCATAGACGGCGATCACCGACTGGTTGTCCAAAGCCATCACGGCACCCTCCCTTTCTGACCATGCCGCGCCGCAGAATCGACGGGCTCTCGACGAGGAGAGATACAACGGCGGCGCAATAATGCAATACTGAACGTGCCAGTTTTGTAATTTTATGTCTGCGGCGTTGCAGCATCTCCGGCAAGCCGCGCGACTTCCGCCGTCGCGGGCAGCAGGGCGCGCTCCAGCCGCTGCTGGACCGGACCGGCGTAGAATGCCAGCAATGCCCCGTTCTCTGCCACCGGACGCAGCACGCCCGCGACCTCCTCGATCATGTGCCGGGCGATCAGCACGCGCAGCCCTTCCTCCGTGACTGGCCCTGCCCCGCCCGACGGCAGTTCCAGCGCCGCCCCGTCCGCCGCCAGTTCCCGGGTAAGAGTTGCGACGCAGACCTCCAGATCGGCGCGCGCCACCGGCCCCGCCGCCAGCGCGGCCGCCGCCACCAGCGGCACCGGCAGGACCGGGACGCAATCGGCAATCGCCGCCATCAGGCGCCCACCCAGCGCCTCGGTCAGCGCCTCGGGCGTGGCCCCCGGATGATCCGCGATCATCCCGCGCAGGGACAGGGGCGCACCGAAGGCCACCGCCGCCGTGCCAAAGCCCGGAAACCGCCCGCGCAGCTTGCGCCAGGCCATGCGCCCGATGAAGGCGAGGATCGCCAGCGGACGCGCCCGGAACCGGCGCACACCGGTCTGGTCGCGCCTCGACCAGCACGCGATCCTCGAGCACCCGGTCATAGGCAAGGCCCACCGGCACGAAGACCACGTCGCGCCCCCCGGCCTCCACCCCCTGCACGATATAGCCGAGCAGGCCCAGCTTGGCCGGCCCGACCCGGCCGTTCAGGCTCAGGCCGCCTTCGGGAAAGATCGCCTGCGTCGTGCCGTCGCCCGTCGCCATCTGCACATAACGCGCCAGCACCCGGCGGTAGAGCGCGGTGCGCGAGTTGCGGCGGATGAAGTAGGCCCCGGTCGCCCGGATCAGGCCCGACAGCGGCCAGATCCGCGCCCACTCGCCCACCGCGTAGGACAGGGCCGAGCGATTGGCGGCGAGCCAGGTGACCAGCACGTAATCCATGTTCGAGCGGTGGTTCATCACGAAGATGATCGTCGCCTTGCGTTCGATCTTGGCGATCTTCGCATCCACCCGTCCCAGCCGCACGGTGTAGAGCATCCGGCTGAGCCAGCGCGCGGCCCGCGTGGCGAAGCCGAAATAGACGGTGGCCGAGAAGCTGGGCACGATCTCGCGCGCATAGCGGCGGGCCTGCTCGAAGGCCACGCTTTCCGGGATGCCCTGCTCGTGGGCATGGTCCACCACCGCCTCCATCACCTTGGGGTCGTAGGACAGGCGCACGATCATGTCCTGCCGCGCCATCAGCTTGAACGGCTCGATCGGGCGCTCCAGCCGCGTGTTGAGTTGCGTCACCGCCCGTTCCATCCGGCGGCGGAAGAACCAGCGGACCGAGGGGAACAGGAAGTGGGACGCGAAGGTGATCGCCGCGAAGGCGAGGATCAACAGGAGAAGCCAGTAGGGAACCGCAACGGTCTGCGTCATGGCGTGACGTTGGCATGAACCCGACCCAGCGCCAAGGCCGGGGTCACGCCGCGATGCAGCGAATTGACACTTGCGGGAAATTGCGCTTAGTGCAGCATCAGCGCAAGAATGTTACCGGACCGATTCACGGAGACGCCCGCAATGACCGCCCAGAAGGAAGCCCCCTGGCTGTTCCGCACCTATGCCGGCCATTCCACCGCCAAGGCGTCGAACGCGCTCTATCGCACGAACCTCGCCAAGGGGCAGACCGGCCTTTCGGTGGCCTTCGACCTGCCGACGCAGACCGGCTATGACAGCGACCATGAACTGGCGCGGGGCGAGGTCGGCAAGGTCGGCGTGCCGGTCGCCCATCTGGGCGACATGCGGACGCTGTTCGACGGACATCCCGCTCGACCAGATGAACACCTCGATGACGATCAACGCGACGGCGCCCTGGCTGCTGGCGCTCTACATCGCGGTGGCCGAGGAACAGGGCGCCGACGTGGCCGCCCTGCAGGGCACGGTGCAGAACGACATCATCAAGGAATATCTGTCGCCGCGGCACCTACATCTGCCCGCCCAAGCCCTCGCTGCGGATGATCACCGACGTCGCGGCCTACACGCAGGCGCACCTGCCGAAATGGAACCCGATGAACGTCTGCTCCTACCACCTGCAGGAGGCCGGGGCGACGCCCGAGCAGGAACTGGCCTTTGCGCTGGCCACCGCCTGCGCGGTGCTGGATGACCTGAAGGGCAAGGTGTCGGCGGACGACTTCCCCAACATGGTGGGCCGCATCTCGCTTCTTCGTGAACGCCGGCATCCGCTTCGTCACCGAGACTGTGCAAGATGCGCGCCTTCGTCGACCTGTGGGACGAGATCTGCCTGCACCGCTACGGCGTGCACGGACGCGAAGTACCGCCGCTTCCGCTACGGCGTGCAGGTCAACAGCCTCGGCCTGACCGAGCAGCAGCCCGAGAACAACGTCTACCGCATCCTGATCGAGATGCTGGCGGTCACGCTGTCGAAGAAGGCCCGCGCGCGCGCCGTGCAGCTGCCCGCCTGGAACGAGGCGCTGGGCCTGCCCCGCCCCTGGGACCAGCAATGGTCGCTGCGGATGCAGCAGATCCTGGCCTATGAGACCGACCTTCTGGAATACGACGACCTGTTCGACGGCAACCCGGCGGTCGACCGCAAGGTCGAGGAGCTGAAGGACGGGCGCGCGGGCGGAACTGGCGCAGATCGACGCGATGGGCGGCGCGGTGGCGGCCATCGACTACATGAAAGGCCGGCTGGTCGAGGCCGAACGCCGAGCGCATCGGCCGGATCGAGTCGCGGCGAGACCGTGGTGGTCGGCGTGAACCGCTGGACCGAAGCCGCGCCCTCGCCGCTGACGGCGGGCGACGGGTCGATCATGCAGGCCGACCCCGAGGCGGAGGCCGACCAGATCGCGCGGCTGAAGGCCTGGCGCGCAGCCCGCGACGCGGGCGCGGTCGCGGCGGCGCTCGACGCGCTGCGCCAGGCGGCGCGCGACGGGGACGAACGTCATGCCCGCCTCGATCGCCGCGGCAAAGGCCGGCGTCACGACCGGCGAATGGGGCGCGGTCATGCGCCGCGCCTTCGGCGAATACCGCGCCCCCACGGGCGTCAGCCGCGCCCCCTCGAACCGGACCGAAGGGCTGGAGCCGATCCGCGAGGCGGTCGATGCCGTCTCGGCCAAACTCGGGCGGCAGCTCAAGTTCCTCGTCGGCAAACCGGGCCTCGACGGTCATTCCAACGGCGCCGAACAGATCGCCGCCCGCGCCCGCGACTGCGGCATGGACATCCACTACGAGGGCATCCGCCTGACCCCGACCGAGATCGTCAGCGCCGCCGCCGACCAGCAGGCGCATGTTGTGGGCCTGTCGATCCTGTCGGGCAGCCACATCCCGCTGATCACCGAGGTGCTGGACCGGATGCGCGGCGCGGGTCTGGCCCACGTGCCGCTGGTCGTCGGCGGGATCATCCCCGAAGACGACGCCGCACACCTGCGCGGCCTGGGCGTCGCCGCCGTCTACACGCCCAAGGATTTCGAACTGAACCGCATCATGATGGACATCGTGGGGCTCGTCGATCCGACCCGCGCGGCGGCGGAGTAACCCTGCCGCGAGCGCCGGTCGGCCGTCTTCTTCCGTCTTCTTCTGTTTCCAAATATCCCCGGGGGTCCGGGGGTGTGAAACCCCCGGGGTCCGCCGCCCAAGACTGGACGGCACGGGCAGAAGACGCGCCAGGACCGCCCTTTCCCCGCGCGCGCGCTGCGAGTATCCCTTGGCCCTGACCCAACTGCACGGAAGACCCCATGACCGTCCATATCGGTGCAAACCCCGGCGACATTGCCGAAACCGTCCTGCTGCCCGGCGACCCCTACCGGGCGCGGTGGGCGGCGGAGACGTTCCTCGAGAAGCCCCGCCTCGTGAACGAGGTGCGGGGGATGCTGGGCTATACCGGCACATGGCAAGGCCATCCGGTGACGATCCACGGCACCGGCATGGGGATGCCATCGCTGTCGATCTACGTGAACGAACTGATCCGCGACTATGGCGCGCAGACACTGATCCGCATCGGCTCGGCAGGCGGGATGCAGCCGCATGTCAAGATGCGCGACGTGGTTCTCGCCATGTCCGCCACCACCCTTTCCACCCCGTCGCGCGGCATCTTCCGCGAGCTGAACTTCGCGCCCACCGCCGATTTCGGGCTGCTGCGGGCGGCGTGGGACGCAGCACAGGCGATGGGCATTTCGACCCATGCGGGCGGCATCTATTCGTCCGACGTGTTCTATGACGAGCGCGCCGACCTGAACGAGCAGATGCAGCGCCACGGCATCCTCTGCGTCGAGATGGAGGCGGCGGAGCTCTACACGCTGGCCGCGCGCCACGGCCGCCGCGCGCTGGCGGTGCTCACGATCTCGGACCACCTGCTGACGCATGAGGCGCTGCCGAGTGCAGACCGCGAGCGCAGCTTCGGCGACATGGTGCAGATCGCGCTCAGGGCGGCCTTCGCATGAAGCGCCGCATGCTGGGCGCGGGCGGGCCCGAAGTCTCCGCCATCGGTCTGGGCTGCATGAGCTTCGGCGGCATCTTCGGGGCCACCGACGAGGCTGCGAGCCAGCGCTGCCTCGACGCGGCCTTCGACCACGGCATCGACTTTTACGACATCGCCAACATCTACGGGATGGGCGTGTCGGAAAGCGTGGTGGGGCGGTTCCTGAAGCGGCGCAAGGCCGAGGTGAAGATCGCCACCAAGGCCGGGATCGTCACCGGCGCCGCGCGGCGTTTCGACAATTCCGCCGCCTACCTCCGCGCCGAACTCGACGCCTCGCTGAAACGGCTGGGGGTAGAGCAAGTCACGCTGTTCTACATCCACAGGCGCGAGGCCGAGCGGCCCGTGGAGGAGGTGGTCGAGACACTGGCCGCGCTGATCCGACGAGGGCAAGATCGGCGGCTACGGCCTGTCCGAGATTGCGCCCGGCACGCTGCGCCGCGCCCATGCGGTGCATCCCTGCATGGCGGTGCAGAACGAATACTCGCTCTGGACCCGCCAGCCCGAGATGGGCCTGATCCAGACCTGCGCGGAACTGGGCACGGCCTTCGTCCCCTTCTCGCCGCTGGCGCGCGGTGTGTTCGGGGCGCCCCCCGTCGAGCCAACGGCGCTGGCCGAGGGCGATTTCCGCCTGACGATCCCGCGCTTCCGCGAACCGGACTGGTCGCTCAACATGGCCCGCATCGCCCCCTTCCGCACCTTCTGCGCCGCGCGCGGCTGGACCGTTCCGGCGGCGGCGCTGGCCTGGGTGCTCGACCAGGGGCCGCACCTTATCCCGATCCCCGGCACACGCACCGCCGAAAACCTGATGGCCTGGGTCGGCGCCAGCGACATCGCCTTCACCCCCGAGGACCGCGCTGAAATCGCGCGCCTGCTACCCGCAGGCTTCGCCTACGGCGACCGCTACGGACTGGATCAGGCGATGACGGTAGAGCGGTACTGCTAGGACATTTCAGGGAATGGCATGTGGCGGTCTTCCCGCCGGATTTACGGGAAATCACAAGGTTGGATCGGCGCAGCCGATTCCTTCATCGCATGACTTGATCCAAGGCCGCGTCCTCTGGCGCAGCGTAGCCGCTGCGGGTGGAACACAAGGGATCACACTTATAGCCGTTCGCCTTTCACCAACGGCTCATCCTCCCGCGACGCCCGTGCCGTGTTCCAAGACATCGCCAAAAGCGAACCATCACGGACGTTCTTCACGTCCTTCGACGGGGGGCAACGCCGCGATCTCCGCCGCAACCAACTGCTGCAGCCGCCACAGGTAGCTGTCCCGGATGCCGGCCTCTTCCAGATGCTGCACCGTGTTGCGGAGGTATTCGGCGCAACTGCCGACGTGACCCACAGCGCGGGCAAGCCGACGGGCCTGCTCCTCGATCGGCAGGGCGGTGAAGTTCTCGTTTCTCAATGGCGCCGCATAGAACGTCAGCGCGCGGATCGGCTCTGCGTCGGCATCGCGGACGGTCAGCCAGCGGGCCAGCGCCACGTCCTCGTGATACGACACCTCGCGCTCCAGCAGGCGCAGCATCCGCCCCTCGGGGTCGTCGGGCGGCATCCGGTACGCCATCCCTGCACAGCTTCCCCCGGTGACCAGTCCCAGCATCAGCCCCGGCTCCTCGGGGGTCGCGCGCCAGCTTTCGATCTCCAGGCAGAACGCCCGCCTCCAGCCCCTGGCGGTGACGCGGCGATGCTCGACATGCTCGAACGCGGGCTTCCAGATCAGCGAGCCGTAGCCGAACACCCAGAACGGCCGCCCCTCGTTCTGTGCCAGCAATCTGCGTGCCGCCACGGCCTTATCCTCGGGCGACAGCACGGTCAGCCCGTCATAGTGCCGCAGACCGGGATCAGGGACATGCCGATGCACCCGCGCGACAAGCGCTTCGGTCAGGTCGAGGGCTCGGGCGGGCCGCTCGCTGGGGTGTGTGTCTTTCATCGCCGGGCAGGGTCGGTTCGCGACGGTTTGCTGTCAAGCGGAAGACAGGTCAGCCGCCACCGGCGACGGTTCGCGGCGCATCTGCGGAAGCGCCGCGTCGCGAAACATCAATCCCCGATTTCGATCCGGCAACGCGGGCAGACGGCCGGAGCGGGAGTGTCGCGCCGCGCTCGGCATGCGTTCCGGACGCTGCGGGAAGGCGAGTCATGGCCGCAGGTGCAGCACGCCGCGTGGCCAGAGACGATCCACTGGACCGTACGATCGTGCCCCCGCGCGCCACTTTCGGCTGGATCGGGCGCGACATCGCCCAGACGATCCCGATGAAAAGCAACACCGCCCCGGCCAGCGCGAACGACTGCTGGCCCGGCGTGACCAACCCCATGTTCGCCAGAAACTCGCCCAGCTTTTCCATGCTGCCCTTCGGCTCCACAGAGAGCCAGCGCGCGCCACCGAGTGATTGAACCGCTTCATGCATGCGACAAGGTTTGCGCGCCGAATCAGGCAGGACCAAGGCTCCGCCGGGGTAAGGCTGTGTCGCCTCAGACCACCCGCTCAACCATAAGTTGCTTGATCTCGGCAATCGCCTTGGCCGGGTTCAGTCCCTTGGGGCAGGTCTTGGCGCAGTTCATGATGGTGTGGCAGCGATACAGCTTGAACGGGTCTTCCAGGTTGTCCAGCCGCTCGCCGGTCGCCTCGTCACGGCTGTCGATGATCCAGCGATAGGCATGCAGCAGGGCCGCCGGGCCAAGGTAGCGATCACCGTTCCACCAGTAGCTGGGGCACGAGGTGGAACAGCAAGCGCACATCACGCACTCGTACAGGCCATCCAGCTTTTCCCGATCCTCGATCGACTGGCGCCACTCCTTAGCGGGGCGGTTCGTCCTGGTTTCGAGCCAGGGCATGATGCTGGCGTGCTGGGCGTAGAAATGGGTCAGGTCCGGGATCAGATCCTTGATGACCGGCATGTGCGGCAGCGGATAGATCTTCACGTCGCCCTTGATCTCATCGAGGCCGTAGATGCAGGCCAGCGTATTGATCCCGTCGATGTTCATCGCGCAGGAGCCGCAGATCCCCTCGCGGCAGGACCGGCGGAAGGTCAGGGTCGGGTCTATCTCGGACTTGATCTTGATAAGGGCGTCCAGAACCATCGGCCCGCATGTGTCGGCGTCGATGTAGTAGCTGTCCACACGCGGGTTCTCTCCATCGTCCGGGTTCCAGCGATAAACCTGAATCCGGCGGACATTCCTGCCCTCGGGTTTCGGCCAGGACTTGCCGGTGCGGATCCTGGAGTTCTTCGGAAGCGTCAACTGGACCATGGTTACCCCTTCACTTCGGGTCGTTTGGAAAGCGGCGTGTCGGGCATCACGCCCGCCTTGCGCAGCACACAGGAATTGTAGGTGGCCTCGGGATTGCTGCTGGGGGCCTGCGGCAGCGTGGTGGACACGGCAACGCCGGTTCCGCCGCCCCAGCCATCATCCCAGCCCCAACCGCCGAAACCCACGCCCCCGCCTCCGGTGCCGACGCCGATCGTGACGGCGGTGTTGCTGTCGCCGCCCCCCAGGACGGACCGCACGCATTGCGCCTCGGCCAAGTCGACGGGGATCAGGGCTGCAGGTTGCGGCGCGCAAGCGGCAAGGCCAAGCGTTCCGATCAGGGCTGGCAGGGCGCGGTGCATGGACGATCCTCCTCTGGCGCGGGCCACGCCACCGCGGTCCGCACGGCTCAACGCACGGGCGGCAGGGCCTGTTCCACAGGCCGCATGTCTCGAATGGCGCGTGCCCATCATCGCCTCAGATCGTCACGGCGGCCAGCCCCTTGCCGGCGATGCAAGCCTGGGTGGACGGTTTCGACAAAATCATCCGGATGTTCTGCTCGGTCAGCGTGCCCGCCCGGGTGCCGACATCGCGGGCAAGGGCGTTCAGCTCGGCATTGCTCGCATTCGCGATGATGCAATCCGTCGCCAGTTCATTCGCCGGCGCGGGAGTCGTCGCCGTCACCACCGGCAACACCACGGTGCGCGCGGCCTTGCGCGTCACGTCCGTCGCGATTTCGGCGGGCGAGCAGGCCAGCATCACCAGCGGTAGCAGGAACAGGGCTGTCGATCTCATGTGATGCCGCTCGTCGGGATGAAACTCTAACTCGCCCCCGACCTTAGCGGTTCGGATGGTGCAGACAAGAGACCGATCGCGGGTGCGACACTACGATACCGGTGCCGGCTGCGCCTGCCGCGCCCCCCTTCCCCGGAACCATGCCCGCGCTGCGCGCAGGCGGCGGCGGAGGATCCGGCTCAAGCGCCGGTCCTGTAGCCGCTGCATCCTGCTGTCGGTCGCCAGGCGGCTCAGGTACTCTCTCCGAAGGGCCTGCAGGAACTGGCCTTCCAAGGCCGCATCCCCCCGGAACTTGCGCGAGGCAATCAGATCGTGGCGCGCGGCCAGACGGGCCGGATCGCGCAACGTCAGCTCGGCGCCGCGCAGGAGCCGGTCGAGGTGTTTCTCAAGGCGCCACGCCTCAAGGGCATCATGCGGTATCGCGCGGGCGAAGGCCTGCGCTTCGGCAAAGCCCGCCCGCAGAGTGTCCGCAATCTCGATGGCTGTCTGTTTGTCCGGTTGGGACCGGCCCGAGAAGTTCTGCCGTGCGGCGGCATCGAAATTGCCGGAATTCAGCCACCCCGGCCCGCCGAACTGGTCATAGCAGAAGACCGGCGTGCGTGACGCCAGCGCGTACTGCACCGTCTTGCCGATCGACAGAACGGCATCATGTGCATGCATATCCGAAACCGATATCCGGCGCCGTTCGCCACGGTCGCCGACATGCGTGACGGCGATACCTGCCCGATCCAGTCGGGTCATCGCGCCAACGACTTCCTGAGGCAGGTGATTGCTCACGATCAGCAATCGCCGCAGGTCATTCTGCGGCGCTGTCGCCCGCGTGGCAAAGAAGTCTTCCGGTGCCGGATTGGGAAAAATCGTCGCGATCTCGTAGCCCGCGTCGAAGGTTTCCAGCGCCGCGGCGGTTTCGGGGCTGTTCGCAAGGACGACATCCGCCAGTTGCAACTCGGTCAGCGGGGCGGGGGCTTCGAACGGCTCGAACGGTGACAGGTGCGCGTAGACAAAGACGGGGAACCGATCCGGACGCGCGGCGAGACGATCAAGGTTCGCGTGCAGCAGCAGGGATACGACAGCGTGCTGGGCGTAGACAAGATCGAACGTCGAAAGGTCGATGTCATCTGCATCCTGTGTGAACGTCACCCTGCAATCGAGAAGTGCGGCGCGGGCCGGATCGGCGATCACGTTGCTGAAGACCGTCACCCCAAGACCGCGACGGCGAAGATATTCGGCAAGTTCCAGAACGATCAGTTCGGACCCGCCCCATCCTGCAAGGTGGTTGGTACAAATCAAGACACTCTTGATCATCAAGGCGGCATACCACGATATCCAGACAAACCCGTCATCCGGACAACTATGAAGGCAAGTCACGAAATTCCACGCCACAAAGCGCCTAAAGCCTTGCAACCTATACTAAAGAGTCCCCGAAACCCCTCTGGGCGGCCAGCCAGGCCAAGTCTGTCTTCTGTCCGCGGCCCGGACGCTCAGGCTCGCCTCAATACACCCTCGCCTTCGGTGCGATCCGCTTCAGATCGATCCCGCCCTCATCCTTCGTCGTCAGCGGGTTCAGGTGCACCGGGCCGGTAGTCCAGCCTCACCTTCGCGCCATCGACCCAGGCCAGCGATGTGCTTGCGCCAGTTCGCGTCGTCGCGGTTCGGATGATCCTCCTGCGCATGGGCGCCCCGGCTTTCCTTGCGGGCCTCGGCGCGCCACGATCGTGGCCAGCGCGTTCGGCATCAGGTTGGTCAGTTCCAGCGTCTCCATCAGGTCGCTGTTCCAGATCAGGCTGCGGTCGGTGACATGCAGGTCGTCCATCTTGGCCGCGATCGCCGTCCATCTTCGCCACGCCTTCGGCCAGCGTCTTGTCGGTGCGGAACACGGCCGCATCGGCCTGCATCGTCTTCTGCATCTCCAGCCGCAGTTCGGCGGTGCGGCATGCTGCCCTTGGCGTGGCGCAGCGCGTCGAACCGGTCCAGCGCCTTGTCGACCTCGGCCGTGTTCAGCGGCGCGGTTGGGCGTCGCCGGTCCACCACCTGCCCCGCCCGGATCGCCGCCGCGCGGCCGAACACCACCAGGTCGATCAGCGAGTTCGACCCCAGCCGGTTCGCGCCATGCACGCTGGCGCAGCCCGCCTCGCCCACCGCCATCAGGCCGGGGAAGATCGCGTCGGGGTTGTCCGGCGTGGGGTTCAGCACCTCGCCCCAGTAGTTCGTCGGGATGCCGCCCATGTTGTAATGCACCGTCGGCAGCACCGGGATCGGCTCCTTCGTGCAGGTCCACGCCCGGCGAAGATGCGGGCGCTTTCGGTGATGCCCGGCAGGCGCAGTTCCAGCGCCTCCTTCGGCAGGTGGTTCAGGTTCAGGTGGATGTGGTCCTTGTTCGGCCCCACGCCCCGGCCTTCGCGGATTTCGATCGTCATGCAGCGGCTGACGCACGTCGCGCGACGCCAGATCCTTGTAGGTCGGCGCATAGCGTTCCATGAACCGCTCGCCTTCGGAGTTGGTCAGATAGCCGCCCTCGCCGCGCGCGCCTTCGGTGATCAGGCAGCCCGAGCCATAGATGCCGGTCGGGTGGAACTGCACGAACTCCATGTCCTGCAGCGGCAGGCCCGCGCGCGCCACCATCCCGCCGCCGTCGCCGGTGCAGGTATGGGCGCGAGGTCGCGCTGAAATAGGCGCGGCCATAGCCGCCGGTCGCCAGCACCACCATCTTGGCGTTGAAGACATGCATCGTGCCGTCGTCCAGCTTCCACGCCACCACGCCCGGTGCACCGGCCGTCCTCGGTCATGATCAGGTCGATGCGCGAAATACTCGATGTAGAACTCCGCATTGTTCTTCAGGCTCTGGCCATACAGCGTGTGCAGGATCGCATGGCCGGTCCGGTCGGCGGCGGCGCAGGTGCGCTGCACCGGCGGGCCTTCGCCGAACTCGGTCGTGTGGCCGCCGAAGGGCCGCTGGTAGATCTTGCCCTCTTCGGTGCGGGAGAACGGCACGCCGTAATGTTCCAGCTCGTAGACCGCCTTCGGCGCCTCGCGCGCGAGGTATTCCATCGCGTCCGTGTCGCCCAGCCAGTCCGACCCCTTCACGGTGTCGTACATGTGCCACTGCCAGCTGTCCGGCCCCATGTTGCCAAGGCTGGCCGCGATGCCGCCCTGCGCCGCGACGGTGTGCGACGCGGGTCGGGAACACCTTGGTCACGCAGGCCGTCCGCAGCCCCTGCTCGGCCATGCCCAGCGTCGCGCGCAGGCCCGCGCCGCCGGCCCCCACCACCACCACGTCATAGTCATGCGTCTCGTAAGGATAAGCCGTCATGTTCCGTCCTTCACAGGGCCATGCCGGATCAGCGCGAACAGCCCGACGCGCGATGCCGGCATAGCTGAGGCAGGTGACAGCGATGATCAGCCGCCTTGCGGGTCATCCCCTGGGCATAATCCTCGATCATCACCTGCGCCCCGTTCTTGAAGTGGACGAATCCGACAACGATGGTCAGTGCGGTCACGATGGCCGGGAAGGGCCGCGCGAAATAGGCCACCACCTCGGCATGGGTGCCGCCCAGGATCGCACCGAAGGTAAACACGAACAGCGGCACCAGAACGGCCAGCGCCACCGACGACACCGTCATGTGCCAGAAATGCTCGGTCCCGGATTTGGCCGACCCAAGGCCCTCGGCCCGCTTGCGGGCTGTCAGATACTGCATCTGCGCCCCCTTCACAGGATCACCACGGTGATCAGCGTCAGAAGGAACGACCCGCCGATCACAGGCCCAGCCCAGCTTCTCCGCCGTCGGGAATGTCCAGGCCCCGGCCGCTGTCGAACCAAAGGTGCCGCAGTCCCGCGAGATAGTGGTACCACAGCGCCCAGATCGACAGCAGTGAACACCAGATTGCCGAACCAGACCGTCACCACTGCCATCGGCGACGGCGAAATAGTCCGGTCCCGACGCCGCCGCCAGCAGCCACCACACCACCAGCAGCCCCGCCACGATCAGCCCGTTTCCGGTGATCCGCGTCAGGATCGAGGTGATCGAGGTCAGCTGCGGGCGGTAGATCTGCAGGTGCGGCGACAGCGGCCGGTTGCCTCGGTTCACGTCAGCCATCGCGTCCGTCCTCCTCGTGGCTTGCGACAGGGTCCGTGTCCTTGCCGCTTGCATCTTGCGTCCGATGAATAGCGGTTTTCTGGCCCAAGTCACGCGCGACAAACCGCCCCGATGCTGCAAAGCAGCGAAAATCGAGACGAAAGTCGCAAACGTGATCACACTCCTTCAGGATGCGATCACGGCTTTTCGCGTCCCGCCCTTGCCCCCTCGCCCGCGCGGCGACGGAAGGCTCAGTGATCCGCCAGCTTCGTCTCGGGGCTGTAGATGCCCGGCGCTTCCTTCACCACGGCCTGCCCGCAGCGCATCACGCCATTCGCGGCGTCGAACGCATAGGTCGGGCCACCGTGCAGCTCCCACCCCTTGTTCAAGGCGGCGGTCACCTTGTGGCAGAAGGCGGACGTGTCGTCGTCGGACAGGAAGCGATAGAGTTTCATCCGTAGGTTCCCATGAACGGGTTATGGCCAAGCCAGATGTGAATGGCCGAGATTACCCCATACAACACCGCCGTGCCCGCAAGGTTCATCAGGTCGCCCCTGAAACCCCGCCCGCCGGTCGGCGGCGTCCAGGGCTGTGCACGGTTGATTACGCTGCATCGCCCCCAACGCCCACAACCCGATGCCGCCGAACAGGATGACCGAGGCCAGATCGCCATTCACCAGCAGGTGCGCCACGGCCCAGATTACCGTGCCCCACAGCATCGGATGCCGCATCCGGGGATACAGCAGCCCCTTGGTCCCGCCCACGCCGAACAGGAACACCGCCAGCAGCATCAGCGTGTTGTTCACATGGCCCATGCCCGGCAACGGATCATAGACCGGCACATAAGGCGCCCCGCGATAACCGATCACCATCAGCACGACGGACAACAGAAGCACAAGGCCCACCACGCCCTTGCCCCGCTCGCCCATCGCGGCGCGCCGGGCAGGAGCGATCCGCTTGAACAGATGCCCGCCGATCCAAAGTGCCAGACCCAGTATCAGTAAGACCATCGCTATCCCTCACCTGCCATTGGCGCGGTTATGGCCTGTCCTCGCCACGGTTTCCATCCCCGACAATGCCGCAGCAGCTTTCCCGGCCTAGATCGGTCGCGCATCCCAGATCAGCTTGCAGCGACACCATCAGCAGCGCCCAGGTCACCAGCCGGAAGAACAGCGCTGCGGCAGGAGTCGCACCAGCCGCACCCCCGCAAAGACCGCCAGCACCGCCGGCACCGTCAGCACCGCCGCCACCTTCAGGTTGTCGAGCGACAACTGGCCCAGCGCGCAATAGGGGACCAGCTTGACCGCGTTGATCATAGGCGAAGAGCGATCGTCGACGTGCCGGCGAACACCGCCTTTTCCAGCCCAAGCGGCAGCGCATAGACCTGATAGGGCGGCGCGCCGGAATGGCTGACAAAGCTGGTGAACCCGCGTCACCGCGCCCCAGAACAGCCCCGGCGCGACCGCCCGGCCCGGCGCGGTGCCGGCGAGCATCTGGGCGGCGCAGCAGCAGGTTCAGCGCGAAGGCCACGCCGATCACCCCGACCAGCCGCCGTCACCGCCGCCTCGGGCACCAGGCTCGCCGTGGCCCAGCCCAGCGCCATGCCCAGCGGTCGCGCCGGGATCAGGATCGCCAGCACCCGCCGGTCGAAGGCGTGGCGATAGGCGTAAAGCCCGAACATGTCCGACACCACATAGACCGGCAGCAGCAGCCCCGCCGCCACCACCGGCGACATCACCAGCGCCAGCACCGGCACGCCCAGCATGCCCACCACCGGCACGCCGCCCTTGCTCATGCCCACCAGCACCGCCGCCACCACCGCCGCGACCCAGAAACCCGGTCCGTCCATCACCCTCGCCTTTCCCGCGCGAATCGCCGGCAGCGGGCCTGCCCGGCCATCGCCTGTATCGGCGGCGCCTGCGTTTAGCGCAAACATCCCCCGCAAGACAGCCTGAGACGCCACGCCGCAGCGCAGCGACTTGCGCGGACGCCGCCAAGGGACTACCCATCGCCCGTCAATTCAACCCGATCCCGGAGACGGACCCATGGCCAGACCCAAGATCGCCCTCATCGGCGCCGGTCAGATCGGCGGCACGCTCGCCCATCTCGCCGCGATCAAGGAACTCGGCGACGTCGTCCTGTTCGACATCGCCGAAGGCACGCCGCAGGGCAAGGCGCTCGACATCGCGCAGTCCGGCCCCGTCGGAGGGCTTCGACGCCGCGACTGACCGGCACCAACGCCTACGCCGATCCTGCGCCGGCGCCGATGTCTGCATCGTCACCGCCGGCGTGCCGCGCAAGCCGGGGATGAGCCGCGACGACCTGCTGGGCATCAACCTCAAGGTGATGAAATCGGTCGGCGAAGGCATCAAGAAGCACTGCCCCGAACGCCTTCGTCATCTGCATCACCAACCCGCTCGACGCGATGGTCTGGGCGCTGCGCGAATTCTCGGGCCTGCCGCACAACAAGGTCGTCGGCATGGCCGGCGTGCTCGAACTCGGCCCGCTTCCGCCACTTCCTGTCGCTCGAATTCGACGTCTCGATGAAGGACGTCACCGCCTTCGTCCTTGGCGGCCACGGCGACACGATGGTGCCGCTGGTCCGCTACTCCACCGTCGGCGGCATCCCGCTGCCCGACCTGGTGGACGATGGGCTGGACCACGCAGGAAAAGCTCGACGCCATCGTCCAGCGCACCCGCGACGGCGGGGCCGAGATCGTCGGCCTGCTGAAGACCGGCTCGGCCTTCTACGCCCCCGCCACCTCGGCCATCGAGATGGCCGAAGCCTACCTCAAGGACCAGAAGCGCCTGCTGCCCTGCGCGGCCTATGTGCAAGGGCGCCTACGGCCTGGACGGCATCTATGTCGGCGTGCCGACGCATCATCGGCGCGGGCGGCGTCGAGCGGGTCGTCGACATCAAGCTGAACCGCGCCGAACAGGCGATGTTCGACAAGTCGGTCGACGCCGTGAAGGGCCTTGTCGCCGCCTGCAAGGCCATCGACCCGTCGCTGGCCTGACTTTCAGCCTGATCCATGTCAATGAATGCGCGCCAAACGGCGCGCATTCTGCTCTTGTGGGCCGCATTGATCCCGCAGTTCATTCGGAGACTTCCATGCGCGCCCTTTCCGTCTGCATTTCCCTCACCCTCACCGCCCTCCCCGCCACGGCCCAGTCGATCTCGGAGGAAATCGGCAAGACCGGCCTCAGGGCAACGGAAACCCGCCTCGCCGCCCTGACCGCGCCGACCGATGAAGACCGCTTCGCCCTGGCCGGCGTGCGCTTTCTCGGCGCGGTGGAGGAGGCGCTGCACCAGCGCTGGAACATGGGCCTGTTGCCCAGCATGTCGGGGATGCCCTTCTTCAGCCTGCCGATCCCCGACAACCCGAACCCGCCCCCCTTCGAGCCCGGCATGATCGCCGACCTCTTCCGCAAGGCGGCCGACCGGATGCCGGGTGTCTCGGGGCCCCTCGCCGAGATCCCCGACGCCTCTTCCTTCGGCCTCGAGATCGACCTTGCCGACCTCTGGTTCGACATCGACGGCAAGCGGCCAGCGCGACCGGGGCGAAGGCGCGCTCGACATCATCGGGCCGATGCTGCTCGGCTGGCAATGGACTGAACGCGACCCCGCCACCCCGGCACCGGTCGTCCGCTTCGACGTGGCCGACGCCGCGTGGCTCTCGGCCTACACCCATTTCATCACGGGCTTCGGCAACATGCTGCTCGCCTACGACCCCACCACCCCGATCACCGAGGTGATGGGCGCCCGCGCGCAGCTCGACATCCTGCGCGGCGGACCGCGGGGCGACATGATGATGGCGGGCGAGCAGGACTGGATCGACGTCGTCGCGGTGGTCCTGCGTTCGCTGAACCAGTCCCCCGACAAGACCCGCGCGGCGGCCGCCCAAACCGCCTACCTCGCCATGATCGACGACAATCGCACCTTCTGGCGCCGCGCCGATGCCGAGACCGACGACAACGGCGAGTGGATCCCGAACGGCACGCAGACCGCCGCCCTCGGCTACACCCTGCCGCCCGACACCTCGGCCGTCTGGCAGGGCGTGCTGGCAGATGCCGAGGCGGTGCTGCGCGGCGAGCGCCTGGTGCCCTATCTCTGGCTGGGCGACGACGCCGGGGTGAACGTGGGCCGCATGTTCACCGACCCCCGCCCCATCGACATCCCGATGTGGATCCAGGGCCTCGGCGCGCTGCCCTACATCGAGAAGGGGCCGCTGATCTCGTCGCAGAACTTCATGATGTTCACGCAGATGATGGAAGGCGACGCGATGCTCTACATGGTTCTGCTGAACTGAGTCGTCGCGCAGCCCCCAATAAAGTAACGAGAATCCTAATTGTGATCACACTTTTTAAGCCTGTGATCACAAACGTCGCTTTTCGCGGCAAGTTAGCGCAATTCGGGCAGAAGCCGTTTTGACACGCGCCGCTTTCTGTGGCATCAGGCCGCAACTCCCACCAGACGGGACAGTTTCATGAACATCCACGAATATCAGGCCAAGGCGCTTCTGCGCAGCTACGGCGTCCCGGTCTCCGACGGCCGCGTCGTCCTGAAGGCCGAAGAGGCCAAGACCGCCGCGGGCGAGCTTGACGGCCCGCTCTGGGTGGTCA
This sequence comes from uncultured Alphaproteobacteria bacterium, assembly GCA_963777765.1. Classification (GTDB taxonomy): domain Bacteria; phylum Pseudomonadota; class Alphaproteobacteria; order Rhodobacterales; family Rhodobacteraceae; genus Aliitabrizicola. The sequence goes on along the minus strand of CAVZRP010000007.1, from coordinate 252,214 downwards.
AGGCGCAGATCCACGCCGGCGGCCGCGGCAAGGGCCACTTCAAGGAACCCGAGGCCGGCGAAAAGGGCGGCGTCCGCCTCGCCCGCTCGGTCGCCGAGGCCGGACGGATGCGCCCGCCAGATGCTGGGCCGCACCCTCGTCACCCACCAGACCGGCCCGGCCGGCAAGCAGGTCAACCGCATCTACATCGAAGACGGCTCGCGACATCGCGCGCGAGCTCTACCTCGCCCTGCTGATCGACCGTCAGACCAGCCGCATCTCCTTCGTCGCCTCGACCGAAGGCGGCATGGACATCGAGGAGGTGGCCCACGACACGCCCGAAAAGATCCTGACCTTCTCCGTCGATCCCGCCACCGGCCTGTCCGATTTCCACGGCCGCCGCGTCGCCTTCGCGCTCGGGCTGGAAGGCGAGCAGGTCAAGCAATGCGTCGCGCTGATGAAGACGCTCTACAAGGCCTTCGTCGAGAAGGACATGGAGATGCTGGAGATCAACCCGCTGATCGTGCACGCAGGACGGCAACGCTGAAATGCCTCGACGCCAAGATGGGCTTCGACGGCAACGCCATGTACCGCCAGCCCGACATCGCCGCCCTGCGCGACGAGACCGAGGAAGACCCCAAGGAACTCGCCGCCTCGAAGTTCGACCTGAACTACATCGCGCTGGACGGCGAGATCGGCTGCATGGTCAACGGCGCGGGCCTGGCCATGGCGACGATGGACATCATCAAGCTCTACGGCGCCGAGCCCGCCAACTTCCTCGACGTCGGCGGCGGCGCGACCAAGGAGAAGGTGACCGAGGCCTTCAAGATCATCACCTCGGACCCGAACGTGAAGGGCATCCTCGTCAACATCTTCGGCGGCATCATGCGCTGCGACATCATCGCCGAAGGCGTGATCGCCGCGGTGAAGGAAGTCGGCCTGAAGGTGCCGCTGGTGGTGCGCCTCGAAGGCACCAACGTCGAACTGGGCAAGGAGATCATCCGCAAGTCCGGCCTGAACGTCATCGCCGCCGACGACCTGTCGGACGCCGCGCAGAAGATCGTCAAAGCGGTCGAAGGGGTAAGTCTCGATGTGCCGTCCTCGTCAACGAAAACACCCGCGTCATCTGCCAGGGCTTCACCGGCAGCCAGGGCACCTTCCACTCCGAACAGGCCATCGCCTACGGCACCAAGATGGTCGGCGGCGTGACGCCCGGCAAGGGCGGCGACCGAGCATCTGGGCCTGCCCGTCTTCAACTCGGTGCACGAGGCCAGGGCGAAGACCGAGGCCAATGCCACCGTGATCTACGTGCCCCCGCCCTTCGCCGCCGACTCGATCCTCGAAGCGATCGACGCCGAGATCGAGCTGATCGTCTGCATCACCGAAGGCATCCCGGTGCTCGACATGATGAAGGTCAAGCGCGCGCTCGAAGGCTCCAAGTCCCGCCTGATCGGCCCGAACTGCCCCGGCGTCATCACGCCCGGCGACTGCAAGATCGGCATCATGCCGGGCCATCATCCACAAGCGCGGCTCGGTCGGCGTCGTCTCCCGCTCCGGCACCCTGACCTATGAGGCCGTGAAGCAGACCACCGACGTCGGCCTCGGCCAGTCCACCGCCGTCGGCATCGGCGGCGACCCGATCAAGGGCACCGAGCATATCGACGTGCTGGAGATGTTCCTGGCCGACCCCGAGACCCAGTCGATCATCATGATCGGCGAGATCGGCGGCGCGGCCGAAGAAGACGCGGCGCAGTTCCTGATGGACGAGAAGAAGCGCGGCCGCTGGAAGCCCACCGCCGGCTTCATCGCCGGCCGCACCGCCCCCGGGCCGCCGCATGGGCCATGCCGGCGCCATCGTCGCGGGCGGCAAGGGCGACGCGGAAAGCAAGATCGAGGCGATGAAGCGCGCCGGCATCGTCGTGGCCGACAGCCCGGCGGGCCTGGGCGAAGCGGTGCTGCAGGCGATCGGAAAATGACACCGTAGGGCGGGGTTCACCCCGCCTTGCGACCCCCAAACGTCACCACCGGCAGGGGACGCCCCGCCAAGGGAGGCAGAGATGACCGAACATTCCCCCAACGACCAGTTTCACGCCCCGTCCTTCCTGGATGGCGCCAACGCCGACTACATCGACCAGCTCGCGGCACGCCATGCCGCCGATCCCGCATCCGTCGATGCCGGCTGGGCCGCGTTCTTCAGCGCCCTGGGCGACAGCGAGATCGACACGAAGAAGCAGGCGCAAGGCCCAAGCTGGGCGCGCCCCGACTGGCCGCCGCAGCCCGTCGATGACCTGACGCTGGCGCTGACCGGCGAATGGCCGCTGACGGTTCCGGCGAAAGACGCCAGGGCCGCCGCGCAGAAGATCGCCGCCAAGGCGCAGGAAACCGGCGTGACGGTCTCCGACGCCCAGATCCAGCGCGCGGTGCTCGACTCCATCCGCGCCATCATGATCATCCGCGCCTATCGCATCCGGGGCCACCTCGCCGCCGACCTCGACCCGCTCGGGCATCACCGACCGCGGCAACCATCCGGAACTGGACCCGCGCTCCTACGGCTTTACCGAAGCCGACATGGACCGCCCGATCTTCATCGACAACGTGCTGGGCCTTCAGCACGCCTCGATGCGGCAGATCCTCGAAATCGTGAAGCGCACCTATTGCGGCACCTTCGCGCTCCAGTACATGCACATCTCCGACCCCGAGCAAGTCGGCTGGCTGAAGGAACGCATCGAGGGCTACGGCAAGGAGATCGCCTTCACCCGCGAAGGGCGCAAGGCCATCCTGAACAAGCTGGTCGAGGCCGAGGGCTACGAGAAGTTCCTGCACGTCAAGTACATGGGCACCAAGCGCTTCGGCCTTGACGGCGGCGAAAGCCTGATCCCGGCCATGGAACAGATCATCAAGCGCGGCGGCGCGCTCGGCGTGCGGGAAATCGTCATCGGCATGCCGCACCGGGGCCGCCTGAACGTCCTCGCCAACGTGATGCAGAAACCCTACCGCGCGATCTTCAACGAATTCCAGGGCGGCAGCTTCAAGCCCGAGGATGTCGATGGCTCCGGCGACGTGAAATACCACCTCGGCGCGTCCAGCGACCGCACGTTCGACGGCAACACCGTCCACCTCGTCGCTGACCGCCAACCCCAGCCACCTCGAGGCGGTGAACCCCGTGGTGCTGGGCAAGGTCCGCGCCAAGCAGGAACAGTTCGGCGACAAGACCCGCGAACACGGTCCTGCCGATCCTGCTGCACGGCGACGCGGCCTTCGCGGGCCAGGGCGTGGTGGCGGAATGCTTCGGCCTGTCGGGCCTCGTCGGCCACCGCACCGGCGGCACGATCCACATCGTCGTGAACAACCAGATCGGCTTCACCACCGCCCCGTCGTTCAGCCGCTCCTCCCCCTACCCCACCGACATCGCCCTGATGGTCGAGGCGCCGATCTTCCACGTCAACGGCGACGACCCCGAGGCGGTCGTCCACGCCGCCCGCGTCGCCACCGAATACCGCCAGAAGTTCCACAAGGACGTGGTGATCGACATCTTCTGCTACCGCCGCTTCGGCCACAACGAGGGCGACGAACCGATGTTCACCAACCCCGCGATGTACACCCGCATCCAGCAGGCAGAAGACCACGCTGCAGCTCTACACCGAGCGTCTGGTCAAGGACGGCCTGATCCCCGAGGGCGAGATCGAGGACATGAAGGCCGCCTTCCAGGCCAAGCTCAACGAGGAGTTCGAGGCCGGCAAGGACTACAAGCCCAACAAGGCCGACTGGCTCGACGGCCGCTGGAAGAACCTCGGCCGGAAGGATCTCGAAAACTACCAGCGCGGCGAAACCGCGATCAAGCCGGAAACGCTGGCCGAAATCGGCACCGCCCTCACCCGCGCGCCCGAAGGGTTCGAACTGCACAAGACCGTCACCCGCCTGCTCGAGGCCAAGCGCCAGATGCTCGAAACCGGCAAGGGCTTCGACTGGGCCACGGCCGAGGCGCTGGCCTTCGGTTCGCTCGTCACCGAAGGCTTCCCCGTCCGCCTCGCCGGACAGGACAGCATCCGCGGCACCTTCAGCCAGCGCCACTCGGCCTTCATCGACCAGAACACCGAGGAACGCTACTTCCCGCTGAACCACATCCGCGCCGGTCAGGCCCGGTACGAAGTGATCGACTCGATGCTCTCGGAATATGCCGTGCTCGGCTTCGAATACGGCTATTCGCTGGCCGAACCCAACGCGCTGGTGATGTGGGAAGCGCAGTTCGGCGATTTCGCCAACGGCGCGCAGATCATGTTCGACCAGTTCGTCAACTCGGGCGAATCGAAATGGCTCCGCATGTCCGGCCTCGTCTGCCTGCTGCCGCACGGCTTCGAAGGGCAGGGCCCGGAACACTCCTCGGCCCGGCTCGAGCGGTTCCTCCAGATGTCGGCCAACGACAACTGGATCGTCGCCAACTGCACGACGCCCGCGAACTACTTCCACATCCTGCGCCGGCAGTTGCACCGCACCTTCCGCAAACCGCTGATCCTGATGACGCCGAAATCGCTCCTGCGCCACCCGCTCTGCGTCTCGGATGCCGACGATTTCACCACCGGCTCCAGCTTCCACCGCGTGCTCTGGGATGACGCGCAGAAGGGCCATTCCGACACGAAGCTGAAGCCCGACGGCAAGATCAAGCGCGTCGTGCTCTGCTCGGGCAAGGTCTACTTCGACCTGCTGGCGGAACGCGATGCACGCGGGCTCGACGATGTCTACCTGCTGCGGCTCGAACAGTATCTACCCCTTCCCGGCCCTCAGCCTCGTGAAGGAGCTGGAGCGCTTCAAGGGGGCCGAGATCGTCTGGTGCCAGGAAGAACCCAAGAACCAGGGCGCATGGAGCTTCGTCGAACCCAATCTCGAATGGGTGCTGGGGCGCATCGGTGCGAAACACGGCCGCCCCGTCTATGCCGGCCGCGCGGCCTCCGCCTCGCCCGCCACCGGCCTTGCCAGCCGCCACAAGGCGGAACAGGCGGCGCTGGTGAACGACGCGCTGACGCTCGGCGGCAAATCCGGGGGAACGGATGGCAGTTGAAGTCCGCGTCCCCACGCTCGGCGAAAGCGTCACCGAGGCGACCGTCGCCACCTGGTTCAAGAAGGTGGGCGACGCCGTCGCGGTCGACGAGATGCTGTGCGAGCTGGAGACCGACAAGGTGACGGTCGAGGTGCCCAGCCCCGTGGCGGGAACCCTCGTGGAAATCGTGGCACCCGAAGGCACGACGGTCGGCGTCGCGGCCCTTCTGGCGCAGGTGGGCGAAGGGGTGGCGAAGGCCCCCGCGCCGGTAGAGACAACGAAAGCCGCCGCGGCCCGGCCGGGTGCAGGAGAAAGCAAGATGATCGACGTGATGGTCCCGGCGCTGGGCGAAAGCGTATCCGAAGCCACGGTCTCGACCTGGTTCAAGAAACCGGGCGACACGGTGGCGCAGGACGAGATGCTGTGCGAGCTGGAGACCGACAAGGTGTCGGTCGAAGTTCCCGCGCCCGCAGCAGGCGTCCTCTCCGCCATCCTCGCGCCCGAAGGCTCGACCGTGACCCCCAACGCCAAGCTCGCCACGATCACCCCCGTGGTCGCGGGCGGCCCTGCCCCCGAAGTCGCCGCGACGCCGGGAACCGAGGTTCCCGCCGCAGGCCCGGTCGAGGTCAGGCCCGTCGCCGCGAAGGACGTCGAGGATGCCCCGGCGGCGAAGAAAGCCATGGCCGAGGCCGGGATCGCCCGCGATGCGGTGACCGGCTCCGGCCGCGACGGTCGCGTGATGAAGGATGACGTGGCGCGCGCCGTCGCCGCGGCCGCCGCCTCTCCCGCCGCAACCCCGGCCCCCGTATCCGCCGTGCCCCCGCCCGCCGCCCCCGTGCCCGCCGCGCCCCGCGCGCACGTCCTGGCCGACGATGCCGCGCGCGAAGAGCGGGTGAAGATGACCCGCCTGCGTCAGACCATCGCGCGCCGCCTGAAAGACGCGCAGAACACCGCCGCGATGCTGACGACCTACAACGAGGCCGACATGTCGGCCATCATGCAGCTTCGCAACGAATACAAGGACTTGTTCGAAAAGAAGCACGGCGTGAAACTCGGCTTCATGTCCTTCTTCGTAAAGGCCTGCTGCCACGCGCTGAGCCGAAGTGCCCGAGGTCAACGCCGAAATCGACGGCACCGATGTGGTCTACAAGTACTATGTCCACATGGGCGTCGCCGTCGGCACCCCCACCGGCCTCGTCGTGCCCGTGGTGCGCGACGCCGACCGCCTGAGCTTCGCCGAGATCGAAAAGAAGATCGCCGAACTGGGCATCCGCGCCCGCGACGGCAAGCTCAGCATGGCCGAGATGCAGGGCGGCAGCTTCACCATCTCCAACGGCGGCGTCTACGGCTCGCTGATGTCCTCGCCCATCCTCAACCCGCCGCAATCCGGCATCCTCGGCATGCACAAGATCCAGGACCGCCCGGTGGTCGTGGCGGGGCAGATCGTCATCCGCCCGATGATGTATCTCGCCCTCAGCTACGACCACCGCGTCGTCGACGGCAAGGGCGCGGTGACGTTCCTCGTCCGGGTCAAGGAGGCGCTGGAGGATCCGCGCCGGTTGCTGATGGATCTGTGAGCCGGTGGCGGCGGGGTGAACCCCGCCCTACATGCCGCGTAGGGCGGGGTTTACCCCGCCATCCCCGTATCCCGCACAGTCATCGCGCACCATTTCACACCCACCCCCGAGGCCCCGATGCAACTCCTCGCCACCTTCGCCACCCCCGACTACCCCGCCTGGAAGGCCGACTTCGACGCCCATACCGAGGATCGCGCGACTTCCGGCCTCACCCTGATGCAGCTCTGGCGCGACGCCGACGATCCCGCCCGCGCCGTGGCGCTCTTTGATGTCCACAACCGCGCCGCAGCACAGGACTGGCTCAAGACCCAGGGCGCCCTCGGCCACGGGATCGCCGGCCAGTTCGTGAAAACCGCATGACCGGCACCGCCGCACATCCCCGCAGGCTGCGTGCCCGCGCGCCCCGCCCCGGCATCGCCCCATGACCCCCGAACTCACCGCCCTCGCCCTCGCGGGCCTGCTGCAGGCCGTGCAGTTCGTCCTCATGGCCGTCCCCGCGAACCTGGAGCTTGGCCCCGGCTACACCTCTCCCCGCGCGATCCCGACCGCCTGGGCAAGCCCCTGATCGAGCAGGTCTCGCCCGTGACCGGCCGCCTCCTCCGCGCGTTGAACAACCATTTCGAAGGGCTGATCCTCTTCACCCTCGCCGTCGTCGTCGTCACCCTCTCCGGCCAGTCCACCCCCTTCACCGCCGCCTGCGCCTGGACCTACCTCGCCGCCCGCATCCTCTACGTCCCGGCCTATGCCATCGGCCTCGTGCCCGTGGCGCTCGCTGATCTGGACGGTCGGGCTTCTGCGCCACCCTGGCGATGATCGTGGCCGCCCTGCTCTGACCCTTCTTCTGTTCCCAAATATCCTCGGGGGTCCGGGGGTGCGACAGCCCCCGCCTCCCGCGACCAGCCGACCAAAGGAACCGACCCATGGCAGACTTCGACGTCATCATCATCGGCGCCGGCCCCGGCGGCTATGTCTGCGCGATCCGCTGCGCGCAGCTGGGCCTCAAGGTCGCCGTGCGTCGAGGGGCGCGAGACGCTGGGCGGCACCTGCCTCAACGTCGGCTGCATCCCGTCCAAGGCGCTGCTGCACGCCACCCACATGCTGCACGAAACGCATGAGAACTTCGAGAAGATGGGCCTGATGGGCGGCACGCCCAAGGTCGATTGGGCCAAGATGCTGGCCTACAAGGACGACGTCGTCGGCCAGAACACCAAGGGCATCGAGTTCCTGTTCAAGAAGAACAAGGTCACCTGGCTCAAGGGCTGGGCGCACGCATCCCCGCCCCCGGCCAGGTCAAGGTCGGCGACGAGGTCCACGAGGCGAAGAACATCGTCATCGCCACCGGCTCCGAACCCTCCACCCTGCCCGGCGTCACCGTGGACGAGAAGACCGTCGTCACCTCCACCGGCGCGCTGACCCTGGCCGACGATCCCGAAGACCATGGTCGTGATCGGCGCCGGCGTGATCGGGCTCGAGATGGGCTCGGTCTACGCCCGCCTCGGCACCGAGGTCACGGTGGTCGAATACCTCGACGCCATCACCCCCGGCATGGACGCCGAGGTCGCCAAGACCTTCCAGCGCATCCTGACCAAGCAGGGCCTGAAGTTCATCCTCGGCGCCGCCGTGCAGGGCGTCGACAAGTCGCAAGGACGGGCGCCACCGTCACCTACAAGCTGCGCAAGGACGACAGCGAGGCACGCCTCGACGCCGACATCGTCCTCGTCGCCACCGGCCGCAAGCCCTACACCGCCGGCCTCGGCCTCGAGGCCCTGGGCGTCGAGATGCTGCCCGCGCGGCCAGATCAAGACCGACGCCCACTGGCGCACCAACATCCCCGGCCTCTACGCCATCGGCGACGCCATCGCCGGCCCGATGCTCGCCCACAAGGCCGAGGACGAGGGCATGGCCGCTGGCCGAGATTCTGGCCGGCAAGCAGGCCACGTGAACTACGGCGTCATCCCCGGCGTGATCTACACCACGCCCGAGGTCGCCAACGTCGGCCAGACCGAGGAGCAGCTGAAGGCCGAGGGCCGCGCCTACAAGGTCGGCAAGTTCCCCTTCATGGGCAACGCCCGCGCCAAGGCCGTCTTCCAGGGCGAAGGCTTCGTCAAGATCCTCGCCGACAAGGCAGACCGACCGCATCCTCGGCGCCCACATCATCGGCCCCGGCGCGGGCGACCTGATCCACGAGATCTGCGTCGCGATGGAATTCGGCGCCTCGGCCCAGGACCTCGCCCTGCACCTGCCACGCCCACCCGACCTTTTCCGAAGCGGTGCGCGAAGCCGCGCTCGCCTGCGGCGACGGCGCGATCCACGCCTAGGTGGCACCCCCCCTTTCATTCACCTGTTCACAAGTATCCTCCGGGGGTCCGGGGGTGGAAAACCCCCGGTTCCCCGCGTCGTGGAAAAGCTACCTCACCACCCCGGCGCGCCCCAGACGCAGTTTCCACGCCTCGGCCATCGCGGGCAGGATGCAGGCCCCCGACAGCAGCGCACAGGCCGCGAAGCCCAGCCGCTCGAACACCCCGCCGAACAGCGTCGTGCCCACGAAAACCGAGATATAGGTCATTCCGGAATTCAGCCCCAGGATCGCCCCCCGCCGCGCCGGGTCCAGCGCCGCGAGACGGCTGACGATCATGTTCAGGCTCAGATGGTTCACCCCGCCCCAGACCAGGCACAGCCCGATCAGCACCACCGCCGACCCTGCGGCAAGCGCCAGCAATCCATAAACCCCGACCAGCAGGGTGAAGACCACCGGCGCCACGCGCCGCATCCCGTGCCGGTCGATCACCGGATCAATCCAGGCCGCCGCCCCAAACCCAGCCCGTAGACCAGCGGCGCCAACCCTGCGATCCACGTCGGCTACCCCCAGATCGGTGCGCAGATGCGTGCCGAGATAGGCGTATAGACCGTAGAAGGCCATCATGTAGACCCCGCAGACCATCAGCGCCGGCCCGATCCCCGGCACCTTCAGCGCGGCGAGCGGTGTCAGCCCGGTCGAGCGATGTGCAGGTTTCTCCCAGAACCCCTGCGCCACGCAGGCCGCAAGCGTCATCAGCCCGACGCCCGCCAGCACGCCATAAACCACGCGCCAGCCGGCAAGCTCGGTCAGCAGCGCCGCCGCCGAGGCACCGAATACCATGCTCAGGGTCCAGCCGGTCAGCACCCGGCCCAGATAGGCACTCGCCTGCCCGGGGGGCGCCTTTTCGGTCGCCAGCCCATAGGTCGCGGGCAGCGCCACGCCGGTGGCCATCCCCGCCACGGTCTGCGCCGCCACGAACACGACCAGCCCCGGCGCAAGGGCCGTCACCGCCATGGCCGCCGCGAGCACCACCAGCGCCAGCACCAGCGCCCGCGACAGCCCGATCCGGTCCACCGCCGGGGCCAGCGACAGCGCGCTCAGCGCCGTCCCCGCTCCGAACAGCGCCGAGGCCATCATCACGTCTGCCGCCCCGGCGCCGGTAAAATCCGCCGCCACCGATACCGCGATCGGGCTGAGCGCCAGCGAGTTGGAGCCGACGATGGCGACCGCGGCGGTCAGCAACACGATGTCGGGAAGGCGCATGATCTCTCCGGTCAGACGCCCCGTTCTGACCCCGCGCCGCGCCAAGGTAAAGCCCCCTCAGGGCTTCGGATGGTCGTCCCAGTCCTTGGTCAGGATACGGTTCGCATCGCCCTGCGGGTCGTCATACTGACGGTTCTTCAGCGACCAGAAGAACGCGGCCAGCCCTACCCCGCCCAGGAACAGCGACACCGGGATCAGGATGCCGAGGATCGTCACTTCAGCCTCAGCGCGTTCAGCGAGACGGTGATCGACGAGAGCGACATCGCCAGCGCCGCCGCAAGTGGTGTGGCGAGGCCCGACCAGAGCCAAAGGCACGGCCACCACGTTGTAGAGGAGGGAGACCGCGAAGTTCTCCTTGATCCGCCGCACCGACTGCCCGGCGATCCGCACCGCATCGGCGACAGGCGCCATGTCCTGCCCCAGCAGCACGATGTCAGACGCGACGCGCGCCGCATCCAGCGCCGAGGCGGGCGAGATCGACACATGCGCCGCCGCCAGCGCCGCCGTGTCGTTCAGCCCGTCGCCCACCATCAGCACGCGCGCGCCCTGCGCCGTCATCGCGGCGATCCGCGCCGCCTTCTCGGCGGGCAGCGCCCCCGCCGTCCAGTCCTCGATCCCCAGCCGTTGCGCGAGGTCCGCCACCGCGCCCTTCGCGTCCCCCGAGATCAGCACCACGCGCTTGCCCTGTGCCTTCAGCGCCGCCACCGCCACCTCGGCGCCCGGCCGCAGCCGGTCGGCAAAGGCGAAGGCCCGAGTGGTGCCATCCGGTAACGCGAGGTAAGTCGCCGTTACCGCCAGCCCCTCGGCCCCTACCCAATCCGCCCGCCCCAGGCGCACCCGCCGCCCATCGACATATCCCTCCACGCCGTAACCCGGCACTTCGCGCAATCCGTCCACCACCATCGGGTCCACACCCGCGCGCGCCGCCAGTGCCACCGCCAGCGGATGCGACGACCCCTGCGCCAGCCCTGCGGCCAAGGCCAGCACGTCCGGCTCCACCGCCGCCAGATCCATCGGCACCGGCATCCCCAGCGTCAGCGTGCCGGTCTTGTCGAACACCACCGTATCCACCTCGGCCAGCCGCTCCAGCGCCGTGCCATGCTTGATGAGCAACCCCTTGCGGAACAGCTTGCCGCTCGCCGCCGTCACCACCGCCGGCACGGCCAGACCCAGCGCGCAGGGGCAGGTGATGATCAGCACCGCCGCCGAAATGTTGATGGCAAAGCGGAGATCGCCACCCGTCGCCCACATCCAGTAGCCGAAGGCGCTGAACGACAGCAGGTGAACGCCGGGCGAATAGAGCCGCGCCGCCCGGTCGGCCAGCGAGGTGTAGCGCGTCTTTGCCCCTTCCGCGATCGCCACCAGATCGGCCATCCGGTGGAGCGAGCTGTCCTGCCCCGCTGCCGTCACCCGCAGCGTCAGTGGTCCGGTCAGGTTCACCTCGCCCGCGCTTACCACGGTGCCGGGTCCGGCAAAGGCGGGCAGGCTCTCGCCCGTCAGCAGCGAGCGGTCGAGCTCGCTCGTCCCTTCCGTCACCACCCCATCCACGGGCATCCGCCCGCCCGGTCGCACCCGCACCAGATCGCCCACCGCCACCTCGGAGGTTGGAAGGACAACCTCGGCCCCGCCGCGCAGCACAAGGGCGCGCGGCACTTCCAGTGCGGCCAGTTCCTCGGCCGCCGACCGGGCCACGGCCCGCGTGCGATGGTCCAGATAACGCCCCGCCAGCAGGAAGAAGGTCAGCATCACCGCCGCGTCGAAATAGGCGTGGTGCCCGCCCTTCCATGTCTCGAACAGCGAGATCGACGAGGCGAGGATGATCGCCAGCGAGATCGGCACGTCCATGCCCAGCCGCCGCGCCTTGAGGCTGGTCCAGGCCGAGCGGAAGAAGGGTTGCCCCGCGAAGATCACGGTGGGAATGGCGATGGCGGCGGATATCCAGTGGAACATGTCCCGCGTCACGCCCTCGGCGCCCGACCAGACGGCAACCGACAGCAGCATCACGTTCATCGCCGAAAATCCGGCGACCCCCAGCCGCATCAGAAGCTCGCGCCCCTGACGGTCCGTCTCGGTGGCCGACAGCAGCCCCGCGTCCAGCTCGTGCGCCTCGTAGCCCAGCCGGCCGAGAACGCCCACCAGCGCCTCCGGCGTTACCCCGGCATCGGCATCGACGCTCACCCGCCGCTGCGTCAGGTTCACCCGGGCCGAGCGCACCCCCGGAACCGATGCCAGACCGCTCTCGACGGTCGAGATGCAGGCCGCGCAATGCGCCGTCGGCAATGAAAGCACAAGCCGCGCGCGATCCTGCCGCAGGCCCCTGTCCACCGCCTCGGGTGCCGTCGCACAGGCCGGGCAGGCGGCAAGCGGCATATCGAGGCGCGGCAGCGCGGTCATGTCGTCAGCCCTTTACGAACAGGTCACGGCGTTGCTTGAACAGCGTGCCATCCGCCGCCCGCGCCTCGACCTTCATCATCCATTTCCCCGGTGCAAGCACCAGCGGCCCGCGCCAGATGCCGTTCTCCAGCGCCATCACCGGCCACTGGTCGTCCTTCGCCTCGGTCGGCCGGCCCACAAGCACCGTAAGGCTCGCCAGCGGCGCAGGCCGTCCCGCCGTATCGGTGAAGTTCAGTTCCAGCGCGCCCGAGACATGGTCGTAGTCGGCAGCCAGGTCCCAACCCAGCGCCCTCTGCGCGGCACGTTCGGCATCCCAGGTCTGGCTCGCCACATAGGAATTCGGCACCTCAAGTCCCGGAAAGGTCGAAACCGCCTTGTAGGCCAGCAGCAGGTTCACCGCGATCACCACGCCAAAGAACGAGGCCGTGATGGCGAACACCTTGCGTCCCGTCAGCTCCCGCATGTCACTTCCCCGCGCCGTTGAAGATCGTGTCATGCCAGACCCGATCGTTGGACTTCGTATCCACCACCCACAGCCGCAGCTCGGTGCGCGCGGCTTTCGCGGCATCGGTTCCGGGCGGTGCGGTCACATAGATGCGCTGCGTCATCGTCTGGTTGGCAGGCACCGTTACGACCGTATCCGCATAGCCCTCTGCCGCGATGTTCAGCCGCGCGCCCGAGGTCAGCGTGATGCGGAACTGCCGGTCCTCGCCCAGCTTGTTGCGCAGGCGGATATCGTAGGTGTTTCGGATCGTTCCGTCCGACAGGGTCACGAATGTCGGGTTGCGCACCGGCGACACGCTGATGTCGATGTCGCTGCGCAGGAACAGCGCCACGACCAGGGCGATGCCCACCCCGGCCCAGAGCGCGGTGTAGACGATGGTCCGGGGCCGGAAGACATGGCTCCAGACCGATTTCGGCGCCTTGCCCGCACGCTCCGATGCCTCGTCGGTCAGCGCAAGATACCCAATGAGGTCGCGCGGCTTGCCGATCCTGTCCATCACGTCGTTGCAGGCGTCGATGCAGAGCGCGCAGGTGATGCAGGCCAGTTGTTGTCCGTTGCGGATGTCAATGCCCATCGGGCAGACGTTCACGCAGGCCATGCAATCAATGCAGTCGCCCTGCCCTTCGACGACCTCGCCCTTGTGCAGCTTGCCGCGCGGCTCGCCGCGCCAGTCGCGATAGGCGACGGTGATCGAATCCTCGTCGAGCATCGCCGCCTGAATGCGCGGCCAGGGACAGGCATAGATGCAGATCTGCTCGCGCGCGAAGCCGCCGAAAGCAAAGGTCGTCATCGTCAGCACCAGCATGGTGATATAGGCCACCATCGGCGCCTGGAACGTCACAAGCTGATGGAACAGCGTCGGCGCGTCGGTGAAGTAGAACACCCAGGCGCCGCCGGTCGCGAGGCCGATCAGGAACCACACCGTCCACTTGATCGCCCGCTTGCGCACCTTCTCGGCATCCCAGGCCTGCCGGTGCAGGCGGATGCGGGCGTTCCGGTCACCCTCGATCCAGCGCTCCACCAGGATGAACAGATCGGTCCATACGGTCTGCGGGCAGGCATAGCCGCACCACACCCGGCCCAGGGCCGAGGTGAACAGGAACAATCCCAGCCCCGCCATGATCAGCAATCCAGCGACGAAGTAGAACTCGTGCGGCCAGATCTCGATCATGAAGAAAAAGAACCGCCGTCCCGCCATGTCCACCAGGACGGCCTGATCGGGCAGGTTCGGCCCCCGGTCCCACCGGATCCAGGGCGTGATGTAGTAGATGCCCAGCGTCACCGCCATGATCCACCACTTCAGCGTACGAAAGCTGCCCTTCACGCGGCGCGGAAAGATCGGCTCGCGCGCGGCATAAAGGCTTTCCGGCTGGCTGTCCTGGCTCGTCACTCTGGGTCTCCGGGTAGCGGTCGGAACCGCCTGTCTGTCGGGAAGGCTGCGCTCACCGGCAGCAAATGAAAAGGAGCCGCCCCTGCGACATGGCGTCAGGGGCGGCCGATCCTGGACGAAAGACTACTCGCCCCCGCCGAGCCCGTGCACATAGACCGCGACCGAGCGGATGTCAGCCTCGCTCAGCCGTGCGTTCCAGTTCGGCATCACGCCGAAGCGGGCATTTGTGACGGTGTAGTGCAGCGAGTCCACGTCGCCGCCATACAGCCAGATCGCATCGGTCAGGTTCGGCGCGCCCTGGGTCCGGTCGCCCTTGCCCGCTTCGCCATGGCAGGCCGCGCAATTCTCGGCAAAGACCGTGGCACCCTCGGCCGCCAGCGCCGCGTCATGCTCCTGACCCGAGATCGCCAGCACATGCTGCACCACCGCGTCGATCTGCGCCGGCTCCAGGATACCGTCCTTGCCGAATGCCGGCATCTGGCTATAGCGCGCGTCCGGGTCGGTCGTATTGCGGATGCCGTGGGTGATGGTCGTATGGATATCCTCCATCGCCCCGCCCCAGAGCCAGTCATCGTCCAGCAGGTTCGGGTAGCCTTGCGCCTGCACCCCTGCCGCCCCCGATCCGTGGCATTGCGAGCAGTTGTTGCGGAATACCGCACCCCCAGCAGCCGTGGCGAATTGCAGCAACTCCGGATCGTCCCGGATGGTCGCGAGGTCCGCCGCCACCAGCCGCGCCTGGATCGGCCCGTTGGCTGCCGCGAAGCGGTCGATCTCGGCCTGCACGTTGGCCCGGGTCGAGAAGCCCAGCATCCCCGGCGTAGCACCCGTGATCAGCGGCCAGGCCGGGAACAGGACGGTATAGACCAGTGCCCAGAAGATCGTGGCGTAGAAGGTCCAAAGCCACCAGCGCGGCAGCGGGTTGTTCAGTTCTTCGATCCCGTCCCATTCGTGGCCGGTGGTCCCGACCTCGCCCGGCTTCTGATGAAGTTTTCGCTCGCTCATGGCTTCGGCTCCTTCCGGACGGCCCGGGGCGCATCAACCCCGGCAGGTTTCGTGTCGTGCTCGAAGATCGACTGCGCGATTTCGTCATGGACGCGCCGCGCACCGGGCCGGAACACCCAGACGACCACGCCCAGGAAGATCAGCACCAGCACCAGAAGCATCCAGCTGTCCGCGAAGTGGCGCAGGAAGGTATAGGTTTCCATCCCCGCCCCCTACCGGCTCTCGACCGGGGTATAGGTCGAAAAGTCGACCAGCGTCCCCAGCATCTGCAGATAGGCGATCAGTGCATCCATCTCCGACACGCCCGGCGCGCCGTCGAAATTGCGGATGTTCACCTTCTCGCCGTAGCGTTCGGTCAGCCCTGCGGTATCGCTGTCGGGGTCCGCCTGTGCCTTGAAGTCGGCCTGGGCATTGGCGATCTCGTCATCGGTATAGGGCACACCCACCATGCGGTGCGTCTCCATCACGTCTTTGATGTAGCGGCCGTCGATCAGCTTCTCAGCCATGTAGCCGTACTTCGGCATCACCGATTCCGGCACCACAGATTGCGGATTGGTCAGGTGGTCCACATGCCAGTCGTCGGAATAGCGGTTGCCGACCCGGGCAAGGTCCGGCCCCGTCCGCTTCGACCCCCACTGGAACGGATGGTCGTACTGGCTTTCAGCCGCCAGCGAGTAGTGGCCGTAGCGTTCCACTTCGTCCCGCATCGGGCGGATCATCTGGCTGTGGCAGACGTAGCAGCCTTCGCGGATGTAGATGTCCCGCCCCGCCAGTTCCAGCGGCGTGTAGGGGCGCATCCCCTGCACGTCCTCGATCGTGTTTTCCAGGTAGAACAGCGGCACGATCTGCACCAGCCCGCCGATGGTCACCACCAGAAAGCTCAACACCAGAAGCAGCGTGGCGTTGGTTTCGATGGCCTTGTGCTTGTCGAGAAATGCCATGTCCGCCCCCTTATTCCGCAGCCACGGCACTGCGGGCCGGAGCCCGTTCGCCAACGGAAGTCACTGTTTTCCAAAGGTTGTAGCACATGATGAGCGCGCCCGTCAGGAACAGCCCGCCACCCAGCGCCCGCACCACATACATGGGGAACTTGGCTGCTACCGTGTCGGCGAAGGCATTCACGAGGAACCCGTTCGCATCCACCTCACGCCACATCAGCCCTTCCATGATGCCCGTGACCCACATCGAGGAGGCGTAGAGAACGATCCCGATGGTGGCGAGCCAGAAGTGCCAGCTCACCAGTTGCAGCGAGTAGAGCCGCTCGCGGTTCCACAGGCGAGGGGTCAGGAAGTAAAGCGCGCCGAAGGTAATCATCCCGTTCCAGCCCAACGCCCCGGAATGCACGTGCCCGATGGTCCAGTCGGTGTAGTGCGACAGCGCATTCACCGATCGGATCGACATCATCGGCCCCTCGAACGTGCTCATGCCGTAGAAGCCGATCGAGACGACCATCATCCGGATGATCGGATCGGTGCGCAGCTTGTCCCAGGCCCCCGACAGCGTCATCAACCCGTTGATCATGCCCCCCCAGGACGGCATCCACAGCATGATCGAGAACACCATGCCAAGCGTGCTCGCCCAATCTGGCAGCGCCGTATAGTGCAGGTGGTGCGGACCGGCCCAGATATACAGGAAGATCAGCGCCCAGAAGTGGATGATCGACAGCTTGTAGGAATAGACCGGCCGTTCGGCCTGCTTCGGCACGAAATAGTACATCATCCCGAGGAAGCCTGCGGTCAGGAAGAAGCCCACGGCGTTGTGGCCATACCACCACTGAACCATCGCATCCTGCACGCCTGAATAGACCGGCACCGACTGCGACGAAAAGATCGAGACCGGGATTGCCGCGTTGTTCACCACATGCAGCATCGCCACCGTCACGATCATCGACAGCAGGAACCAGTTCGCCACATAGATATGCGGTTCCTTCCGGGTCATCAGCGTGCCGAGGAACGTTGCCAGAAAGGCGAGCCAGACGACGACGATCCAAAGGTCGATGTACCAGACCGTCTCGGCGTATTCCTTGGATTGCGTGCCCCCCAGAACGTAGGAGGTCGCGGCCAGCACGATCATAAGCTGCCAGCCCCAGAACACGAACCAGCCGAGGTTCCCGCCCCACAGCCGTACCGCGCTCGTGCGCTGCACGATGTAGAACGAACTCATGATAAGGGCATTGCCGCCAAAGGCGAAGATCACCGCGCTCGTATGCAGCGGCCGCAACCGCCCGAAATTCAGGATGCCGTCGGCCCAGGCTCGGGTTCAGACTCGGAAAAGCGAGTTGCAGCGCGATCAGCACGCCAACCAGGAAACCCACGATCCCCCAGAAGGCCGTCGCAATCACCCCGGCCCGCACCACGCCGTCATTGTACTCCGCGCTTACGTCGGCAAGCGACGGGGCTTCGCCGGTATTGCGCAGCACCCACAGGAATGTTCCGCCCGCCGCCAGCATCACCACGATGGCATTCACCATGTAGGGCAGGTCGCGCGCATAATTCGCTGCAATTGCGGCGCACAGCGTCGCAAGGCCAAGCAGCAGCAGTTTCACATAGTCCCACATCTCGCGTCCCTTCGTCTGCATGCCGATTCACCTCGGGCGGGTGGCCCCGCCGGCAGGGTTCGGCTTATCGTGCTTCTGCGGGTGTTTGCCCCGCCTCGCCTTGATCCATGTCAATCAACAGTGCGGACTGGGTTGACCTGCGTCAATGCGGCAGGACGGCCCGTCGTGCAGGATAACTGCGATCAGCCCTCAGAGGAGTCCGCATCATGGCCTACAAGACCCTACTCACAATCCTGACCGACCCGTCCGAGGTGAAGCCTGCTCTCGACGCCGCAACCCGCCTGGCCCGCGACGGCGACGCACATCTGGAGGTGCTCTCGCTCGGCCTCGACCGCCTGCAGATCGGGTACTCCTATATCGGGGCAGCGGTGGCGATGGCGGAACTGTCGATGCAGCGCGCGACCGAGGACGCCCAGATTCTCGACGCCGCCGTCAAGGCCAGGCTTGCGAACGAGGATATCCGCTGGGGGTCCGAGGCCATCGTGGCCCAGATGGGCGGCATCGCCCCGCTGGTCGCCGCGCGTGCCCGCGTCAGCGATCTGGTTGTCCTGTCGCACCCCTACGGCAAGGACAAACCGCCCGAGTCGGAGGCGGTGCTGGAAGCCACGATCTTTGACGCCGGCACGCCCGTGCTGCTGTTGCCCGAAAAGGGCCTCCCCCCGGTTCTGGGCAAACGCATCGTCATCGCCTGGAACGAGGGGCGCGAGGCGATGTCAGCCGTGCGCGCCGCCCTGCCGCTGCTCAAGGCCGCCGATTTCGTCGATATCGCGGTGGTCGATCCCGCACCGACTGCGCCGGACCGCTCCGATCCGGGCGGGATGCTCTGCCAGATGCTCGTGCGCCACGGCGTCAAGGCCGAAGTTTCGGTCCTCGCCCGCAGCATGACGCGCATTGCCGACGTGCTGAAGCGCCACCTGCGCGACCGCGACGCGGATATGCTGGTCATGGGGGCCTATGGCCATTCCCGCCTCCGCGAAGCCCTGCTCGGCGGCGCCACCCGCGACATGCTGGAAGAGGCCGAAGTGCCGGTGCTGCTGGCGCACTGACGCCGGGCGGCGATTCGGGCCGGACGGCCAGCGCATCGGTCCTCCGTGCGCGCTATCCCGCAGGGTGGGCATTGATTGCCCACCGACCGGCCGCGCCGCTACCCCCGGCAACCGGATTCGGGGCCCCTTCTCCGCGCCTTGCAGCGGCAACGATATCCGTGACCTCCTTATCAACCCTTAATGAAATCTGTATTTCTAGCAAAATCAAAGGGTTAAACTCGTGTCGCACTGTGCGACATCACTGGCCACGCCGGTCAGGTGAGATAGCCCCCGTCCATGTCATCCCCCGCCTCTTCCAGCAGCCGGTCCAGGTCCGGCACCGTGACGTGCCGGTTCCCCAGCAGGCTGATGACGCCGTCCTTTTTAAGCGCCGAAACCTGCCGGCTGACCGTTTCCAGCGTCAGGCCGAGATAATCCGCCATCTGCTCCCGCGTCAGGGGCAGGTCGAACACCAGCACGCCCGGCTTCACCGCCGGCCTCAGCGCCGCATCCCTCCGCGCCACGATCGCGAGAAGGCTCGCGATCTTCTCCCGCGCGGTCTTGCGGCCAAGAAGAAGCATCCACTCCCGCGCCGCGTCCAGCTCGTCCAGTGTCATCTCGAGCAGGCGCTGGCTGATATGAGGCGTGCTCAGGATCATCTCCTCGAACGGCTTGCGCCGGAAGCAGCACATCACCAGGTCCGTCGTGGCCGTCACATCGTAACTCGCCACCGTCCGCCCGGGACGACCCACAAAATCCGACGGCAGGAGCAACCCCACCATCTGACGCCGCCCGTCCTCCATCGTCTGGGTCAGCGTCGCCACGCCCGAAACGACCGAAGCCACGAAATCCATGCGGTCGCCGGACCATATCACCGTCTGCCCCGCCTCGAAGCTGCGGTAATACTTCATCTGCTCCAGCCTGCTCAGCTCGTCCGCCTCGCAACGCGCACAGACGGCACGGTGCCGGATCGGGCAGGTGCCACACTCCTGCGTGGTCGGGATATGCTGCTGAATGGCCATTTGATCGCTTCGCTTTGATTTGCATCAAGGACGGCTGTGGCAGCCTCCGTCATGGTATATTAATGGATACCAACTCGCAACTCACCCGCCTTGGCCTGTTCGACGCCCGCGTGCCCCGGTACACGAGCTATCCGACAGCTCCCCATTTCGGCACTGCGATCGGCGCGCCCGATTTTGCCCGATGGATCGAGGCCGTCCCGGCGGACAGCGAGATCTCGCTCTATATCCACGTTCCCTTCTGCCGCAGGCTCTGCTGGTTCTGCGCCTGTCGCACACAGGGCACGACCAGCAGCGATCCCGTCATCGCCTATGTCGAGACGCTGCTGCGCGAGATTGCGATCCTGCGCGACCATCTCGCCCCCGGAATCCGCCTCAAACGCCTGCACTGGGGGGGCGGCACGCCCACGCTGTTGCCTCCCGCCGAAATCTCGCGGCTCGCCGACGCGATTCTGACAGTCGCCCCGCTGGCCGAAGGTGGCGAATTCTCGGTCGAGATCGACCCGAACGAGATCGACGCGCCTCGCCTCGATGCTCTGGCCGCAGCCGGGATGAACCGGGCCTCGATCGGCGTTCAGGATTTCGACCCCGAGATCCAGTCTACCATCGGGCGCATCCAGAGCTACGACCTGACGCGCGACGCGGTCGAGATGATCCGCGCGCGCGGTATCACCAGCCTGAATGCCGACATCCTCTATGGCCTGCCGCACCAGACCCAGAGCCGGATCACCGAATCGGTCCAGAAGCTGCTCAGCCTCTCGCCCGACCGGGTTGCGCTCTATGGGTATGCCCATGTTCCGTGGATGAGCCGCCGCCAGCAGATGATCCCGTCGGATGCGATCCCGACGCCCCAAGAGCGCCTGCATCTGTTCGACACCGCGCGGCGGCTTTTCATCTGGGATGGCTATGCCGAAATCGGGATCGACCATTTCGCGCGTCCCGAAGACGGCCTCGCCCGCGCGCAGGCGGCGGGACATCTGCGGCGAAACTTCCAGGGCTATACCGACGATGCAGCCCCTGTGCTGATCGGTCTCGGGGCCTCGTCGATCTCTCGTTTTCCACAAGGCTATGCCCAGAATGCCAGTGGCACGTCAGACCATACCAAGGCGATCCGCGCAGGCCAGTTCTCGACCCACCGAGGTCATGCCTTTGCGGGCGAAGACCTGCTGCGCGCCCGGATCATCGAGGCGCTGATGTGCGATTTCCGCGTGAGCCGGGCCGAGCTTCTGCGCGACTACGACACGACCACGGCGCGCCTCGATACGCTCTTCGCGGCGGCACGGGAGACCTTCGGCCATTTCCTGCAGATCACGCCAGACGGCGCCGCCATTCCGGTGGAGGGGCGGCCACTGACGAGAATGATCGCGCAGGCCTTCGACGCCTACGACCAGACAAAGGCGCGCCACAGCGCCGCCGTCTGACCGCTACATCCCGGGGCCGTGACGCTCCACGAAGGCCACCATGCGGGGCAGGCAGATCTTCAGATCATAGCGGTCCTGCACCGTCCTGCGCGCCGCCGCGCGCTGGGAGGCAAAGCGCCCGGGCGCCTCCAGCGCTTCGATCAGCGCAGCGGACCAGCCCGGCACATCGAAGAAATCGACCAGCCGCCCGTTCTCCCCGTCCACAATCACCTCCTCAACCGGCGCGGTGCGTGAGCCGATCACCAGCGCGCCGGCAGCCATCGCCTCGAGCATCGACCAGCTGAGCACGAAGGGGTAGGTCAGATAGGCATGGGCCGCCGTGACCTGCATCAGGCGGACGAAATCGCCGTGCGGCACCCGCCCCAGGAAATGCACGCGCGACAGGTCGAGCGATGGGCCGACCTCGTCCAGCAGCTTCTGCTTCCAGCTGCCCCCGCCATCCGGCGCCGGCCCATAGCTGACGCCGTCTCCCCCCACGATCACAACCTGTGCATTCGGCCGGGCCTGCAGCACGGCGGGAAGCGCGCGCAGGAAGATGTGCCAGCCGCGGTAGGGTTCGAGATTGCGGTTGACGAAGCTGATGACGTCTTCCCCCGCCCGCAGCACCTGCCCCGAAGGCAGGGTCAGCGTTGCGGCGGCATCGGGCGCGACGCGGGTCGTGTCGATCCCGTCATGGATCACCTCGATCATAGGGCGCAGGGCCGGGGGGAAGGTGCTGGCCTGCCAGCCGGTCGGTGCAACGCCCGCATCGGCATGGAGCAGGGCCTGCCCCAGATGCGCCGCACGGCCCTGCGCGATCATCGTCGTATCGAGCGATGCGGTCTGAAACTCCGGGTCGAAACCCACGTCCCGGCCCACCCCGCGATAGTAGAACTCGGCGTAGATCAGCAGCTTTGCCTCGGGCCAGACCTCTTTCAGGAACAGCGTCTCGCCCCAGCCGGAATGGCCGAAGATCACGTCGGGAATGTAGCCTTCCGCCCGCAGTCGCGCGGCGGTCCGCGCCACGGCAATCGCCCGGTCGCCCATCTGGGTGTAAGTCCGCCCCAGGCGTGTCGCCCGCGGTTCGACAGGCGGAGGATCGAAGCGGTAACGCGCGGCGCGGATCGTTGGCGCGCGCTGGTTTGTGGCATCCGTCAGCGCAAGGCAATCATGCCCCCGCGTGGCAAGCGCCGGGGCAAGGTATAGGAACTGCCCCGGAAAGTTCTGATGCACAAAGAGGATCTTCACCGCACCCCCCGGCCAATCCGCGTCACGATCATGCTCCGGCGGCGGCAGGCTCCGCCAGCCCGAACGCCGCGGCAAGCAGCGCTTTCGTATAGGGCTGTTGCGGCGCGTCGAACACCTGCGTTCCCGCTTCCACCACGTCGCCTTCCCTCATCACGATCACCTTGTGCGCCAGCGCCCGCACCACCCGCAGGTCATGGCTGATGAAGATGTAGGCCAGCCCCCACTTGCGCTGAAGCGTCCGCAGAAGCTCCACGATCTGCACCTGCACGGTCATGTCGAGCGCGCTTGTCGGTTCGTCCAGCACCACCAGCCTCGGGCGCAGGATCATCGCCCGCGCGATCGCCACGCGCTGCCGCTGCCCGCCCGAGAATTCGTGCGGATAGCGCCCCATCGCCGCCGGGTCGAGGCCGACCTCGGTCATGATGTCCGCCACCATCTGCCGCTTGTCCTGCCCCGGCTCCAGCCGGTGCACGCCCAGCCCCTCGGCGATGATCTGCTCCACCGTCATGCGCGGGCTGAGGCTGCCGTAGGGATCCTGGAACACGATCTGCAGATCGCGCCGCAGATCGCGCAGCGCCCGGCCATGCTTGTGTTGCAGGTCCTCGCCCAAGAACACCACCGGCCCGGTCGAGGGGATCAGGCGCAGGATCGCCAGCGCCAGCGTGGTCTTGCCCGATCCGCTCTCGCCCACCACGCCCAGCGTTTCCCCGGCCCGCACGGAAACCGAGGCATCGTTCACCGCCTTCACGAAGCCCGCATTGCGGCGCAGAAGCCCCTTCGTGATCGGGAACCAGACACGCAGATTTTCGGTGCGGACCACCTCTTCCGCATCTGCCGGGACCGGATCGGGCCGTCCCTTGGGTTCGGCTGCCAGCAGCTTCTGCGTGTAGGGATGCTTCGGTGCCGCGAAGATTTCCGCCGCTGTCCCCTGTTCCACGATCTCGCCGCCCTGCATCACGCAGACGCGGTCGGCGATGCGTCTGACAATGCCAAGGTCGTGGGTGATGAACAGCAGGCTCAGCCCTTCCTTCACCTTCAGCTCCGCCAGCAGGTCGAGGATCTGCGCCTGGATCGTCACGTCCAGCGCGGTCGTCGGCTCGTCGGCGATCAGCAGTTCCGGCCCGTTGGCCAGCGCCATGGCGATCATCACCCGCTGGCGCTGCCCGCCCGACAACTGGTGCGGATAGGCGCCCAGCCGGCTTTCCGCCTCGCGGATGCCGACCTTCTGCAACAGCTCGAGGATGCGCGCACGCGCCGCGTCGCCCGTAAGGCCCTGGTGCAGCGCCAGGCTTTCCCCGATCTGACGCTCGATGGTGTGCAGCGGGTTCAGGCTGGTCATCGGCTCCTGGAAGATGAAGCTGATGTCGTTGCCCGCGTGTGCGCCGCAGGCTCGGCTCGTCCGCGCCCACCATCTGGCGCCCATTGTAGAGGATCGAGCCCGTCACCTCGGCGCTGTCCGGCAGCAGTCCCACCGTGGACAGCGCCGTCACCGACTTGCCCGACCCGCTTTCCCCGACCAGCGCCACCGTCTCGCCCTTGCCCACAGTGAAGCTGACATGCCGGACGGCCTCCACCACCCGCCCGTCCTGTCGAAACTTTACCGACAGATCGCTGACCTGAAGCACGCTCACCGGAAGGTCTTTCGCGGGTCGAAGGCGTCGCGGACGCCCTCGAAGATGAAGACCAGCAGGACTGAGCATGATCGCGAAGGTGAAGAAGGCGGTGAAGCCGAGCCACGGCGCGTTCAGCGTTCTCTTGCCCTGCAGCGTCAGCTCGCCGAGCGAGGGAGACGAGGGCGGCAGCCCGAGCCCGAGGAAGTCGAGCGCAGCGAGCCGCCGATCGCGCCGGTGATGATGAAGGGCAGCAGCGTCAGCGTCGCGACCATCGCGTTCGGCAGGACGTGGCGGAACATGATGACGTGGTTCGCGACGCCGAGCGCCCGGGCCGCGCGGACGTATTCGAAGTTGCGTGCCCGCAGGAACTCGGCGCGCACCACGCCGACCAGCGAGGTCCAGCCGAAGAAGCGCGATCAGCAGCGTCAGCAGCCAGAAGTTCATCGTGAAGATCGCCGAGAGGATGATGATGACGTAGAGGCTCGGCATGTTGACCCAGAGCTCGACGATGCGCTGGAAGAAGAGGTCGATCAGGCCGCCGAAATAGCCCTGCACCGCACCCGCCGCGATCGCCGATGGCCGAGATCAGCGCCGTCACGACCAGCGCGAAGAGCACCGAGAGGCGAAAGCCGTAGATCACCCGCGCCAGACACGTCGCGGGTCTGGTCGTCGGTGCCGAGCCAGTGGACGCGGTCGGGCGGCGAGGGGGCGGTGCCCTGCATGTAGTTGATCGTGTCGAAGCTGAAGGGGATCGGCGGCCAGATCATCCAGCCGGTCTGCACCGATCGCGCCGCCGTCGATGCCGCTGGCCTTCGCCTCGGCCATGATGCCCTCGGGATCGTCGAGGCAGGCCTCGAGCCCGCCCGTCGCGATCAGGCAGCGCACCTCGGGGCGCGGTACTCGCCTCGGTCTGGAACTCGCCGCCGAAGTCCGCCTCGGAGTAGAACCGGAAGATCGGGAAGCGCCACTCGCCCTCGAAGCGGACCACCAGCGGCTTGTCGTTCGCGACGAACTCGGCGAAGAGCGTCACGACGAACAGCGCGAGGAAGATCCACAGCGACCAGAAGGCGCGCCGGTTCGCGCGGAAGTTGGCGAGCGCGGCGGCGCTGGAGCGGGCGACAGGCGCATCAGTCTCGCGGCTCTCGAAGTCGATGCGCGGGTCGACCCAGACATAGATCAGGTCCGACAGCAGCCCCACAGCAGGCCGAGCAGCCCGAAGACGTAGAGCGTGCCGAACACCACCGGATAGTCGCGCTGGCATCGCGCTCTCGAACGCCGAGCCGGCCGAGCCCGTCGAGCGAGAAGATCGTCTCGATGATCAGGCTGCCGCCGAAGAACACGCTGATGAAGACCGCCGGGAAGCCCGCGATCACGATCAGCATCGCGTTGCGGAAGACGTGGCCGTAGAGCACCCGCCGCTCGGTCAGGCCCTTGGCGCGCGCGGTGATCACGTACTGCTTCTTGATCTCGTCGAGGAAGCGAGTTCTTCGTCAGCAGCGTCAGCGTCGCGAAGGCCGCCGATGGTCGAGGCCGTCGACCGGCAGCGCGATGTGCCAGAGATAGTCGAGCGATCTTGCCGCCGACGCTGACAGCTCGCTCCCAGTTGTCCGAGGTCAGGCCGCGCAGCGGGAAGATCTGCCAGTAGGACCCGCCGGCGAACAGCACCAGCAGCATGATCGCGAAGAGGAAGCTCGGGATCGCGTAGGCGACGATGATCAGCCCCGCTGGTCCAGGTGTCGAACCGCGATGCCGTCGCGCATCGCCTTGCGGATGCCGAGCGGGATCGAGATCAGATAGGCGATCAGCGTCGACCACAGGCCGAGCGAGATCGAGACCGGCATCTTCTCGAGCACCAGGTCGACGACGCTGATCGAGCGGAAGTAGCTCTCGCCGAAGTCGAAGGTCAGGTAGTTCCGCAGCATCAGCGAGGAAGCGCTCGAGCGGCGGCTTGTCGAAGCCGAACTGCCGTTCGAGCTCGGCGATGAACTCGGGCGGCAGGCCCTGCGCGCCGCGATAGTCGCTCGTCGCCGCCGCCGCGCGCCGCGCCTCCGAGCCGCCGCCGGTGATGCGGTCGGTGGCAGAGCGTCGTCCTGCCCTCGAGCCGGGCGATGCACCTGCTCGATCGGGCC
The DNA here is from genome assembly GCA_963777765.1 of uncultured Alphaproteobacteria bacterium. Lineage (GTDB taxonomy): Bacteria > Pseudomonadota > Alphaproteobacteria > Rhodobacterales > Rhodobacteraceae > Aliitabrizicola. The sequence continues at coordinate 225,779 of CAVZRP010000007.1, read as the reverse complement.
GCCGGGCACGAACTGCACCAGCACGAAGTTGATGAGCAGGATGCCGAACAGCGTCGGGACGATCAGCAGCAGGCGGCGGAGGATGTAGGCGCCCATCTCAGCGCAGGGCGCCCTGCGCCTTCAGCGCGTCGTACTTCGCCTGGTCGAACCACCAGTAGGCCGTCGCCGCGGCGAATAGAGCGGCGGCTCGTCGGGCCGGCCGAACACGTCCCAGTAGGCGACCCAGATACGAGCCCTTGTTCCAGTTCGGCACCCAGATCTGCTTCTGGCGCAGCACCCGGTCGAGCGCCCGGACCCGGCGTCCAGCTCCTCGCGGGTCTCGGCGGCGATGATCCTCTCGATCAGCCCGTCGACCACCGGGTCGGCGACGCCCGACAGGTTGTAGCGTGCCCGGCCGTCGGCGCCGTCGGTGCCGTAGATCGTGCGCAGCTCGATCGACGGGCGTCAGCGACATCACGAGGCGGCCCGGGATGATGTCGTAGTCGAAGTTCTTCTGCCGCTCCTGCATCTGCGCGCGTCGACCATGCGCGGTAGCTCGCGTCGATGCCGATCTGGCGCAGGTTCTGACGAAGGGGTTGATGCACGCGCTCGAACGACGGGTTGTCGTCGAGGAACTCGATCTGTCAGCGTCTCGCCCGCGGCGTTGCGCCGGATGCCGCCGGCGCCGACCGTCCAGCCCGCCTCGTCGAGCAGCGCCGAGGCGCGGCGGATCGACGGCGCGGTCGTTGTTGCGCTCGGCCGAGCTGACCGGCGGCATGTAGGCGGGTTCGGTGAAGATCTCGGGCGGCAGCTGGTCGCGGAACTTCTCCAGCACCGCCAGCTCCTCGCCCTCGCGGCAGGCCCTCGGCCGTCATCGGCGAATTCTGGAAGAAGCTGTCGGTGCGCTCGTAGTAGCCCGTAGAACAGCGTCGCGTTCGACCATTCGAAGTTGAACATCAGCGCGATCGCCTCGCGCACCCGCGGAGTCCGGGAACTTCTCGCGGCGCAGGTTCATCCAGAAGCCCTGGGTGCCGGAGGGACGGTTGTCGGGGAGGTCTCGCCTGCTTGACCCAGCCCTTCTCGAGCGCCGGGAAGTTGTAGTCGGTCGCCCAGATCGCCGAGAAGAACTCCTCGTGGAACAGGTACTCGCCCGACCTTCAGCGCCTCGAAGGCGGCGGTGTTGTCGGCGAAGTACTCGTAGACGTAGCAGTCGAAATTGCGCCGACCCGACGTTGACCGGCAGGTCCTTGCCCCAGTAGTCCGGGATCGCGGCAGTAGCTGATCGACCGGCCCGGCTGGACGTCGGCGATCTGCGTACTGGCCCCGAGCCGAGCGGCGGCACCAGCGTCGACTTCGTCGAACGCGCACGGTGTCGTAGTAGTGCTTCGGCAGGATCGACAGGCCGCCGACCAGCGCCGGGCAGGTCGCGCGTCGGCGGCGCCGTCGCTTGAAGGTGAACTTCACCGTGTGCGGGTCGAGCGCCTCGGCCTTCTCGATGTCCTGCAGCGATGATCTTGTAGGTCGGCGCGCCCTTCGTCGAGCAGCATCTCGAAGGTGAAGACCACGTCCTCGGCGGTGATCGGCTCGCCGTCGGCGAAGCGCGCCTCGGGCCGCATGTGGAAGATCACCCAGCTGCGATCCTCGGGATATTCCAGGCTCTCGGCGATCAGGCCGTAGGCGGCGTCGATCTCGTCGGCCGACCCGACCAGCAGGCTGTCGTAGATCAGCCCCAGCCCCTGCGCCGGCTCGCCCTTGAGGATGAAGGGGTTGAGGCTGTCGAAGGTCTGGCTCGCCCCGGTGCCGCGGAAGCGTCATCGTCCCGCCCTTGGGCGCGTCGGGGTTCACGTAGTCGAAATGCGCGAAATCCGGCCGGATACTTCAGGTCGCCGAAGGTCGAGATGCCATGGCTGATGATCGTCTCGGCCCGCGCCGCCACGGCCCAGCCTGCCAGCAGCACAATCATCGCGCCCAGCGCGAGCGCCAACCGCAGCGGATGCGGCGGCACGGGCGGGCTGCATGGCAGTGCGAGCCTGTGGCGGTCTGTCATGCGGTGCTCCCCTCACCCGGCCGGTTCTCCGGCGCTCCAGCGACTATTTTACCGGAACGTGCGGTTTGTCGATGGTTCAGATCGAATTGCCCGGCTCGGTCGCGCGCTTGTGTGCATTTCGTGAGCGCCAATGCAAAAGGCCGCCCGAACGGGCGGCCCGGACATCGTGCATCCGCGTGGATGCTACTTCTGCGTCGCGAGCTAGGCGATCAGGTTCGCGCGATCCTCGGCCTTCGGCAGACCGGCGAAGCCCATCTTGGTGCCCGGCACGTAGCCCTTCGGGTTCTCGATGAAGCCGTTGAGGTTCTCGGGCGTCCAGCTTTCGCCTGCCCGGGCCAGCATCGCCTCGGAATAGCCGAAGCCCTCGACCGAACCTTTCGGGCGATCGACCACGCCATTCAGATGCGGGCCGGTGCCGTTCGTGCCGTCGACCTTGTGGCAGGCCTTGCACTTGCGAGAACACCTTCTCGCCCGCGGCGGCATCGGCCGCGGCATAGAGATCCGCGAAGGCGGGCCTTCCGCCGCCGTCTTCGGTCGCAGGCGGCGGCCTCGCCCGTGTCGATCGTGTAGGCCTGCGCCTCATCGCTCGGCGCCGTGACCGCCGCCGGTGTAGAACAGCGCGGAGCCCGGCCCAGGCCATCAGCAGGAACACAAGAAGCGATCCGCAGAACGCGCCGCCCGACTTGGTGAATGTCATCGTGTCGAACATCTCGTGCCGTCCTCAAGCCCTTGTGTCGCGCGGTATCTACCCGCTTCCCCCGTCCGGTTTCAAGGTGTAGTAGCGCGACCAATCGCCCTCAGCGGCCGAACTGCGACAAAAGCCCGCGAAGCGCCAGAAAAACGGAGCCTGCCATGACCGCGCACCCCTACGGACGCATCGCCTTCCAGGGCGAGCCGGGGGCCTACTCGCACCAGGCCTGCCGCCAGGCCCGCCCGGGGATGGAGGCGCTGCCCTGCCGCACCTTCGAGGACGCCATCGAAGCCGTGCGCGAGCGGCGAGCCGACCTCGCGATGCTGCCGGTCGAGAACTCGACCTACGGCCGCGTGGCCGACATCCACTCGCTGCTGCCCGGGTCCGGGCCTCAACATCGTCGACGAAGCCTTCGTGCGCGTGCACATCAACCTGCTGGGCCTGCCCGGCACCCAGATCGCCGACATCAGCGAGGCGATGAGCCATACCGTGCTGCTGCGGACAGTGCCGCGAGTTCCTCAGGGAACACGGGCTGAAGGCGCTGACCGGCGCCGACACCGCAGGCTCCGCCAAGATCGTGGCCGAGCGCGGCGACCGCAGCATCGGCGCGCTGGCCTCCGAACTGGCGGGCGAGATCTACGGGCTCGACGTTCTGGCCCGCCAGATCGAGGACCAGTCGAACAACACCACCCGCTTCCTTGTCATGTCGCCCGAGCCCCGATCACAGCCGCCGCGGCCGAGCGGATGATGACCACCTTCATCTTCCGCGTCCGCAACATTCCCGCGGCGCTCTACAAGGCGCTCGGCGGCTTCGCGACCAACGGCATCAACATGACCAAGCTCGAAAGCTACATGGTCGGCGGCTCCTTCACCGCGACCGAGTTCTACGCGGACATCGAGGGCCACCCCGAGGATGCAAACGTCGCCCGCGCGCTGGAAGAACTGCGCTATTTCACCAGTGCGATGAGCATCATCGGCGTCTACCCGGCCGATCGTCGGCGCGGGGTCTGATCCGGGCGCTCGACCTCGGCCAGCACCTGCGCCACGCGCGTGCGGAACTTCTCCTCGACACTCGCACGCCCCAGTTTCAACGACTGTATGAAAAGCCGCGCCACCAGCGTGCGCGGCTTGATCTCCAGCTTCACGACAACCCGTGTCCGGCTGGGCGCCATCTCGATCAGGTCGATGGACAGCGTACCGCCAAGGTTCGGACCGGCCCCCGAGAAGGCAAGATGATCCGGCGGCACGATCGCATCCAGCGCCAGGTCCAGGTGCCGCTGCTTGCCGCGATAGGCGAACGCCGCTGTCCACGTCATGCCCGGCGCATAACGGTCCAGCTTGTCCGTCCGCGCGACCTCGGCACCCCGGCGCAGCGCGGCCTTCTGCCATCCGTCGAAATCTGAAAGCCGCGCGTAGACCCTGGCGATCGGCAGATCAATATCCTGACGCACATTCAGTTTCATGTCCCGCCCCCTTGCCGCGTTCCCTAATCCAACCGATCCGACAGCCAGGCCTGGATCAGGAACTGCGCGATGGCTCCCCGGCGGGGCGGCTTCAGGCGCGGATGCTCTCCCGCGACCACAGCCACCATCTCTTCCCGCGTGATCCAGAGCGCATCTTCGATCTCCACCGGATCAAGAGCGATCTCCGTCGTCAAAGCCTCAGCCCGGCAGCCGAACATCAGCGAGGCCGGGAAGGGCCACGGCTGGCTTGCCAGATAGCCCACTGCACCAAGCCGGATGCCCGCCTCCTCGAACACCTCCCGGCGTACGGCAGCTTCCAGCGTCTCGCCCGGTTCGACGAATCCCGCAAGCAGGGAATACATCCCTTCGGGCCACCCCGGCGACCGCCCCAGCAGAACCGAATTTCCATGCGTGACAAGCATGATGACCACCGGATCTGTGCGCGGAAAATGATGCGCTCCGCAGGCCGGGCAGTTGCGCTGCCAGCCGCCCATCGCAACTTCCGACGGCGCGCCGCAGGTGGCGCAAAAGCCGTGGCTGGTGTGCCATTGCAGCAGCGCCTTCGCCGTGGCCACAAGCTCGGCATCGCGCGGTGACAGCCGCGTCATCACCCCCCGCAATTCGACAAAGGCGTGATCCTCGGGCAGCGCCGGATGCCGCTGCTCGGACGGATCGAAGAACCCGCCCTGCACCGCCTCGGCCCCCGCTTCCGGCGCCCAGGCAGAGATATCCCGTGCGAACCGGGCGACCCCTTCGTCCAGCCCCAGGAACACCGTCGCGCCGCCCTGCGCCAGCACGGAATGGCCCGCGGGAACCCAACCTGCCCGCCCCGGTCCCTCGCCGCAAAACAGGGGCTTTCCGCGCCAGACCGGCAACACCGACCCGGCAGCCAACAGCGCCGCAAGCGCCCCCGGATCGCCCCGAAGCTGCGCCGCCCGGTCCAGCGCCGAACCGCCAAATGTCACCGTCTCGGCAATCTGCATCCGGTTCCGCATCCCCCGTTCCTGCACCGCTTCTTGCCATGGCAGCCCGCGAACGCAAAGCCCCGGCACGGCAGAGCCAAGCAGGATTCGCGCGTCGGTGATAAATTCGACTCAAAGATTTAAAATCAGATCTTGGACGCGCCGTCGCCATGGAACCGCCGCAAGCCCCGGCTTAGCGTATCCGCACAACCCCGCGCCGCTCCTGCCCAGCATCGACGGCGGTTCGCCGTCCCATCGCCCTTTCCGGGCAATCTACCCGCTTGTCCTGAGGTCCGTTCATCCCTGTGCAACCGCCGTCCGTTTTCCCGCTCGCCCCCCACCAATTGCACTTGCGCCTGCTCGCGACCACCGATGTCCACGTGCAGATTCACCCCTACGACTACTATGCCGATTGCCCGGTCCCCGGCACCGGTCTTTCCCGGATTGCAGCGCTGGTCGGGCGCCACAGGGCAGCGGTGCCCAATTGCCTGCTGTTCGACAATGGCGACATTCTGCAGGGCAATCCCATGGGTGACAACGTCGCCGAGGGTGCGGACCTTTCCGGCCACGCGCCCCACCCCGCGATCGCCGCAATGAACGTGCTGGGATATGACGCCGGCACTTTGGGCAACCATGAATTCAACTACGGCCTCGATTTCCTCCGCCTTGCCCTCGGCGGTGCCAGGTTTCCGATCACCTGCGCCAACGTCCTGATCGACGCCCCGGATGATCCGGCAAGGGACGAAACGCTCCTCCCGCCATTCCTGATCCTGACGCGGGAGTGTGTCGACGCCGCCGGTCGCCGACAGGCCCTGCGTATCGGCGTCATCGGATTTCTGCCGCCGCAAATCATGGTCTGGGACGCCGCCCACCTGCAGGGGCGCATCGTGGCCCGAGATATCCTCGCCGCCGCCCGGGCGCGCCTGCCGCAGATGCGGGCCGCCGGGGCCGACATCGTCATCGCGCTGTGCCATTCAGGGATCGGTCCCTCAGAGCCGTTCGACGGGATGGAAAATGCCGCAACTTCCCTCGCGGCCCTGCCTGATATCGACGCGATCATCGCCGGGCACAGCCACCTCGTATTCCCCGGCCCCGGCTTCACCGACCAGCCGAATGTCGATGGCGTCGCGGGCACGCTCTGCGGCACGCCGGCCGTGATGCCCGGCTGCTATGCCTCGCATCTTGGTGTGATCGACCTTGTGCTGGAACAGAATGGCACAGGATGGACCGTCGTCCGCTCCCGGTCCGAGGCGCAGCCGCTTTCACAGTTTGCCGCAGGGGAGACAGACCCCGGCGCCGAGGCCCTGCTCGCCGCAACGCGCGCCGCGCATGAGGCGACCCTCGCCTATATCCGCCGCCCCGTCAGCCACAGCGCCATCCCCCTCACCTCCTTCTTCGCGGCCCTGCCGGGCAATGCCGCATTGGATCTGATCGCACAGGCACAGGCCTGGCACGTCGCGCGCGCGCTGTCCGACACGCCTCATGCGGCGCTTCCCCTGCTCTCTGCCGCATCGCCGTTCAAGATGGGCGGGCGCGGCGGGCCAGGTTTCTACACGGATGTCCCGGCAGGCCCGCTCGCCATGCGCCACGTTGCCGATCTTTACTCCTACCCCAACAGCATCTGTGCTGTCCTCGTCACCGGGGCAGAGCTGAAGGACTGGCTCGAGCGGGCCGCAGGCGTGTTCCGGACAATCACCCCCGGCCAATCGGACCAGAGCCTGATCGACGCGGACGTGCCCTCGTCGCATTTCGACGTGATCTCGGGGATCACGTGGGAAATCGATCTGTCGCAGTCCGCAAGATTCGCAAGCGATGGAAAGGATGCAGGTCTCCCGCAAGGCCGCATCCGCAACCTTTGCCACAATGGCAGACCCGTCGCCCCCGGTGACAGCTTCGTGATCGCGACCAACAGCTACCGCGCGGGCGGTGGGGCGTCGTTCCCCGGGACCGGCGCCGATGCGATCATCTATCGTGGCACAGAGCCGACCCGCAACGTCCTGATGCGCTTCCTGCAGAAGGCAGGCCCCGTCGCGGCCCGACGACCCGCCAACTGGCGCTTCACGCCGATGCCCGGCACGACCGTCCTTTATGACAGCAATCCCCGCGCCGCAGCCCATCTCGACACGCTCGCGCCACTCCGGGTCGAACTCGCTGGCCCGTTGCCAGGCGGCTTCGCACGCTTCCGCGTCCATCTCTGATCCGCAGCCTTTCCCCGGCCCGGCCGATCCGCTAGGACGGTCGCACCCGATCCACCGGAGGTTCCATGTTCGACGCCGTGATCTTCGATCTCGACGGCACGCTGATCGACAGCGAGGCTGTAACCCAGGCCGCAGGGATCGAGGCGTTCGCCAGCCTCGGCGTCGTGGTGGACCCGGCCTTCCTTCACGGCCTGATCGGCATCGACGACCAGACCGGCGCGGGCATCATCCGCGCCCGCTTCCCCGACCTCGATCCCGATGCCTTCGCCACCGCCTGGACGCGCGAGGTGCGGACCCGCTACCAGGACGGTGTTCCGCTGAAGCCGGGCACGGAAGAATTGCTGACGGCGATCACTTTGCCCAAGGCGCTCGCCACCTCCTCCACGCGGCGCCAGGCCGACACCAAGCTGGCGTTGACCGGCCTCGGCCCGCACTTCGCACATGTCGTGACGTTCGACGATGTGGCAGCGCCCAAGCCCCACCCAGAACCCTACCTGCTCGCTGCGCGCCTCCTCGGCGTCGATCCCGCACGCTGCCTCGCCTTCGAGGACAGCGAGACGGGCGCGCGATCTGCCCATGCCGCAGGCATGACCGTCGTTCAGATTCCCGATATCGTGCCCGCAACCGGCGACTATGCCCACCACATAGCGCCCGACCTGCTGACCGCCGCGCGCAGGCTGGGCCTTATCTGAGCGCGATCACCTGCTCTGCATCCAGCAGGAAGGGCGGGACGATCCCGCAGGTATCTGCCAAGGGCAACAGCGTCTCCGGCACATCAAGGCCGATCACATCCCGCATGAACTGCGCCCGCGCCGCGCATCGCGCGGCCACCGCCGGGAAGCGGGCGTCGAGCTCTGACCGCAGGGCCTCGTCGGCGATCACATAGCCATCCTCCATCCGGGTCGAACCATAGACCGGATGCGACGGAATCACGTCGCATTGCATCGCCATCCCCGACCGCAGCGGCACCTCCGACCCCTCGAAGATCGGGGAAGAGATCCATTCGTCCAGCCCGATCAGATGACCGGGGTTCAACTCCACCCCGAAATCCTCATGCGGCAACAGCCGCATCATCCGCGCCCAAACCTCGCCACCCGAAAGACCCGGCCGCATCATGCCGAACCATTGCGACAGCGCCGCCACGTAAGGCCCCGCAAACCGCTCCACATAGTCCTGCGCCGCCTCCGGAAGATCATCCGCAGCGGTCGCAAGCCACCCCGCCCGGCAGATGTTCGCCCCCCAATGGCAGATGTTGAACGAGATCTGCGCGCCCCGTCGAAGCACCTGCCCCGAAGGTCCGCTCAACCCCTGTGCCGCGCGCTCGCCCGTTGCAAAGGTCGGATGACATCCCAGCGGCAGCCCGCCCAGTCCGGCGCCTGCCACCGCCTCGAAATCCGTCATCCCCTCGCGGAACCCCGCCACCATCCGGCGCAGGGCGGTCGCCGCCATGTGGTTTGCGAATTCGAGCCGCACGATCTCGGGCGCATCCACCACCGACCGTAGCCCGCGCCCCGGGTCCATCATCAGCGCGGTAGCGTTCCGGGGCGCCGCGCCCGTCACGTAGGCGATCGCATCCGTCACGAATCCCGGCAGATCGAGCGGCAGATCGCGCCCCGGCAACACCTCATGCGGCTCGAACAGCTTCCAGCCGACCGCGCCGATCCGGCCCCCCTTCGGCAGGATATCGGCCAGACATTCGTCCAGCCGCAGCCCCCGCCTTGGCTGCGAGGGCAGCGACAGCGTCGCGCAATGCACCGTCCCCACATCCCCTGCCGCGACCAGCGGCGACACCTGCGTGTAGGGCAGGCATTCGTTCCCCGCGATCAGCAGCGCGTCGTCGGGCGTCACCACCAGCAGCGCCTCCTCGAAGCGCGGATCGAAGCCCGTCAGCCAGTGAATGTTCGCCGCATGCTCACGGTCGCCATAGACCACCAGCGCGTCGAACTGCCCCGCCATCGCCACCCGCAGCGCGGCAAGCCGCCCCCGCGCCTCGGCCAGCGAAAACGGCGGCGGCAGGCCGGGCGTGCCGAAGTCGGGCCAGTCGAGGCGGATCAGTCGAGCGGTCATGCGGTTCTCCCTTTGCCGCCACGCTAGACCGGACGCCCTCGCTTGGAAACCACGGCTGCGGGCGACACGGGCCATTCAAATTCTTGCCATCTTCCGCAGTTATTGGCGCGGTATGCTGAATATCGACGGCCAGACGATCATCTACCGCCAGCAGCAGCTGCCGCTGCCGCTGCGGCTTTTCATGCTGGTCCTCGGGCTGAGCCTTGCCATCGGCCTGCCGCTGCCCTTCCTCGTTTACCCCGACTGGAGCACGCCCGACCCGATCCTGCTGATCGCGGTCATCGCCATCGCGGTCGGGCTGGGGATGGGCGGCTTCCTTACCGCCGCCGCGCTCTGGAGCGCGAGCGAACTCCGCCTCGATCCGGCCACCGGGCGCGCCGACCGCACCCTGCGCGGCCCGCTCGTAAACCGGCATGAGAGCTTTCCCCTGTCGGCCCTGACGCTGTCCGACGTCATCCTGCGCGACTCGGATGACGGCCCCTACCCGCTCCTCCGCCTGTCGCTTCCCCGGGGCCTTCCCCTCGACATCGCCTGTTTCCTGAACCGCGACGAGGCCGAGCGGTGGCAACGCAAGATCGCGGCCACTCTCGCCGCCTGACGGCCCCGCTTGCGAACCGCCCCCGTTCGGCCTATATCCCCGAGTGAGAGGTTGGCGCGGGCAGGCACCTCGCCAACCCGGTCAGGTCCGGAAGGAAGCAGCCGTAACGAGCCCCGCTTGGGTCGTTGTCCAGCCTCTCACCCCATCCCGCTGACAGGAGGTCCGCATGTCCACGCCTGCATCCCTCCGGGCCGGGTCCGCCTGATCGCGCTTGGCCCAAACCCACCAGTATCTTGCGTTGCCGCGAGGGCTTCCGCGTGACCCCCACACCCCTGACCGACCTTGGCTGGTCCCCGCATTTCGCAGCACAGCTTGCCGCCGACGACGCCCCGTACCCGCCCGCCCGCATCACCGCCGTCCACCGCGACCGGGTCGAGGCCATGGGGGCCGAGGGCGCGCTATCGCTGACGCTGCCCACGGGTCTGCTGACCAATCAGGTTGCGGTCGGCGACTGGGTGCTGACGAATGGCGCTGTCCTGCACCGCCTGCTCGAGCGCCAGTCTATCCTGACGCGCCGCGCCGCAGGCAAAGGGGTCGACCGCCAGCTCATCGCGGCCAATCTCGACCGCCTCGCCATCGTCACCTCCTGCAACGCCGAGTTCAGCGCGGCCCGGCTCGACCGCTACGTGGCTCTCGCCCACCAGGGCGGCGTCGCCCCCGCTATCGTTCTGACCAAGGCCGACACCACAGACCCGGCCCCCTACATCGCCGACGCCACCCTTGCGGCGCGCGGAGCGCCCGTGCTCGCCATCAACGCGAAGGACGCCGTCAGCGTGCAAGCGCTCGCGCAATGGTGCGGCCCCGGCCAGACGCTCGGCCTCGTCGGCTCGTCCGGGGTGGGCAAGTCCACCCTGGCCACCACGCTCACCGGCACCCATCAGGACACCGGCGAAATCCGCGAAACCGATTCGCGCGGCCGCCACACCACCTCGGCCCGCTACCTGATCCGCACGCTGGCGGGCGGCTGGCTGATCGACACGCCCGGGATGCGCGAGTTGCGCCTGACCGACGCCACAGAAAGCATCGCGGCCACCTTCGACGACATCGACGCGCTTGCCCGCGCCTGCCGCTTCACCGACTGCGCGCATGACCGCGAACCCGGCTGCGCCATCCGCGCTTCCCTCGACGCGGGCGATCTCGACCCGGTTCGGCTGGCCCGCTGGCGCAAGCTGTTGGCCGAGGAAACCCACGACAAGGAAACCGTGGCCGAGGCCCGCGCCCGAAGCCGCAGTTTCGGCAAGACCGTCAAGGGCGCGATGCAGGACAAGCGCAAGAAACGCGACAACTAGACCCAGCGGGCAACGAAATCCCCGCCCCGCCCCCGCCCCCCGTTGTCCCTGCCCGCCCCCCCGTCTACACTCCGCCGAACCCGTTCGAGGAACGCATGTCCGAGACCCAAGCCTATCAGGTTCTTGCCCGGAAATACCGGCCGCAGACCTTTGCCGACCTGATCGGGCAAGAGGCGATGGTGCGCACCCTGCGCAACGCGTTCGAGGCGGACCGCATCGCCCATGCCTTCGTGATGACCGGGCGTGCGCGGCGTGGGCAAGACGACCACCGCCCGCATCATCGCCAAGGGGCTGAACTGCATCGGCCCCGCCGGGGCTGGCCGGCCCCACCATCGAGCCCTGCGGCGAATGCGGCCCCTGCCGCGCCATCGCCGAAGGCCGCCACGTCGACGTGCTGGAGATACGACGCGGCCTCGAACACCCAGGTCGACAAGATGCGCGAGATCCTCGCCTCGATCCCCTACCGGCCGACCGAGGCGCGCTACAAGATCATCATCTTCGACGAAGTGCACATGCTCTCGCCCGGCTCGTTCAACGCGCTGCTCAAGACGCTCGAGGAACCGCCCGCGCATGTGAAGTTCATCTTCGCCACGACCGAGATCCGCAAGGTTCCCGTCACCATCCTGTCGCGCTGCCAGCGCTACGACCTGCGCCGGATCGAGCCCGAGGTGATGATGGCGCATCTCCGCTCCATCCTCGCGCAGGAACGCGCTGCCGTCGCCGAGGACGCGCTGGCGCTCATCACCCGCGCCGCCGAAGGCTCGGTGCGCGACGCGCTGTCGCTGCTCGACCAGGCCATCGCGCATGGCGCGGGCGAAACCTCCGCAGATCAGGTCCGCGCCATGCTGGGCCTGGCCGACCGGGGCCGCGTACTCGACCTCTTCGATCTGGTGATGAAGGGCGAAGCCGCCGCCGCCCTGACGGAACTTTCCGCGCAATATGCCGACGGCGCCGATCCGATGGCGGTGCTGCGCGACCTGGCCGAGATCACGCACTGGATCAGCGTCATCAAGATCACGCCCGAGGCCGCCGAAGACCCGACCACCCCGCCCGACGAGCGCGTCGCGCGGGCTCGACATGGCCGCGCGGCTGCCGATGCGCGCGCTCACCCGCATGTGGCAGATGCTGCTCAAGGCGCTGGAAGAGGTGGCGCTGGCCCCCAACGCGATGATGGCCGCCGAAATGGCTGTCATCCGCCTCACCCATGTGGCCGACCTTCCCGATCCCGAAAGCCTGATCCGCAAACTTCAGTCGCAGCCTCAACCCGCAGCGAGTGCCCCCGCACTGCAGCGGCCCGCCCCGCCCGGCCCCCGCATGGCGAGCGCGCCTCAGATCGTGCAGCAAGGGATCGTCACCCAGTCGGGGGCCGCCACGGCCACCGCGCTGGCGCCCGACGCGCTGCGCCACTACGTCAGTTTCGATCAGGTCGTGGCGCTGATCCGCGAGCGGCGCGACATGAAGCTGCTCTACGAGGTCGAGACCTTCCTTCGCCTCGTTCACTATGCCCCCGGCCGGATCGAGTTCCAGCCCACGCCGGATGCGCCGCAAGACCTCGCCTCGCGCCTCGCCCAGCGGCTTCAGGGCTGGACGGGCACGCGCTGGGGCGTCTCGGTCACCGGCTTCGGCGGCGGGCCGACGCTGGCCGAACAGCGCGACACCGCCCGGAGCATGGCCGAGGCCGAGGTGATGGCCCTGCCGCTCGTGCAGGCCGTGCTCGCCGCCTTCCCCGGCGCGAAGATCGCCGATATCCGCACCCCACCCTCGCCCGCCGAGGAAGCCGCCGCCGCGGCCCTGCCGCTGGCGGAAGAGTCGGACGACTGGGACCCCTTCGAAGACAACTGAAAGGATAACGACATGCTGAAAGGTTTGGGCGGTCTCGCCGACATGGCCGGCATGATGAAGAAGGCGCAGGAGATGCAGTCGAAGCTCGCCGAGCTTCAGGAATCGCTCGCGACCCGCACTGTAACGGGCGAATCCGGCGCGGGCCTCGTGCGGGCGACGGCCACCGCCAAGGGCGAACTGACCGGCCTGACCATCGACCCGTCGATCTTCGTGCCCTCCGAAAAGGAAGTGGCCGAAGACCTGATCCTCGCCGCGATCAAGGACGCTCAGGCCAGGGCACAGCAGCTCAGCGCCGAAGAGATGGCGCGCCTGACCGAAAGCTTCGGCATCCCGCCCGGCATGAAGCTGCCGTTCTGACCGCATGACCGACACCCCGCGCGACATCGAACGGCTGATCGAGCTGATGGCCCGCCTGCCGGGCCTCGGCCCTCGCTCGGCCCGTCGCGCGGTCCTGCACATGCTGCGCAAGCGCGAGGCCGTGATGGCCCCGCTCGCCCAGTCCCTCGCGCAGGTCGCGCTCTCGGCCCGTGACTGCACCCTCTGCGGGAACATCGGCACCGCGGACCCGTGCGACATCTGCGCCGATCCCCGCCGCGCAACGGGCGAGATCTGCGTGGTCGAAACCGTGGCCGACCTCTGGGCGATGGAGCGTGGCCACGCCTTCAAGGGCCGCTACCACGTCCTCGGCGGCACGCTTTCCGCGCTCGACGCCGTCGGCCCGGACGAATTGCGCATCCCCCGGCTCGTTGCCCGCATGGCCGAGGAAAACGTGACCGAGGTCATCCTGGCGCTCAACGCAACCATCGACGGGGCAACCACCGGGCACTACATCGCCGACGCCCTCGCCCCGTCCGGCGTTGCCATAAGCTCGCTGGCACAGGGCGTCCCGATCGGCGGAGAACTGGATTATCTCGACGACGGCACCATCGGTGCGGCTCTCAGGGCGCGAAAACGCTTCTGAACGGAAACAATCCGGGTTATTATTGCATTATTGACGTTTGATTGACGCATGGCCGCGGCGAATTTCACTGCGGCTGTTGTACTCTTTTCAGAAGCTGGATTGACCGGACAGCAGAGGAGTTTTCCATGACCTCACAGGCAAACGCACGAAACCACCTGCCCCGCATTAGGCTTGAGCGCGGAGAGCACAACGAACTGATCGTCGTTGAAACATTCGATCCCATGGTCACCCGTCACGACGATTGGTATCAGCCGGAAAGACCGGTTCACACTCTCGGCCCGGCGGCATTCCGCATTGCAGCGCAGCCTCCGCGTTCCCTCTTCGGCCGCCTGAAGGCGCAGATCGACGCATGGCTCGCATGACGGCTCGTCTGGGGCACCCTGCCGTGACCGACCTGCCCGCCAAGGAGTCGGCGCGAAGCCATCGCGCCACCTTCCCTTGCGGCAGGTCAGGGAACGATTCTCGCCGCCAGCGGTTCCATAGGGACCGGGCGCGCCGTCCGGTGCAAATCGAAGGACTTCCCCGGATGACCCTGTGGATCAGACGCCAGACGACCCGCGATATAGCCAAACCCGAGAATGAGAGGGCGAAAGCCCCCGGCGCCAGGAAAGCAAAGCCATCGGCGCAGACCCGCCATAAGCCCGACGATGTCTGGCGCGACTTCATCCGGATGCTGCGCGCAAGCGCGTCGTCTCGACCCTGAACCACGGCTGGGCGCCTGGGTTGGCCCCCGGGGCGTTCAGGGCACCGCGCCGACCAGGTCGCAACCCGGCAAGGTCAGGCGCGGTGATCCTCTTCCTCGTCCTCGTCGCCCTGCGGCAGGTTGAAGAAGCTTTCCGCGTCGCTGAAATCGGCGGGGCTCTCTTCCTTCTCGGTCAGCGTGAACGCTTCCAGCCCGGCCATGCCCGAAGGCATCTTGGGCTCGGGTGCCATGCCAAGCGACTGTTCGGTCGACACGAGCTTGCGCCGCTCATCATCCGACATCACCACGCCATCCGCCGCCTTCTTCTTGACGGCGGCCTGCACGGCGGCGTCCAGCTCGGTCTGGCGGCACAGCCCCAGCGCCACCGGATCGACCGGCGTGATGGTCGAGATGTTCCAGTGCGTCCGGTCGCGGATCGACTGGATCGTCGGCTTCGTCGTGCCCACAAGCTTACCGATCTGCCCGTCCGACAGTTCAGGGTGGAACTTGACCAGCCACAGGATCGCCGCCGGGCGGTCCTGGCGCTTGGACAGCGGCGTATAGCGCGGCCCGCGCCGCTTTTCCTCGCCCACGGCTGCGGCGTTGAACTTCAGCTTCATCCTGTAAAGCGGGTCCTTCTGGCCCTTCTCGATCTCGATCGGGATCGAGCTGGTTGTTGGCCACCGGATCGAAACCCTTCACCCCGGTCGCCACGTCGCCATCGGCGATGCCCTGCACTTCCAACTCGTGCATCCCGCAGAAATCCGCCACCTGTTTGAAGGTCAGTGTCGTGTTGTCCACCAGCCAGACCGCAGTCGCCTTGGCCATCAGGGGCTTGTTCATCGGATCGCTCCTTTACAAATCTCTCCCGCGCCGGGAAAACGGCTGCGGCCCGAGTTTCGTCCGGCGGCCGCGTCTTCTCGTTTTCGGGAAGTTCAGCGCTCATATAGTCGTCTTGCCCACGGGAGAAAAGAGAAAATGCGCCGTCTGCTCTTCCTCCTGCCCTGCCTTGCCGCGCTCACCGCCCCGCCCGCCGCGGCCGAGGGCGAGACAGCAGGCGACTTCGACTACTACGTGATGTCGCTCAGCTGGTCGCCAAACTGGTGCGCGCTCGAAGGCGACGCGCGCGGCGACGACCAGTGCGACGACCGTCACGCTTATACCTTCACCCTCCACGGCCTCTGGCCGCAGGACGAGGAGGGCTGGCCCAGCTACTGCCGCACCACGGCCCGCGACCCGTCCCGCGCGCGAGACCGCCGCGATGACCGACATCATGGGTTCGGGCGGCCTTGCCTGGTACCAGTGGAAGAAGCACGGTCGCTGTTCCGGCCTGTCCTCGCAGGACTACTTCGCCCTCGCACGCCGCGCCTATGGCAGCGTCGCCATCCCGCAGGTCTTCTCGCGTCTCGACCACGACCGTCCGCCTGCCCGCCAGCGTGGTCGAGGACGCCTTCCTCGAGGCGAACCCCGCCCTGCCGCCGCGACGCCATCACCATCACCTGCGACCGGGGCATGATCCAGGAGGCGCGCGATCTGCCTGACCAAAGACCTCGCAACCCCGTCGCTGCGGTGCCGACGCGATCCGCGACTGCCGGATGCAGGACGCGGTGCTGGAGCCGGTGCGCTAGCTACCGGTAGGCGTCCTTGCGGTGATCGGCCCTGATCACCAGAACCAGCAGCACCCCGTCATCCCGGTGACAGATCAGACGGCAATCGCCGACACGGAACTTCGCATAGCCGCGCAGCGCCCCCATCAGGGGGATCAGTCGCCCGTGGGGATCGGCCAGCAATTTCTCCCCGATGGCACGCCGAAGGCGGCCGCGCACCTCCGCGGGCAAGGCGGCGATCTGTTTTGCCGCCGCAGGCGCGAACTCGACACGCCAGCTCATTCCGTGCCGAACACCTCGTCCATCGACAACGCGCGCTCGCCGGAGACGAGATGCTCGGCATGCCCCGCGACAGCGGCCTCGTAATCCTCGAGATCTCGCGTGGCGCAGGATCAGCTCCAGACCCTTCTTGATGTAATAGCTCTTCGACCGCTCCTCGGCCTCGGCCACCCGGTTCAGCAGGGAGGCGAGCTCTTTGGGGATCTGGGACGTAACGGTAACAGTGTCGGACATGTCGGTTCTCCGCTCGTCGTGGGGCAGAGACACGACAACCGTCCGCGTATTTCAATAGAAGCTATTGGCTCCTATTGAATCCGGCGCTCGGCCCGGCATCACTCCACCTTCAGCACGATCTTCCCGATATGCCCCGAGCTTTCCATCCGCGCATGGGCGTCCGCCGCGTCGCTCCAGCGGGAACTCCGAATCGATCACCGACCCGCAGCTTGCCGCGCCGCGATCATCGGCCAGACGTGCCGCTCCAGCTCCGCCGCGATAGCCGCGCCTTGGCGAGGTCCGACTGCGGCCGCAGGGTGGAGCCGGTGATCGTCAGCCGCCGCATCATCACCTCGGCGAAGTTGAGCTCCACCTTCGGCCCCTGCAGGAAGGCGATCTGCACCAGCCGCCCGTCATCGGCCAGCGCCTTCACGTTGCGCGGCAGATAGGGGCCGCCCACCATGTCGAGGATCAGGTTCGCCCCGCCCTCGGCCTGCAGGATCTCGACGAAATCCTCGTTCGCGGTAGTTGATCGCCCGCTCCGCCCCCAGCCCTTCGCAGGCGGCGCATTTCTCGTCCGATCCCGGCGGTGGCGAAGACCCGCGCGCCCAAGGCGGCGGCGATCTGGATCGCCGTCGTCCCGATGCCGGACGAGCCGCCATGCACAAGGAACCGCTCGCCCGCCTTCAGCCCGCCCGCGCAGCACCATGTTGGACCAGACGGTGAAGCAGGTTTCCGGCAGGCAGGCCGCCTCGCGCAGGCCCATGCCCGGCAGGAACCGGCAGCGCATGGGCGGCGTTCGTCACCGCATACTCGGCATAGCCCCCGCCCGGCAGCAGCGCGCAGACCTCGTCGCCGATCTGCCCAGCGATCGACGCCCGGTCCCGACTTCGACCACCGTGCCCGAAGCCTCCAGTCCCGGCAGGGGCGAGGCGCTGGGCGGCGGCGCATAGGCCCCGGCGCGCTGCAGCGCGTCGGGCCGGTTCACGCCGGCATAGGCCACGCGGATCACGATCTGCCCGTGCCCCGGCACCGGCACCGGCAACTCGACGGGTTTCAGCACCTCGGGCCCGCCGGGCTGCGGAGATCTCCACGGCGCGCATCGTGTGGGACAGGGTCATCGCGGCCTCTCAGAAGCGGAAGTTGCCCGGCAGGTCGTCGCGGCAGCTGGGGGGCCTTCACCCTTTCCATCAGTTTCAGCGGCCCTGCAAGCAGCGCCTTGCCCAAAGGGTTCTCGCGGAACGCGGCCTTGGCCTTTTCGATCCGCATCACATCCGTCGATCCGGCGGTCCAGAAACTCCCAGCGTCGCCTGATGTCCGATGCTGTCGTCGCCCAGCCAGTACAGCACGGTCGAGGCATAGACCCCCGACAGCGTCGCGCGCTTGGTGTACCAGTTCACGTCGCGCGAGGTGTCGCCCAGCGCGGTCCAGATCGCATCCGCCGTGCCCCAGATCGCCCGCGCCCCGTCCGCCGCATGCTGTGGCAGCGCGAACAGCGTCGTGCCCGCGCCGCACCGCTTCCTTGTCGCGTCGACCGCCTCCAGCCGGAACCGCACCGCTGGCGCCACCCGGTCGCGGTAGCGCATCGCGGTCAGGTCCGTCGCCGCCAGCCGCGCGCACCATCGCCGCATCGCCCGCGCTGGTGATAGGCCAGCGCCAGATCGACCGCCCCGCGCGGGAACAGCGCCTGCGCCAGCCCCGGCGCCACGCCCGAATCGGCCACGGCCGCGCGGAACGTCGCCTCCGACCAGCCGTCGAAGGGCACATGCGCCAGCGCCGCGTCCAGCACCGCGTCCTTCGCTGCCGTCATCGTGTCATCGGCGTCATGGCACTCTCTCCGTTTGCCGTGAGTCTTCCCGACGACATGCACGCAGCGCAGGTGGACAAGCGCCCCCCGGTTTGCTATGCGCCGCCGGCCTGCACAATTCGTGCAACTCTAACTTAGGAAGGTGGTGACAACCACATGCAGGTCAGCGTTCGCGACAACAACGTCGATCAGGCCCTCCGGGCTCTGAAGAAGAAGCTCCAGCGCGAGGGCGTGTTTCGGGAAATGAAGCTCAAGCAGCATTTCGAGAAACCCTCCGTCAAGAAAGCGCGCGAGAAGGCCGAGGCCGTCCGCCGGGCACGCAAGCTCGCTCGCAAGAAATTGCAGCGTGAAGGCGGGCTTTGAGCCACTTCTGAACTCTGCGGCAGGGCAACCTGCCACCCGATCAACCCCCGTGCCCCGGCCCGGGGGTTTTTCATTTGCAGGGCAGATGAGCAAGCGGGGCGCCCCGCGCGCGGTGTTCGCCGCGAACTGCCCGCAAAAGCGGCATCGCGGCGGCCTCCCTCCACGCGCTCCCCATTTCGCTTGGCCTTTCGCCCGATCCGGGGGAACCTTTGCCCGTCTCGGGCGTCTATGACCGCTCCACCCCGGCCCGCTTGGCCGGTTTTCCGGGTTTGGGGTCCGGTTCCCTGCCTCCGCACACTGCGGACGCCAACAAAAAAGGCCCCACAATGCTGATCCGCTTCGGTTACGACATTTCCGTTTCCGTCCCGCAGGACACGCCCATGATCACCATGATGTCGATCCGCGACGAACGCCGCGACGATATCCGGTTCCAGGCGGGCCTCACCACCGCGCCGCCGGTCCCCTGCACCGTCTACCGCGACCTTTTCGGCAACACCTGCCGCCGGTTCGTCGCCCCCGCCGGCGTGTTCTCGATCCGCAGCGACAGCACCATCGAAACCAGCGGCGATCTGGACCCGGTCCACCCCGATGCGCGCGAGACGCCCATCGCCCGGTTGCCCGACGCCACGCTCATGTACCTCCTCGGCAGCCGCTACTGCGAGACGGACCGCCTGAGCCAGCTTGCCTGGGACATGTTCGGCCAGACGGCACCCGGCTGGGCGCGGGTGCAGGCGATCTGCGACCGGGTGCAATGCCCACATCCGGTTCGACTACCAGCAGGCCCGCGCCACCCGCACCGCCTTCGAGGCATGGCAGGAAGGGATCGGGGTCTGCCGCGATTTCGCCCATCTCGCCATCGCTTTCTGCCGCTGCATGAACATTCCGGCCCGCTATGTGAACGGCTATCTCGGCGACATCGGCATCCCGGTCACCGGCCCGATGGATTTCTCCGCCTGGATGGAGGTGTTTCTTGACGGCCGCTGGCACACCTTCGATCCGCGAAACAACCGCCGCCGCATCGGCCGGATCATGGTCGCCTATGGCCGAGACGCCGCCGATGTGCCGCTGATCCACTCGTTCGGCCCGCACATCCTGCAGCGTTTCACCGTCTGGACCGACGAGATCCCCGAGCTTCCGCCGCTCAGCGCGGCAAGCATCTAGGGCGGCCCCCCGCAGGGGGCCGCCAGGGCGATCAGCTCGCCACTTCCAGTCCGTCAACCCGCTGGATCGCCACCACCGCAGGTCGCGGCAGACCGCCGTCCTTGAAGTCCGGCCACAGCGTTGTCAGGTCCGCTGTCGTATCCAAGTCCTCGCCCGGATGCTGGACCGAGACGAACAGCGTCGTGCCATCCGGGGTAAAGAACGGCCCCGTGGCCTCGGCACCCTTCGGGCAGGCGAAAAGGAGCTTCGGCAGCCCGCGCGCCGGGCCTTCCGTATCGACACCATAGATCCCGTCCGCGATGTCGAAGTCATTCGCCCCGTCGGTCGCGACGAACATCCGCCCCTTCGGATCGAAGGTCAGGTTGTCCGGGTTCACGAACCAGCCGCTTTCGCTCGTTGCAGCATGGAACGTCGCACCCTGCGCCGCGTCCTTCGGGTTCCCGGCCAGCACGAACAGATCCCACGCATAGCTGTCCGCTGCATGGTCGGCATCCCGGCCCGTGCCGCCCGGCGGGATCAGCTCCACGATATGCCCATAGTGGTTCTCGGGCCGCGTGTTCACCGGGTTCAGCTTGTCTGCCGAAATCTTCTTGTTCTTCGTCATGATCGCATAGACCCGGCCCGTGACCGGGTTCGTCTCCATGTCCTCAGGCCGGTCCATCGGTGTGGCACCCAGCGCATCCGCGGCCAGCCGCGTCTTCAGCAGGACATCCGCCTGGTCGGCAAAGCCGTTTGCGGCCGTCAGCGGCCCCTGCCCATGCACCAGCGGCAGCCAGTTCAGCGTTCCATCGGCGTTGAAAACCGCGACCGACAGCGTCCCTGCATCGAGGATATCCTTCCCGGAAGCCGGGTCGGCCGGGTCATAGGCAGCATCCGAGACGAAGCGGTAGACATACTCGAAATAATCATCATCCCCCATGTAGACGACGATCCGCCCGTCCTTGTTGACCACCACCGTCGCGGCTTCATGCGCCATCCGGCCCAGAGCCGTCCGTTTCACCGGGATCGAGCCTGCATCGTAGGGGTCGATTTCCACCACCCAGTCGAAACGGTTCGGCTCGTTCGGCTCTTTCTCGACGTTGAAGCGGTCCTCGAAGCGGGCGCGGCCGTAATAGTCCGCCCCGTCATAGCCATAGCGCTCCAGCACCGCAGCCTGCGGGTTCTTGCTCACATCGCCGCCGAAGGTGTCGGATGCCCCCTCCTCGCAGGTCAGCACCGTGCCCCAGGGCGTCACGCCGCCGCCGCAGTTGTAATTCGTGCCGCGCGCGAGCGTCCCTTCGGGATCGTACGAGGTCTTCATCAGGTCATGCCCGGCGAGTGGCCCCGAAATCGCCATCGGCGTCTCCAGCGTGATCCGCCGGTTCATCGGGCTGTCCTGCACGACCTTCCAGACCCCCCCCTCGCGCTTGATCTCGACGATCGAATGCCCGATCGCCATGTTGCTCATCTGCACCTGCGCCTCGGTGAACCGCGCGCTTGCGCCGTCGTCATCCGGAAAGTCCGGGAACATCACGTTGAACGAGGTGTATTCGTTGTTCACGCAAAGGAGCCCGTGGTCCGAACTCTGCGATCCGCGCGGCAGCGGCATGTAGGCGATGTAGTCGCAGTTGTACCCGAACCGCTCGGCCTGCGCCGCCGCGTCCATCGCGGCCACGTCCACCGCAGCCTGCCCTGCCTTCATCGGATCGCCCCAGCCCACCACCACATCGGCCCGGTAGCCGTCTGCCACGTGATGCGTCTCGTCGAAGATGCGCTTCAGTTCGGTGAACTGCAGGCTCGACTGTGCCTCCTGCGCATGCGCCTGCCCCGAGAAGAGCGAGCCGACGAACCCCTGCGCCGCCACCGCCCCCAGCGTCGCGCCGCTTCCCAGCAGAAAGCCCCGGCGCGACACGCGCTCGGCAATCACGCTGCGGATGGCGGATGCCCTGCTGCGGGCGGGTGGTGTGATGTCTTCGTGCTTGGTCATGGCCTGGCTCCCCTGTGGCAGATTCCCGGCACGTCTAGCCTAGTCGCATGACAGCACCGTGATGCCCTGCCAGACATCCGAACCGAAATTCCACCCGCCACCCGCCACCCCCCGAGCGGCCGCATCCCGCAAGGTGCGCCAGCAGCGAGAAAATTGGAACGTCCCGCCAGGATAGACGCGGACCGCTCGCGAGACGGCGGCGAGGGCACAGCAGAGGGAATGCGTTTTCCAGACGGAACCCCTCCGCGCACCTTACGCTGATCTTCGCCGGTCATACCGGCAGCGCGGTGGTCTTGAACACCGTCCGCAGCGCAAAGGACGAATGCATCTGCGCCACGCCGGGCAGGCGCGCCAGATGCTGGCGGTGGATGCGGGCGAAATCCTCGGTATCCTGCGCCACGACCTTCAGCAGGTAATCCGCCGTCCCCGCCATCAGGTGGCATTCCAGCACGTCCGGCACCCGCTTCACCTCGCGTTCGAAGGCGTCCAGCACCTCGTCGGCCTGGCCCTGACAGCGTGATCTCGACGAAGACCGTCGTCGGCCGGCCCAGCTTGCGCGCATCCAGCAGCGCGACATAGCCGGCGATGAACCCGTCCTCCTCCAGCCGCTGCACCCGGCGGTGGCAGGCCGAGGGCGACAGGTTCACCCGCTCGGACAGTTCGGCATTGGTGATCCGGCCATCCTTCTGCAAGGCCGTCAGGATGCGGCGGTCTGTCGCGTCAAGATCCATGCCATGCGCACGATTCCTTCGAAGAATTTCGCCATATCACTCGAAGATTCTACCGAAACACGTCGCATCGCGTCACGCCACTTTTCAAAGCATTGCCACGCCGGATCTGGCATACTGCGCGCCATCAGTGCCCACGGGAGGAAACGCCATGAAGATCGGTTGCCCGAAAGAAATCAAGCCGCAGGAATTCCGCGTCGGCATGACCCCCGAACGCCGCGCGCGAGGCGGTGAACCACGGCCACGAGGTGCTGATCGAGACCGGCGCCGGCATCGGCGCGGGCTTCTCCGACGCCGACTACGTCGCCGCGGGCGCCAGGATCATCGCCACGGCCGAAGAGGTCTTCGCCGCAGGCCGACATGATCGTGAAGGTCAAGGAACCGCAGGCGGTGGAGCGCAAGCGCCTGCGCGAAGGGCAGGTGCTGTTCACCTACCTGCACCTCGCGCCCGATCCGGAGCAGACCGCGCGACCTGCTGGCCTCGGGCGTCACCTGCATCGCCTATGAAACCGTGACCGATGACCGCGGCGGCCTGCCGCTGCTGGCGCCGATGTCCGAAGTCGCGGGCCGGCTGGCCCCGCAGGTCGGCGCCTGGACGCTGCAGAAGGCCAATGGCGGGCGCGGCGTGCTGCTGGGCGGCGTGCCGGGCGTGGCCCCGGCCAAGGTGCGTGGT
Source organism: uncultured Alphaproteobacteria bacterium (assembly GCA_963777765.1). Lineage (GTDB taxonomy): Bacteria > Pseudomonadota > Alphaproteobacteria > Rhodobacterales > Rhodobacteraceae > Aliitabrizicola. The sequence goes on along the minus strand of CAVZRP010000007.1, from coordinate 202,203 downwards.
GATCGGCGGCGGCGTCGTCGGCACCCATGCGGCCAAGGTCGCGGCCGGCATGGGCGCGGATGTGACCGTGCTCGACCGGTCGATGCCGCGCCTGCGCTATCTGGACGACGTGTTCGGCGCGCGAGTTCAAGAACGATCTACTGCCAGCGCCGGCAACACCGCCGAGCTGGTCGCGCGAGGCCGACCTGGTGATCGGCGCGGTGCTGATCCCCGGTGCGGCCGCGCCCAAGCTGATCAGCCGCGCGCAGCTTGCAACGATGAAGCCCGGCGCGGTGCTGGTCGATGTGGCCATCGACCAGGGCGGCTGCTTCGAGACCTCGCCGCGCCACCACCCATCAGGACCCGATCTACGAGGTCGACGGCATCATGCACTACTGCGTGGCCAACATGCCGGGCGCGGTGGCCCGCACCTCGACGCTGGCGCTCGGCAACGCGACGATGCCCTTCATGCTGGCGCTGGCCGACAAGGGCTGGCAGCAAGGCCTGCGCCGACGACCAGCACCTGCTGGCGGGCTGAACGTCCATGCCGGCAAGCTGACCTACGGCGCGTCGGCATGGCGCTGGGCCTGCCGGTGATCGAGCCGGAACTGCGCGCTCGCCGCCTGAGGCAGCAAGCGCGAACGAGACAAAGGCCCGCCGGAAACGGCGGGCCTTCTTGCGTCCCGGTCGCAGGCTCAGGCGCGCGCGGCCAGCAGATCGCGGATCTCGGCCAGCAGTTCCTCCTGCGTCGGGCCTTTCGGCGCGTCGGGCGCCTCGGCCTCTTTCTTGATGACCGCCGCCTTGCGCCCGGTTCACCGCCTTGACGAGCAGGAACACCACCCAGGCGATGATCAGGAAGTTGAGCACCGCCATGATGAACGACCCATAGGCAAAGATCGCCGCCCCGCTGTCGCGCGCCGCTTCAGGCTCGCGCCGTCCGGCACGTTGCCCTTGAGCACCACATACATGTTCGAAAAATCGATCCCGCCGACGATAAGGCCGATGATCGGGTTGATCAGATCCTGAACCATCGAGTTGACGATGGCGGTGAACGCCGCGCCGATGATGATACCGACCGCCAGGTCAAGCACGTTGCCGCGTGCGATGAATGTCTTGAATTCGTTGAGCATTCGACTGCTTCCCACTGTCCTCGCGGCCGTGCCGGCCGATTGTTTTCTGCAAGGCGCACAGGCGCCGAAAGACTATCGCACATCGTGCGCAGGTTTTGTGAGACGCAAATCGCCTCTACCCTGCATGGTCTGGATACAAAGGATGCGTCATGACCGCGCTTGCCGATTTCCCGATCACCGCGCGCTGGCCTGCCGCGCAACCCCGATGCGATCCAGCTCTATTCGCTGCCCACGCCCAATGGCGTGAAGGTCTCCATCGCGCTGGAGGAGATGGGCCTGCCCTATGACGCGCATCTGGTGAGCTTCTCGACGAACGACCAGATGTCCGCCGGAATTCCTGTCGCTCAACCCGAACAACAAGATCCCGGCGATCATCGACCCGCACGGGCCGGACGGCCAGCCGCTGCCGCTGTTCGAATCCGGCGCGATCCTGATCTACCTCGCCGAGAAGTCCGGCCAGCTGCTGCCGCAGGCGAAGCGCTACGAGATCCTCCAGTGGCTGATGTTCCAGATGGGCGGCATCGGCCCGATGTTCGGCCAGCTCGGCTTCTTCCACGCCTTCGCCGGGAAAGAGATCGAAGATCCCCGCCCGAAGGAGCGCTACCGCGCCGAGGTCGAGCGGCTGCTGAAGGTGCTCGACGGCGCGCTTCGGGCCGCGACTGGATCGCGGGCGACTATTCCATCGCCGACATCGCCATCGGCCCCTGGCTGAACACGCTCACGAATTTCTACAAGGCGGCGGACATCGCCGGCTGGGACCGCCTGAGCATGTGCCGGCCTATCTCGACCGGTTCCTCGCCCGCCCCGCCGTCCAGCGCGGCCTGGTCCAGCCGCCGCGCCCCTGATCGCCACCGCCTGCGACGGGCCTGCGCGGGCGAAGGCGCCGCCTTTGCCGTTCGGTCCCTGGACCGCGCGGATCATCGGCACGCGCGGCATTCTCGAGCAGAAGAGGCCGATGAAACCGTGTCCCGAACGGCTTTCATCTTGGCTGAAATATCCCCGCCGGAGGCTCCCCCGGTCCGGACCGCGCACGGTCCGCGTCAGGGGCGCGGCGCGGCGGCGCGGCGCAGGCGGTCGTTGATCGCGCGGCCAAGGCCCGGTCTCGGGCATCGGGGCGAAGGCGATGCGCGCCGCCCGGCGCCGGCCAGCGCGTCGGCCTCGCGCAGGGTGTGGAACAGGCTGCGCCGCCGCCTCGACCAGATCGCCGGTCGCCGACAGGCGTCAGCGTCGCCCCGGCGCACCGGGCCGAAGCCGACCAGACCTCGCCCGGCCGGCGCCGTGCGCGTCCAGCCGCACCGCCGCCTCCGGCGCGTAATGCGAGGCAAGCTGGCCGGGCGCGGTGGGCTTCGCCGCGTCGCCGCCGCTGGCGAGCGGCTGGCCCAGCGCCGCCTCCAGCGCCTCGACCGGCAGGCCGCCGGGGCGCAGCAGCGCTGGCGCGCCGCGTCAAGCCCGAGGATGGTCGATTCCACCCCCACCGCGCAGGCGCCGCCGTCGAGCACCGCGGCGATCCGGCCCGCCAAGCCCGTCCAGCACATGCGCGGCCCGTGGTCGGGCTGACACCCGGCCCGAGGGGTTGGCCGAGGGCGCGGCCAGCGGCCCGCCGAAGGCCGCGCAGCAGCGCCTGCGCCAGCGGGATGCGCCGGGCACCCGCATCGCCACGCGTGGGCAGGCCCGGCGGTCACCAGCGGCGACAGCCCGGCACTCGGCGCGCAGCGGCAGCACCAGCGTCAGCGGCCCGGGCCAGAAGGCCGCGGCCAGCGCCTCGGCCCGGGCGTCGAACACCGCCAAGCGCCGCGGCCGCGGCCAGATCGGGCACATGCACGATCAGCGGGTTGAAGCGGGGCCGCCCCTTGGCCTCGAAGATCCGCGCCACGGCCAGATCGGACCGCGCATCGCCGCCCAGGCCGTAGACCGTCTCGGTCGGAAAGGCGACAAGCTCGCCCGCCGCAGCAGGATCGCGGCTGCGCGCGCAAGCCCGTCGGGCGTGGCGGCAAGGCGTTCGGTCGGCGTCATGATGTGACGCAGCGTTGAGCTTGATGGGCGGGGCGACATGCGACTACCGTCGCGGCAACGCCGTCCATACGCCGCGCGCCCGCCGCCTTGCCAAGCGCGACCCGAAGGAGCCTCCATGCCCTATCGCGCCCCCGTCGCCGATTTCCGCTTCCTGTTCTGGACCATGTCGTGGGCTTCGCCGCAGGTCGCCGCCACCGACCGCTTTGCCGAGGCGACGCCCGAGACTGTCGAGGCGATCCTGACCGAGGCGGGGCGGCTGTGCGAAGACGTGCTGGCCCCGCTGAACCGCGCGGGCGACATGCACCCGGCGCGGCTGGAAAATGGCGTCGGTGCGCACCTCGCCCGGCTTCGCCGAGGGCTATCGCGCGATTGCCGAGGGCGGCTGGGTCGGCATGGCGGCCAGCCCGGCATTCGGCGGCATGGGCCTGCCGATGACCGCTGGCCACCGGCGGTGAACGAGATGATGTCGGGCGGCCTGCCTGGCGCTGCAGCTGAACCCGCTGCTGACGCAGGGCCAGATCGAGGCGCTGGAGCATCATGCCTCGGACGCGCTCAAGGCGCTCTACCTGCCGAAGCTGATCTCGGGCGAATGGTCGCGGCACGATGAACCTGACCGAGCCGCAGGCGGGCAGCGACGTGGGCGCGCTGCGCACCAGGGCCGAGCCGAACGGCGACGGCACCTATGCGATCACCGGGCAGAAGATCTTCATCACCTGGGGCGACAACGACTTGGCCGCCAATGTCTGCCATCTGGTGCTGGCGCGCCTGCCCGACGGCGGCGCCGGGCACGCAAGGGCATCAGCCTGTTCCTGGTGCCGAAGTTCATCCCCGATGCCGCAGGGCAATCCCGGCGCGCGCAACAGCCTGCAGGTCGTCAGCCTGGAGCACAAGCTGGGCCTGCACGGCTGCCCGACCTGCGTGATGCAGTATCGACGGGGCGACGGGCTGGCTGGTGGGCGCGCCGCACAAGGGCATGGCGGCGATGTTCACCATGATGAACAACGCCCGCCTTGGCGTCGGCGTGCAGGGCGTCGGCGTGGCCGAGGCGGCGCTGCAGCAGGCGCTGGCCTATGCCGCGCGACCGCGAGCAGGGCGAGACGCCCGGCCGGGCAGCCGGCGCCATCATCGACCATGCCGACGTGCGCCGGATGCTGGCCGACGATGAAGGCCGAGATCTTCGCCGCCCGCGCCATCGCGCTGTCCTGCGCCGTGGCGATCGACATGGCCCGCGCCACCGGCGAGCGCCGACTGGCAGGCGCGGGCGGCGCTGCTGACCCCGATCGCCAAGGCCTACGGCACCGATATCGGCTGCGAGGTGGCGCATCATGGGCGTGCAGGTGCATGGCGGCATGGGCTTCATCGAGGAGACCGGCGCGGCGCAGTTCCTGCGCGATGTGCGGGTCACGGCGATCTACGAAGGCACCAACGGCATTCAGGCGATGGACCTTGTCGGCCGCAAGATGGCGGACGGGGGCGAGGCCGCCTTCCGCCTGATCGACGAGGTCGCAGGCGAGCGCCGAAGCCGGCCCGCGCCACGCTTGCCCGATCTGGCGGGCGATGTCTGGACACGCCGCCGAGGCCCTGCGCGAGGCGACCGAATGCGCTGCTGGCCCAGGCCGATGAACGACCGCTTCGCCGGGGCGGTGCCCTATCTGCGCGCCTTTGCCCGGGTGCTTGGCGGCCACTGCCCACCTGCGCGCCGCGCTGGCCGACGCCGGCCCGCGCAGCCGCTGGCCCGCGTGGCGATCCGCCGGCTGCTGCCCGAACATGCCGGCCTGCTGGCCCAGGTCGCGCGAAGGGGCGGCGGGCCTTTACGCGCTGTCGCCCGAGGATCTTGCCGCGTGACCGACGCGCATGCCGCCCGACCTCCGCTTTCCGCTCGACCGCCGCCCGGCCGAAGGCGAGGCGGTCGAGGTTGCGCCGACGGCATCCTGTGGATGCGCCTGCCGCTGCCGATGGCGCTGGACCATGTGAACGTCTACGCGCTGGACGATGGCGACGGCTGGACCATCGTCGACACCGGCCTGGACAGCCGCCGCACCCGCGCGATCTGGGAGCGCGCTGCTGGCGGGCCCGCTGGCGGGCAGCCCGGTCACCGCGTGATCGTCACCCACCACCACCCCGACCACATCGGCCTGGCCGGCTGGTTCCAGTCGCGGGGCGCCGAACTGCTCGACCACCCGCACCGCCTGGCTTCTATGCCCGGATGCTGGTGCTGGACGTGCAGCCGCTGCCCACGCCGGAGGCGCTGGCCTTCTGGCGCCGCGCCGGGCATGGACGCGCCGACCTCTGGCGCAGCGCGCCACCGAACGCCCGTTCAACTTCGCCGATTGCGTGGCACCCGATGCCGCTCGGCTTCACCCGCATCGACGAGGGCGATGCGATCACCGCTCGGCCGGCCGCCGCTGGCTGGTGCGCATCGGCCACGGCCATGCGCCCGAACACGCGACGCTCTGGTCGCATGGACGACGACCTGATCCTTGGCGGCGACCAGCTTCTGCCCGGCATCTCGCGCCAACATCGGCGTCTATCCGACCGAACCCGAGGCCGACCCGCTGGCCGACTGGCTGGACAGCTGCCGCGCCTTCCAGCCCATGCGCACGCGACGATCAGCTGGTCCTGCCCGGCCACAAGCTGCCCTTCACCGGCCTGCCGCTGCGCCTGTCCCAGATGATCGACAACCACGACGGCGCGCTGGCCCGGCTGCTGGACCACCTGTCGGAACCGCGCCGCGCCACCGACTGCTTCCCTGCCCTCTTCAAGCGCGAGATCGGCCCGGCCGAATACGGGCTGGCGCTGGTCGAGGCCGTGGCGCATCTGAACCACCTGCTCAGGCGGGGCGAGGTGGAGCGCGAGATGGCCGAGGGCGTAGCGTGGTGGCGGAGCGCGCACTCCGAATAACCACCTCGCAATGCGAGAGACCCAAGCCTCAGCTGTGACTAGGTGCTGAGCATCTCGACCACCTGCTGCCAGCGCGGATGGCGGTGCATGGGTTCGAAATCCGTATCCTGCAACATCCACGCCCTGGTCTCGTGGTTCGCCCTCGGGATGATTTCGATCAGCAGATCGAACGCATCCTCGACATCGCCGAAATAGGTATAGAGACAGGCGATATTGTACTTCGTGAGGATATCGTCCGGGTTTATGAGCAGGGCACGGTTCGCCCATTCGCGTGACCGTTCGATCTCGCCCAAGACCGCCAGAGCGTTCGCTCCAAGATAGACGGCCCGCGCATTTTCGGGATCGTTTGCCAGGGTCGCCTCGGCACGCGCGATGCTCCTGCGAGCGGCGTCGAGTTCTTTGTCATACTGGCCCAGCGCGTGATAAACCTGCATCAGCAGGGTCACGGACTGGAAATCGTTGGGTTTCAGGCGGGCTGCCGCCTCGTAGTGTTCGGCAGCCGCAGTCAGCTTCTGTTGCACATAGCAGGAGCGGGCAAAGAAATAATGTGCCTCGAAAAGGTCAGGGCTGATCGCGATTGCCCTTCGAAACTCCCCTTCAGCTTCAGCGTAGTGCTGGCCCACCGACAGCGCCAACCCGCGTGACGCGCGGGCCTCAGCCAGATCGCCGTCCAACTCAAGTGCACGGTCGCAGGTCGCAAGGATGTCCTCGACCGAAATGGCCTCCTGTACTGAAGGAAAAGAAACGAATCGCAATCCGCAACGCCGGCGTAGGCACGGGCATACTTCGGATCAAGCGCGATGGCCTTTCGAAACATCTGCTTGGCTATTCCAAGGCTCGACTTGGAACTGCGATGAAAGTACTCGCGGCCTTTCAGGTAGTACGTATAGGCCTCGACGTTGTCGGTCGTCGGCTGGCTGATCGCCTGGCTTTCCTCGGGCAGCAGCGCAACCTTCAGCTGATCGACGATGGTGTGGGCGATCTCGTCCTGTATGGCAAAAATGTCGGTCAAATCGCGGTCGAAACGCTCCGCCCAAAGATGCCCTCCATTCGAGCCTTGGATCAGCTGAGCGGTAATCCGCACGCGGTTTCCCGCTTTTCGCACGCTGCCTTCCAGAACATATGACACACCGAACTGCTTGGCCGTCTGCTGAAGGTCCACCGCCTTCCCCTTCAGCGTGAACGCCGTATTGCGGCCCAGAACGAACAGGCCCGACACTTTCGACAGATCGGTGATGATGTCCTCGGTGATCCCGTCGGCGAAGTATTCCTGTTCTGGATCGCCGCTCATGTTGGTGAAAGGCAGAACGGCGACCGATGGCTTGTCCGATTTCACGCCGCTCACCTCCGGCTTCGCCCCTTGCCCGACCGGACCTGCAACGTCGATGAAAAAGACATGCACCGGCTGGTCGATGTTCTTCACGTTTCTTTCGCCCTGATCGACGAAAGCAATGTCCAGCTTGTTTCCGACCTGGTTTCGCACCACAGCCGAACAGGCGATGCCGCCGGGCGGGGCCAGCCCCTCCAGACGTGATGCGATGTTCACGCCCTCGCCGTAGAAGTCCTCGCCGTCCACGATCAGGTCACCAAGGTTCAGGCCCAGCCGGAACATGATCCGCCGGTCCTCGGGGCTTCCAACTGTCCGTTCCGCCATTCCGCGCTGGATATCGACCGCACAGCGCACCGCATCGACAACACTGCCGAATTCCGCAAGCGCGCCGTCGCCCATCAGCTTGAAGATGCGCCCCTTGTGGCTGGCGACCGTCGGCTCAAGGAATTCCTTCCGGTGCCGGCGCAACTCGGACATCGTGCGTTCCTCGTCCAGCTCCATCAGATGGCTGTACCCGACGACATCCGCAGCCAGGACCGCAGCAAGCCGACGTTCGATCCGACTGTCCTGCATCCCTGCTCCAAACCCTCACACCAGTTGACCATACATCGGATGCCACCGTTCGCAATTCATTTGCCGGGGCGGGCCAGGGCGCGGTGCCCGAGGGTCTGGTTGTCTGCAATCCTGCGCCATGCAGTTCGGCTCATCAGCGGAAGCGGCTCGCAGCGCGAAGCGCGATACAGGCGCGACAGACGTCGAAAGCGGTTAACGCCAATACACGTTTCCGTTTGTTTTCAATTTCTTGAGAAAGTGTCGCCCTGTGCGACATTCCAATGTTGCACCCGCGCCCCTGCGGCGACCCGCCACCCCGCAAGGCCCCGTGACAGCCCCCAGAGAATCCGGTAAAGCCCTATCGAACTCGACCACGGAGACCAAGATGGCCGGATCCCACAAGACCCCAGATCACAAGCACGGCACGATGGACACCACCACGCAGGAAAAGACCTTCGCGGGCTTTGTCCGCATGGTCACCTGGGGTGCCGGAATCTCCATCGCCATCCTGATCTTCCTCGCGCTCGCCAATTCCTGAGCCTCGGGGCGGAGCCCAGCACATGAAAAGATTGTTCCTCTGCCTCGCGATGCTCCTGTCGCTCGCCGCCTGCGGTGCCGACAGCAAGTGGGCCAGCGATGCCGAAGTGTCCCGCGCCCGCTACGTGGCCGAAGGGCCGACCAGCATCACGCTGTTCACCGTCCTGAACAACCGAAGCGGCAGCGGCGCACATTCCGGCCTGCTCGTGAACGGCTCTCAGAGGGTCATGTTCGACCCTGCGGGAACCTGGCACCATCCGAACCTGCCGGAACGGAACGACGTTCACTACGGCATGAACGACAAGATGATCGCCTTCTACATCGACTACCACGCCCGTGTGACCTATCGCGTCGTGCAGCAGACGGTCTATGTCAGCCCCGCCCAGGCCGAGATCGCCCTGCAGCTGGTCCAGCAGTATGGCGCGGTCCCCAAGACCCAGTGCGCCCACAGCGTCTCCACCATCCTGCGCGGCGTGCCCGGCTTTGAGGGCCTGCCTTCGACCTGGTATCCAAAGGTGTTGATGGAGGCGTTCGGCACCCTTCCCGGTGCTACGACCAAGGTCATCACCGACAGCGATGCCGACAACAATCACGGTGTCCTTCTGGTTCAGGCGGGCGAGGCACCGGTGCCGGGCGGCACCTGATCCGGACCTGCGCCCACTGGACGCATCCTGCACAACGCCCTACGCAGGGTGGCATCTGAGCTGGAGGCCGGGGTGCGGATTTTTGGTGTGATCCTTGCAGGCGGCGGCGGTCGCCGGATGGGCGGCGCCGACAAGGCGATGCTCGATCTTGCGGGGCAGAGCCTGGTGTCCCGCGTGATCGAACGCATCGAACCGCAGGTCGAAGCCCTTGCGATCAGCGCCAACGGAAACCCTGCGCGTTTCGCGGCCTTGCACCTGCCGGTCCTGCCGGATGATGCGCCGTCCGGGCCGCTCTCCGGCATACTCGCCGGGCTCGACTGGGCGGCTCGCCTTGGTGCCACCTCCGTCGTCAGCGTGGCGGTCAACTCGCCCTTCTTCCCTGCCGACCTCGTCCCGCAGCTTGTGCTGGCTGCCGAAACCGCAGGCACACTGGTCGCGCTGGCCGAGAGCGAAGGACAGGTTCACCCGACCTTCGGCCTCTGGCCGGTCGCATTGCGCGACGACCTCCGCGCCACGCTCAAGCGCGGCGAGGCCCGCGTGATGGATTTCGCCGGCCGCCATCATTCGGCGCTCGCGGAATTTTCCGATCCGTCGGCCTTCCTGAACCTCAACAGCCCTGCCGATCTGGACCGTGCCGAGGCCCTCATCCGGGGCGTGCCATGAAGATCTATGGCGTCATCGGCTGGAAGAACGCGGGCAAGACCAGCCTGATGGAACGCCTCGTGACCGAGATCACGGGTCGGGGCCTTTCCGTATCGACCGTCAAGCACGTGCACCACGACGTCGACCTCGACCAGCCGGGCAAGGACACATGGCGCCACCGTGCCGCCGGTGCCCGCGAGGTGGTCCTCGCTTCGGCACGGCGACATGCGATCCTTACCGAGCACCGCAATGCGCCGGAACCGCCTTTGCATGCGATCCTCGCGCGTCTTGCGCCGGTCGACCTCGTCCTGATCGAAGGTTACAAGCGCGACAGCCATCCGAAGATCGAGGTTTTCCGCGAAGCCGCAGGCCACGAACTGATCCAGCCGAATGACCCATACGTGCGCGCCGTAGCGACAGACGGCACCCTGCCGCCGCTGCCGGTGCCCCGGCTTGACCTGAACGACACTGTCACGATCGCCAATTTTGTCCTGCGGGAGACGGGCCTTGACCTGCGCGTTTGACCTGGTCGTGGTCGTCGACTGGTCGGCGTCCGCCGCGCCTTCGCCCGCCCGACCCTCGCCCAATGCGATCTGGCTGGGGCTCGCAGATGCCAAGGGCGATCGGACCTGCTACATGCGGACGCGGGCCGCGGCGGCAGCCGGGCTTGGAACGTTGCTTGATACAGCAACTGCTGCGGGCCACCGCGTGCTGGTCGGCTTCGACTTTCCCTTCGGCTATCCCGAAGGCTTCGCGCAGCGTGTTACGGGTGGCGCGGGCGCGCCTGCGCTCTGGACCTGGCTGGCGCAGAACCTGTCGGACGCACCTGACAACGCGAACAACCGGTTCCAGCTTGCCGCGCAAATCAACGCCCGCCTTGGCGGGCGTGGCCCGTTCTGGGGAAGGCCGCGGAGCCTGAACCTGCCTGATCTGCCGGAAACGAAGGCGGTGGACTATGCCGCGCTCGGCCTGTCGGAGCGACGGCGCGTGGAAACCGTCGTGCCTCGCGCGCAACCGGTCTGGAAGCTCTACACAACGGGTTCGGTCGGTGGGCAGGCATTGACCGGCCTGCCACTGATCGCGACTCTCGCGCGCCGCCCCGGTGCGACGGTGTGGCCCTTCGAGGCGCCGACAGGCCGGCTGGTTCTGGCCGAGATCTATCCGTCGCTGATCGACCCGGCCGTGACGCTGGCAGGGGCAGGGACCAAGGACGAGCACCAGGTCAGGCTTCTTGCCCGCGCCCTGTTCAACCTGTCGCAGTTCGGCGGACTGGATCCGATGTTTGACAGCGTGCCAACCTGGCCCGGGCGCGCGGATGAAGGCTGGATCCTCGGCGCGGGCGCGGCCGCGCGTCTACTGGGGGCGCTGGCTTGACCGTGACCATCATGCGGGGCCTGCCGAGAGGTCAGCGGAAGGCTGCGGCCGAGCTGTATTGGCAGGCGTTCGGCGGCAAGTTGGGCCGGGTCCTTGGTCCCGATCCCCTTGCGCTGGCCTTCCTCGACCGCGTGATCCGCGCGGATCATGCCATTGTCGCGCTCGACCCGAAGGGGAAGCTCGTGGGCCTCGCCGGGTTCAAGACGCCGAAAGGAGCTTTTGCCGGGGGAGGTTTCGCCGACCTGCGGGCAATCTACGGTCTGCCAGGGGCTGTCTGGCGCGGCTTTCTGCTGCGCCTGCTGGGACGAGAGATCGACAATTCCCGCTTCCTGATGGACGGCATCTGCGTCCAGCGCGAAGCGCGCGGCGAGGGCGTGGGCTCACGCCTGATCGAGGCGATCTGCGACGAGGCCCGGGCACGGGGCTATTCCGAGGTGCGCCTTGACGTGGTCGATACGAACTGGCGCGCGCGGGCACTGTACGAGCGGCTCGGCTTTACTGTTGCCGGGTCGGAGCGGCTCGGGCCGCTGCGGCATGTCTTCGGCTTCACCTCGGCCACCTTGATGGTGCGCCCGGTAGCCTAGAGGCTGGCCTCGACACGGAACGGCGCGGGAATCGCATCGTGGCCGTCCAGCACAAGGTCGGCCATCGTTTCTGCCACCTTCGGAGCCATGCCGAAGCCGATCTTGAACCCTCCGTTGGCGATGAACTGCCCCTCGTGCCCCGGCCATGCGCCCAGCATCGGTGCGCGGGATTTCGCGCGTGGACGAAGACCGGCCCAGCGGGCGACGACCGGAGCGGCGGCAAGGGCCGGGCAGGCGGCAACGGCCCTGGCGTGCAGCGCATCAAGCTGCTCATCGGTCGCCGCTGGATCGGTCCAGACCCGCTCGCTGGTCGAGCCGACGGCGACCGTGCCATCGGCATGGGGCACGATGTGCAGCCCGTCGACGAAAAGCTGGGGTTCCGTCCGCGCCTCATGAGAAAGCAACAGAGCCTGCCCCTTGACGCCGCCACCCACCTCGCGCCCCAGATCGGCGGCGAGTGCCTGAAGTCCGGCAAAGCCCGTTGCCCAGAGCACCGGGGCCACGTCGTCTGCCTCACCGACGATCACCTCGCCCCCGGATGCCCGGATTGCGCCGACCAATGCGGCCAAGGCTCGCTTCGGGTCGATCCGTGCCGTCAGTGTATCGCGCACAACCAGCCCCGTGAGGCTGGCCGGCATCCAGCGGCCCTTCGCCTCCGTAACCTCCCAGATTGCCCGTCCTTGCCAATGAACCCGCGCGCACGCCGCATCGTTCCCGCGCCTGCTGCACCGCCTTTTCGTCCTGGAGTGGCTGGAGCCGCCCGGTTCGTCCGTAACCCGCCGAAATGCCGGAATTCGCCTCGACTGCCGCCCACCACGTCTCGGCCATCAGCAGGCTTTCCAACTGAAACTGTTTCTTCTCGTTCCAGTGTTCCGGCACATGCGGGCTAAGCGCGCCGACCACGCCGCCGCTCGATCCTGCGCCGATCCCGACGGCCTCGATCACCCGCACGCGCGCGCCGCGCCGGGTGGCGGCCCAGGCAATGGAAAGCCCAAAGATCCCCGCCCCGCGCACCGTCAGATCCGGCCTTGCCATGCCCCACGCCCTATGCCCTATGTCCGCAGCGACCGGGTGTAGGGCAAATGGCGGAACACGACCAGACGGCGGAGGTGGAGTGGAGGGATGGCACGATTCCCGTCGCAACCCGGTTCGACGATCCGTACTTCTCGCTCGCGGGCGGCCTCGACGAGGCGCGGTATGTTTTCCTTTCGGGTAACGATCTGCCCGCCCGCTTCCACCCTGGCTTTCACATCGCCGAACTGGGCTTCGGTACCGGCCTGAACATGCTGGCTGCGATGATCGCCTGGCGCGCGGCGGGCCAGCCGGGACACCTGCGCTTCACCTCCTTCGAGGCATTCCCGATGTCCACCGCAGACATCGCGCACGCGCTCGACGCTTTTCCCGAGGCGCGCGCCGTTGCGGGCTCGTTCCTCGCGCAATGGGCCGAGGGTCGGCGCGCGTTCAGTATCGAGGGGATAGATGTGCAGATCGTTCCCGGCGACGCTCGCGTTACGCTGCCGCTGTGGAACGGATTGGCGGACGCCTGGTTCCTCGACGGCTTCTCGCCCGCGAAGAACCCGGAACTGTGGTCGGATATCCTCATGCACCAGGTTGCTGCCCACACTGTGCCCGGCGGCACCTTCGCCACCTACACGGCGGCAGGTCATGTCCGCCGCGCGTTGACCGGGGCCGGTTTCACAGTCGAGCGCCGCGCGGGGTTCGGGAACAAGCGCCACATGAGCGCCGGCGTACGCGCCGCATGAAACAGAACACCCGCCTCGGCATCGCTCTCATGATCGCGGCGGTCTTCACCTTTTCGCTGCAGGATGCCCTGTCGAAGCATCTGGCGGCAGAATACAACACGCTGATGGTCGTGATGATCCGCTACTGGATGTTCGCGGCCTTCGTCGTGATGCTCGCCCTGCGCCGCCCCGGCGGGTTGCGCGCGGGGACAGCCACGCGCCATTTCTGGCTGCACCTTGCCCGCGCGGCCTTTCTGATCGCCGAAATCTGCGTGATCGTAACGGCATACACGATGATCGGCCTGATCGAGACACATGCGGTTTTCGCTGTCTGCCCCCTGATCATCGCCGCCCTTTCCGGCCCCGTCCTTGGCGAGAAGGTCGGCCTTGCCAGATGGATTGCGATCGGCGCGGGTCTGATCGGCGTGCTGGTCATCCTGCGGCCCGGCTCGGGCGTCTTTTCACCCGCCGCCCTGCTGCCGCTCGCCTCTGCCGTGATGTTCGCGCTCTATTCGCTGCTGACCCGTCGCGCGACGCAGGTGGAGGATGCCTTCCTCAGCCTGTTCTGGTCGGGCATCCTCGGTGCAGCACTCATCACCGTGATCGGACTGCCGCGATGGGAGCCGATGACCACGCCCGACTGGGGCTGGATGGTGCTCTACGGCGGGCTGGCCGTATTGGCGAACTGGATCCTCATCAAGTGCTACGAAGTGGCCGAAGCGAGCGCGGTACAGCCCTTCGCCTACCTCCAGATCGTCTTCGTGAGCCTCGTCGGCGTCTTCCTTTTCGGCGAAGTGCTGAAACCCAACGTCGTGATCGGAGCAGCCATCGTCGTGGCGGCGGGCATTTTCACGCTGACGCTCGCGCGGCCACGGACAAACGCGATGCCCGTCGAATGACCGAGCAGAACACCCGCCTCGGCATCTGGCTGATGGTCGCTGCCACGTTCGTCTTTTCGCTGCAGGACGGCATCTCGCGCCATCTGGCGGGCGAGTACAATGTGTTCATGGTCGTGATGATCCGCTACTGGTTCTTCGCGCTGTTCGTGATGGCGGTAGCCGCGCGCAAGCCAGGTGGAATACGCGCTGCGATCCGCGCCCGTCATCCGGTATTGCAGATCGCGCGTGGCCTTCTTCTGGTGCTGGAGGTCTGCATCCTCGTGCTGGCATTCGTACTGCTCGGGCTCGTCGCCAGCCATGCGGTCTTTGCCTGTTACCCGCTGCTGGTCGCCGCCCTTTCCGGGCCGATCCTGGGTGAGAAGGTCGGCTGGCGGCGGTGGACGGCGATCGGCATCGGATTTGTGGGGGTGTTGATCATCCTGGAGCCGGGGGTGGCCGTCTTTTCTCCGGCGGCCCTCATCCCGCTGCTCTCCGCATTGCTCTTTGCGCTCTACGCCCTGCTCACGCGCTACGTCTCGCGCGGCGATGCGGCCTCGGTCAGCTTCTTCTGGACGGGCGCGGTCGGCGCACTGGCGATGACGCCTATCGGGTTGTGGAACTGGCAGGAAATGACATTTCCCGACTGGGGCTGGATGGCGCTGCTGTGCTGCACCGCCTGCCTGGCGCACTGGCTGCTGATCCGAACCTATGAGGTGGCCGAAGCCAGTGCCGTGCAACCCTTCGCTTATCTGCAACTGGCTTTCGCCTCGGCCATCGGCATATTCCTGTTCGGCGAGACGCTTCACCTGAACGTGGCCATTGGTGCGGGGGTGATCGTCTGCGCCGGGGTGTTCACGCTCTGGCGCCAGCGCGTACAGGCGAAGGCTGCCTCCTGAACGGACCCTTGCCTCCGGTATCAGGCAGAGGCCGGGTGCTACCCCTTCAACTCGCCCGAGATATCCACCGGCCCCACCGCGCCTTTCAGCTTGGCGCGATAGATGACGACCAATTCCGCCACCCGCATCACATAGGTTCGCGTCTCGGCGAAGGGGATCATCTCGACCCAGTCCACCACGTCCACATCCGCCCGGCGAGGGTCACCGAACTGCTCGATCCAGTTTCGCGGTCGTCCCGGCCCCGCGTTGTAGCCCGACGCGATCAAGGCGATCGACGGGCCGAACTCTTCCACGAGTTGCTTCAGATACGCGGCACCGAGGGCCGCGTTGTAGGCAGGGTCGGTGGTGAGACGCGACGCCTCAAAGGCTCGGCCGGTTTTCTGTGCCATCAACTTCGCCGTCGCAGGCATGACCTGCATCAACCCCCGCGCCCCTGCGCTGCTGATGACGGTCGGGTCGAACTCGCTTTCGCGCCGTGCAATGGACAGGGCAAGCGCGCGGCTGACGGCCAACCCGTCCGGAACCAGGTCGGTCACCGGGAAGTAGGCACGCGGAATGATGACGCCGCGCTCTGCTGCCTCTTTGCCGATCAGCACCGCGAGATGCGGTTCGTTCCGTGCGAGCGCCATCTCCCCAAGCTGGGCCAGTTCCCGTGGGTCGAGCCCTTCGGCAAGATGCAGGAGAAAGCGCTTCGCCGTCGCCCGGTCGCCCGCACGCAGCAACAGCACCGCCGCCTCGAATACCGACGATTTGGCGAAGGGCGCGCCCTTCCAGTCCGGCAGTGCATCCTGCCCCAGAACGGACATGCGCAGGGGGATGCCTGCGCGCTCCGACGCCAGCAGCCCGTAATAGGCCGTCTGGAACTCGGCTGCCCGAGCGTAGGCCGCCTGTGCCTCCTTCGGCCGTTTCAGGGCCTCCAGGGCGCGTGCCTTCCCAATAGGCGGCTCGTGCTTGGCTGATGGGGGTTGCGACAGCGGCACCAAGCGCCCGGAAGTGTTCCAGCGCCGCTCCGGCGTCGCCAAGACCGCGCAGCGCGACGAAACCCGCCACGAATTCCAGATCGGCATAGTCCGAGCCACCCGCCAGCCGGTGCGAGGCCGCAACCCTATAGGCCATGCGCGCATCGCCGTCGCGCAGCAGCCGCCGCGCGAGCAGCGCGCGGCGCTCGGCCCATTCCTCGGGACGGCCCAGTGTTTCGGCGCTCTGGCTGACCTCGACGATCAGGGCGGCGGCGTCCTCGTAGCGGTCCTTGCGCATCCGCCAGATGAAACGTTCATAGGCAAGGCCAGGATCCTTCGCGAGCGACTTGGGCACAGCCTTGAGCTTGCCGTCCACCCCCGGCAAATCCGCCCGAAGCGCCAGCCGCGCCTCGGCCAATGCGCGCCAATCCGGATCGACGCGGGGCAACATCCGCGCGGCCTCGACCGCTTCGCCTTCCCAGAGGAGCCGATCCAGCCGCGTCTCGTTGCACCTGGGCCAGCGCCTTGGGATAGGTGGCGAGAAGCGCCTGCTCCTGATCCGAGGAAAAAGACAGCGCGATCCAGGCCCGAACGGCCTCGGCCCGTGCGGCGTCGTCCTGTCCCAGCGCAGACAGGGCGCGCATCAGCGCGACCGACCCTTCGACCGTTACAGGCTGAGTGGTCTGGAACCATGCCACCACCCGCTCGGGCGTGGTGGACCGTGCCACGGCAGCCTCGCCCTTGCGCCGGATCAGGGCCAGCCCCGGCCAGTCGGGACGCCGTGCAAGGAAATCCTCGTAGTCGCCCAGCAGCGCCTCGCCCGCACGCAGCCGGTTCCATTCGACGATATCCTTCGCGATCGGTCCCTCGGCGGCCAACTTTGCCCCCGCCCAGTCGCCGGCCGCCACGTCGACCAGCGCCACGCGCAACGCGCCCGCCGGATCGGCCTCGGCAGGCAGAGCCGCGAAAGAGAAGGGAAGCAGCGCCACCAGGCGCAGCAGGGGGCGGAGGGGCAGGCGGAACGGCATCGACATGGTGCATCTTTTGCCCTGCGGAGTCCCCCTTCGCAACACACAATCACGCCAAGGCCCGCTTCGCCCGCCAGCGCCAGTTGGCAAGTCCCGCGCCGCCCGATAGGAAGGCGCAGTTTGCAACCGGGGCAACTCGCTGCCATCCCGCCCGAAGAGGAGACGCGTGCCATGATCAAGGGGTCCATTCCTGCCCTGGTGACGCCGTTCAAGAACGGCGATCTGGATCTCGACACGCTGAAACACCTGGTCGACTGGCATGATCGAGCAGGGGTCGACCGGCCTCGTGCCGGTGGGCACCACCGGCGAAAGCCCGACGCTGAGCCACGAAGAGCACGAAACCGTCGTCGAGGAAGTGGTGAAGGCGGCGCGCGGCCGGGTGCCGGTCATCGCGGGTGCCGGGTCGAACAACACCGTCGAGGGCATCCGCCTGATCCGCCACGCCGAAAAGGTCGGCGCCGATGCCGCCCTCGTCGTCACGCCCTACTACAACAAGCCCACCCAGGCCGGGCCTGATCGCGCATTTCACCGCGCTGCACGACTGCTGCACGCTGCCGATCATCATCTACAACATCCCCGGCCGGTCCGTGGTCGACATGACGCCCGAGACGATGGGCAAGCTGGCCCAGCTGCCCCGGATCATCGGCGTCAAGGATGCCACCGGCAAGATCGAGCGGGTCAGCCAGCAGCGCGCCACCTGCGGGGCCGATTTCATCCAGCTCTCGGGCGAGGATGCCACGGCGCTCGGCTTCAACGCCCATGGCGGCGTGGGCTGCATCAGCGTGACGGCCAATGTCGCGCCCAAGCTGTGTGCCGAGTTTCAGGCGGCGACGCTTGCGGGCGACTATGCCACCGCGCTGGAATATCAGGACCGCCTGATGCCACTGCACGAGGCGATCTTCATCGAGCCCGGACTTGCAGGCGCGAAGTATGGCCTGTCGCGCCTTGGCCTTTGCACCGAGGAGGTGCGCCTGCCGCTCGTCGGGCTGACCGAGGGCACGAAAGCCCGGATTGACGCGGCGATGCGCCACGCCGGGTTGCTGAACTGATGGGCTGCAGCCCGAAGGGGCTGCGCCTCCGCCACAGGCATTGCTCATGACGCCCAACGCCCTCGGCAGTCTGTGGATGGTCGCCGCAATGGCCGGCTTTTCGGTCGAGGACATGTTCCTGAAATCCGCGGCACGCGAGCTGCCGGTGGGTCAGATCCTGATGATCTTCGGCACGGGCGGCATGGTCTGCTTTGCGATCCTCGCCGCCCGGCGGGGCGAGGCAATCCTGCACCCCGCCATATTGACCCCGGTCCTGCTGATCCGTTGCGTGTTCGAGGTGGCGGGGCGGCTTTTCTACACCCTCGCCATTGCCTTCACGCCGCTCTCGAGCGCCTCGGCAATCCTGCAGGCCACGCCGCTGGTCGTCGTCCTGGGGGCAGCGCTGATCTTTGGCGAGACCGTCCGCTGGCGGCGCTGGACGGCAATCGCCATCGGCTTTCTGGGTGTCCTTGTCATCTTGAGACCCGGCCTTGAAGGCTTTACCGCCCTGTCGCTGCTTGCGGTCCTCGGGACGCTTGGCTTTGCGGGGCGTGATCTTGCCACCCGCGCGGCACCGCCCGTCCTGTCGAACTTTCAGCTCGGCATCTATGGCTTTGCGATGATGGTTCCGACCGGCGCCATGTTGCTCGCTGTGTCGGGCGGCGGGATCATGCCCACATCCACAGCGGCGGCTACGCTTGCGGCGGCTACCGTGGTGGGCGTCGCGGCCTATTACGCGCTGACCGTCGCGATGCGGACGGGTGAGGTCTCGGTCGTGACACCCTTTCGCTACACACGCCTTGTCTTCGCGCTGATTCTTGGAATGCTGGTCTTCAGCGAGCAACCCGATGCGATGACACTGATCGGCAGCATCATCGTCGTGGCAAGCGGCCTTTACACGCTGCTTCGCGCGCGGCGGGTCACCGTGCTCGGCCGGGCTGACATAGGGCATTGACGGCCATCGCCTCTGCCCCGGCACGACCGGCGCACGAAGCTCTGCACGACAGCGCGAGGGCCGGCGGTGCCGACGCCTTGCCGCCTGGCCGTCAGTTGCCCCGCCGCCGACGCAGCTCCATCTGGTTCAGGCGGATCTGCCGAAGCGCCTCGATGAACAGCGCGCAGAGCAGGCCGAAATTGACGAAGCCGTTGGCAGCCTCCATCCCCGCGAGAATGCGCCAGTCGTGCGGAAGGATCACATCGCCCAGGCCAAGCGTCGTGAAGCAGACGATCGAGAAATAGACCGCTTCCTCCAGCGTCCCGAACGTACCAAGCCAGTGGTACGCCATCGCCCAGACCCACACCCCCGCCGTGATTACCCCCAGAAGCCAGACCGAGACACCCGCCACCAGCAACACCAGTTTTGGCCGATGCGGCTCGCGCAGCAGCCAAGGGTGGATACGCGTGAAGGCAACCTCCAGCAGCATCGCGGCAACAGCAGCCAGCGTAATGTTGACGATCAGCAGGATCGAACCGGCGAGGATCTGGATCAGCATGGCGCACCTTTGCCGTGCAGAGAAACGGCGCCCTGCTGTGCGAGGGTAGCAGCCTGCTCTCGACCCCCGCAATGGCCAAGGGCGGCTGGACTCTCGGGCCCCGCTCACCTATCTCGTGCTGACGATGGTCCCGAAATCCGACCCTAATTCCAAACTGATCGCCGAGAACCGGCGCGCCCGCTTCGATTACTTCATCGAAAGCGATCTGGAGGCTGGCATCATTCTGGAGGGGTCCGAAGTAAAATCCCTTCGGCAGGGTGGGGCGAACATCGCCGAAAGCTATGCCAATGTCGAAGGTGGCGAACTTTGGCTGATCAACGGCTACATCGCCCCCTATCTCCAGGCCAAGACTTTCGGACATGAAGAACGCCGCCGACGCAAACTTCTCGTCAGTAAAAAGGAACTTAGCCGCCTGTGGAACGCAACCGCGCGGGAAGGCATGACGATTGTTCCCATCGCGATGTATTTCAACGACCGCGGGATCGTTAAGTTGAAACTGGGTGTCGCGAAGGGAAAGAAGCTTTCCGACAAGCGCGATACCGAAGCCAAACGCGACTGGAGCCGCGAAAAGGCCCGTTTGTTGAAGCAAGGCTGACAAAGCGGCTTTTTTGCTGACTTTTCTCCAAGATCGCGCATAATCACTCTGCTTTGGCGGCGATGGCCCGTCGACCGGGTGTTTAAAACGAATTCAGGCCAGAGGGAAAAGAGACCATATGGAACTTCTCATTCAATTGATCGCTGGGGCCGTGGGCGGAAACGTTGCTGGTGGCCTTCTCAAGAACCAGAGCCTTGGCACGCTTGGCAATTCTCTGGCTGGTATTCTTGGCGGTGGCATCGGCGGGCAGATCGTGTCGGCGCTTCTGGGCGGCGCGGGGGCGGCTGCGGCCGGCGGACTCGACGTCAGCGCATTCCTGTCATCCGTCGCGTCCGGCGGCGTCGGCGGCGCGATTGTCATGGTGCTCGTCAGCATCATCAAGGGGGCACTCTCCAAGTCCTGAGGATACCGCTCGGCCGGGAGCGCCCTTCGTCGCGCCCGGCCCAGGCGGAACCCGTCTTGCCCACCCCGCACCCACCCGGCTATGGGTTGCAGGTGAAACCGGGAGGGGCACGATGGCCGCTGACGATCCCAGAACGCTTGTTTCGACTGCCTGGCTCGAAACCCACCTGAAAGACCCCGATCTGCGGGTGCTCGACGCCTCATGGTTTCTGCCGGATGCAGGGCGTGATCCGAGGGGCGAGTACGAGGCCGCCCATATCCCCGGTGCCCGGTTCTTCGATATCGACGAGATTTCCGACCAGCGCTCGGCCCTGCCCCACATGGCTCCGCCACCCGAGAAGTTCATCAGCCGGATGCGGGCTATGGGCGTGGGTGACGGGCACCAGGTTGTCGTCTATGACAGCGCGGGCATCTTCTCGGCCCCCCGTGTCTGGTGGACCTTCCGTCTCATGGGCAAGACCGACGTCGCGGTATTGGACGGCGGCTTTCCAAAATGGCGCACCGAGGGTCGCCCGGTCGAAGACATGGCCCCGATCGTCAAGGACCGTCACATGACCGTCCAGCGGAATGCCTCTCTGGTCAAGGACGTGACGCAGGTCGCCCATTCCTCGAAGCTGGGCGACGCCGAGATCATCGACGCCCGCTCCGCCCCCCGCTTCAGGGGCGAGGCGCCTGAACCGCGGCCCGGCCTGCGCGCTGGCCACATCCCCGGATCGAAGAATGTGCCCTTCGCCACACTTCTGGACCCCGACGGCACGATGAAGGACATCCCCGCCCTCAAGGCGGTGTTCGAAGCGGCGGGGGTGGACCTGTCGAAACCGGTCATCACGTCCTGCGGCTCGGGCGTGTCTGCGGCGATCCTCAGCCTTGCGCTTGAACGGATCGGGCACCGCAGCCACGCGCTTTATGACGGCTCCTGGGCGGAGTGGGGCATGTATGACGACCTGAAGGTGGCGAAGGGGTAGATCGATGTTCGACGCGCTGAAGCCGCAGCCGCAGGACAAGATCCTGCAGCTCATCCAGATGTATCGGGACGATCCGCGCGATACCAAGATCGACCTTGGCGTTGGCGTCTACAAGGACGCGACCGGCCTGACTCCGGTAATGCGCGCCGTCAAGAAGGCCGAAAAGCTGCTGTGGGAGGCCGAGACGACGAAAACCTATACCGGCCTCGCCGGCGAACCTGCCTTCCATACGGCAGTCTCGACGCTCATCCTCGGCAACGCCTTCCGGCAGGACCAGGTGGCAGCAGTTGCGACACCCGGCGGCACGGGCGCCATCCGGCAGGCGCTGGAGTTGATCCGGATGGCATCGCCCAAGGCAACCATCTGGCTCTCCAATCCGACCTGGCCGAACCATCCCTCGATCATTCGCTACCTCGGCATCCCGATGGCCGAGTACCGCTACTTCGATCCTGTGACACGGGGCGTGGATATCGAGGGGATGCTGGCGGATCTGGCCCAGTGTCAAACCCGGAGACGTGGTGCTGCTGCACGGCTGCTGTCACAACCCGACAGGTGCGAACCTGACGCTTTCCGAATGGTCCGCAGTCGCCGATGTGCTTGAGGCGAAAGGCGCTGTCCCGTTCATCGACATTGCCTATCAGGGTTTCGGCGATGGCCTTGACGAAGATGCGGCCGGCACCCGCCTGATCGCCGCACGGTTCCCGGAAGTGTTGATCGCCGCGTCCTGCTCGAAGAACTTCGGCATCTACCGTGAACGCACGGGGTTGCTGATGGCGCTGGGAACCGTCGCGCAACGCGGCACGCTGCAGGGGAACCTTGCCTACCTGAATCGCCAGAACTACTCGTTCCCGCCCGACCATGGCGCGCGGCTCGTCACCATGATCCTTGAAGACCGGACCCTGACCGCCGAATGGAAGCACGAGCTGGAAGAGGTGCGCCTCAGCATGCTCACCTTGCGACGGTCTCTGGCGGACGAACTGCGCCGTCTGACCAACTCCGACCGCTTTGATTTCATCGCGCGGCACCGCGGCATGTTCAGCCGCCTTGGCGCCACCGAGGCTGAAGTCGAGCGCCTGCGGAGCGAGCGTGGTATCTATATGGTCAGCGACTCGCGCCTGAACATCGCGGGGCTGAACGCCGCGACCGTTCCTGTCCTGGCCCGCGCCATCGCAGACATCGTCAGCTAAGAAAACCGGCCCGGATGGGGGAGGGCCATCCGGGCCGTCGTCCTGCGCGGGGGAGAGCCGCGCATGGTCTCGGGCCGGGATGTCCCCCCGGCCCGACCGTTCCGTCAGGACGTGTAGGCGCGCTCTCCATGCTCGGCGAGATCGAGGCCCTCGCGTTCGGCGTCTTCCTTCACGCGCAGGCCAATCAGCATGTCCGCGATCTTGTAGAGGACGAAGGACGCGACACCCGACCATACCACGGTCACCAGCACCGCCTGGACCTGCACCATCACCTGGCCACCCATGGACAGGTCGCCATAGCCGATGCCGCCGAGGCTTTCCGAGTTTACGACACCTGTGCCGATGGCACCGATGATCCCGCCGATGCCGTGGATGCCGAACACATCGAGGCTGTCGTCATAGCCTGCACGGTGCTTCACGACCGCCACGAAGAAGTAGCACACAAGGCTTGCCACCGCCCCGAGGAAGATCGCACCGACCGGGCCCGCAAAACCGGCCGCCGGCGTCACCGCAACGAGGCCTGCCACCATCCCCGAGATTGCACCAAGGAGCGAGGCCTTGCCGTGCATCACGATGTCGATCACCACCCAGGCCAGGATCGCGCCCGCAGTCGCGGTGAAGGTGTTGATCATCGCAAGTGCGGCGCCGCCATTGGCCTCCAGGTTGGACCCTGCGTTGAACCCGAACCAGCCCACCCACAGGATCGCGGCACCCACCATCGACAGCGTCATCGAGTGCGGCGACATGTTGTCCTTCTTGTAGCCGATGCGCGGCCCGATGATCATGCAGCCGACCAGCGCCGCGATACCGGCATTGATGTGCACAACTGTGCCACCAGCAAAGTCAAGCGCGCCCCAGCCATAGACAAGGCCATCCGAGTCCCACACCATGTGTGCGATCGGAAAGTAGACGACCGTGACCCACATGAGGATGAACAGCATCAGCGCGGAGAACTTCACGCGCTCGGCAAACGATCCGATGATCAGCGCCGCAGTGATGGCTGCGAATGTCATCTGGAAGCAGATGAACACGTATTCGGGAATGACCACCCCTGCGGTGAAGGTCGCGGCCATGCTTTCCATCGTCACGCCAGAGAGGAAGGCTTTGCCAAGGCCGCCCCAATAGGCTGACGGCGCGTCACCGAAGGCCATCGAGTAGCCCCAGAATATCCACACGACGATCACCAACGCGGTGATGACGGTGGACTGCATCAGGACCGAAAGCATGTTCTTGGTGCGCACGAGGCCGCCATAGAACAGCGCGACGCCTGGCAGGATCATGAACAGCACCAGCACGGTGGAGATCATCATCCAGGCAACATCGCCCTTGTCCATCACGGGCACGACCTCGGTCGCGGCTGCGGTCACCGTTTCAGTTGCTTCGGTCGTGGCTTCCTGCGCCCAGATCGGCAAGGCCGCCAGCGCAGACGCTGCGGCAAGCCCCGCGATTTTCATCCATGTTTTCATTTTTCAGACTTTCCCCTTCAAGCCCATCACAGCGCGTCGTCGTTAAGCTCGCCGGTGCGGACCCGCACGGCATGCTCGACGTTCAGCACAAAGATTTTTCCGTCACCAATCTTGTCGGTCTTGGCCGTGCTGCGGATGGTCTCCACCACCGCGTCGGCAAGGCTGTCACTGACCACGATCTCGAGCCGGACCTTCGGCACGAAGTTCACTGCGTATTCGGCGCCACGATAGATTTCGGTGTGCCCGGACTGGGAGCCGAAGCCCTTGATCTCGGTCACCATCATCCCGCGGACGCCGATCGTGGTCAGCGCTTCGCGGACCTCTTCCAGCTTGAACGGCTTGATTGCTGCTATGATGAGTTTCACGTCGATCCCCTTCCGTGATCGGCCCGAGGAAGGGCCAGCACGCATCACGCAATGCTGCATAGCGGCGAAGCACAAGAAAGCGGCAGGGCGTTCGTCATATCTCCGCCACAGTTAATGCCTGTTTTTTGTACTTTTTAATCGGAAAGCCTATTTTATTGGCGGATCACAGATACGAATCGCGTGTTCATGCGCTCCACATTCCCGCCCGCGCGCGCTACACTCCGTCAAAAGCAGTCGCACGCAACGAACGGGCGGATGAGGCATGAGCGTGACGGAAAACGGGCGGCCACCCCTGGTCGCGGACAGGCGATATGTCGTCGCGCAAAAGGCGGCCGCGTCCCGCAGCGGCGGCGGCAATGGCGGTGGGCGCAAGCCACCAGCCGCGAAGGGCAAGCCTGCACCGCGCCGCAGGCCGCCCAGCCGGAACCCCATTGTAGCCTTCTTCGGTGGCATCCTGCGCTGGATTCTGCGCGTTGTATGGGCGATCGGCTGGCGCGTGGCCCTTCTCGTCTTCATCGTTGCCGGCTCTGTCACGCTCTATTTCTATCAGAAGCTTCCCCCGGTCACCGATCTGCTCGACGGTCGCGCGCGCGGCTCTGTCACGCTGCTTGATCGCAACGGCGAGGTCTTCGCCTGGCGGGGCGAGACATTCGGCGGTCAGATCGACGCGCAGCACGTCTCGCCGAACCTGCGCAACGCCATTGTCGCCACCGAGGACCGCCGATTCTACTGGCACCTCGGTGTCAGCCCGCGCGGCATCATCAGTGCGATTCGCATCAATCTTGCCGAAGGACGCGGGCCACTCGACGGCAACGGCGGCTCGACCATCACCCAGCAGGTCGCGAAGCTGCTCTGCCTCGGCGTCCCCTACGATCCCACGAAGTGGAAGTCGGAAGGCGAATACGAGGCCGACTGCCGCGGCGGCGGGATCGTGCGCAAGCTCAAGGAAATGCCCTTCGCCTTCGCGCTGGAGGCCAAGTATTCCAAGAACGAGATCCTTACGATCTACCTCAACCGGGCCTATCTTGGCGCGGGCACGCGCGGGTTCGAGGCCGCAGCACAGCGTTACTTCGGCAAAAGCGCGAACGCCGTCACGCCCGCCGAGGCCGCGATGCTTGCGGGCCTGCTGAAGGCGCCGTCGTACTTCGCCCCCACCAACAATCTTGAACGCTCTCGCGAACGGGCCAGCGTCATCGTCGGCCTGATGGAGGAGGAAGGCTATCTCACGAAGGCCGAGGCCGACGATGCGCGCGCCCATCCGGCGCAACTCTCCGAGGCCGCGCAAACCCGCTCGGGCGGGGCTTTTGCCGACTGGGTCATGGAATCCGGCCCCGCCTTCCTGACGAAAAACACGACCGAAGACGTGATCATCCACACCACACTCGACCAACGGCTCCAGAGCGCCGCAGAAAGTGCGCTGGCCGATGTCTTCGCCACAAAGGTAAAGGGTAACTCCAAGGCGCAGGCGGCGGTTGTCGTGATGTCCGCCGACGGCGCAGTGCGCGCCATGGTCGGCGGTCGCAAGATCGAACAGGCAGGGTCGTTCAATCGCGCCACGCAGGCCCTCCGGCAGACCGGCTCGGCCTTCAAGCCCTTCGTGTATGCCGCCGCTCTCGATTACGGTTACTCCGCCGCAGATTTCGTCGACGACAGCCCGCTGACGCTCAACATCCCCGGCTCGGGCCCCTGGACGCCGTCGAACTACGATCACGAGTTTCACGGCATGATGACGCTGACCAGGGCCCTCGCCGAATCTCGCAACATTCCCGCCGTCCGCGTGTCCGAGGCTCTTGGCCGCGACCGCGTGCGCGAGATCGCCAACAAGTTCGGCCTGAAAAGCGATCTCGCCGCGGGCCCCGCGCTCGCCCTCGGCGCATCCGAAGCGACGCTGATCGACATGACGGGGGCCTATGCGGGCATCCTGAACGGCGGTTCGGCAGTGCAACCCTATGGCCTGATCGACCTGCAGCTTCAGGGCGACGAGACCCCGCTGATGGGCCAGGAAGGCGGGCTTGGCGACCGCGTCATCTCGGAACAGGCCGCGCTTGAACTCACCTACATGATGACCCAGGTGGTCGAGGCCGGCACCGGCACGCGGGCGCGCCTCGATGACCGGCAGGTGGCGGGAAAGACCGGCACGACCCAGGCCGCGCGCGATGCCTGGTTTGTCGGGCTTCTCCGCCGATTACGTGGCGGGTGTCTGGATGGGATACGACGACAACACACCCGCTCACCGGCGTGACCGGCGGCGGCCTGCCCGCCGAGATCTGGCACGAGGTGATGGTCCGTGTGCACGAGGGCATTCCACCCAGCCCGCTGCCGATGTTCATCCCCGAACCACGAACCCCGCCCACCGGAGCCACCGCGCCCGGCACCGACCCCTCGCAACCGGCGGGTGCGGATGGCCGGCAGCAGCGGCAGCCCGACATGGCCGAGAATATCTTGCGTGAAGTGCTGGGCGCCCTGCAGGGCAAGAACTGAAGGTCAAAATGGGCGGCGGACGCGCTCCCGCCACCCTGTCCCGCCTGTCGGCGCGCGCCTCAGGTCTTGTCGAGTTGCGCGACCAGAGCGTCGATGTTGCCGCCCTGCGCATCCAGCATCGAGCCGATCTCGGTCCGTTCGGATGCAAGCAGGTTCACACCCTCAATGATGATATTGAAGAACAACAGCCGCCCCGATTTGTCGGAGACCTGCCACCGCACGTCGAACGGTGCCTCGCCTTGCAGGTAGGCCGTCGAAATGACTTCGAAATAGGTCTTCACCGGGCGCGCATCGACAACCTCGATCTTGCCGCCGATAAACTCGCGGAACCGCCGGCCATACTTGCGTGAAATATAGCCTTGATAGGCTTTGGTGAAGGCCTGCATCTGGGCCTTGCTCGCGCTTCTCCCCGCCGGACCAAGGACCGAGCGTGCGATTACCGGCACGTCCGAATAGCGCACGAACAGCGCCTCGAACTGCTGCAGCATCTTCGCTTCGGAGCCTCCCGAACTGATTACCCGGTTCACCTCGCCCACGACCTTGTCGATAAGGCCTCGCGCCTCATCCACCGTAAGGGCATAGGCTGCACCCGGCCGGACCGTCATCGTGCCGACAGCAAGAAGCCCGGCAAGGCCAAGGCCAATAAAATCACGCCGTGTCAGGTCATTCGCCATAGGGGTCCTCATACGGATCGACGAAGTCACCTTCGCCCTCGGTCTTCTGTCCCAACTCGAATCGACGGCTTTCAAGGTACAGCAGACGCGTCTGTGCATAGCTGTCAGCGCTCTCGTAGAGCAGGGAGTCGATCGTCTTCGAGTACCGGTAGCGCCGTCCCAGACCGGCAGCAACTTGAATCCCGGTGGCATAGTTGGCTTCGGCTGTGGGCAGGATATACCGCATGGGATCATAGACCAGGTCCACGACGATGCCCACAGTGTCGCGCACCGTGGAAGGCCCGGCGATCGGCAGTTCGATGAACGCGCCCTCGCCCACCCCCCAGACCGCCAGCGTCTCGCCGAAATCCGTGCGCGGGTCGGGAATGCCCATCGCAGTTGCGGGATCGAAGAACCCGCCAACCCCGACCGTCGTATTCACCGCGAATCGCACCGTATTGACCAGCGCATCATCCAGCCGGAACTGAAGCACGTTGTTCGCAAGGTTGCTCGGTTCACCCAGGTTCAACGCAAAGTTCTGGACGCCCTGGCGCAGCGGTCCGGGAAGAACGGTGCCATAGGCATTGGCCGAGGGCCGGACTGCCGCCCGGTCGATCGACTTGTTGAAGTTGTGGATCGCCCGGTTCGTAGGCTCCAACGGGTCATAAATGCCTGAAGCAGGCTTCGGGCCACAAGCTGCAAGCACACCCAGTGCCATCACGAGCGTGACGGCGCGCAGGCGCGACTTCGGCAATGCCGGTGCGACGGTGAGGGAACTGATCGGCATTGTCCAATTCTCAAGGCAACAGAGCACCTGACAATAGCGTCTTATGGCTGGAGACAAGCAGTAACTTGCGTTCATCGGCAATACAGTGCCAGACAGTGACCGCCAAATGACGGTTTTGCGCAAAGGCTGAGCATACCCCATGGGGTTGCTGCCCTCTTCCGCCCCGGCTAGCGTCGCACCCATTCAAGGGAGGTTACCATGACCGCGATCGAACAACGCCTGACCGAGCTTGGCGTAGTCCTGCCAGATGCTCCGGCCCCTGCCGCGAACTACGTGCCCTTCGTCACGGTGGGCAATCTCGTGCACGTGTCGGGCCAGATCAGCCAGGATGCTCAAGGCCTCATCAAGGGGCGACTCGGTGCAGACATGGACGTGATTGCCGGGGCCGCCGCCGCACAGCGCTGCGCCATCAGCCTGCTCGCGCAGGTTCGAAAAGCCTGTGGGGGCGACTTTTCACGGCTCGTGCGCGCCATCAAGCTGACGGGCTTCGTCAACTCGACCCCTGACTTCACCGACCAGCCCAAGGTCATCAATGGCGCCTCGGATTTCCTTGTGGCCGTGCTCGGCGATGCGGGTCGGCACGCCCGCTCCGCCGTCTCGGCGGCCAGCCTGCCGCTTGGTGTCGCGGTGGAGATCGAGGGGATATTCGAGATCCGCCCGTGACCTCACCCGTCCCGCTGCCCGCCATCCTTCCTGCGCCGGCCCATCGCCCACCGCGCCCTGCACGACCGCGAACGGGGCCGGCCCGAGAACTCCCGAAGTGCCGTGAAAGCCGCCCTCGAGGCAGGCTACCCGATCGAGATCGACCTGCAGATTTCCTCTGACGGGCAGGCAATGGTGTTTCACGACGACACGCTCGACCGGCTCACCGGAGAGGAGGGCCCCGTAAACGCCCGCACCGCAACAGAACTGTCGTCAATGCGCCTTCATGACTCGGAAGACGGCATCCCCACCCTGTCCGATATTCTCGCCCTGGTGAGGGGTCGCGTCCCCTTGCTGATCGAGTTCAAGGACCAGACCGGCAGCATGTCCGTGACCGACGGTCGCCTCGAGGCCGCCGCCATCTCTGCCCTGCGCGGCTATCAGGGTCCGGTCGCCTTCATGTCGTTCAATCCCCACGCGGTGGCCGAACTCGCCCGCCTCTCTCCCGCGATTCCGCGAGGACTGGTCACGTCGTCCTATCGCCCCGCGGATTGGGCCGAACTCACCCCCGCCACCTGCGAACGCCTGCGTCAGATACCCGACTATGACCGTACCGGTGCCACTTTCATCTCGCACGAGGCCAGCGACCTTGCCCGTCCGCGCGTCGCCGAATTGAAGTCCAAAGGAGCGGCCATCCTCTGCTGGACCATCCGCTCGCCCGCGGCTGAAGCAATGGCGCGCAAGGTCGCCCAGAACGTGACATTCGAGGGGTATCTCCCGCCAGCGGTCTGACGGACCAGCGAACATCAGACCGGCAAGAAACTCCCGCTCGTCGGATCATACTGCTCAAGATCGCCCGCGCCGGTATCGGTCCACAGGCCGTGCAAAGTCAGCCGCTCGTCCTCAATCGCCTGCCGCACGAACGGAAAGGTCAAAAGGTTCTCGAGACTTATCAGCACCGCAGCCTTTTCCATGGCGCGCACCCGCAAACCAGCTTCCACCCCCGCCGTCCGATCGAACCCCGGGCGCAGGATATCCATCCAACGCCCGACGAAACTCGACGCCGCCTCAAGTTCGGGCGCACGGCCCAGGCACATGTCATGGCAGCCCTTCACGCCGCCGCAGTTCGAGTGCCCAAGCACCACGATGTGCGCGACACGCAACGCCGTGACCGCATATTCCACCGCGGCCGAGGTGCCATGATACTGGCCGTCCGGATTGAACGGCGGAACCAGATTAGCCACGTTGCGATGGATGAAGAATTCGCCTTCGTCAGCCCCGAAAATCGATGTCACGTGGACCCGGCTGTCACAGCACGAAATCACCATCGCCCGCGGCATCTGCCCAGCTTCGGCCAGCCTGCGATACCAGGCCTTGTTGTCCTGGTAGGTCGTCGCCCGCCAGCCGTGAAACCGCTGGATCAGATAGGCGGGAAGCGGTCTGGCAAGATCCATGTCGTGCATCCATCCGGGGCGTCCACCGGCCTTCCTAGGCTGCGGGTGCAGAAAATTCGAGCGATTTCTTTCTGCCGAAGCAACCTTTTCTTCAGTAGGGTAGTCAAAGTATGTGTGGGGTGTGTGCGGGAAGGTGTTGGGTGAAATGACGGGCAACATAACGGCCTTGCGGCCGAAGGAACGTGTCAAGCTGGACGCAGAGCCAATCGTGGCGATCTATCGGGATCTCGGGACGACCGCAGCAGAGCAAGTCGTGACTCGCGCACTCAGCGAAGTCGCGCTGACGTTGGCAGGGATCGCCGAGCAGGTGCGCCAGCACGACATGGCCGACCTGCAGCGTCACCTGCGTCGGCTTCAACGGATGGCCGAGCACCTGGGCATGGTCAGTCTCGGGACGATCTCAACGGAGTTGCGCCTCTGCATCGAGCGGGGCGATGCCACGGCCTTCGCCGCCGTCTGGGCGCGGATGATGCGTATCGCCGAACGGTCACTCGCCACCGATAAGGATTTGCTCGACCGCAAGCTTTGAGGCCAGTCCTTGGGGCTTGCAGGCGGGCAGGGAACGACTAGGCTCGCGCGCACTCGAAACTGCGCCGGACCTTTCCATGCCCCCCCACTTCGCCGACCCCGCCAGCCCATCCTTGCCGCTTCATGTCGTGCCGAAGGATCGGCTGGTGGACTGGCTTGCGGCCCAGCCAGAGCCCAGTCGTGCCTGGCTCACCAGTGCAGGTTTCGGTGCGGCTCTGGGAGAGGTCGTTCTCCTCCCCGGCAACGATGGACTGGGGGGAGCTGTCATCGGCTACGGCACGCCCGAAACCCGCGCGCGAGGTCGCTTCGTTCTCGCAAAAGCCGCGTCTGCGTTGCCCGCAGGAACTCTGGCACCTTGAGGGCGATCTTGCCCAAGCCGAATTTGACGAGGCGGCCCTCGGCTGGCTGCTGGAGCAGTACCGCTTTACGCGCTACAAACCCGCAACACCCCCTGCCGCCCAGCTGAAGGCCCCCCCGGGCTGCGACGCGGCGCGGATCGAGGCCATCGCGGCTGGCGAGTACCTGACGCGCGATCTTATCAATACGCCAGCCTCCGACCTCGGTCCGCAGGAGCTGGAAGATGCCGTCGTCGCCCTTGCCCAACGCCACGGCGCCTCGCATGCCGCGATCTGCGGCGATGACCTGCTGGCGAACAACTTCCCCATGGTCCACGCCGTGGGCCGGGCGTCCGACCGTGCCCCGCGCCTTCTTGAGCTGCGCTGGGGCAGGTCCGGCCCCTCGCTGACCCTCGTCGGCAAGGGTGTGTGCTTCGATACCGGCGGCCTGAACCTCAAGCCGACCTCGGGTATGCACCTTATGAAGAAGGACATGGGCGGGGCCGCCACTGTGATGGGGCTTGCCCAGATGATCATGGCGCTCGACCTTCCCCTGCGCCTGCGCGTCCTCGTGCCCGCGGTCGAGAATTCCGTCTCGGGCTGCGCGATGCGCCCGCGCGACATCCTGACGGCGCGGAACGGCCTGACGGTGGAGGTGAACGACACCGATGCCGAAGGCCGACTGATTTTGGGCGACACGCTGGCCTATGCTCAGGAGGAAACGCCAGACCTTCTGATCTCGATGGCCACCCTCACCGGCTCGGCCCGTGTCGCGGTTGGCCCCGACCTCGCCCCCTATTACACGGACGACCCTACCATCGTCTCGGCCCTCGAAGCTGGTGCCGCGCAAGTGCGTGATCCGGTCTGGCGCATGCCCTTCTGGACGCCCTACGAAACCATGATCGAACCCGGCATCGCCGATCTCGACAACGCCCCCGCAGGCGGCATGGCCGGCTCCGTCACTGCCGCGCTGTTTCTGCGCCGTTTTGCAGGAAAAGCACGCTACCTGCATTTCGATCTTTATGGCCACCAGCCCGCCGACGCCCCGGCCCGACCCAAGGGCGGTGTCGGTCAGGGCGCGCGCGCGGTGCTGGAAGCCCTGCCCGCGATGCTTGGGTTCTGACCCCTTGGACCGCCAACTCACCCCCGCCAACGATCGCGCGGCACTCAACTCGCTGCGCGGCACCATCGCGGCCCCGCGCTATGTGCCGGGCGAGCGGGCAAGCATTGCCCTCGCGCTGACCGATCTCTGCAAGGCACCTGATGGCGCGCGGGACCGGCAACTGCTTCTTGGAGATCCCGTCACCGTCATCGACCGGCATGAGGGTTGGGTCTTCCTGCAATCCGCCAAGGACGGATACTGCGGTTATGTTTCCGATCAGGCCGTCGGCCCCGTCGGCACCCCGACCCATCGCGTCGCCGCCCCCGCGACCCACCTCTACCCCGAACCCCGGGTACAGGCGCATGAGACATCCAGCCTCAGCTTCGGCGCGCGCGTCACCGTCACAGGCCAGTCCGATCGGTTTGCCGAAACGCCCGATGGCTTCCTACCGATGGTCCATCTTGCGCCTGTGAACAGCCTTGAGACTGATCCCGTAACCGTAGCCGAATTGTTCCTCGGCACACCCTACCTCTGGGGGGGCAACAGCCGCGCGGGGATCGATTGTTCGGGCCTCGTGCAGGCGTCTCTCCTTGCCTGCGGCATCCCCTGTCCCGGCGACAGCGACCTGCAGGCACAATCGGTCGGCACGGAAATTGCCCCGGATGCACCCCTCAGGCGGGGCGACCTGATCTTCTGGAAGGGCCACGTCGCGACGGTGGCCGACGCGACCCGCCTGATCCACGCCTACGGGCATATCATGGCCACCGGCTATGAAGGCATCGACGCGGCCATCGCCCGCATTGCCGCCACCGGCACGCCCGTTCTCACCCGCCGTCGCCCGTGACGCCGCGTTGCGCGTGACCCGACGGAGCCGCCCCGCCATTCTTGAGCCATAGGGCAGGGAGGCCATTCGATGACGCTTTATCCGCACCTTCTGGCACCGCTCGACCTGGGTCACATCACGCTGCCGAACCGGGTGATGATGGGGTCCATGCATACGGGCCTCGAAGAGACCGGAGACTGGAACCGCGTGGCCGAATTCTACGCCACCCGCGCGCGCGGTGGGGTGGCGCTGATGGTCACCGGCGGCATGGCCCCGAACCCCGAGGGAGGCGTCTTTCCTGGTGCGGCGGGCCTCTACACCGCCACTGACATTGCCAACCACCGCACCGTCACGAGCCGTGTCCATGCCGCAGGCGGTCGCATCGCCATGCAGATCCTTCACGCCGGGCGCTACGCATATGGGAAAGAGTGCGTCGCCCCTTCGCCCCTCAAATCCCCGATCTCGCCGTTCCCGCCCCGCGAACTGGACGAGGCGGGGATTGAAAAGCAGATCGCCGACATCGTCACCGCCGCTATCCGCGCGCAGGAGGCGGGCTATGATGGTGTCGAAGTGATGGGGTCCGAAGGCTACTTCCTCAACCAGTTCCTCGTCACCCACACCAACAGGCGCACCGACCGCTGGGGCGGCCCATACGAAAACCGGATGCGCCTGCCGGTTGAGGTTGTCCGCCGTGTACGTGCCGCCGTCGGCCCGGATTTCATCCTGATCTACCGCTTGTCCCTGATCGACCTGGTTCCCGGCGGCTCCACCTGGGACGAAGTCACGGTGCTGGCCAAAGCCGTCGAAGCCGCAGGTGCCACCCTGATCAACACCGGCATCGGCTGGCACGAGGCGCGCGTGCCCACCATCGCCACCTCTGTCCCTCGCGCCGCCTTCGCCTGGCTCACCGCGCGCCTGCGGCCCGAGATCTCTATCCCCGTCATCACCTCGAACCGCATCAATACGCCCGAAGTCGCCGAGAACCTGCTGGCGCAGGGCATGGCTGACATGGTCTCGATGGCCCGCCCCTTCCTGGCCGACCCCGATTTCGTCGCCAAGGCCGCTGCGGGGCGCGCAGATCAGATCGCCCCCTGCATCGCCTGTAACCAGGCCTGCCTCGACCACACCTTTTCAGGGCGCCTCACATCCTGTCTGGTGAACCCCCGCGCCTGCCACGAAACGGTGCTGACCTATCCCTCGACGGACTCTCCCAGGACGGTTGCCGTCGTCGGCGCAGGGCCTGCCGGCCTGATGTGCGCCCTGGTCGCCGCCCAACGCGGCCACGCGGTGACGCTCTTCGAAGCCAGCTCCGAACTTGGCGGCCAGTTGAACCTTGCCAGGCAGGTGCCGGGAAAAGAGGAATTCCACGGACTCGTCCAGTGGTTCCAGACGATGGCGCGCGTCACCGGAGTCGACGTCCGCCTCAACTCCGAGGCCACCGTCGACATCCTCCGCCCCTTTGACGAGGTCGTCATCGCTACAGGCGTCCTGCCGCGCGACCCCGGCATTCCGGGCGAGGAGGGCCCGAATGTGCTGGGCTACACCGACGTGCTGCGTGGGGCACCCGTCGGCCCGCGCGCCGTGATCGTCGGCGCCGGCGGCATCGGCTTCGACGTAGCCGAATACCTGGTTCACCAGGGCGAAAGCCCGACGCAACATCCCGCCCTCTGGCGGCAGGAATGGGGGGTGGGAGACCCCGCGCTGTCACCCGGCGGGCTTGCGCCCGAAGGCCCGCAGCCCCGCCCGCCCGCGCGTCAGGTCACGCTCTTGCAGCGCAAGGCAGAAAAACCCGGTCGAAAACTCGGCAAGACCACCGGCTGGATCCACCGTGCCAGCCTGCAGGCAAAGGGCGTCCGAATGCAGGGCGGCCTCACCTATTTCCGCATCACTCCGGAAGGGCTTGAGGTCGCCACCGATCCCGCAGCGCAAAACCCTGAGTTGATCGGCGCGGACAACGTGATCCTCTGTGCCGGACAGGTACCGCATCGCGTTCTGGCGGACGCGCTGACAGTTGCTGGTATAAAACATCACGTTATCGGCGGGGCCGACGTTGCAGCCGAGCTTGACGCGAAGCGCGCGATCGACCAGGGGGCCCGTGTCGCCGCGCAACTGTGACGCGAAGCCGATCTGTCTGCCATGATCGGTCCCTTACAATACCCCGAAGGCGACGTTACCGCACCGCAATATTGCCCGAATTCGCAACCAATACGGTCGTTGCAACCCGCACAGTCTGCTAGGGGACGACAATGGACCGACTGACCGAAATGGAAGCCTTTGCCACGGTAGTAGACCAGGGCGGCTTCACGGACGCGGCCAAGAAGATGGGGATTTCCAAATCCGCCGTCTCCAAACACGTCTCCGCACTGGAAGCCCGCCTTGGCGCACGCCTTCTGAACCGCACCACGCGCCGGGTCAGCCCGACCGAGATCGGCCTCGCCTATTACGACCGCGCCCGCCGCGTCCTGAACGATGCAGGAGAGGCGGATGCGCTGGTAACCTCAATGCAATCGGCACCGTCAGGCTTACTCCGAATCTCGGTCGCAACCGATTTCGGGGTGAACCTGCTGTCGCCGATCCTTGGGCGATTTCCTTCTGGAATACCCCGACATCACCGTGAACATGGTGCTGAACAATCGCTATGTCGAACTCATCTCCGAAGGCTTCGACATGGCCATCCGCGTGGGGGAACTGGAAGACAGCTCACTCCGCGCCCGCAAGCTGACCGAAACGACCAAGCGCATGATCGGCGCACCGTCCTATTTCCAGAAATTCGGCCGCCCGCAGAAGATCGACGACCTGAACGAGCATAAACTGCTCCACTACTCGAACCAGGCCAACGGCAACGTCTGGAAGGTGATTGCCCCCTCGGGCGAAAAGCGCCAGGTCCGCACCGCTGGCTGGCTGACGGTGAATGATGGTCAGTCACTGCTGAATGCTGCGATATCGGGCCTTGGGATCGCCTACCTGCCCAGCTTCCTGTTTGCGGAATCCAAGCGTCAGGGTCTTGTCGAAGAGGCCATCCCCGGCCTTCCGGTCGAAGTGCTCGGGATCTACGCCGTCTACCCGCCGGGTCGCTTCACGCAACCGAAGGTTCGCGCCTTCATCGACTTCCTCGCCCGTCGCTACATGGACAAGGGTCCTGACAACTGGTGAGAGCGAATTAGCCGGTCGCACTGCCCCCCGGTGCGAACGTCTACTGGGTCGAGGTGACAACCGCCTCGACCCTTCTGTTTCTGGCCCGCCCTTCTTGCGTCAGGTTGCTGTCCCGGGGGGCGAGGTATCCTACACCCTCGGCCGAGACTTGCGCCGCGGGAATACCGAAATCGCGGATCAGCCGGTCGCGAACCGACGCCGCACGGGCTGTCGACAATGCGATGTTCGTTGCAAGGTTGCCCGAGGCATCGGTATGCCCCACCAGTGCAATCGTCCGCTGCGGATTTTCCTTCAGATAGGCGGCAAGCGCAGCCAGTGACCCAAACTGCCCCTGTCCAAGCAGCGCCGACCCGCTTTCGAAGGTCAGATCATCCAGCGGAACCGCACCTCTGCCATCCAGCTGCTCCGCAAGAGTTCCCGTATCGCCGGGTGAGATTGAAGCGGAGGGTCGTTCCCCAGGATCAGGCGGGGTCAGAGGCACTGGATTGATCGCACTTCCAATCGTGATCATCTGGACAAATCCCATGTCCGACGACCGGCTCACGAACAGGCTCACCGCTTCCGGGCCGTCCGGCCCGTCGCGCTCGGCCGCGAGGAACCGGAAATCGCCAAGGTCCACATGCATATCCGGTTCGTCGAGCACGTCAGTACCGAAGCGGAAATCGAACCCCCCGCAGGCCTCCGTCTCGCACTCCCACAACATGCGATAGCCCGCCTCCTTCAGTTGGTCCCGCAATGGTGCCAGCAATTGCAGGGTGCTCAGCCCGCCTCCCTCCACCCGCCAGGCCGAATCGCTCCGCGCCCCCTCGAACAAGCGCGTCGGAACCGCCCCGCCGGCCCAAGGCCCCAGCGGCAGCTTGTAGGTTGCCAGCGGAACAGTCCGTGAAACGGTTGCAACCGCCGGTCCGGGAAACTCAAGCGGAAGCGCGATTCCCGGACCGCCAAGCAGCGCCAGCGACACAACCGCACCCATTCCGGCGCCGAGGGTGCGCTGCGGCAGCGACATTGATCGGACCTCACCAGTCTTACGCGATGCGATAATGATATTCTCCCACGGCCAGCATCCCGACCGACTCGTAGAGGGTGCGCGCCGGGCCGTTCGCCGCCGTCACGGCCAGCGCCAGCCGCGTCGCGCCCTGTTCGCCGGCCCAGAACGCCGCCCGGCCCAGAACGTTCCGTGCCGCCCCCCGCCGCCGCAGTGCCACCGGCACCTCCAGCGCGTGCAACATCGCAGTGTCGCCGTGGACCGCCACGAAGGCTGCACCCGATGGCCGGTCTTTCGTCCGCGCCAGAATCGCCACACGCGGCCCCGTGACCCGCGCCATCACGGCCTGCCGGGCGGGACCGATGCCCGCCTCATCCCAGATCGCGGAAACGATCGCCAAGGGTGGCCAATGCGCAAACCCCGCCATGGCGTCGGGGAAAGGTGCAAATGTCTTGACCGGTGCCGCATATAGCACCGTCGGGTCCATCACCCGATAGCCGCGCCGTTCAAGCGTTGCATCCAGTGCTTCGTCACCCGCCCGGATCATGAACAGCGCGTCCTGATCCAGATCGCGCATCGCAGCAACCGCCCTCGCAATGTCCGCGTCGGTCCAGGCCCATTCCGCCGTTGCCGCCGAAACGCGCTTGCCCCCGCCCTGCCCGTCGCGGATCGTCCACGGGCCAAGCGCAAACGTCCGCGCGGGCGGCCACGTCGCCTCCAGTACTGCGTGAAGATCGCCGCTCACCCCTGCGTCTCGGGGAAAAGTGCGGCGAGCCGCGTCATGGCCTCGGCCACCTTGCCCGCATCGGTGCCCCGGATCACAAGGTTCGTGCCATGCGCGCCGTTCTGGATGAACGGATAGCTGCCCATGCTCAGCTCGGCATATTCCGCCGCCAGTGCCCCGAAAGCGCCCGCGATTTCGCCCTCGCCCCGATTGACGCGCAGCGTCTGCGACAAGAGCGGGTCGCCCCCCGTGATCGTCGGCAGGACCGAGGCGACCATCGCCTCGAAAATCTTGGGCACGCCCGCCATCACATGCACGTTGCCGATGCTGAACCCCGGCGCGGTCGACACCGGGTTCTCGATCAGGCTCGCTCCGTCCGGTATCCGCGCCATCCGCATCCGCGCCTCGTTGAACTCCAGCCCCGCACGGGCGTAATGCGCGGCGAGCAGAGCGCGCGCGTCCTCGCGCACCCCGATCGCCGCGCCGAACGCATCCGCGATGGCATCCGCCGTGATGTCGTCATGCGTCGGCCCGATCCCGCCACTGGTGAAAACGTGGTCATAAGACGTGCGCAGCGCCGTTCACCGCCGTGACGATGGCCGCATGGTCATCCGCCACCACCCGCACTTCGGCCAGCCGCACGCCGTGGCGCGTCAGTTCTCCCGCAAGGAAATGCATGTTGCTGTCGCGTGTGCGGCCCGACAGGATTTCATCGCCGATCACCAGCATGGCAGCGGTCGGGTTGGGCATGGCGTGCTCCTTGCGGTCTTTGCTGAGGTATAGGCCGACGGGCGGCTGGTTTCAAACCCGGTCGTTCTGCATGGGCTGCCTCTGGCCAAGCCTGGCCTCCTTCACTATCTAGGGGGCGGAGGCAAGGGACCATGGCTTTGGACGAAACGCGCGGCCGCATTACCCGGGATGGCATCCGGATCTACGAAGACGCTGATTTTGCGGGAATGGCCAGGGCCGGTCGCGTCGCGGCCGAAATCCTCGACTTGATTGCTCCGCTCGTAACGCCCGGCACCACGACCGGCGAATTGGACGCCTTCATCACCGATGAAGTCGCCCGGCGCGGCGTCACTTCGGCCACAATCGGCTACAAGGGCTACCAGCATGCGTCCTGCATCAGCGTGAACCATGTCGTCTGCCACGGGATCCCCGGCAGCAAGGTGCCGGGCCGCGGAAACGACGTGCTGCTTGACGGTGATATCCTGAATGTGGACGTGACCGTCATCGTCGACGGCTGGTACGGCGATTCGAGCCGCATGTATGCCGCCGGTCGTCTGAAGAAATACGCCGAACGCCTGATCCAGGTCACACACGACGCCCTGATGAAGGGGGTCGAGGCCGTCCGCCCCGGCAATACCTTCGGCGACGTCGGCCATGCCATCCAGGCCTATGTCGAGGCCAACCGGATGAGTGTGGTGCGCGATTTCTGCGGCCACGGCCTTGGTCGCGTGTTCCACGCCCCGCCGAACGTGCTGCACTACGGTCGCCCCGGCACGGGCGCGGTGCTGGAGGAAGGGATGTTCTTCACCATCGAGCCGATGGTGAACCTCGGCCGTCCCGAAACCCGCGTGTTGGCGGATGACTGGACCGCAATCACCCGCGACAAGACGCTTTCGGCGCAGTTCGAACACTCCGTCGGCGTCACCGCAACAGGGGCCGAAATCTTTACCGCCTCTCCTGGCGGGCTATTTCACCCGACCTGGGGCGCCACCGTGTGACGCACGCCCGAAGGGCGATCCTCGTCCTCGCCCTGCTGGGCTGCGTGATCTCCATCTGGCGACTCGAGGCTGCGCGATCGGGCGTCGACGTCACGCAGATCACCGTCGGCACCACCCCCGCCACGATCTGGCGAATGCCCGGCACGCCGCCCGCGCCCGTCGCCATCATCGCCCACGGCTTTGCAGGGTCGCGCCAGTTGATGGAGGGTTTCGCCCTGACACTTGCCCGCGCGGGCTACATCGCGGTCAGC
Source organism: uncultured Alphaproteobacteria bacterium (assembly GCA_963777765.1). Lineage (GTDB taxonomy): Bacteria > Pseudomonadota > Alphaproteobacteria > Rhodobacterales > Rhodobacteraceae > Aliitabrizicola. The sequence goes on along the minus strand of CAVZRP010000007.1, from coordinate 161,868 downwards.
TACGATCTTGAGGGCCACGGGCGGAACCCCGTGCCGATGTCGGGCGACGTGACGAAGATCAGCGGCACGACGCAAATCCTGATGAACGAACTCGCCCGTGTATCCGATGCAGCCCTCGCCCTGCCCGGCGCCGACGGCCGACTGGCGCTGATCGGCCACTCCATGGCCTCCGACATCGTCGTGCGCGAGGCTGTCCGCGATCAGCGCGTGGGGGCAACGGTCGCCGTCTCGATGTTCTCGCGGGCGATCACCCCGACCGAACCCCGCAATCTCCTCGTCATCGTCGGCGCATGGGAGGGGATGCTGGCCGCCGAAGCCGCATCCGCACTCCGGCAGTCCGACCCGCACGCTACGCTCGGCCAGACCGTCGGCGACCCTGCAGATGGCACCGCCCGCCGCGCCATCCTTGCGCCTTCCGTCGAGCATGTCGGTGTGCTCTATTCGGCCACGACCCTGGACGAGACCCGAAACTGGCTTGACGCCAGCTTTGGCCGCGAGAGCCATGACCCGGTTCCGATGCGAGGCGGCTGGATCGCGCTGATGATGGTCTCCGTCGTCGCCCTCGCATGGCCGCTGGCGGGCGTGATGCGTCGCTGGCGCGCGGCATCCCCGCCTCCCCGCCTGCCAGGGGGGCGCTTCCTGGCTGCGATCGCGATTCCGGCCATCGTCACGCCACTCGTCCTGCGGCCCGTCGATACGCATTTCCTGCCCGTGCTCGTGGCCGACTACCTCGCGGTCCACTTCGTCCTCTATGGCACGCTGATCCTCTCCTTCACCGCCGCTTTCGGAGTGCTCCGACGCGGGAATCCCGTGCTCACAGCAATTCTCGCCATTCCGGTCGCCGCCTTTGGCATCCTCGTCTTCGGAGGCGCGCTCGACCGTTACGTCGCCTCCTTCGTGCCCGTTGCCGGGCGCATCCCTGTTGTCTTCGCCATGGCCATCGGTGCCATCCCCTTCATGATGGCCGATGCCGTGCTGACCGAAGGTGGCCGCGCCCCGATCTGGCGCACGCTGACGGTTCGCTCTGCTGCGCTCGCCTCACTCGGCCTCGCCGTCGCGCTCGATTTCGAGAGGCTGTTCTTCCTCATCGTCATCCTGCCGGTGATCTTGCTCTTCTTCCTGCTGTTCGGCACCGTCGGCGGCTGGGTTGGACGGGCAACCTGGCGGCCCGGCGTCTCGGGTATCGGCCTTGGCATCTTCCTCGGCTGGGCGCTTGGCGTGACATTCCCGATGTTCGGGGCATAGGCGTTGTAGGCGGGGATTCACGTAGAGTGGCCGATCGGCTCTCGCACCGATGGCCATCAATCGACTATTTCGTGAGATACCCGAGGACAGAAGACCTCAAAGCCCAAGCAGGCGGGGCAACGCGTCCATCCTCTGGAACAGCACGGCACCTTCTGCCCGCAGCGCTTCTCCTGCGTCATGTGGCGCGTAGCCGAAACAGCGCATCCCCGCCGCCCGCGCCGCCCGCGCGCCTGTCGGGCTGTCCTCGACCACCACGCATTCCCCCGCCGGAGCCCCCAGCGAGCGGGCCGCATGCAGGTAGAGATCCGGCGCAGGTTTCGGCGCACCAAGGCTCTGGCCCGAGAACAACCGCCCTTCGAACCGCGCCAGAAGCCCCGGATGCTGCCCCAACGTGATCTCGATCTTGCGGTCAGACCCGTTGGAGCCGACGGCATACGGCACCCCTGCCGCATCCAGCGCGTCGAGCACGCCCAGAATGCCTGTCACCAGAGGAGTGCCCTCGCCCAGCCGCGCATAGAGCCGCTCGTAGAAGTCGGCCACCCAGTCATCCGGCAGCGCGGCCCCCAGATGCCGCGCCTTCGCGTGCACCCCGGCAATCGTCCCGCCCAGAAAGGTCCGCTCCATCTCTGCGCGCGGCAGGTCCAGACCATGCGCCGCAAGGTCTGCCGCCAGCAGGTCGAAGGACGCAGGCTCGCTGTCCACCAACACCCCGTCGCAGTCGAAGATCACCCCACCCGGCCTCATTCCCCTGCCCTCAGCAGTGTCACAACCGTGTCGCCGTATGTCCGCTGGTCCAGCATCGACAGTCCCTCCGGCACCGCGGGCAGAACGTTCTCCTCCCAGACGACCATCGCGCCCGGCGCGATCCACCCGCCCGAGAGCGCCGAGGCCAGCGCCGCCTCGCCCAGCCCCTTGGCATAGGGCGGGTCGAGGAACACCAGGTCGTAGCCCGGTCCCCGGTTCGGTCCCAGCCGCGTCGCATCGCGGCGGTAGACATCGGTCACGCCCATCGCCTGCATCTTCTCGATGTTCGCCCGCAGCAACGCCCGCGCCGCCACCCCGTCATCCACGAATGTCACGCGCGCCGCCCCCCGGCTCAGTGCCTCCAGTCCCAGCGCGCCCGTTCCGGCGAACAGGTCCAGAATACGCGCTCCGGTCACCGGGTCACCGTAGCCGCCATTGATCAGCAGGTTGAACACCGCCTCGCGCACCCGGTCCGAGGTGGGTCGCAGATGCGCTGCGGCATCCCCGAGCCCAACCTCGGCGAGCTTCAACCCCCGACGGGCGCCACCAATGATCCGCATTACTTCAGAAGTGCCTTCATGTTGGTTGCAGGGTCGCGAAGCGCCGCAGGGTCCGCCGTCCGCCCCATCTCGATCAGTCGCTTGCCCACCATGTAGGCGCGGGGATCGTTCATCGCATCCACCGCCAGCAACCGGTCGCCCCGGAAATACCAGAACGACACCGCATCGCCCTCTGGCCCGCGCGTGACGATGTGGTCGTAGCCAGTATTCAACCCCGCGATCTGCAGCTTGCAGTCGTACTGATCCGACCAGAACCACGGCATCGGTACATAGTCTTGCCCGGCACCCAGAATGTTGTCTGCCACCAGTTCGGCCTGGTCTATGGCGTTCTGCACACTCTCGAGACGGAGCCGTCCGCCCTGCCAGGGGAAACTCGCGCAATCCCCCGCCGCCCAGATATGCGGGTCCGATGTGCGCCCGTGGGAATCGGTGCGGATTCCGTTCTCGATCGTCAGCCCCGCCGCCTCGGCCAGCATTGTCGCCGGCACGATCCCCACGCCCGCGATCACGAAATCCGCCGGAATTTCCCGCCCGTCCGTGAGGCGTGCACCGGTGACCCGGCCATTGACCCCCACCAGCCGCTCCAGCCCCGTCCCTTCCAGGATCGTCACCCCGTGCGCCTGGTGCAACGCCCGGAAATAGTCCGAGGTCTCGGGTGCAGCCACCCGCTGAAGGATGCGCGGCGCCATCTCCAGCACCGTCACGGACAGCCCAAGCTTCGCCGCCACCGCCGCCGCTTCCAGCCCGATATAGCCGCCGCCCACGATCACCACGCGCCGCCCTGCCACGAACTCCGCCGCCTCGGCATCCACATCCGCCAGCGTCCGCACCGTGTAGACGCCCGCCAGATCGCCACCGATCGCCGCAGGCAACCGGCGCGGCACCGATCCCGTGGTCAGCACCAACTCGTCATAGGCGATCACCTCGCCGCCCACGCTGACGTTCTGCGCGGCGGGATCGATGGCAGTAACCGGCTGCCCCAACTTCAGCGTGATCCCCTGCTCGGCGTAGAACTCGGGCGAGCGCAACATCAGCCGCTCCGCCTCCATCTCGCCCAGCAGATATCCTTTTGACAGCGGCGGCCGCTGATAGGGCGGCACCGGTTCCTCGCCGATCAGCGTGACCGGCCCCTCATGCCCCTTCGCCCGCAACCGGGCCACGACCGAGGCACCGGCCTGCCCGGCCCCGATCACCACCACATGCGTCATGGGCGCTGTCCTTTTCTTCTGGTCGCCACCGGGCCGGACCCTATATCCCGCCCAGTCACGAACGCAACGCACGAGGGACCGCACAATGACGATTTCTGTAGGCGACAGGCTGCCCGAGGCCACGCTCATCGAACTGGGCGACAACGGGCCCGAGGCCGTCTCGCTTCACGCCAGAACCAAGGGCCGCAAGGTCGTGATCTTCGCCGTCCCGGGCGCCTATACCGGCGTCTGCACCACCGCACATGTTCCCAGCTTCATCCGCACCAGGGACAAGTTCGCCGCGAGGGGCGTTGACGAGATCATCTGCGTCTCGGTCAACGACCCATTCGTGATGAAGGCCTGGGGCGAGTCGACCGGTGCCAACAAGGCCGGGATCGCCATGCTCGCGGATGCCGACTGCACCCTGACCGAAGCGATGGGGATGCGCTTCGACGCACCGCCCGCAGGTCTGTTGGCCCGCTCCAAGCGCTATGCGCTTTATGCCGAGGACGGCGTCATCAAGGTGCTCCACGCCGAAGAATCGCCAGGCCTGTGCAACGTCTCGGGGGGCGAGGCAATGCTCGAAGCGATCTGAGACAGCATGGGGCCGCAAGGCCCCTAGATGCCCCGCGCCTTGATCTGGCACAGGCTTTCCACCGGCATCCCATGGTCGCGCTGCACGGCAGCGGTCCCCGCGAGCGCGTCCATCTTCCGCGCCAGGTCCACATCCAGGGCACTCAGCCCGTGGCAGTCATGCGTGCTCAGCGTCACGTCCACCACGTTATACACATTGCTCCATTCCGGGTGGTGATTCAGCTTCTCGGCCACCAGCGCAGCCCGCGTCATGAACCCCCACGCTTCCGAGAAGTTCTTGAACTTCCAGATTTTCCGGATCGCATCCCGCCCCGCCACAGCACCCCAGCCTGTCTCTCCCAGCCCGGGCAGCGCCTTTCCCCGTTCCGCCTCCGTCAGCAGTTCAGCCATGGCGTCGATCCTCCTTCACGAGCGCATCGTCTATCGCCGTTGCCTTGACCAGCGCGGGCCGCCCGCTGATCCGCCCCCAGTAGCTCACGAAGGCGGGACGTGCTTCCAGCGTCCCGAACCGCATCCCCCAGCCGATCTGCGATCCCAGGAACACATCGGCCGCCGAGAACCTGTCGCCGCAGAGATAGTCTGACGCCGACACGGCCATTTCCAGCGTGTCCATCACCGCGCCAAGACTGCCATATCCCACCATTCCGCGTTTCTCCGGCGGCACTTCGACCCCCAGCGCCTTGTTCGTCACCGCCGCATCCACGGGCCCGGCGGCAAAGAACATCCAGCGATAGAAACGGGCGCGGTCCTGCGGCATCAGCTCCGCCTCGGGAAAGGCATCCGCCAGATAGGTGCAGATCGCCCCGTTCTCTGTGATCACCCGCTCGCCATGGGTCAGCGTCGGCACCTTGCCCATCGGGTTCAGGGACAGATACGGCTCGGCCTTCATCGTCGTCGCATAGTCGAGGATCACCGCCTCATATGGCACCCCGACCTCTTCCAGCATCCAGCGGGCGATGCGGCCGCGCGACATGGGGTTGGTATACAGCGTCAGCCTGTCCATCACGTCACTCCTGCTCCCTCTGCTCCTCAACGCGGCGGAACGGCCCATAGGCCGTGAGAACCTCGATCTCTTCGCCCACCGACGACCGCTCTGCCGCAAGATAGCGCGCCACCGCGTCCGAAAAGCCCGGATCGGCAATCCAGTGCAGCGAGTGCACGGGCACCGGCAGATAACCCCGCGCCAGCTTGTGTTCGCCTTGCGCGCCCGCCTCGACGCGCTTCAGGCCATGGGCAATCGCCCAGTCGATGGCTTGATGATAGCACAGTTCGAAATGCAGATAGGGATGATCCTCGACGCAGCCCCAGTAGCGGCCGAACAGCGTCTCGCGCCCGATGAAGTTCAGCGCCCCCGCAACCGGCTTGCCCCCGCGCTCGGCCAGAACCAACAGCATATCGTGGCGCATGGTCGCATGAAATTCGTCGAAGGCCCGCCGCGTCAGATAAGGCGTGCCCCACTTCCGCGCCCCGGTATCCTGGTAGAATGTCCAGAAGGCATCCCAGTGCGCGGGCTGGATCTCGTCCCCCGTCAGCGCCCGGATCGTACCGCCAAACGCCTGCGCCTGGGCCCGCTCCTTGCGCAGCGCCTTGCGCTTGCGAGAGGCGAGTTGCCCCAGGAATTCCTCGTAGCTGGCATAGCCCTGGTTTTCCCAGTGGAACTGCTGCGTGGTCCGCCGCAGAAGGCCCATCGCCTCGCCCCGGACAGCCTCATCCGCGGTGCAGAAGGTCACGTGCAGCGACGACAGCCGGTTTCGCTCTGCCAGCCCGACTGCCGCCTGTACCAGCGCCGCCATTCCCGCTGCTTCCTGCCCCGGCAGGGTCAGAAACCGCCGCCCCGTGGCCGGCGTGAACGGCACGGCAATCTGAAGCTTCGGATAGTATCGCCCCCCGGCCCGCTGCCAGGCATCCGCCCAATTGAAATCAAAGATGTATTCCCCCTGGCTGTGCGATTTCGCATAGAGCGGCGCCGCGGCGATGGCCTGCTTGCCCGCCCGCGCCACCATCGGTCGCGCCTGCCAGCCGCTGCCCGCCCCGGTGGAGTGTGACCGTTCCAGCGCGCTCAGGAACCGGTAGGTCGTAAACGGATCGAATGGGCGCCCCCCATCCGACGCCTCGGGGCAGGCGACGCTGTCCCAGGCGTCCGCACCGATTTCGGCGAACCCCTGATGGATCGTGACCTCGACCTCGGCAGGGCTGATACGCGGTGTCTCGGCAGTCACGTCCTTGTCCCTTCGCTCGTCGGTGCAAACATAAGCCGCACGGCGCTTGGGAACAGGGGCGTCAGCGCAACTGCTCCAGCAAGGCAGGATTGGCGTAGCCGTCGGGCAGCAGGCCCGCCTGCCGCTGGAACGCCCGGACGGCGGCGATGGTGTTCGGCCCGATCTTGCCGTCTACCGCACCGGTCGCGAACCCGGCCCCGGTCAATCGCTCCTGCAACTCGATCCGCTCGTCGAACGTCAGCGCCCGGTCCTCCAGCGGCCACTCTCCCCGGATCGGCCCGCCTCCGCGGATGCGGTCGGCCAGATGCCCTACCGCGATCACATAGGCATCCGCAGTATTGTAGCGCTCGATGGCGTGGAAATTGCCATAGATCAGGAAGGCCGCACCCTGCGCCCCGGCTGGCAGCAGGATCGAGGCCGGACCATGATCCTCCAGATCGCCACCCTCCGCCGTGCGCACCCCCATCGCCTGCCATGCGGCGGCCGGTTTCTTCACCCGCTCGCCCGCAAGGCCATAGTCGAACCCCTCGGGCAGCGTCACCTCCAGCCCCCAGGGTTGCCCCGCGACCCAACCCGCCTGCTTCAGATAGGCCGCCGTCGAAGCCAGCGCATCCGTCGGGTCATCGCCCCAGATCGCGCGCTTGCCATCCCCGTCGAAATCCACCGCGAACTCCAGATACGAGGTCGGCATGAACTGCGTGTGCCCCATCGCCCCGGCCCAGCTTCCCGTCATCGCCTCAGGCGTCACGTCCCCGCTCTGCAGGATGCGCAGCGCAGCAATCAGCTGCGTCTCGAAGAACGCCCCCCGCCGCGTGTCATAGGCCAGCGTCGCCAGCGAGCCGATCACCGGATAATCCCCCCGGAAGGTGCCATAGGCGCTCTCCAGCCCCCAGATCGCGACGACCACTTCCTTTTCGACACCGTAGCGCGCCTCGATCCGGTCCAGCAGGTCGGCATTGCGGACCAGCGCCGCCTTGCCGTTCACGACGCGGTCCTCGGACACGGCGCTGTCCAGATAGACCCAGATCGTCTTGGTGAACTCGCTCTGGTTGCGGTCCTTCGCGACGACGCCGGGCGCAAAGACCACGCCCTCCAGCGCTGCCGCCAGGGTGGCAGGCGTGATGCCCTGCGCCGTCGCCCGCGCACGAAAACCGGAAAGCCAAACCTCCAGCCCCGCCTGCGATCCCTGTTCCACCACCACCTCCGCCCCCGGCGACGCACCGGCAAGGTCGGCATCGGTCAGCCCTTCCGCCACCGCAACCCCCGCTGCGCAGACACCCAGCATCCCACACAGTATCCGCCTCATACCCAAGCCCGCCTGCCGCCTTTTGTCCGATGATACGCCGGTCCGGCCCGCCCGAAAACCCGCTCCCATCCCCAGCCCCCCCCCAGCTTTCATCTTGGTTAAAATATCCTCGGGGGGACGGGGCGCGCCAGCGGCCCGCGGGGGGCAGACAGCCCCCCGTCCGCACCCGTCACTTGCGCCGACGAACGACCTTGCGCGCGATCTTCGCGTCGCGGGCGGCGGCCTTGCCCGGCTTGCGCGGGCTATAGCGCCCGGCCTTCGCGCGCCCCCCCGCTGGCAGGCCCTTGCCCTCGATGTCCAGCAACTCCAGCACCAGCCCGCCCGTCACCGGCACCGCCTCGGCCAGCCGCACCGTCACCTTCGCGCCGACCCCGATCGTGAGGCCACTGTCCGCCCCCATCAGCGTCTGCGCCTGCGCGTCGAAATGGAAGAACTCGCGCCCGATCGCCCGGATCGGGATCAGCCCGTCCGCCCCCGTCTCGTCCAGCTTCACGAACAGCCCGAACCGCTGCACGCCCGACACGCGCCCCGTGAACTCCGCCCCAACCCGCTCCGACAGATAGGCCGCGAGGTAGCGGTCCGTCGTGTCCCGCTCCGCCGCCATGCTGCGCCGCTCGGCATCCGAGATCAGCTTCGCCGTTTCCTCCAGGTTCTCGATGTCCCAGCCCGACAGCCCGTCCTTCCCCCAGCCATGCCCCGAGATCAGCGCCCGATGCACGATCAGGTCCGAATACCGCCGGATGGGCGAGGTGAAATGAGCATAGTTCCGCAGCGCCAGCCCGAAATGCCCGAAGTTCACCGGGTTGTAATAGGCCTGAGTCATCGACCGCAGCGTGGTGATGTTCATCAACTCGTCGAACTCCGTGCCCTCGGCCTGGGCGAGGAGCCGGTTCAGCGCGCTTGTCTTCAGCACCTGCCCCTTGGCGAGCGTGAAGCCCGATGCCTCGGCCACCTCGCGCAGCGCATCCAGCTTTTCCGGGCTCGGCTCCTCGTGCACGCGGTACAGAAGCGGCTTGCGCAGGCGAATCAATTCTTCTGCTGCGGCGACATTGGCGAGGATCATGAACTCCTCGATCAGCTTGTGCGCCTCCAGCCGCTCGCGGAACGCGACCGAGGTGACGCGCCCCTCGTCATCCAGCACGATCTTGCGTTCGGGCAGGTCGAGGTCCAGCGGCTGGCGCAAGGTCCGGGCGGCCCAGGCCGCCTTGTAGGCGGCATAGAGCGGCGCGATCACCCGGTCCATCAGCGGTGCGCAGGCGTCATTCGGTCGTCCGTCCGCCGCCTCCTGCACCTCGTCGTAGCTCAATGTCGCAGCCGACCGCATCAGCCCGCGCACAAAGCGATGCCCGATCTTGTGCCCAGCGGCGTCCAGCTTCATCCGCACCGCCAGGCAGGCCCGCGGCACCCCCTCGTGCAGCGAACAGAGATCCCCCGACAGCCGGTCTGGCAGCATCGGTACCACCCGGTCGGGGAAATAGGTCGAATTTCCGCGCCGACGCGCCTCGCGGTCCAGCGCCGAGCCCGGCGTGACGTAATGGGCCACATCGGCGATGGCGACCCAGACGATAAAGCCACCGGGGTTCGCGCTGTCCGAGTCGACTTCCGCGTAGACGGCATCGTCATGGTCCCGCGCGTCCGACGGATCGATGGTCACCAGCGGCATGTCGCGGAGATCCTCGCGCCCCTCCATCCCCGCAGGAGTCTCCGCGTCGGCCTCGGCGATCACATCATCGGGAAACTGGTCGGGAATGCCGTGCTGATGAATCGCGATCAGGCTCACCGCTTTCGGTGCCGACGGGTCACCAAGCCGCGTCACGATCCGTGCCTGAGGCAGGCCCAGCCGCTTCGGCCCAACCTGCTCGGCCTCGACAAGCTCTCCATCCCGCGCGTTCAGCGCAAGATCGCGCGCCACGCGCCATTCCTTGTCCGATCCCTTGTCGATCGGCACGATCCGCCCGCCCTCGGCCTCCTTGCGGAAAACACCGAGCAGCTTCAGTGGGTTGCTCCCGATCTTGCGGATCAGCCGCGCCTCGTACTGGTAGGACTCGCCCGACACTTCGGTCAGCCTCGCCAGCACCCGGTCACCCTCGGCCACAGGCGCATCCGCCTTGCGCGGCATGAACAGGATGCGCGGCTCCGCTCCCTCGCCCGACCATTCCATCGGTTTGGCCCATTGGTCGCCCTGCTTGTCGGGTGGCAGGATGGCGAGAATCGACACCGGCGGCAGTTTATCGGCATCCCGATAGCTGCGCCGCCGCTTCTCCAGCGCGCCTTCCGCCTCAAGCTCCTTGAGAAGCCGCTTCAACTCGATGCGGCCCGCATCCTTGACGCCGAAGGCTTTCGCGATGTCGCGCTTGGCGGTCAGTGTCGGATTGTCGGCGATCCACTGCAGGATCTGCTCTTTGGTGGGGATCTGGTTCATGGCTCCGGGGTAGCACGGGAACGCCCCCCGCGAAAAGCGCAACACGACCGTCAGAGCGCCATCACCATGTCGCGGTGCGGGATGCCCGCGTCCATGTAGACCGGTCCGACCGGCTCGAACCCCAGCCGCTCGTAGAAGCCCAGAGCATGCACCTGCGCGCCGAGCTTGGCCTTGGCGACGCCCGGCATTGCCCGCAGCTCCGCCACCGCCGCCCGGATCAGCGCCGCGCCGAGGCCCAAGCCGCGCGCCTCCTCCAGCACGCAGACCCGCCCGATCTTGCCCACGGCCCCGTCCAGCAGGATGCGGGCTGTGCCTACGGGCGTCGCGTCCTGCATCGCCAGCAGATGCAGCGCGACGGGATCGAGGCCATCGACCTCGTCTGCCTCGCTCACCCCCTGCTCCTCGATGAAGACACGTCGGCGGAGCGCGAGGCACGTCGCCAGATCCCGCGTGATGGCGATCGTCCGGATCACGCGAAATAGTCCCGCAGCACACGGCCATAGATCGCCTTCAGCGCGTGGATCTGCGCCACCTCCACCCGCTCGTCCACCTGGTGCATCGTCTTGCCCACCAGCCCGAATTCCACCACCGGGCAGTGATCCTTGACGAAGCGCGCGTCCGACGTGCCGCCACCCGTCGACAGTTCCGGCTCGATTCCTGTCTCGGCCTTCACGGCGCGCCCAATCAGCGCCGAAAGATCGCCCGGCGGGGTCAGGAAGCTTTCGCCCGAGACCGAAATCCGCCAGTCGAACGTCACGCCCGTCTCCGCCGAAACCCGCGCGCCCTCGGCCTGCAGCCAGTCCGCCAGACCCGCCCCGGTATGGCGGTCGTTGAAGCGGATGTTCAGCGCGGCCCGCGCCTGCGCCGGGATCACGTTGGTGGCCGGGTTGCCGGTATCCACCGTCACGATGGCGAGCGTCGAGGCGTCGAAATGATCAGTCCCCGTATCCAGTTCCGCGCTCGCCAGCCGGTCCAGCAGGCGCACCAGCGCCGTCAGCGGGTTCTTCGCCCGGTGCGGATAGGCCGAATGCCCCTGCACGCCCTTCGCCAGCACATGCGCGGTCAGCGAGCCGCGCCGCCCGATCTTCATCGCGTCGCCCAGCCGCTCCGGGCAGGTCGGCTCTCCCACCAGACAGACGCTCATCGCCTCGCCATTGGCGTGCATCCAGTCCAGCAGCGCCCGGGTGCCATCCTTCGCCTCGCCCTCCTCGTCACCCGTGATCGCAAGGATCACCGCGCCATCGGGCGGTGACGCGCGCACGAAATCCACGGCCGCTGCGGCAAAGGCGGCAACCCCCGATTTCATGTCCGTCGCCCCCCGCCCCCAGAGCCATCCTTCCACGATCTCGCCGCCGAAGGGATCGCGCGTCCAGGCCGCCGTATCTCCTGGGGGCACCACGTCGGTATGCCCGTTGAAACCGAAACTCCGGTTCGCCCCCCTTCGCCCCCAGCGTGCGTAAAGGTTCGCCGTCGCCCCACGGTCAACACGAGTGCAGTCGAAGCCCGCGCCCGCAAGCAACCGCTCCAGCAGCAGCAGCGCACCCCCGTCCGCGGGCGTCACCGACGGGCAGCGGATCAACGCGGCGGTCAACGCTACAGGATCAACGGGTGCGGCTTCGGCGGGCATTGGCGGGACTCCTCAGGCTCGTGGTCCTCAGCGATAGCGTCTGACGGCAGGCGCGGCAAGAATGCAGCGCACCTGTTGCAGCCGCGCCACCGCGCCGGTCATGCTTGAAAACATTGATCGATTCCATTTGGCCGGGGCCTCCGCGCTTCGCTATGGTCAATAAAACGTTAACAAAAAGATGAACGTCTAGAGGCAGGACAGACAGAGGGCTAACCCGCCCCGCCCGTGCAGAACCATCGCGCGTCCGCTTTCGGCGGTCGTCCGATTGTCTGTGCCTGCCTCCCAGAAGAAAGGCAGCAGACGTGGCGACAGGCGCCGAACTGACCTACCCCACTGCAACGGCGCTTCAGATGGCGAATGCCATCTTCGGCAGCGGCGTCACGTTCACGAGCGCCATCCACACAGGCGCCGCCAATTCGGCCGCGCTCTACTCCAAAGGCCAGCTTTCGCCCGGCGTCGAGCCCTCGACCACGGGCGTGATCTTCCCTATCGGCAACACTCGCGACTACGCCCTGTCGAAGTGCGATCCGAACCGCGCCACCGGCACCTCGACCGACACGACCGGGCCGAACAACAACGCGTTCTTCAACACCCTCGCCGCCGCGACGTGATCAAGGAACTTCACACCCTGTTCCCCGAGGTCGACCTCGCGACCGGAAGCGGGTACAGGCTCGCCGTGCGCCGAACGCTGTGTCCGTACCGGGCGCGGGTGCTCTTCTCGACGGTCCTGGCGGCCTGACACCCGATGCCCATGCCCGCCCTCGGCCCCCGTACGCCCATTGCTACCCCGCGCGGCTTTGTCCCCGCCGCCAGCCTCGGCCCCGGCGACATCGTGCTGACGCGCGACGCGGGGCCCCGGCCCGTGGTTCGGATTCTCCGGCACGGCGGGTCGGGCCCCGGCCCCTTCGCCCCTGTCCACCTGCGCGCCCCCTATTTCGGCCTTGGGACCGACCTGTTGGTCAGCGGGGCACAGCAGATCGCGCTGAGCGGGATCGAGGTGGAGTACCTCTTCGGTGTCGATGAGGTTCTGGCCGAGGCCCGCCACCTTGCCGACGGAACCCGCGCACGCCTGTCCCGCCAACTCACGCAGATGACCTGGATCGCACTCGACCTCGGGACCGAGGCGCTGGTGCTCAGCGGCACGTGCGCCCTTGCCGCTGCCCCCTTCGACGCGGGCACGCCCCGGTGCGCCACACACCTCTACAGGATTGACGCGCATGAGGCGCGCGCGCTCCAGACCATGCGCCTGCGCGGCCTCAACCGCAGCGCCGCCTGACTTCAGTTAGCCAATCCTCAACCAGTCTCGCTCAACCCTGCACTGCAAGAGTGCACGTGGGATGGGCAAGGGGCTGATCGGGCGATGGCAGAGGCCTCTGAACTCGCGATCAACACCTCCGTCACCGCCATTCAGATGGCCGAAACCATCTTCGGCCTCGGAGTCACGGTGGTCGATGCCACCTATGTCGGTGCCGATACCGCTGCCGGCCTCTACTCGGGTGCCAACACGACCATGCCCGGCGTCGCGCCCTCTGACAGCGGCCTGATCCTTTCCACCGGCAGCGCGTCCGACATCACGAACAGTTCTGGCAGTGCGAACGCCGATACGTCCGCAGGCACGGCGCAAGGCACGGCGGGCGACAGTCAACTGGATATGGTTGCGGGGGCCCAGACTGCCGACGCCGCGATCCTGACCGTCTCGTTCATCCCGGACGGCGACCTGCTGACGATGAAGTTCGTCTTCCTGTCCGATGAACACGTCGCCACAGAGATGATCGGGTTCGTGGGGGGCGACGGACAGAACCTACAGATCTACTCGTACTCGAACCTCAACGATGTCTTCGCCGTCTGGATCAACGGCACGAAGGCGGAGCTGGCCGTCGGCTCGGGCGACGTCACGGCGCTGAACATCAATGGCGAGTCGAACTCCGATCTCTTCGTCTACAACTCCAACAGCACCTTCAACACCGAGATGAACGGCTTCACCGTAACCCTCACCCTCAACGTGCCGGTGACAAAGGGCGAAGTGAACACCATCAAGATCGGCATCGCCGACGCCAGCGACAGCGCGCGCGACAGCAACGTGATGATCGCCGCCAACTCAATGCAGATCAACGTGGTCGCCACCGACGACACTATCACCACCGGCCCATCGAGCGAGCTCACCTTCGATCCGCTTGCAAACGATGCATCGGTCCTTGGAAAGCTTGTCATCACCGAGATCAACGGGCAGCCCGTGGTCGAAGGCAGCACGATCACCCTCGCATCGGGCGAAGTTGTCAGACTCAACGGGGATGGCACCCTCACGCTCGTGTCGCAGGCGTCCCCCGGCCAGACGCAACTGACCTACACCGCCAGCGATGCCGACGGGACGACCGATGTGGGTATCGTTACCGTCAATACCCTGGGCACTCTGCCCTGCTTCACCCGCGGCACGATGATCGACACGCCCGACGGTCCCCGCCCGGTCGAATCGCTCCGCCCCGGAGATCCGGTCTGCACCCGCGATCACGGCGTCCAGCCCGTCCGCTGGGCGGGAATGCGCAGCGTCCCGGGCCTCGGTCGCTTTGCCCCCGTGATGGTCGACGCCGGAACGTTCGGTGCGCATGACAGGCTGACGGTCTCGCAACAGCACCGCATCCTGCTGACCGACGGGCAGGCGGAACTGCTGTTCCACAAGTCCGGGGTGCTTGTGCCGGCACTCCACCTCGTCGATGGCCGGACCGTCCGGATCGAGGCGACGCCTCGCCTCGTCTGCTATGTCCATCTCCTGTTCGACCGCCACCAGATCCTGATATCGAACGGCCTGCCGAGCGAAAGCTTCTTTCCCGGCGACGGCGCACTTGCCGCCGTCGACGCCGACGCGCGTGCCGAGATCGTCGCGCTGTTCCCAAGTCTCGCCACCTGCGGAGGCAATGGCTACGGCCGGACCGCCCATACGGTCCTTCGTCGGCACGAGGCGCGAGTGCTCCGCACGGCTCTGACGTCTCAGTCGAAGAAAGGGGTCATCTGCGCCACGACCACCGAATTCTCGGCGAGGGCACGGGCCATCAGCGCCCGCTCCTCGGCGTCGATCTCGTCTCCACCCGCCAGCCGCTCGTCCAGCGTGCCGTAGCCTGTCACATCCAGCGGCGCGAGGTCGGCCTGCTTGAGGATTGCCACCGTCTCGCGCACCGCCTCCGCCTCGTCCACGCCGCTGGCATAGATCATCAGGGCAGCGCCTGTCGCCTTGGGCGGCAGCCCGTCGCCCGCCTTGCGCCCCACCTCGACCACCAGCGTGAACACCTGCTGCGGCCGCTTCGCCGGGGTCTCGTCTGTCGCTGTCACGCGCCTGCCTCCGCTGCTGTCAGAACCGCCCCAAAGGAGCAGGGGGTTGTGGCTTTCTCTGTCGCATATGCGGGTGCTCCGGGGAATAGCGGGCGGCGACAGGGATCGGGCCGAGCGGACCTGCCGACAAAGGGTGCGGCGCGATCCAGGGCGACCGGCGCGCGGGCGGAGAGGCCGGGGGGCCGTCTGCCCCCCGGACCCCCCGAGGATATTTTTGAACAGAAGAAGCATGCAGGGGCATCGCAGGCATGGAGCACCCAAGCGTCGCACGGTGCGACGCGAACCTTTCTGCGTGATCAAGTCTGTAACCTGCACCCGCGAGAATGGTTTCGCGCGTGTGCCGCTGCGCCCTGTCAGTCCCTCAGAAGCTCGTTGATGCTGGTTTTCGACCGGGTCTGGGCATCCACCTTCTTGACGATCACAGCGCAATAGAGGTTGATCCCACCCTTCGACGGCATCGAGCCCGCCACCACCACCGAGCCTGCCGGCACCTCGCCATAGCTCACGCTGCCGGTCTCGCGGTCGACGATCTTGGTGGACTTTCCGATGAACACGCCCATCCCCAGCACCGACCCTTCGCGGATGATGCAACCCTCCACGACTTCGGACCGCGCCCCGATGAAGCAGTTGTCCTCGATGATCGTTGGCCCTGCCTGCATCGGTTCGAGCACGCCGCCGATCCCGACCCCGCCCGACAGGTGGACGTTCTTTCCGATCTGGGCGCAGGACCCGACCGTGGCCCAGGTATCGACCATCGTCCCCTCGTCGACATAGGCTCCCAGGTTCACGAAGGACGGCATCAGCACCACCCCCTTGCCGATGAAGGCCGAGCGGCGGACGATCGATCCCGGCACCGCCCGGAATCCCGCCGCCCGCCAACGGTTCTCGCCCCAGCCCTTGAATTTGGTGTCGACCTTGTCCCACCAGGTGCTGTCCTGCGGCGCCCCCGGCACCGGCGCCATGTCCGCCAGCCGAAAGCCGAGGAGCACCGCCTTCTTGGCCCATTGATGCACGTGCCACGTGCCGTCCGCCGCCCGCTCCGCCACGCGGAGCTGGCCGGAATCAAGGGCGCTCAGCGTCGTCTCGATCGCGTCGCGCACCTCTCCCGTCGTCGCCGGAGTAATGCCGTCGCGGGTCTCCCATGCGGCGTCGATGGCGGCTTCGAGGGCGGCGTGAGACATCTGGGGCGCTCCGGTTTGCTGTGGTCTTGACGGGGTCCAGCCTATAGACCGGGCGACAGTTTCACGCAATCCGGCCGAGCCCCATGACCGACGACACCCGCAGCCACCCGTTCCGCGACAGCGTCACCGACCTGGCCGCCGCCGAGCAGATCCCGGACACGCCGCAGACCCGCGCGCCGGCCTATCGCCTCGCGTTCGCCGATCCCGAGTTCCTGACCCGCGAAGAACTTCGTCCCGTTCGTCTTCAACTGGAACTTCTGAAGCCGCAGATGGTGATGGACGAGCGCGGCATCCGTTCCACGGTTGTCCTGATGGGAAGTGCGCGTGCGCCGTCGCCCGAAAAACCGGGGCAGGCAAAGGGCCTTGCGGGCTGGTACGATGAGGCCCGCAAACTGGCGCGCCTCGTGACCGCCAAGAGCCTGGAAACCTATGGGCGGGAGTTCGTGATCGTGACCGGTGGTGGACCGGGGATCATGGAAGCGGGGAACCGGGGGGCACAGGATGCGGGGGGCCAGTCCATCGGGCTGAACATCGTGCTGCCGCACGAGCAGGCGCCGAACGCCTATGTCACGCCTGACTTGTGCTTCAATTTCCACTATTTCGCGATCCGCAAGATGCACTTCCTGATGCGGGCCCGCGCGGTCTGCATCTTTCCCGGTGGCTTCGGAACGCTGGACGAGATGTTCGAGAGCCTGACACTGATCCAGACGGGCCGGATGAAACGCGTGCCTTTCCTGCTGTTCTGCCGGACGTTCTGGAGCAGTGTCATCAAGTGGGATGCTCTGGTCGAAGCCGGGGTGATTGCCTCTGGCGATCTGGACCTGTTCCGCTTTGTGGAAACGGCGGAAGAAGCGCTCACGGTGATCAACGCCTGGGAAGAACCCTGCTGAGATCTAGCCGAGCGGATCGCGCAGCCAGCCGTCCTCGAAGACCACTCTTCCACAGCCCGCAAAGCGGGCGATACGGTCAAGCTCGGCATCGAGCCGCGCCACGCGGCCCGCGCCGAACCTGACGCCCCGCTCCGGCCAGAGCGCGCGGATGGCCAGCGTTCCTTCGTCGCGTCGCGCTTTCATGTCGATCCGGCCGACGATGCGATCCCCTTCCAGCAGCGGAAGGACGTAATACCCATAGCGCCGCTTTGCCTCGGGCACGAAAACTTCGATCCGGTAGGTAAAACCGAACAATCGTTCGGCCCGGTTCCGATCGCGCAAGGCTGGGTCGAAGGGGGACAGGACACGCAGCCGGGTAGGCGGCGCAGGTGCGGCGGCAACGCTGCTGAAGATCTCGGGCCGCGCGAAACTGTGGCGGCGGGCGCCATCGGCGCCTTCGACCGCGATCTCGATCAGGTCACCGTCGGCCATGCGCGCCTTGCACCAGTCCCGCGCGTCCTGGGGTGAAATCGCGTTCCAATAGGCGTAAAGCTCACCCGGCGTGGCGAAGCCGAGGCGGTCCAGAGCCGTGCTGCAGGCCCAGTCGACGACCGCCCCGTGCGCGGGCGCTGGCTGGCGATGGACTTCGGGGATCACGCGCTCGGTCAGGTCATAGACCTTCTGAAAACCATCGCGTCGGGTAATCTGGAGATGGCCCGTGCGCCAGAGCCACTCCAGAGCGGTTTTCGACGGATGCCAGTCCCACCAGCCGCCCCTGCCGCGTTCCTCGCCCTCTCCGACATCGGTCGACGTGACCGGGCCATCGCGGGCGATGCGGTTCAGGATGTCGTCGAACCGTGCCTCGTACCCCTCGCGGAACCACTTCCTCCAGTTCTCGCGCAGCCTCTCGCCATCGCGGGAAAAGCGGTGCTGCCAGTAGGGGAAAAGACCCACGGGCAGGATCGAGGCATCATGGGTCCAGTGTTCGAACAGGTGCCGGTCGCGTTCGAGCAACGTCTTCAGCGCCTTCGGTCTGTAGGCGGGGCGACGTGCAAACAAGATCATGTGGTGCGCGCGTTCGACCGTATTGATGCTGTCGACCTGGACGAAGCCGATCCGGTCGATCAGCGCGGCGAGATCCACCCCGGTCGCAGGACCGGCGGGCGATTCGGCCAGGCCATGCAGGTGCAGGAACAGTCGGCGGGCGTCGGGATTGAGCAGGACGGGGACGGTCATCGGGCGATCATCTCGCCCCGCCCCGGCAGCGTCAATGCGCGATCACGGGTGCGTTTCGGCGGCGATCGCGGCCCGGCTCTTGCGGGCACGCTCGGTGGCGGATTTGAGCTGGCCGCAGGCGGCCATGATATCTTCGCCGCGCGGCGTGCGGATGGGGCTGGCGTAGCCGGCCTTGTAGACGATATCGGCGAAAGCTTCGATGCGCTCCCAGTCAGACCGTTCGTAGGGTGCGCCGGGCCATTCGTTGAACGGGATCAGGTTGATCTTGGCAGGGATGCCCGCGATCAGCTTGACCAGCCGCTTTGCATCGGCGTCGCTGTCGTTGACGCCCTTGAGCATGACATATTCGAAGGTGATCCGCTCAGAGTTCGACAGGCGGGGATAGTCGCGCAGCGCGTTCAGGAGCGTCTCGATGTTCCAGCGCTTGTTGATCGGCACCAGCCGGTCGCGCACCTCGTCGGTCGTGGCATGAAAGCTGACAGCGAGGAGACAGCCGATTTCCTCGGCGGTGCGCGCAATCTCGGGGACGACACCGCTGGTCGAGAGCGTGATGCGGCGACGGCTGAGGGTGAGACCCTCGTTATCCATCACCACCTTCATCGCGTCGCGCACGTTCTCGAAATTGTAGAGCGGTTCGCCCATGCCCATCAGCACGACGTTGGACACGAGGCGCGTTTCATCCTTCGGTGCACCAGGTTGCGGCCATTCGCCCAGATCGTCACGCGCCAGCATGACCTGGCCCACGATCTCGGCCGCGGTCAGGTTGCGGACAAGCTTCTGCGTGCCGGTGTGACAGAAGGAACAGGTCAGTGTGCAGCCGACCTGGGAAGAGATGCAGAGCGTGCCGCGCCCCTCTTCAGGGATGTAGACGGTCTCCACCTCGTGCCCGCCTGCAATGCGGACGAGGTATTTGCGGGTGCCGTCGGCGCTGATCTGGCGGTTGACGACCTCCGGCACCTCGATGGTGAAATGCGACGCGAGGCGGGCGCGGAAATCCTTGGCGAGGTTGGTCATCAGCGCGAAGTCGCGAACGCCCCAGTGATAGACCCACTGCCAGACCTGGCCGACGCGCATCTTTGCCTGCCCTTCGGGCGTCCCCGCCGCGATCAGCGCTTCGCGCAACTGCGCGCGCGTCAGGCCGACGATGTTCATCCGCCCGGCCTCGGGCAGCTTGCGCGGGATGGTCAGGACATCCTGCGTGATGGGGGTGATGGGCAGATCGGACATGGGCGGCCTCGGGGCGGGTACAGGCGCTTCATATAGGCCAAGCCCGCGCAATTAGGAACCGCCGGCAATAAAAACGCCCCGGCACCAGGGTACGGGGCGCCGTTGCCTGCTGGGTCAGCTTACTTGCAGCGCGTTTCGGCTTCCTGCATGGCGGCGGTAAAGCCGAGCAGCGAGAACGTATCCTGCGTCTGCGTGCCGCGAGCGGAGCGCGCCGTCAGCACCGCCGATTCACCACCCTTCAGCGCGGCGAGCATGGTCGCGTCGTCGCTGGAGTTCTGCGGCCAGGCCCATTCGCCGTCGACGAACATCTCGAAGCTGTTGTCGCCCACCTTCATGTTGACGGTCGAGTCCGGTGCAAAGGGGTAGCCACCGGTAAAGGACACCTCGCCCGCAGCACCCGAGCCGGGGCGGAAGGTCACGAACAGAAGAATGTCGCCGCGCCGCACGGAGACCGCCTTGCCGTCCTTGCTGTTCACCGTTTCCTTGGGACTGGACACACCCCAGCATTCCTTCGGGTTTTCTTCGGTGAATACGCTCCAGTCGGTCTTGGTCGCGACGCGGTTCGTCGATTCCTGCGCCAGCGCGCCAGAGACAGGTGCAATTGCGACTGCCGACGCGATCAACGCTCCGTACAGACCGGCCTTCATCCATGCTGCCATTCGTTCACAGCCTCCACACTGCCCTTCGCCCGATCCGCAAAGCGGACCCGTTCGGCCGCCACCTTTTCCGGTAGCGCGGGCCTTTTCAACTCGATATCTCCCCATAACGCAAAAGCGGCTGGCCGCGAAAGCCCTTGTGGGCATGAATTCGCGCACAAGTGAGGGGAAGTAGCGACATGGCGGGCAAGATGGCTGCACTTCCGATGGTCGAACTGTGGCGCGGCGGGCGGATGGAGAGCGTCCACGCCGGCCACGCGGTGATCTGCGACGCGGCGGGCCAGATCGTCGAGGCTTGGGGCGACCCCGAGGCGGTGATCTTTCCGCGCTCCTCCTGCAAGATGCTTCAGGCCCTGCCGCTGGTCGAAAGCGGGGCGGCGGACGCGGCGGGACTGAGCGAGGCGCAACTGGCGCTGGCCTGCGCCAGCCATCAGGGAGCCGCGATCCATACGGGAATGGTCAGTCGCTGGCTTGCCGATCTGGGAATGGCCGAGGACGACCTGCGCTGCGGGGCGCACGAGCCCTATGACAGGGCGGAGCGCGACCGCCTGATCCTTGCCCATGAAACGCCGTGCCAGATCCACAACAACTGCTCGGGCAAGCACGCGGGTTTCCTGACGCATGACGCGGCACCTGAAGGCGGGGCCGGAGTATGTCGACCCGGACCATCCCCTTCAGCGGGCAGTGAAGGGGGCCTTCGAGGACGTGACGGGCGAGACCTCGCCCGGCTTTGGCATCGACGGATGCTCGGCGCCGAACTTTGCCACCTCGGTCCACGGGCTGGCCCGGGCGATGGCGCGTTTTGCGGCGGCGGGCGGGAAGGGGGATGCACGCGACCGAGCGATGTTTCGGCTGGCGCGGGCGATGGCAACATATCCGGACCTCGTGGCGGGCGAGGGCCGCGCCTGCACGGAGTTGATGCGCGCCATGGATGGGCGTGTGGCGATCAAGACGGGGGCCGAGGCGGTGTTCGTCGCGATCGTGCCCGAAAAGCGGATGGGGATCGCGCTGAAGATCGTCGACGGAGCCTCGCGCGCGTCGGAAGCGGTCATCGCGGCGCTGCTGGTACGACTGGGCGTGCTGGAAGCCGAGCATCCGGCAACGCGCAAGCGGCTGAATGTCGTGCAGCGCAACTGGCGCGGGTTGGAGACGGGGATGGTGCGGCTGGCGGACGGCTTCCTTTAGCCGAGCAGATCGTCCAGAACCAAGGCCATCACCTTTGCGCTATCGACCATGTCCTGCACCCCCACCCATTCATCAGGCTGGTGCGCCAGGTGCAGAAGGCCCGGCCCATAGGCGATGCAGTTGTGCAACCGGCCGATGCGGTCGATATGCTTCTGGTCGTAAGTCCCCGGCGAGACGACATAATCCGCCTGCCGCGCAAGAACCCGCTCGATCGCGGCGGCAGTGCTGCGCACTACGGGTGCATCGCGGTCTGTCATTACGGGACGGACCTCGAACAGATCGCGGATGTCGTAGTCGAAGCTGGGTCGGTTGGCCTTGACCCGCTCCATCACCGCCATGAGTTCGGCCTTCACGGCCTCCAGATCCTCTTCGATCAGAAAACGGCGGTCGAGCACGATGCGGCAGCGGTCGGCCACGCAGGGGGCGGGAAGGGCGCTTGAGCCCGGCTCCGGTTCGGCCTCGCCTCCGTGGATCGAGTTTATGTTCAGGGTCGAGGCGCGCGCCCCCTCCGGCACGACGGGCATGGCCGTCTGCCGTGTGGCAAGCAGAGGGTAAAGCACCGTCTCTATCTCGTGCAAAACCGCGCCCATATGGCGGATCGCGCTGTCGCCAAGGAAGGGCATGGAGCCATGGGCGATACGGCCTTTCGTTTCGACCTCCGCCCACCAGACGCCGCGATGACCAAGGCAGATGCGGTCCTTGTGCAACGGTTCCGGAATGATGACATGCTGGACGCGGTCGGGCGAGAAGCGACCCTGGCCTGCAAGATAGGCCACGCCGCCATAGCCGCCGGATTCTTCGTCGGCAGTTGCGCTGATCTCGATCGCACCCCGGAAATTCGGACGGACGGCGAGGAACGCCTCGGCGGCGATGATGCTTGCGGCAAGGCCGCCTTTCATGTCGCAGGTGCCGCGCCCAAAGATGCGGTCGTCGTCCAGTTCACCCCCGAACGGATCGCGCGTCCAGCCGTGGCCGACCGAGACCACGTCGTGATGGCTGTTGAAATGCACGCAGTCGCCGGGATGGCCCCCCTCGATCCGGGCGACAATGTTCCAGCGGGGGAAGGCGTCGCTGTCGCCGGGCGCACCTTCGGCGCGGACGAATTCGACGGTGAAGCCCTGCGCCAGAAGGCGGGCGGCGAGGTAGTCGCATATCTCGCGGTAGTTCCGGCCGGGCGGGTTGAGGGTAGGAATGCGCACCAGATCCTGCGTCAGGCGGATCAGCGCCTCACGCCGCGTGTCGATCTCGGTCAGAAGCGCGGTTTCGGTCATGGCCGCAGACTGCCGCGCGAGCTGTCGGCGCACAATCGCAAAACCGGGTGACGAGCGGAGCAGGATGCGGCAAGAGGGACACCGGATATCCGCAGGCCCGGTCGGGAAAGGGACGATGACATGGTTGCGCTGGCGTTGATCGTGGCTCTTGTGTGTGTCGCGTGGTTCGTACTGGCCGTGATCGTGCCGTTCGTCACGAAACCTGCGATGATCGCCCGGCTTGGCCGGTTTCGGGCGGGACTGCTTGGCGTGGTGATCTGCGGCTTGCTTGCGGTGGTCGGATTTCTGCTTTTGAATCCGGATCATATCGCGACGGGCGACGACCCGAGGGCGCGCTTCTGGGATGCAGCCCAACTGGCGGGAGCCTCGGCGATTTTCTGGATGCCGGTTTACCTTTTCGGTCTGTCGCGACGGTTGAAACGCGGTAGGGCAACGTAGTCGGTGCCACTGGTTCGCTGCACGGAAGGCGACTATGTGACGTGAAGAATGGTTCGGTGTGACGGGGCGGACTGCGAAAGGACCGAGAGGGAACCGCAATGATTGTCGGCGCATTCCGATTGGCGTTCTTCGGCTTCGTCGCTATGACCATCGCCTACCTGCTGATCTGGGTCTATTCCCGTTCGGTCCGGCGGGAGGCGCTGGAGAAGGAATGGGATGCCGGGGGTATCGACACCGACCGAGAAGCCTACATCGCCGACGGCATGAAAGCCTACGAACATACGCTGCGCCGACGTTTGATCGGCCTTGTCTACATCGTTCCGACGGTGATCGTGCTGGTCATCATCTACATCCTGAACTTCGATTGAGGCTGTCATGCGCTATGTGAAGTGGACCATCCTGACGTTGATCGCACTCTTCGTGATCGCATTCTTCCACTACACGCTGCCTCAGCATGACATCGTGCGGATCGTGGGCACCAACACCCAGCGGATGGATCTGGGCGAAAACGCCTGGTTCTTCGCGGCCCCCGACGCGGGCACGAACGCGCAGACCGGTGGCAGCAGGGACGTGAAATTCATCCAGGCCATTCAAGCAGATAACGGGCGTCCGATGGTCTACCGCAATGAGGACACGGGCTGGGGCTGGCCTCCCTATTTCAAGGTGAACAGCTTCGACGTCCAGGCAATGGCAACGGACCTGACCTCGACCGAGGCCTCGCCGAAATGGGTCGTGATGACGCATTACGGCTGGCGCAATCAGTTCTTCACGATTTTCCCGAACGCCATCGCATTGCGGCAGGTGGACAGCCCCGATGTGACGATCATTCCCTGGATCAACATCATCATCTTCACGATTCTGGGGGCGATCCTGTTCTTCATCCGCCGGATGTGGATGCAATTCCGTGAGCGGACGATCGACCCGGCGATCGAGAGCATGGGCGATAGATTCGACGAACTGGATGACCGCGCGGAGTCTGCGAAGGCAAATGCACGGACGAACTGGGGGCGTTTCAAGGCGTGGATGGGCGGGCGGCGCTAGACCCGTTCAGGCGATGAAAAACTCGCCCGAGCCTAACAGGCGACACGATTTTCCGGCGCTTCGGCGGAGAAAAGTCGCCACTCTCCGCTGATTCGTTCTAGAGGGCGAGTGCCAGTTTGCGCCCCTCGTGGAAGGCATAGGCCGCGAGGCGCGGGGCGGCGCAATCGCCGATCCGGTGAAGGGTTTTCCCCGCGAATCCGCTCGGGGAAGGGATCGAAGGCGAGGTTGGTCGTGGCCATCACCAGGGCCGAGGCGGCGATCATTCTCTCCTCTCCGGTCAGCAGGTTGCGCACGGTGGCGCCGTTGCCGTGCCAGCGCGCGATGCAATGTTCGGTCAGCATCTGCACGCCCTTTGCGGCCAGCGCGCGGCGCAGCGGCGCCATCGGCGGCCGTGCGGGTCAATCTCCTTGCCGACGAAGGCATCGGGCGTGACGATGGATCACCGTCTTGCCCTGCTCGGCCAGCCACCAGGCGGTGCCGACGCCGCGCCAGTTGCCGCCCTCGTCATAGAGCATGACCGTATCGCCCAGCCGCGCCTCGCGGCGGATGACCGCCTCGGGCGACCAGACATTGCCGGTCTCGATCCCCGGCAGGCGTGGCTTCGTGCGGGCAGCCAGCGCTGGAAGGCCGTCTCGTCGGGCAGGGAGCCGGTGGCGAGGATCACCGTATCGGCGGGATGGGCGGCGATCTCGTCTGCGTCGAGATAGGTGTTGAGCCGCAGGGTCACGCCGAGCGTTTGCGAACTGCCGTTCATACCAGTCGAGCAGATCGAGGATCTGCGCCCGGCGCGGCTGCATGCCCGGCGAGGCGGAACTGGCCGCCGATCCTGGCAGAAGCCTCGACGATTTCCACCCGATGGCCGCGTTCTGCCGCGACGCGTGCCGCCTCCAGCCCCGCGGGTCCGGCGCCGACGACCAGCACGTTCTTCGGCTGAGCGGCGGGCGTGAAGCGGTCGCCGCCCCATTCGAACTCGCGCCCCGCCGAGGGGTTGATCAGGCAGGAAATCCAGTAGTCGCGCGAGCGGCGGCCCCAGCACATCTGGTTGCAGGAGATGCAGCCGCGGATGTCCGTCGGCGCGGCCCTCCGCCGTCTTGCGGGCCAGATGCGGGTCGGCGATCTGGCCGCGCACGATGGAGACCAGATCGGCCTCGCCCGAGGCGATGATGGTTTCGGCATTCTCGGGCGTGCGGATATGTGCCTCGGAGGTGATGCGGGCGTGGTTCACCACCGCTTTCAGCTGCGCGGTCAGCGGTGTGGTCAGCTTTTCGGCATGGGTGAAGGGCGGGATGATGCCCTCGAATTCCAGATAGCTGCCATAGCCGCAGGTGACGTAGTCCACATGCGCCGCTGGCGTCGTGCAAGTGCGACGATCTCGCACAAGTTGCTCGGCGCTGAGGGTGACACTGAAGGCGGCGGAATAGCTGATCGCGAGGCCGATGATGAAGTCCTCGCCGCAGGCGCGGCGGATGCGCTCGATCAGCGTGCGGGAAAAGCGGGTGCGGTTTTCCAGACTGCCGCCCCATTGGTCGGTCGCGCTGGTTGGTCCACGGCGTCCAGAACTGGTCGAGCAGGGAATGATAGGCGGCCCAGACCTCGACCCCCTGAAAGCCGGCCTTTTTCGCGCGCAGGGCAGCGGCGACGTGCGCGTCGAGCAGTTCCTCGATCTCGGCCTCGGTCATCGCGTGGCTGCCGTCGCTGTCGTGGTAGGACGGCCCGCCGGAGGGCGACCAGTGCGGCGCGAAGCTGAGGTCGGAATCGCCATGCGCGCCGATGTGGTAGAGCTGCTGGAGGATGACCGCGCCCGCGTCCTGTCACCGGTTCGGTCATCTTGCGGAAATGCGGGATCACCTCGTCGGAGTGAATGCAGAAAATTGCCGCGCGTCAGCACGCCGGTGCGGTGCACCGGCACCGGTTCCGCGACGATCATCGCGGCCCCGCCAAGCGCGCGTTCCAGCAGATAGGCCGCGAAGCGCGGGCCGGGCAGGCCCTGATCGGACATGTTGGCGGTATGGGCGCCGAAGACGATCCGGTTGCGCAGGGTGTGGCCGCGCAGGGTGAGCGGCGACAGCAGGCGGGGGTGCTGGGTCATCGGCGGGCTCCTGGAGTTTTCCGCAGTCTAGGTCCGGTCGTTCAGGCTTCGAGGGGCGGTTGGCGACCTGTGGCTGTCGGAAACGGGCCGTATGATCTTCATATGATACCCATATGATGTTCGTATGCAGACAAAATGAGTCAGGAATTGTCGGGTCACCGCAGCGCGGGGCGAATTTTCTGCGAAAATTCTGGAAGGACGCTGGCCGGAATTTTCGCAGAAAATTCGATTACAGCCGACCGGTCGAGAGGGCCGCGACCCAATCGGGGCGCGCCAGCGCGCGGGCGGTGGCGCGGGTGGTATCGTAGGGGATGCGGCGGAAGCTGACGGCCCAGTCGGACCCGCGGCGGTCGAGGATCGCATAGCTGGCATGGGGGGTGCCCGCCTCGGCGCGGTGATAGACCGGGTGGTCATCCTCGTAGGCCGGGCAGCCGACCGAACCGGGGTTCACAATCAGCCGACCGTCCGCAAGCTGCACGGCCGCCGCGAGGTGCGTATGGCCGCAGAGGATCAGCGGTTGTTCCACGCCTTCTGCGAAGGTCGCCGTCCGCGACAGTGGACTTGGGGCAAAGCTGCCGTCCGGGCGGATGTGGTGCAGCCAGTAGGTCGTATCCGAGGACGGTGTCCCGTGGCAGAGGAAGGCATCCGAAACGCTGAGCGTCGCCGGAAGATGCGCGAGCCACTTGAAATGCGGAGGCGCAAGGTGCGGGATCGCGTCCACCTCCCAGGGGCCGGCAGGATCCGGCGGCGTGGAGAGCCAGCGGTCATGATTGCCGCGCACGGTGGGCCAGCCAAGACCGATCAGCAGGTCCGCCGTTTCGCCGGGCCAAAGCGGCCCGGAGAAGCAGTCGCCCAGGTTGACCGTCAGGTCGG
This sequence comes from uncultured Alphaproteobacteria bacterium, assembly GCA_963777765.1. Taxonomy (GTDB): domain Bacteria; phylum Pseudomonadota; class Alphaproteobacteria; order Rhodobacterales; family Rhodobacteraceae; genus Aliitabrizicola. The sequence goes on along the minus strand of CAVZRP010000007.1, from coordinate 134,574 downwards.
GCGACTGTTCTGTCAGATCGTCCAGAACGGCACGCAGGGCGTCGATGTTGCCATGCACGTCGGCCAGGACAGCGAGCCTCATTCGGCGGCGATGTCCACCGAGGAGTCCCAGCCCGAGATCGCCTTGACCTCGAGGAATTCCTCGATCCCCCAGATGCCGCCCTCGCGGGCGCGGCCCGACGCCTTGACCCCGCCGAAGGGCGAGCCTGCGGCGCGGGACTTGCCGTTCATCTCGACCATGCCGGACTCGCAGGCGCCGCGCCAGGCGGTTGCGCCGCGCGCCGTCCTGGCGACTGGACATAGTTGGTCAGGCCATAGGGCGTGTCGTTGGCGATCCGCACCGCCTCCTCCTCGGTGTCGAAGGGGATGATGCACAGGACCGGGCCGAAGATTTCCTCGCGCTCGATGGTCATGCCGGGGCTCACATCGGCAAAGACCGTGGGCTGGACGTAGAAGCCGCGGTTCATGCCTTCGGGCAGGCCGGGGCCACCGGCGACCAGGCGCGCGCCTTCGTCGATGCCCTTCTGGATGTAGCCCTGGATCTGGTCCCACTGGCGCTTGTTCACCACCGGGCCGATGTGCTTGCCCGGCTTCATGCGCCGAGCCGACCTTGATGCGAGTTCGCCACCTCGGCCGCAATCTCCACCGCGCGGTCGTAGATCGGCGCGTTCCACCAGCATCCGGCTGGGCGCGTTGCAGGACTGGCCGGAGTTGTTCATCATGTGCCGCACGCCGCGTTCCACGGCGCGGTCATCGGCATCGGCGAAGATCAGGTTCGCGCCCTTGCCGCCCAGTTCCAGCGTGACGCGCTTCAGCGTCTCGGCGGCGGCCTTCGAGATGGCGCGGCCGGCGCGGGTGGAGCCGGTGAAGCGAGATCATCTCGACATCCGGATGGGTGGAAAGCTGCGCGCCGACGCCCGGCGCCGTCGCCGTTCACCAGGTTGAACACGCCGGCGGGAACGCCCGCGTCATGGCAGAACTCGGCGAAGAGCATCGCGTAGAGCGGCGATTTCCTCGGACGGTTTCAGCACGCAGGTGCAGCCCGCGAGCAGGGCCGGGATCACCTTGAGCGTGATCTGGTTCATCGGCCAGTTCCACGGCGTGATCAGGCCGACGACGCCGATGGGTTCCAGCGCGATGCGGTCGTTCGGGCGCATGGGGGCCGAGCGGGCGGACCCATTCGATGTGGTCGAAGGCGGTCAGGAAGTTGTTCAGAGTGCCAGGGCAGGCAGGGGGCCTGATCGTTCCGCGGCATGTCGATGGGCGCGCCCATTTCCAGGCTGATGGCCTGCGCCAGTTCTTCCTTGCGCCGCGTCATACTGTTCGAGGATGCCGTCGACCACGCCGCGCGGCGTTCGGCGGGGGGCGTGGCGGCCCAGGCCGGGAAGGCGGCCTTGGCGGCGGCGACGGCGGCATCGGTATCGGCCTGGCCGCCGAGCGAGATCACCGCGCAGGCCTCTTCGGTCGAGGGGTCGATCACGGGGCAGTCGCGCGGAGTGGCGGGGGCTGCCCAGCGGCCGTTGATGTAGAAATCGCGTTTCTCGATCATGGCATCCTCCAGATTTGATCATATTGTCGCACCAGCGCCCGGGGGCCGCAAGGGAGGACAGTTTTTTACCTGCGGGGGGGTCGCCGAAATTGCTGTTCCTTTCCGTCGCGACGGTGAGGTTTGGGGGGTGAACCGACGGGCGGAAGGGTTTATCTGAAGGACGCAGACGTATTCAGGAGGCTTCCATGGGACTTCGCATCAACGACGTGGCACCCGACTTCACCGCCGAATTCGACGGCCGGGACGATCCACTTCCATGACTGGGTCGGAGACGGCTATGCCATCATCTTCTCGCACCCCAAGGATTTCACGCCGGTCTGCACGACCGAGTTCGGCGCAGTGGCGCAACTGGCCGGAGAGTTCGAGAAGCGCAAGACGAAGGTGATCGGCGTATCGGTCGATTCGGTGGCCGATCACCAGAAATGGAAGAAGGACATCGAGACGGTCGCCGGCTCGCCCGGCCAACTTCCCGATCATCGACGACAGTTCGCTGGCGGTGGCCAAGGCCTATGACATGCTGCCCGCCGATTACTACCGCCGACCGAGGGGCGCACACCCGCCCATACGGCGACGGTGCGGACGGTCTATATCGTCGGGCCGGACAAGAAGGTGCGTCTGACGATGACCTATCCGATGTCGGTGGGCCGCAACTTCGCCGAGATCCTGCGGGCGCTGGATGCCGTGCGCGCGACCGATGGCGTGCCGCTTGCCACGCCTGCGAACTGGATGCCCGGGCAGGACGTGATCGTGGCGCTGGCGCTGAACAACGAGCAGGCGAAAGAGCGGTTCGGCGAGCTGGACATCAAGCTGCCCTATCTGCGGTTCGCCAAGGCGCCGGTCTGAGAACCGCTGACCATCACGAGGCGGCCCCGCCGGTGCGGGGCCGTTTTCGTCTGAGATACTCAAGGAGGCGCCGTGACCCCTGCCCTGCTGGCGCGGCTGCGCCGTGACACGCCCGCCTGCGCGCGGCGTGCTCCACTTCAACAATGCGGGATCGTCGCTGATGCCTGCGCCGGTCTTCGCCATGCTGACGCGGGCTACTGGAGGCCGAGCGTGACATGGGCGGGTACGAGGCCGAGGCGGCGCTGGCCGCGCCGCTGGCCGCGTTCTACGACGAATTTCGCGCGGTTGCTGCGGGCGGCACCGGGACGAGATCGCCTATGTCGAAAGTGCGACGCGGGCCTGGGACATGGCGTGTTCTATGGCCTGCCGTTGCGCCGGGGGACGAGGTGATCGTCCATGTCTCGAACTACGGGTCGAACACGCTGTCGCTGCTGCAGATGACGCGCGGCGGGGGATCGTGATCCGGGATGCCCGTCGGACGAGTCGGGGCAGATCGACGTCGCGGCGCTGGACGGCGATGATCGGCCCGCGCACGAAGCTGGTCGTCGCTGAGCCATGTGCCGACGCAGGGCGGGCTGGTGAACCCGGCGGCAGAGGTGGGCCGGATCGCGCGGGCGGCGGGCGTGCTCTACCTGCTGGATGCCTGCCAGAGCCGTGGGGCAGATCGACGTGAACGTGGCGCGGATCGGCTGCGATATCCTGAGCGGGACCGGGCGGAAGTTCCTGCGCGGGCCGCGGGGGACGGGTGTGCTCTACGTCGTCGCGCCGTGTGCTCGACCGGCTCGACCCGCCGCTTCATCGACCGGCATTCGGCGACCTGGTCGCGGGCGGGACGGCTTCGTGCTGGGACGCCGGTGCGCGGCGGTTCGAGACCTTCGAGAGACTTCGTCGCGGCAAGGCCGGGCTGGCGCGGGCGGTGGGCTATGCGCTGGAGATCGGCCTGCCGGTGCTCGAGGCGCGGATCGCAGGCGCTGGCGGCGCGGCTGCGCGCGGCGCTGGCAGAGGTGCCGGGCGTGACGCTGCCACGACCTGGGGCGCGCGAGACATGCGGGATCGTGACCTTTGCCAGCGACCGGATGCCGTCGCGCGAGATCGTGGCGCGGCTGGGGGCGCAGGGCATCAACGTGTCGCTGTCCAGCCCATTGGGCGCCGCTCGACTTTGCGCGCGCGCGGCTGCCGGACACTGGTCCGCGCCTCGGTCCACGCCTACAACAGCGAGGACGAGGTAGTGCGGTTCGTGGCGCCGCGGTGCGGCGATCTTCAGGTGGCAGCGGACGTCTTCGGGTAGAGCACGGCGCGGGTGCCGATCGGACCGCGTCGTAAAGGTCGATCGACATGCTCGTTCACCAGACGGACGCAGCCGTTCGACACGGCCGAGCCGATGGTCCAGGGCTCGGGCGTGCCGTGGATGCGCAGGAAGGTGTCGCCGATACCGGGCGAGAACAGGTAGAGCGCGCGGGCGCCGAGCGGGTTGCCGGGGCCGCCGGGCATGCCGTCGGCGATACTGGGCATAATGGTCGGGGCTGCGCGCGATCATTTCCTTGGTCGGCGTCCAGCTTGGCCATTCCTTCTTGGCCCCGATGGTGAAATCGCCGGGAATGTAGAGATCGCCCTTGGCGATGCCGACCTTGTAGCGGATCGCCTTGTCGTTGGGCTGCGTGAGGTAGAGCGAGAAGTTGGCCGGATCGACGTGGATCTCGTTCGGGCGCGAAGTCGTTCGACAGCTTCACGATGCGGGGCAGGTACTGTTCGGGGAGCATCCAGCCCTCGGGCATGCCTTCGGCGAGCGCGGGCGTGGCGAGCGCGGCGGCGGAGGTGGCGAGGAAGGCACGGCGGGAAGGAATGGCTGCTGCGGCATCATGGAAATCCTTGGCTGGCAGTCGAAACCTTTCCTAGAGTTGGTGATTTGCCACGCCGAAAAAACCAAGCGAAATCTGCGTGATGTGTAACGAAAAAGGCCCCGGCGTGTCCGCCGGGGCCCTGTCTGTCGCCGCAGACGGGCTTACGCCTCTCGGCTTCGGCCTTCTCGACGATCTCGGCGCCGGTTTCCTGATCGACCATCTTCATGCCGAGCCGGACCTTGCCGCGATCGTCGAAGCCCAGCAGCTTCACTTTCACTTCCTGGCCTTCCTTGAGGTACTCGTTCGGATGGGTCAGGCGCTTGCTGGCGATCTGGCTGACGTGGACCAGACCGTCGCGCTTGCCGAAGAAGTTCACGAAGGCGCCGAAATCGACCAGTTTCACGACGCGGCCGGTATAGACCTTGCCTTCTTCCGGCTCGGCCACGATCGACCAGATCATGTCATAGGCGCGCTTGATCGCGTTGGCATCGCTCGACGCGATCTTGATCACGCCGTCGTCGTTGATGTCGACCTTGGCGCCGCTGGTTTCCACGATCTCGCGGATGACCTTGCCGCCCGAACCGATCACTTCGCGGATCTTGTCGGTGGGGATGGTCAGCGTTTCGATCTTCGGGGCGTATTCGCTGAAGCCCTGCGGGGCCGACAGCGCCTTGTTCATCTCGCCCAGGATGTGCAGGCGGCCGTCCTTGGCCTGCGCCAGCGCCGTGTTCCATGATCTCGGGCGTGATGCCCGCGATCTTGATGTCCATCTGGAGCGAGGTGATGCCGTTCTCGGTGCCTGCAACCTTGAAGTCCATGTCGCCGAGGTGATCCTCGTCACCGAGGATGTCGGTGAGCACGGCATACTTGCCGTCGTCTTCCAGGATCAGGCCCATGGCCACGCCGGCCACCGGAGCCTTCAGCGGCACGCCCGCATCCATCATCGACAGCGAACCGCCGCAGACCGAAGCCATCGAGGACGAACCGTTGATCTCGGTGATCTCCGACACGACGCGGATCGTGTAGGGGAAGTCGGTGGCGGCGGGCAGCACGGCCTGCAGCGCGCGCCAGGCCAGCTTGCCATGGCCGATCTCGCGACGGCCGGGAGAGCCGACGCGGCCCACTTCGCCGACCGAGTAGGGCGGGAAGTTGTAGTGCAGCAGGAAGTTGGAGCGGCTGTTGCCGTGCAGGGCGTCGATGATCTGCTCATCCTCGCCGGTGCCGAGCGTGGTCACGACCAGCGCCTGCGTCTCGCCGCGGGTGAACAGCGCCGAGCCATGCGTGCGCGGCAGGATGCCGGTTTCGCCGACGATGGGGCGAACCGTCTTGGTGTCGCGCCCGTCGATGCGTGCGCCACCCGAGATGATGTCACCGCGCAGGATCGAGGATTCCAGTTTCTTGATCGCCGAGCCGAGGTTGCCGTCGGCCAGTTCTTCGGCTGACAGAGCGGCCTTGATCGCCTCGCCGGCCGCGTCGATGGCGGTGGTGCGTTCCTGCTTGTCCTTGATCGCGAAGGCGGCGCGCATCTGCTTTTCGCCCGCCTTCTTCACCTTGGCATAGAGGGCGGAGTAATCCGGAGCCTCGAAGTGGAACGGCTCTTTCGCGGCCAGTTCTGCAAGGTCGATGATCAGGTCGATGACCGGCTGCATCGCGGCATGGCCGAATTTCACGGCACCCAGCATCTCGGCTTCGGTCAGCTCGTAGGCTTCCGATTCCACCATCATCACGGCGTCCTTGGTGCCGGCGACGACCAGATCCAGACGCTGCTCGGGGTTCGAGCGCAGCTTCTGCATGTCGTCGACGGACGGGTTCAGCACATACTCGCCATTGGAGAAGCCGACCCGCGCCGCCCCGATCGGACCCATGAACGGCACGCCCGAAATGGTCAGCGCGGCAGAAGCGGCGATCATCGCGACGATGTCGGGTTCGTTGTGCAGGTCGTGGCTCAGCACGGTCGCCATCACGAGGACTTCGTTCTTGAAGCCTTCGACGAAGAGCGGGCGGCACGGACGGTCGATCAGGCGCGAGGTCAGCGTCTCCTTCTCGGACGGGCGGGCCTCACGCTTGAAGAAGCCGCCGGGGATCTTGCCCGCGGCGTAGTATTTTTCCTGGTAGTGAACGGTCAGCGGGAAGAAGTCCTGCCCCGGCTTCGCGGATTTCGCGAAGGTGACGTTGGCCATGACGCTGGTCTCGCCCAGCGTGGCGATGACGGTGCCGTCGGCCTGACGCGCGACCTTGCCCGTTTCCAGTGTCAGCGTTTCGCCGCCCCACTGGATTTCTTTCTTGATAACGTTGAACATTTTTCATCCTATCTGGTCGGGGGACCCTCCGCCCGACCTGTGCCCGTTTCCGGGATTGCGTACGGGCCGCATTGCCCGTGGCCTCTTCTCTTTCCTCCTGCCCGCCCCATGAAGCCCGGTGGGGTGAACCATCCCCCGGACGCATCCGGGGCCGAAAAGACGAACGCGCCCCGCGTTTCCGGGGGCGCGTTCGCTGTGTCAGCGGCGCAGGCCGAGGCGCGCGATCAGCGCGGCGTAGCGTGCATCGTCTTTCTTCTTCAGGTAGTCGAGCAGCTTGCGGCGCTGCGCCACCATCATCAGAAGCCCACGGCGGGAATGGTTGTCCTTGCGGTGGGTCTTGAAGTGTTCGGTGAGGGTGGCGATCCGGCTGGAGAGCACGGCGACCTGAACCTCGGGCGAACCGGTGTCGCCTTCCTTGGTCGCGTATTCCTTGATGAGCCGGGCCTTCTCTTCGACAGTGATCGACATCGGGGTCTCCTTGAGATCAGGGTTATGGCCAGAGCCGGGATGTCGTCCAGCAGGGCCCTTGGAGGTATCCGCCGTTTCCGGGGGATGCGCGCCTATAGGGGAAATGCCGCGAAAAGGAAAGCGGGAATCCTTGATGCCAAGGGGTGCCGGGCGCTGTGACCGTGCGGCGGCGAAGGGACCGGTTCCGGGTTGCGCTGCGTGGAGAAACCCGTTCGGCACCCCGGGGGCGGGGAGGCAGGTTGCCGGAGCGGAGTCATGCCGTCGCATCGGCCCAGGGTTCCGGCTGGCGGTCGTACCCGATGTAAAGCGGGTGTTTCGGCTGGCCGCCCTGCGTCAGCCCGAGATGCCACAGGGGACGGCCGGTGGCGCGGAGCAGGGCCATGACATCTGCGCCCCGGTTCAGGTGGGCGCCGTGGCTGCCCCAGGCACAGATGATCCTGTCGGCCCAGAGGGCGCTGTCGAGGATGGCCTGATCGTTGGCGGGACCGACGGGATCGGCCTCGGCCCGCATGACTTTCGGGTCGGTGGCGCGGAAGGCGAAGATATTGGTGACGCGGAAGGCCCCGTATCCGAGGGCGCGGGCGCGGCGCTCGCAGCGTTCCACGGTCGGGTCGTTCTGCACCTCGGTCGCGGTGGAGGGGTTGAGCATCACGAACAGGGCGCGGGGTCCGGCGGGGTTCCAGGTCCGGGTCAGCAGGTAGCGATACCTCTGGCAGGGAGAATAGACGGCGGTGGAGGCTGCATCGCCCTTCTGATGGTCCCTGGAGATCATGGCGCAAGGGTAATGCGGCGGCGAGGCCGGGGGAAGAGGGGGATGTCGCACTGTGCGACACTCTTGCCGCCCTTTGAAACGAAACGATTTTCCGATTTTTGTTAACTGGATTTGCCGGCCCGCAGGGTCGTCTGCCCCTGGCGCTGGGCCATGTGTCCCGCCGTGCAGGTGCGGGATCAGGGAGGCAGCCCGGCACCGAGCAACCCCTCCAGCAGATGCGCCCGGTCCTCGGCGCGCTTGAAGGGGCGGGTGGAGAGGAAAAAGGCGGAGGAGAAGGCAGGCTCCCGCGCCAGTGTGGCCTTTGCGGCGAGTGCTGCCCCTGTCGCGTCGCCCATTTGCGCGCGGGCGGCGGCGAGGGCCGCGGTGACGCCGACCTGCGGCTCGGGCACGGTGGCGTAGGTGGCGGCGGCCTCGGCGTAGTTGCGGGCGGAATACCGGGCGAGGCCGAGATTGGTGATGTACCACGACGGATGGCCGGGGTTGAGCGACAGCGCGCGGGTCGCCCACTCGATCCCTTCCTCGGGCTTGCCGAGATAGGTGGCGAGCGGCGAGCGGAGCGCCATGATGTGGCAGTCATAGGGGTTCAGCGACAGGGCCTTCTTGTGATGCACTTCGGCCGCATCCAGTTCGCCTGCATACATCGCGACCTGCCCGGCGACGAGGTGGCACCAGCTTTCCGAGGGGTCGAGCGACAGGGCACGGGCGGCAGCCTCGCGCGCCGGGGCAAGGTCCGGCACGTCGGGTCGCCAGGCCCATTGGCGCAGCCGCATCAGGGCGAGCCAGGCCCAGGCGAGCGCATAATCCGGGTCGCGGGCGGTTGCGGCCTCGAACCGCTCGATCGCCGAGAGGTTCGACGCGCGGTCAAGCCGGTTGGCGTGGTGGATGCCTTGCAGCAGCAGGTCGAAGGCGACGGCCGAACCGGGGCGCTTTCGGCGCGACGTGTCGATGCTGACCTCTTCGATCCGGCCCGCCAGCGTGGCGACGAGGCGCTGGATGAGATCGTCCTGCACCTGGAGCAGATCGTCGGAGGGGGCATCGAAGCGGTCGGCCCAGATCGTGCGGCCGGTCCGGGCCTCGGTCAGTTCGATCGCGATGCGAAGGCGATTGCCCGTCCGGCGGACAGAGCCGCCGATGGCATAGGTCACGCCGAGGTCCGTGGCGAGGCGGACCGGCTCCATCGCCCCGGTCGAGGTGCGGCTGAGCACCGCGAGGCTCTGGAACCGCGCGAGGCCGATCACGAGGTCGTCGGCCAGCCCCTCGGCAAGGTAGAGGTCGGCCTCGCCCGAGGGGGCGGTGAAGGTCCGCACGGCGATGGTGGTGGCGCGGTGCGGAATGTCGGCCTCGGTGCCGTCGGGGGTGCCCATCGGCAGGCGCAGGACGCGGACCGGACCTTCGATGTTCTTGAGAACCTGCGGACCAAGCTCGATCAGGTCGAGGTCGTGGATGCCATCGGCCTGCGCCTGGACCTGCCCCGACAGGCAGACGCCGCCGGGATAGGCGAGGCTTTCCAGCCGCGCCGCGATGTTCACCGTGTCGCCCAGAAGGTCGGTGCCGTTGCGGTGGACGAGGCCCGCATGAAGGCCGATGCGATAGGTCAGAAGCTGGGCGCGCTCCGTCGCCTCGGCAAGGCGGGTCTGGATGGCGATGGCGGCGCGGACGGCGCGGGACGCTTCGGCGAATTCGGCGAGCACGCTGTCGCCTGCGGTGGCGAAGACCCGGCCCTGATGCTCTTCGATGGCGCCGAAGATCAGGGTCTTGCTGACGGCGAGGGCGCGCAGGGCCAGCGCCTCGTCCCGGCTCATGGCGCGGCTGTAGCCCACCGCGTCGGCGGCGAGGATGGTCGCGGCATGGGGAGTCGACGGAAGCTCCGGCACCGGGCGGCCCTTCGTGGCTGGTCCTGGGGTCAGCCTAGCGGGTTCGGCGGGCGCGATCCATGTCGTTGCGCTTCGTTCAACGAATCGGTTGACCGATGGGCGGCATCGTGTACATTCAACGATATGGTTGAATCAGACACATACCTGAACACGGTGTTCCATGCCCTGGGCGACGCCACGCGGCGGCAGATGCTGCGCGACCTGGCCGGGGGTGAACGGACGGTGAGCCAGCTTGCGGAGCCGTTCGCGATCTCGCTCGCCGCCGCGTCCAAACACATCAAGGCGCTGGAAAGCGCCGGACTGATCCGCCGCGAAATTCGTTGGCGGACCCATGTCTGCCGGTTGAACCCCGGGCCGCTCGCCAGCGCACATGACTGGCTGGGCTTCTACGAACGGTTCTGGACCGACCGGCTGACCCTGCTCGACGAGCTGCTGCACAAGGAGCAGCCCACCCCCCCTGCCCCCGAAGGAGACACGCGATGAAAGACGCTACCACCATCGACGCCTATGGCCATCTGAGTGCGCCCACGACCCTGACCATGCAGCGCCTGCTGCCCGGCCCGGTCGAGCGGGTCTGGGCCTGGCTGACGGAAAGCGAGTTGCGGGCGAAGTGGCTCGCGGCGGGCGAGATGCCGATGAGCGCGGGGCGCCGGGTTTACCCTGACCTGGCGGAATGACGAGCTGACCGACCCGCCCGGCGCGCGCCCCGACGGGATGAGCGACGGTGAATACCGGCGAGTGCCGGGTGCTCGAGGTCGATCCGCCGACCCATCTGCGCTTCGAATGGGGCGGTATGGGCGAGGTCAGCTTCGACCTGAAACCGGCGGGCGAGAAGGTGCTGCTCACGCTGACCCATGCCGGGCTTGTCGGCCGCAGCCGCGTCCTCGGCGTCAGCGCGGGATGGCACGCCCATGTGGACGTGATGGAGGCGAAGCTGGCGGGCATGAAACCGAGGCCGCACTGGGACAACTGGCGCGCGCTGCGCGAGGACTATGCCGCGCGGCTGCCTGAGTAGGCGCGCGCGGCAGAACTCTCGCCGATGACCGTCCCGACTCCCGCGATACCGGGCTTTTTTTCGGCAGAAATACCCCACGGGGGTGCGGGGGTGTGAAACCCCCGCTCCTCGCGACTGGCCGGGCACCGCCTCAGGCGGCGAAGACCCGGGTCGGGTGCAGCTCGCCCGCCCTGTAGACGCCGACGGCGACGGCCTGGCCCTGATAGCTGGCCCAGGCCTCGTCGCCGTAGTCCAGCGTCGAGGCGATCACCATGCCGGGATTGCCGTTGCGCAGGCGCGCGGCGCCTTCGGGGGTGGCGGGCAGTTCCGGCAGGTCGGCGAGGCCCAGTTCCAGCGGGCAGCAGGCGGGCGTCGAGCGCCGTCGGTGCGGGCCAGCGCGTCGATCTCCTCCAGCGTGATGCCCTCGGCGGCGTCGAACGGGCCGGACCAGGTGCGGCGCAGCCAGTGCGACATGGCCGAGGCAGCCCAGCGCCTGCGCCCAGATCGCGGGCGATGGAGCGGACATAGCCGCCCTTGCCGCAGACCATCTCCAGCTCGACATGGTCGGCATCGGGGCGGGCGATCAGCGTCCAGGCTTTCGACCCAGAGCGGGCGGGCGGCGAGGTCCATCGTCTCGCCCTCGCGCGCGAGGTCATAGGCGCGCTCGCCGTCGACCTTCACCGCCGAGAACTGCGGCGGGACCTGCAGGATCTCGCCGCGGAAGGCGGCCAGCGCCGCCTCGATCTGCGCGTCGGTCGGGCGCAGGTCGCGAGGTGGCGATCACCTCGCCTTCGGCATCGTCGGTGGTGGTGGCGGCGCCGAAGCGTGACGCGGAAGCGGTAGCATTTCAGCGCATCGGTGATGTAGGGCACGGTCTTGGTCGCCTCGCCCAGCGCCACGGCCAGCACGCCGGTCGCGGCCGGGTCGAGCGTGCCGGCATGGCCCGCCTTCTGCGCGTCGAAGCGCCCATTTCACCTTGTTGACCACGGCGGTCGAGGTGATGCCTGCGGGCTTGTCGACGATCAGCCAGCCCGAGACCGCCCGGCCCTTGCGCTTGCGTGCCATGTCGTCTCCGATGCGAAGCCCGCCTGCTAGCGGCGCGGGCGCGCGCGTCAGCCGTCGCGGAACGACGGTGCCGACGATCGGCCCCATCGGAAAGCCCGCGTCATGGCGGCCGAGGTCCGGCGCGTAGAGGCGCGAGATGTTGCCGTCGAAATACAGCGCGTCGGGCAGTGCCGAGCTCGTCGCGGAAGAACCGGGCGAAGTCGTGGAAGTTCACCGCGGTCGTTCGAGATGGCGAAACACGGCGCGTGCTGCCGTCGGCGCTGACGCCGACGCCGTTGCGGATGTAGCGCGATCGGCTGTCGGCGATGAAGCGCGGGATGCAGCGCGCCGTCGATCACCAGCATCGGGCCGGACTGGGTGGCATAGCGGCAGGCGGGCGGGCCTTCGGCGAAGCGCGCGGCGTTCGATCACCGCGAAGCGCTCGCCGATGCAGAACACGCCGTTCGGCAGCAGGCCGAAGTTGCCGGGGCCGTCGGAGGTGACGAGGCGGCGCGCGCTGCGTGCCGTCCTCGATCATACAGGCCGACCGGGCGCGCGGTCGGGGTGATACATGCCGGCGTTCATCGCAAAGCCGAGCGTCCGGCCCTCGGCCGCCAGCGCGTCGTTGACCGCGGCGAAGCTGCCGTAGGGCGCGCCGTCGGGCGCGGTCTGGAACAGCCGCAGGTCGTCGCCCGGCGCCACCTCGCAGACGGTGTAGGAGATGCGCCCTCGAAGCGTCGTGTCGCGGCAGGCGGCGGCCGCGGCCATGCGCGGGCAGCAGCAGCGCAGCAGGGCCAGCAGGCGCGGCGCATGGATCAGTCCTCCGCCGTCGGCGTCGTCGTCCGGGCGGCGATGTCGCGCTGCACCGGTCGGGTCGGAGAACAGGCGGCGCGTCTCGTCCAGCCGGTCGAAGGTCTCGTCGGGCCGGAAGCGCAGGTCGGGCGCGTATTTCAGCGTCAGTTCCTCGGCCGACCGCGGTGGCGCAGTTCGGACTTGTTGCGCGTCAGCGCCGCGATCGCCGCGTCCTCGCACCGTGCCCGCCCATAGCGGCATGACATAGACGGTGGCGACCTTGCAGATCGGGCGAGACGCGACACCTCGCCCACGGTGATCGACATGGCGTTCAGGTCGGGGTCGTGGATCTCGGCCGCGGTTCAGCACGTCGGACAGGGTGCGGCGGATCAGTTCGCCGACGCGCAGCTGGCGCTGCGAGGGGCCTGTGGCCGGAGGAGAAGCGGTTCTTTGCCATGCGCGCGCATTTAGGCCCTTTCGCGCGCGCCCGCAACGGCGGGCTTTGCGCGGCGGCGGCGATAGCGCGCTAAGGCAGGCGGACAAGCGGAGGGACGTGCGCATGGCCGATCTGCCGGGAATCGTGGTCACCGGGGCGTCGGGCCGGATGGGGCAGATGCTGATCCGGCTGATCGCTGGCCTCGGACAAGGCGCGGCTGGTGGGCTGCGTGGAGCGCGCGGGGCATGCCTGGATCGGGCCGCGACGTCGGCGAGGCGATGGGCGGCGCGCCGCTGGGCGTCACGGTGACCGACGACCCGCTGGAGGCCTTTGCCAAGGCGCAGGCGGTGATCGACTTCACCGCGCCCGCCGCGACGGTGGAATTTGCCGCGCTGGCGGCGCAGGCGCGGGCGGTGCATGTGATCGGCACCACCGGGCTGGAGCCGGAGCATCTGGCGAAGATCGCCGCGGCCGCGCATCATGCGGTGATCGTGCGGGCGGGGAACATGAGCCTTGGGCGTCAACCTGCTGGTGCGGCTGACGCAGAAGGTGGCCGCAGGCGCTGGATGCCGACTGGGACATCGAGATCGTCGAGGCGCATCACCGCATGAAGGTCGACGCGCCCTCGGGCACCGCGCTGATGCTGGGCGCAGGCGGCGGCCGAGGGGCGCGGCGTGGCGCTGGACGAGGTGCGCGATGTCGGGCCGCGACGGCATCACCGGGGCGCGCGAGCGGGGCGACATCGGCTTTTCCGCGATCCGCGGCGGCGACATCGTGGGCGAGCATGACGTGATCTTCGCCGGCGAGGGCGAGCGGATCGTGCTGCGCCATGTCGCGACCGACCGGGCGATCTTCGCGCGCGGCGCGCTGCGGGCCGCGCTCTGGGGGCAGGAGCAGAAGCCCGGCGAATACGACATGATGGATGTGCTGGGATTGTGATCCCTGGTCGCCGGCGAATGTGATCCGAAACGGGCCGCGCTGCGTAAGGCTGGGGTACTCGGATTTGAGGGCACCTTGCCATGGGACGGATTGCGACGATCTTCGGGATCGCCTGTCTGGCCGCGCTTCCCGCGCAGGCCAATGAGTTTCAGCCGATTCGCGACAGGACCGAGTTCCTGTCGCTGGTCGACGGCAAGGAATTGCGGCTGAACCTGTTCCGCATCTCGATCAAGCTGACCGAGGACGGGCAGATCCAGGGTTCGGCCCTCGGCTGGGATCTGAGCGGCCGGTGGGACTGGAAGGACGGCTATTTTTGCCGCGACATCGACTGGAGCGGGACGCAGATCCCCTTCAACTGCCAGTTGGTCGAGGCAAAGGACGACCAGGTGATCCGCTTCACGGTGGACAAGGGCACAGGGGATTCCGCGTTGTTCCGGCTGCAATAGGCGCAACGAGGCGGCTTGCTGTGGCCGTGCCGCCTCGTTAACTTTACGGCAGTGCTGACGCCGGAATTACCCAGTGGTCGGACGGGATCGGAGACACCCCATGACCAGAGCCCTGCGCGCCCTCGGCCTGATCCTGACCCTTGGCGCGATGGTGGCCGGATGCAGCCGCCCGCCGGACCTGATCGGGATCGACAATCCGCAGGTGCCCGCAGAGAGCGTGGCCGAGGTCACGAAACATCGCATCTTCATCACCACGACGCGCGAAGCATCGGAAGTGGTGGGGGCGTTCTTTTCAGGGGAACGCGCGCCGGAACTCGGCCTTGCCTCGGTCGACGTGACGGTTCCGCCCAACCACGTCGTCGGGGAACTGGAGCGACCGACGCGCCTGCCGCCCGATCCGCGGACGCAGTTCGCCGTGGTGGACCCGGTCATCTACCGCAGCGATGCGTCTTTCGTCGCAGAGGTGAATCGCGAGCTGGCCAAGCGCCCGCGGAGCGAACAGAAGATCCTGCTCTTCGTGCACGGCTACAACAACACCACCAGCGACGCGATCCTTCGGCTGACGCAGTTCGTCCAGGATACCGGCTATCAAGGGGTGCCGGTGCTGTTCACCTGGGCTTCGGCTGCGAAGGCGCCGCGCTATGTCTACGACCTGAACAGTGCGCTGGTGGCGCGGGGGAAGATCAAGGACATGGCCGATGTTCTGGCCAAGACGCGGGCAACCGAGCTTGATATCTTCGCGCACTCGATGGGGGCATTCCTGACGATGGAAGGGCTGGTGGATGCCCAGCAGGAAGGGCGGCTGGGCACGCGCAAGTCGATCAACAACATCATGCTGGCCTCGCCCGATATCGACATCGACCTGTTCCGGACGCAGCTTGCACAGCTTCCACAGGCTGTCATCAGGAAGATCTATCTGCTCGTTTCCGCCGACGATGCCGCGTTGCGATTCTCGCGCAAGATCGCGGGTGGCGTCCCTCGTGTCGGGGCGGCCGATACGGCGGAGCTGGAAAAGCTGGGCGTGACCGTGATCGACCTGTCGCAGATCAACGATTCCAGTTCCGGCAGCCATTCCAAGTTTGCGGGCTCGCCAGAGGTGGTGAAGCTGATCGGGGCCGGTCTGAATTCGGCGGGGCGGTTCGGCGAGACGCCGACGCCCGCGCTGACGAAGCTGTTGAGCGGGGTTCCGATCACGATCCTCGGGAACTGACGCCGGGAAACCGGGGTCAGGGCAGGCGACGGGTGACCACCCATTTGTCCTTGCCGATCTTCCGGTCGCGGGCGAACCCGTGCGCCTCGAACATCGCGAGCGTGCCGTTCCAGAGGAACGAGCCTGACACCTTGCGGCCTTCGGTGTCTTCCGGATAGCCCTCGACCACGCCGCCGCCGAGGCGCGCGATGTCCGCGAGGGCAGCGCCGAGGGCGGTGGCGGCGACGCCCTTGTGGCGGTGGCCCTTGCCCGAGAAGAAGCAGGTGATGCGCCAGTCGGGCAGCACCGGACTGGTGGCGTTGTAGGCGCGGGCGTTCTTGATGCGCGGAAGCTCGGCGGTCGGGCCGAACTGGCACCAGCCGAGGCAATCGGGGCCGTCGTAGACGAGGGCGGCATGGGCGCGGCCCTGGCGCACCAGAGCCTCTTTCGCATCGCGGTGGGACAGCGCAGGGTCGGGCGGCGCATGGAAGCCGATGCACCAGCAGCCGCCCCAGACGCCATTGTTCGCTTCGACCAGCCGGGCGAAGTCTGGCCAGGTCTCGGTCGTCAGCGGGCGGGTCGTGAGCGGCATCGGCACCTTTCAGAAGTCGATGGCGAGGCCCTTCTTCTCCCAGTCGCCATAGCGGACGGGTTCGGGGCCGTCGCGCCCGCCGAGTTCCTTCGGGAGCGGGGGGGCTGCCTGCCTGCGGCGCTCGTCGGCCTCGGCCAGGGCGCGTCGGGCGGCGGCGGGAAGGCCGGGGGCGCCGGCGTGGTTCAGGCGTGGTGTCGGACATCGGCGGGCGGGCTTTCTTGTGCAGGTGCGGACCATGATATACGCCGGTGGCCTTGTGGAACAAGGCGCGAGGAGCGGACCATGGCGGCAGACGGGCTGGCGGCACGGGGCGCGGCGGTGGCGATCCTCGACGCGGTGCTGGGCGAAGGGCGGATGCTGGCCGATGTGCTGGCCGAGCCGCAGGGACCGCTTGCGGGGCTGAGCCCGGGCGACCGGGCGCGGGCGCAGCGGCTGGCGACGGGCGTGCTGCGGCATCTGGAGCAGGCGGACAAGGTGCTGGCGCCGCATCTGCGGCGCGCACCGCCGCGCAGCGTGCAGAACGTGCTGCGGCTGGCGGTGGTGGAAATGGCCGATGGGGGCGCCGGCGCATGGGGTGGTGAACGCGGCGGTAGACCTGGTGCGGCGGGGGCGGCGGACCGGGCACCTGGCGGGGCTGGTGAACGCGGTGCTGCGCAAGGTGGCGGACGTGCCGGCGCCCTTTGCCGGGCTGCCGCCGCAGCGGCTGCCGATGTGGCTGCGCCAGCCGCTGGTGCGCGCCTGGGGACGCGAGGCGGTCGGCGGCGATGGAGGCGGTGCAGGCGGGCGTGCCGCCGCTGGACCTGACGGTGCAGGCCGGGCGCGAGGCCGCTGCCCGAGGGCGAGGTGCTGCCGACGGGCAGTCTGCGGCTGGCCGAAGCCGGGCAGGTGACGGCGCTGCCGGGGTATGCCGAGGGCGCGTGGTGGGTGCAGGATGCCGCCGCCGCGCTGCCGGTGCGGCTGCTGGACCCGCAGGCGGGAGAGCGGGTGCTGGACCTTTGCGCGGCGCCGGGGGGCAAGACGCTGCAACTGGCGGCGGCCGGGGCCGAGGTGACGGCGCTGGACATCTCGGGCCCGCGGCATGGTGCGGCTGCGCGAGAATCTGGCGC
Source organism: uncultured Alphaproteobacteria bacterium (assembly GCA_963777765.1). Taxonomy (GTDB): domain Bacteria; phylum Pseudomonadota; class Alphaproteobacteria; order Rhodobacterales; family Rhodobacteraceae; genus Aliitabrizicola. Next base: position 117,389 of record CAVZRP010000007.1, on the reverse strand, counting down.
GGACCGGGCTGACGGCACGAGGTGGTGGTGGCGGATGCGCTGGCACTGGCAGCCGGCGGCGCCGTTCGACGCGGTGCTGCTGGATGCGCCCTGTTCGGCGACCGGAACGATCCGGCGGCATCCGGACCTGCCCTTCGTCAAGGACGGCTCGGACCTGCCGGGGCTGATGGAGCTTGCAGGCGCGCGCTGATCGACCGGGCGCTGGGGTTGCTGAAACCGGGCGGGCGGCTGGTGTTCTGCACCTGCTCGCTGCTGCCCGAGGAGGGCGAGGCGCAGCTGGCGGCGGCGCTGGTGCGGCATCCGGGGCTGGCGGTGGAGCGCGCCGGACGTGCCGGGGATTGAGCCGGACTGGATCACGCCACGAGGGCGGCGCTGCGGCTGCGGCCGGACTACTGGGCGGAGCGCGGCGGGATGGACGGGTTCTTCATCGTGTCGGCTCCGGCGGGCCGTTCGGCGGTGACAGGCCGCGGGGGCGCGGGTATGGTGCCCTGGCAGACCCCGAAGCGGGCGCGGACGAGCGGTGGCAGAGATGAGGCAGGCGTGACCCAGCCCGACGGCTTTTCGGCCCGGCGTGTCCAGACGCTGAACCGGCTGCATGCCCGCTGGGCGGGGCTGGCGAAGCCTGCGCAGCGGCTTCGTCTCGCAGCCCGAGCCGCGCACCATCGGCCTGTATGCGCGCGGCCGGCAACTGGTGGCGGGGAACTTCCTGTTCGCGGGCCATCTGGTCGAGGCGCCGGAGCCTGACGATCTGGGATATCTGCGATGCCCGACCCGGCCTTCGAGGACGAGGTGCAGGGCTTCGCCTGGCTGGACGATCTGGCGGCGGTGGGCGACGGGGCGGCGCGCAGGCGGGCGCAGGACTGGACCTGGGACTGGATCGCGCGATTCGGGCGTGGCCAGGGGCCGGGCTGGACGCCCGACCTGACCGGGCGGCGGCTGATCCGCTGGATCAACCATGCGCTGTTGCTGCTGAACGGGCGGGACCGCGACGGCAACGGCCGCCTATTACCGCGCGCTGTCGCGCCAGACGGTGTTCCTGTCGCGGCGCTGGCAGGCCGCCGCACCGGGCCTGCCGCGGTTCGAGGCGCTGACGGGGCTGATCTATGCCGGGCTGGCCCTGACCGGGATGGAGGGGCTGGTGGCCCCGGCCGGCGTCGCGCTGGCGCGGGAATGCGCGGGCGAGATCGACGCGCGAGGGCGGCATTCCGACGCGCAACCCCGAGGAACTGCTGGAGGTTTTCACCCTGCTGACCTGGGCCGCGCAGGCGCTGACCGAGGCGGGACGGCGGCCTGCGCCCGAGCATCTGGCGGCGATCGAGCGGATTGCGCCGACGCTGCGGGCGCTGCGCCATGCCGATGGCGGGCTGGCGCGGTTTCATGGCGGCGGGCGGGGGCATGGAGGGGCGGCTGGATCAGGCGCTGGCCAGTTCGGGCGTGAAGACGCTGCGCCGGTGACGGGCCTTGCGATGGGATTTGCGCGGCTGACGGGCGGGCGGACCAGCGTGATCGTGGATGCGGCCGCCGCCGCCGGACGGGCGCGCCTCGACGTCGGCCCATGCCTCGACGCTGGCGTTCGAACTGACCTCGGGGCGGCGGCCGATGATCGTGAACTGCGGGTCGGGGGCGCCCTTCGGGGCGGACTGGCGGCGGGCCGGGCGGGCGACCGCATAGCATTCGACGCTGGAGCTGGAGGGCTATTCTCGTCCTCGCGCCTCGGCGCCGGGGGACGCGACCGGCTGACCGACCGCGCGCGGGTGGAGCTGTCGGAACTGGCCGTAGGCCCGGCGGCGACCAGCCTTGTGGCGAGCCATGACGGCTGGGTGCGGAACACACGGGCTGACCCATACGCGGCTGACTGGATCTGAGCCACGACGGGCGGCGGCTGACGGGCGAGGACGTGCTTGCGGCGATGAGCGCACCGGCGCAGCGGCGGTTCGAGCAGGTGATGACCCATACGAAGCTGCAGGGTGTGCGCTATTACCTGCGGTTCCACCTGCATCCGGATGTCGATGCCGAGCTGGACCTGGGGGGCAGCGCCGTGTCGATGGCGCTGAAGAGCGGCGAGATCTGGGTGTTCCGGCACGACGGGCGGGCGCGAACTGACGCTGGAACCGTCGGTCTATCTGGAAAAGGGCCGCCTGAAGCCGCGGGCGACCAAGCAGATCGTCCTGGCGGGCATGCTGCAGCATTCACAGGCGCGGATCGGCTGGACCTTGGCGAAGGCACAGGATACTCCGCTCGCCATACGCGATCTTGACCGGGACGATCTTCCGGCCTGAGTGCAGGCCCCAACCCGCAAGGGAAGACCCGATGCCCAATCTCGTCCCCGTCGGCCGTGCGCTGATCTCCGTCTCCGACAAGACCGGGCTGCTGGACCTTGCCCGTGCGCTGGCGGCGCTGGGGGTGGAACTGATCTCGACCGGGGGCACGGCGGCGGGGCTGCGGGCGGCGGGGCTGTCGGTGCGCGACGTGGCCGAGGTGACGGGGTTTCCCGAGATGATGGACGGGCGGGTGAAGACGCTGCATCCGAAGGTGCATGGCGGCCTGCTGGCGCTGCGGGATGACGACGAGCATCTGGTGGCGATGGCGGCGCACGGGATCGAGCCGATCGACCTGCTGGTCGTGAACCTCTATCCGTTCGAGGCGACGGTGGCGCGGGGCGCGGACTATGCGACCTGCATCGAGAACATCGACATCGGCGGGCCGGCGATGATCCGCGCGGCGGCGAAGAACCACGACTTCGTCAATGTGGTGACGGACCCTGCGGACTATGCCGCCCTGCTGGCCGAACTGGCCAAGCACGACGGCGCGACGACGCTATGCCTTCCGCCAGCGGCTGGCGCTGACCGCCTATGCGCGCACCGCGGCCTATGATGCGGCGGTCTCGGGCTGGATGGCCGGCGCCTTGCAGGACCGCGCACCCCGCCGCCGCGCCTTCGCCGGAACGCTGGCGCAGACGCTGCGCTATGGCGAGAACCCGCACCAGAAGGCGGCGTTCTACGTGGATGGCTCGGGCCGGCCCGGCGTGGCGACGGCGCGCCAGTGGCAGGGCAAGGAACTGTCCTACAACAACATCAACGACACCGACGCCGCCTTCGAGCTGGTGGCGGAGTTCGCGGGCGACGGCCCGGCCTGCGCGATCATCAAGCACGCCAACCCCTGCGGCGTGGCGCGCGGCGCGACGCTGGCCGAGGCCTACGCGCGGGCCTATGACTGCGACCGGACCAGCGCCTTCGGCGGGATCGTGGCGCTGAACGCACCGCTGGACGGGCCGACGGCGGAAGAGATCGTGGAGATCTTCACCGAGGTGGTGATCGCGCCCGGCGCGGACGAAGCGGCGCGCGCCGTGTTCGCGGGCAAGAAGAACCTGCGCCTCCTGACGACCGAGGGCCTGCCCGACGCGCTGGCCGGTGGCATCGCCTACAAGCAGGTGGCGGGCGGATTCCTGGTGCAGGACCGCGATGCAGGGCGGATCGTTGCCGGCGACCTGAAGGTGGTGACGAAGCGGAAGCCGACCGAGGCCGAGGTGGCCGACCTGCTGTTTGCCTGGCGGGTGGCGAAGCACGTGAAGTCGAACGCCATCGTCTATGTGAAGGATGGCGCGACCGTGGGCATCGGCGCAGGCCAGATGAGCCGGATCGATTCGACGCGGATCGCCGCGCGGAAGGCGCAGGACATGGCCGAGGCGCTGGGCCTGGCGCAGCCGCCGACAGTGGGTGCGGTCGTGGCGTCGGATGCGTTCTTTCCCTTCGCCGACGGGCTGATCGCCGCGGCCGAGGCGGGGGCGACGGCGGTCATCCAGCCGGGCGGGTCGATGCGCGACGACGAGGTGATCGCGGCGGCAGACGCGGCAGGGCTGGCGATGGTCTTCACCGGCCAGCGGCATTTCCGGCACTGATCCGATGCGGCTTGCCAACCTTATCGGCGCTGCGTCGTCTTTGGTGCTGGACCAGATCAGCAAGATCGCGGTGGTCTGGGGCCTTGACCTTGCGTCGCGCGGCGAGATCGACGTCGTGCCGCCGTTCCTCAACTTCCGCATGGCGTGGAACCAGGGGGTGAACTTCGGCCTGCTGTCGGACGATGCCGACGTTGATGCGCTGGGTGCTGATCGCGGTGGCGCTGGCGATCTCGGCCTGGGTCTGGGTCTGGGTAAGCCGCACGCGACGCCGGCGCCGCGCGTGCAGCTTCTGGCGGGCGTGCTGATCGGCGGGGCGCTGGGCAACGTGGTGGACCGGGTGGCATACGGGGCAGTTGCGGACTTTCTGAACATGTCCTGCTGCGGGATCGAAAATCCCTTTGCTTTCAATGTGGCCGACATGGCGATCTTTGTCGGCGCGATCGGCCTCGTGATCTTTACCGGCAAGGACAAGCCCGTCGGGAAGAAGCGGGGAAAGACCCCGTGACGCGCCCGTCCCTTTGCGTTAAAGACGGCAGCACGGGGTTGAAGGAGACGGGTATGCGGGCTGAACTGAGCGTTTTGGCGGTCGCCGTGGCGGCGATGCTGGCGCTTGGCGGTTGCAGCGGCAACCAGAGCCTGATGAACATCAAGCAGACCGGCAAGGGCCCCGACGAATTCGGGGTGCTGCCGACAAAGCCGCTGGAAATGCCGAAAAGTCTGGCCGAACTGCCGCCGCCGACGCCCGGCGGCGCGAACATCACCGATCCGACGCCGGAAGCCGATGCGATCATCGCGCTTGGCGGTCGCCCCGGCGCGGCGCGTGGCGGCGTGCCCGCAGGCGACGGGACACTGGCGAGCTACGCCGGGCGCTATGGCGTGACGCCGGATATCCGTCAGCAACTGGCGGCCGAGGATCAGGTGTACCGCGCCGACAATCAGGGCCGCCCGCTGGAAAAGCTGTTCGGCCTGAACGTCTATTACAAGGCCTACAAGCCCTACGAGCTTGACCAGTACGACGAGCTGGAAAAGTGGCGCGCCCGGGGCGTCCGGACGGAATCGGCCCCGCCGCCCGGCGCGCGCGACTAGGATCACAAGCGCGTGGAGCGGGATTGATCCTGCCGCCAGAGCCTGTAGTCAGGCAGGGCTGGCAGGAAGGATGGCCGATGAACCGATGGTTGAGCGGGGCCCTTGCGGCCCTGTCTTTCGCACCCCCCGCGCTGGCGGACGAGGTGACGAGCTTTTCCCTGGACAACGGATTGCAGGTGGTGGTGATCGAGGATCACCGCGCACCGGTCGTGGTGCAGATGGTCTGGTACAAGGTGGGTGCCGCCGATGAGGCACCGGGCCATTCCGGCATCGCGCATTTCCTGGAGCATCTGATGTTCCAGGGCACGGACGACCTTGCGCCGGGCGAGTTTTCCAAGGTGGTCGAGGCGCAGGGGGGCAGCGACAACGCCTTCACCTCGTGGGATTACACCGCCTATTTCCAGCGCGTCGCAGCGGACCGGCTGGATCTGATGATGACGATGGAAGCCGACCGGATGCGCGATCTGGCGCTGACGGAGGCCGACGTGACGACAGAGCGGCAGGTGATCCTGGAAGAGCGCAACCAGCGCACGGACAGCGACCCGTCGGCGCTGTTCGCCGAGCAGACGACGGCGGCGCAATACCTGAACCATCCCTATGGCATACCGATCATCGGCTGGCGGCACGAGATGGAACAGCTGAGCCGACAGGATGCGCTGGAGTTCTACCGGACCTATTATGCGCCCAACAATGCCGTGCTGGTCGTCGCCGGCGACGTGAAACCGCAGGATGTCCGCGCGTTGGCAGAGACCCATTACGGACCGTTGAAACCCACGGCGGATCTGCCGCCGCGCCTGCGGCCGCAGGAGCCGCCACAACTGGCCGAGCGCAGGCTGGAGATGGCCGACGCGCGCGTTTCGCAGCCCTATGTCGCGCGGACGTATCTGGCGCCCAACCGCAAGAGCGGGGCACAGCAGAAGGCTGCGGCACTGGCCGTGCTGGCGGAACTGCTCGGCGGAAGCGGCACAACCTCGGTCCTTGCGAAGGCGCTGACCTTCGAGAATCCGAAGGCCGTGTATGTCTCGGCCGACTACAACGGCGACGCGCTGGACAGTGGCACGTTCAGCCTGGCCATCGTTCCCGTCCCCGGCGTCTCGCTGGACGACGCGGAGGCGGCGATGGACGGCGTCGTCGCGCAGTTCCTCAAGGACGGTGTCGATCCGGTGGCGCTGGAGCGGATCAAGACGCAGGTGCGCGCCTCGCAGATCTACGGGCGCGACAATGTCGAGGGGCTGGCCAACCAGTATGGCGAGGCGCTGACCACCGGCCTGACCATCGCCGACGTGCAGGACTGGCCCGATGTGTTGCACGCCGTCACCGCCGAAGACGTGATGGCGGCGGCACACGAGGTGCTGGACCGCAGCCGCGCCGTCACGGGGCGGCTCATGACCCAGGCGGAGGGCACACCATGACGCTGCTGCGGCTGATACCGGCGCTGCTGCTGGCGTGCATGGCGCTGGCGGCACGGGCCGAGATTGCCATACAGGAAGTGACCTCGCCCGGCGGGATCACGGCCTGGCTGGTGGAAGAACATGGCATTCCCTTCACGGCGATGGAGATTGCCTTTGAAGGCGGGACGAGCCTTGATCTGCCGGGTTCGCGCGGCGCGATAAACCTGATGGCGGCGACGCTGGAGGAAGGGGCGGGCAATCTCGATTCGCAGGGCTTCGCCGAGGCGCGCGATGGGCTGGCCGCGACGTTCGGCTTTTCGGCGGGCAAGGACAGCGTCAGCATCTCGGCCCGCTTCCTGACCGAGAACCGCGATCAGGCGCTCGATCTGCTGCGACAGGCGATCCTGATGCCGCGATTCGACGCCGATGCGGTGGAGCGGGTGAAGGCCCAGGTCATCGCGGGACTGACAGCGAAGGAGAAAGACCCGCAGGCGATCGCCGGACTGCGGTTCAATGCGTTGGCGTTCGGGGACCATCCCTATGGCAGCAGCGGCGACGGCACGGTGGAGAGTGTCACGTCGCTGACGCGCGAGGACGTGGTCGAGGCGCATCGTGCGGCACTGGCGCGGGACCGGATGTTCATCGCGGTGGTCGGCGATGTGACGCCCGCCGAACTGGGGCCGATGCTGGACAAGCTGCTGGGCGGGCTGCCTGATATCGGGCGGCAGATGCCGGGCCGGGCACCCTGGGCCCTGACGGGCGGGGTGACGGTGGTGGAGTTCCCGAGTCCGCAATCGGTGATCCTGTTCGGGCAGCGGGGCATCGCGCGGGATGATCCCGACTTCTTCGCCGCCTTCCTTCTGAACGAAGTCTTGGGCGGCGGCGGCTTCAGCGCGCGACTGATGGACGAACTGCGCGAGAAGCGCGGGTTGACCTATGGCATCTCGACCTATCTTGCGCCGATGAATTTCGGCGAGCTGATGCTGGGGCAGATGTCCACGGCGAACGCGACAGTCGGGCAATCGATCCAGCTGATCCGCGACGCCTGGACGAAAATGGCCGCCGAGGGACTGACCGAAGACGAGCTGGCAAAGACGAAAACCTACCTGACCGGCGCCTATCCGCTGCGGTTCGACGGCAACGGGCAGATCGCCGACATCCTCGTGGGGATGCAGATGGAAGGTTTGCCCATCGACTATGCCGCGAGCCGAAATGCGAAGATCGAAGCCGTGACGCTGGCGGATGTGAAGCGGGTGGCCAAGCGGCTGCTTCAGCCCGAGGCGCTTCATTTCGTGGTGGTCGGGCAGCCGGACGGGGTCGTGTCGAGCGAGTAGGCGGCGGGGTTCCGGCCTGCGCCGGGTCGCGTGGCGTTCGGGTGCGGGAAGCGGTGCGGTGTCGCGATGCGTGGCGCTGCCAAGGCGACAATGCGCCGTCGCCGACTTGACGGATTTGTCGCGCGACACATCCGTCCGCGCCTGTCTGCCCTCGGCAGGCGCGTTGCCGCGCCATCCCAGTCAGGCGCGGCCGGATCTACGAGCGTCAGGCTTGCTGAGAACCCCTTGCCGCCGCGCTTGCGCGCTCTGGCAACGGCCCGGCGGACCCTACACCGTAGGGTCCGCTGATCGGGCCGGGCGCAACCTATACTGCGTCAGGATGTGAGCTGGCACTGCCGCGCCAAGTCCAGATCCACCCCCCCTTTCCCGTGGCCGAATCTCATCCATGCTGCTAGAAATGGTGGCATCATGCTCGATAACCCCAAGATACGGCCGGTGATCCGGCAACTCGACGAGGCGGCAGTCAACCGAATCGCGGCGGGCGAGGTCGTGGAACGGCCTGCCTCTGCCGTGAAGGAACTGGTCGAGAATGCCATCGACGCAGGTGCGCGGCGGGTGACGGTGGACTATGCCGATGGCGGCAAGACGTTGATCCGCGTCACGGATGACGGCTGCGGGATGACGCCCGGGGATCTGCCGCTGGCGCTCAGCCGCCATGCGACCTCGAAGATCGACGGGTCGGACCTGCTGGCGATCTCGACCTTCGGTTTCCGGGGCGAAGCCTTGCCCTCGCTGGGGGCTGTCGGGCGGCTGACGATCACATCCCGCGCCGAGGGAATGCCGGGCGCCTCGCTCGCCGTGACGGGCGGGCGGATGGAGAGCGTTCGTCCGGCAGCGCTGGGGCGCGGCACGGTGGTGGAGCTGCGCGATCTGTTCTTCGCCACCCCGGCACGGCTGAAGTTCCTGCGGACAGACCGGGCAGAGGCGCAGGCCATCGGCGAGGTGGTGCGGCGGCTGGCCCTGGCGGAGCCGACCGTGGGATTCGTGCTGCGCGATGTGTCGGGCGGCGGCGAGGGGCGCGTGGTGTTCCGCGCGGACCCCGGGCAGGGGGATTTCTTCGACGCGCTCCACGGTCGGGTGGCGCAGGTTCTGGGCGCGGATTTCGCTGCCAATGCGCTGCGGGTCGAGACGGAACAGGACGGGTTGCGCCTGACGGGCTACGCGGCGTTGCCGACCTATTCGCGCGGGTCATCCGTGGCGCAGTTCCTGTTCGTGAACGGACGGCCCGTGCTGGACCGGCTGCTGCTGGGGGCGCTCCGGGCGGCGTATTTCGATTTCCTCAGCCGCGACCGGCATCCGGCGGCCGTGCTGCGGCTGGACTGCGACCCGCAGAGGGTGGACGTGAACGTGCATCCCGCCAAGGCCGAGGTGCGGTTCCGCGAGCCCGCGCTGGCCCGCAGCCTGATCGTCGGCGGGCTGAGGCAGGCGCTGGCCGAGGGTGGCCGGCGCGCGTCGTCGACCGTCGGTGCGGCGGTGCTGGAGGCGATGCGGCCCGAGGCGCGGGTGTACCAGATGGACCGCCCCTCGCAGCCTGCGCTGAGCCGCGCCTACATCGCACAGGCCCCGATGGGCTTTGCCGAGGCACCTGCCGCGCGGGTGGAACCAGTGATGCAGGCAGAGGGGCCGCTGGGTGCTGCGCGGGCGCAATTGCACGAGACGTACATCATCGCCCAGACGGCGACCGGCATGGTGATCGTCGATGCCCATGCCGCGCACGAGCGGTTGGTGTACGAGCGGCTGAAGCGGCAGATGGCCGAAGCGGGTGTGGCGGCGCAGGCGCTGCTGATCCCCGAGATCGTGGAGCTGAGCGCCAGCGACGCCGCGCGCCTGCTGGAGCTTGCGCCTGACCTGCGGCGGCTGGGGCTGGGCGTCGAGCCGTTCGGCGGCACGGCGGTGGCAGTGCGCGAGACGCCCGCGGTTCTGGGGCAGGTCGATGCCAGGGCGCTGATCGCGGACATCCTCGATGAACTCTCGGACCTTGGCGACAGCGGGCTGGTGCAGGCCCGGATCGAGGCGGTGCTGAGCCGCATGGCCTGCCACGGTTCGGTGCGCTCGGGCCGTGCGATGCGGGCCGAGGAGATGAACGCCCTTCTGCGCGACATGGAGGCGACGCCGCATTCCGGCCAGTGCAACCACGGACGACCGACCTATGTTGAACTGAGGCTGACGGATATCGAAAGGCTCTTCGGGCGCACATGACGATCACGCTCCCCCCCGGGGTGGACCCCCTCTGGCTGGCGGCCGGGGCTGCGGCGCTGGTGCTGCTGATCCTGCTTCTGACCCTGCGCGCCGCCGCGCGGGCGGGGCGGATGGCCGAGCCGATGCTGCGCGAACTGGGCTGGCTCGGCCAGCGGGTGCAGATGCTGTCGGACGGGCAGGAACGGCTGACGGGTGGCCTGTCGCATGTGTCCGAGGCGCAGGCGGTCAGCCAGACGGCGATGCTGCAACTGATGGAGCGTCGGCTGGCCGAGGTTCAGGCGGCGATGGGGGAAAGCCTGCAGGGCACGTCCATGCGGACTGCGCGCAGCCTGGGCGAGTTGCAGCAGCGGCTGGAGACCATCGACAAGGCGCAGGCCAACATCGAAAAGCTGTCGGGCAACGTGCTGTCCTTGCAGGATATCCTGTCGAACAAGCAGACCCGCGGGGCATTCGGCGAAATTCAGCTGCACGACATCGTGCAGAAGGCTTTGCCTGCGGGCAGCTATACGATGCAGGCGACGCTGTCGAACGGGCGGCGGGCGGATTGCCTGATTTACCTGCCCAACCCGCCGGGGTCGATCGTCGTGGACAGCAAGTTCCCGCTGGAAGCCTACGAGGCGCTGCGCCGTGCCGAAACGCCGGCGCAACTGGCCGAAGCGGGTCGCGGCCTGCGCGCGGCAGTCAAGTCGCATATCAGGGCGATCTCGGAGAGATACATCCTTGAGGGCGAGACGGCAGACGGGGCGATGATGTTCCTGCCGTCGGAAGCCGTCTATGCCGAGTTGCACGCGAACTTCCCCGACGTGGTGCGCGACGGGTTCGCGGCCCGCGTCTGGATCGTCTCGCCCACCACCTGCATGGCGACGCTGCACACCATGCGCGCGATCCTGAAGGATGCCCGGATGCGCGAACAGGCGGGAGCGATCCGCCGTGAACTGGCGCTGCTGCACGGCGATGTGGAGCGGCTGGGCGGGCGGGTGGAAAGCCTGGACCGGCACTTCACGCTGGCGGCCAAGGATATCTCGGACATCCGGATTTCGTCGGACAAGGCCGGGAGACGGGCGAAGCGGCTCGACAACTTCGACTTCGAGGAGTTGTCGCCCGATGCCAAAGCTGTGCCGCTGATCCTCAGGGACGCGGCGGAGTGAAGCACCTGACGGCCACCGACTACCGCCGGTTGCCCTGGGCGAACGGGCGCGGCACGACAACGGAGCTGCTGCGCGAAGACGGACCCGAGGGGCTGCGCCTGCGCCTGTCGATTGCCTGCGTGGCAGAGGACGGGCCGTTCTCGATCTTTCCCGGTGTCGAGCGGAACCTTACGGTCATCTCCGGCCCTGGCTTTCGCCTAGAGGGCGACGTGGCGCGCGATTGCCGCCCGCTGATCCCTGTCGCGTTTCCCGGCGATGTGGCGGTGCGGGCGGTGCAGACCGGGGGCGTGCCGTCCGAGGATTTCAATGTCATGACGGCGCGGGCTCTGGTGCGGCCAAGTGTTGTCGTCCTGCACGGCCCGGCAACTCTGTCTGCCGGTGGAACGCTTTACTTCCTGGCACTGGGGGCGGTGACGGTGAACGGCACTGTGCTGGCGCTGCACGACCTGCTGATCCTTCACGGCGCGGCAGAGATCTCGGCAGGCGCGCCGGTGATCGCCGTCCGCGTCGCGCCCGGCGCCTGACCGCCCGCCTCAGATCCGGAACAGGGGCTGCACCAGTCGCGGGATCAGTTTGTTGAACCGCAGGGGGGCGTCGGTGGCGGCAAGGCAGATGCAATCGACCCCCGGCTCGGCCACGGGCGTGTGTTCCATCGCCTCGGTCGCGATTTCGACATCGCCGGGGCCGAAGCGATCACTTTCGTCGCGGAACGCGCCCTGAAGAACCAGCGTCAGCTCGATGCCCCGGTGGCCGTGGTCGGGCACGCCCTGCCCTGCGGGAATGTTCAGCAGGCGGACCGTTGCCCCTCCGGTCGTTGGCAGGATCGCCTGGCGGACGCCCATACCGACCGGACGCCATTTCACCGAAGCCAGATCGCCGCCGACATAGCCGCGCAACGGGCTCGGGAAGAATCCGCGCTTTGCCTGGGCGGGCGCTTCTGCCGACGCCGACTGCGGCAGCGCAATGATGCGGGCCATCGCAGCCCTGGCCGCATCGTCATGCAGGGTTGCGCTGTCCACATCTTCCAGCACCGCTCCGCCAAGGGCGTCGAAGCTGAGCATTCGCGCCCGACACTCATCGCACAGCGACACATGCGTCGCGACGATGAGGCTGAACGCCTCGGGGAGCTGGCCGGCCGAATAGGCCATCAGGAGCGGGTCGGAGAGGTGGTGCCGGATCGTCATTCTCGTTCTCTTGCCTTCAGGTCATCTGGTGGCGCAGCCGTTCCAGCGCCAGCCGAATCCGCGATTTGATCGTGCCAAGCGGCAGACCGGTTTCCGCAGCGATCTCGCTGTGCGAAAGATCGCCGAAATACGCCCGCTCGATGAGCTGGCGCTGCTTCTCGGGGAGTTGCGCCAACGCCTCGCCCAGACGACGGCTTTCCTGCTGCAACTCCATCACCTCGGCCTGATCGGGCTCCGGCTCGGGGCCCCAGGTCAGGTCTTCCGGTTCGGGTCGGCGCGATTTGCGCAGCGCGTCGATCCGCCGGTTGCGTGCAATCGTGAAGACCCAGGTCGCCACGCTTGCCCGTTCGGGATCGAAGAGATGTGCCTTCTGCCAGAGCGTCGCCATCACGTCCTGCGCACATTCCTCGGCCAGGGCATCGCTCGCCCCGGACTTCTTCAGGAACGCTTTCACCCGCGGAGCGAAATGCTGAAACAGGCGCGCAAACGCGGCTGTGTCGGCAGTATCGCGAACCGCCATGACCAATGCGGCCCAGTCAGGATCGGTTTCCGAAGTCATCTTCACTTCTCCCCCGGTCGCCCGGTGGCGCACAGTGCAGCGCGCAACATAGGCTGGCGCGACCCACAGTGCATCCGGTTTCTCCGAAGGGAGCATATCCAGTGTCATGATGCATTTACGCAGGTCAGGTGCATCCGGATCACTTGGAAACGCAACGTCAGCGCCGGCGTCAGATTTTCTTGCAAACTGATCCGTTTTCAGGGTCGCTTCGTAGTCAAGGACAGACATATCCCAAGGGGCCGACTCTTCATGCCATTCGAGCGACTGACGACAACACCGCAGCGTATCGCGGTGATCGGTGGAGGTATATCCGGCATGGCTGCCGCGCACCTTCTGGCACAGGACCACGCTGTTGTGCTGTTCGAGGCAGAGGACCGGCTGGGCGGACATGCCCGCACCGTTATGGCAGGCAAGCGGGGCGACCAACCGGTGGACACAGGTTTCATCGTCTATAACAAGGTGAACTATCCCAACCTTGTCGCGCTGTTCGAACAGCTTCAGGTGCCCGTCGTCGAAAGCAACATGAGCTTTGGTGCCTCGGTCGGCGGCGGACGGCTGGAATACGGCCTGGCAAGCTTCGACGCGCTGTTCGCGCAGCGGCGCAACCTGGTGAACCCGCGCTTCCTTGGAATGCTGCGCGATGTGATGCGGTTCAATACCAAGGCGCAAGCGCTGCCGCCGGATGACGGGATCAGCATCGGCGATTTCCTGAAAGAGATCGGCACGGGGGCATGGTTCCGCGATCACTACCTGCTGCCGCTGTCGGGGGCGATCTGGTCGACCCCGGTCGAGGGGATGCTGGACTTCCCCGCCCAGGCTTTGATCCGGTTCTTCCGGAACCATAACCTGCTTGGCTATTACGGCCAGCATCAGTGGTACACGGTGCAGGGCGGTTCGGTGGAGTATGTCCGCCGCCTGCAGACCGCAATGGTGGCGCACGGCGTCGATCTGCGGCTGGGCGCTCCGGTCGCCGGTGTGCGGCGCGGGCCGGTGGGTGCCGCGGTGCGTGTGACGGGGGGCGAATGGGAACCGTTCGACGAGATCGTGTTCGCCACCCACTCCGACGTGACCCTGCGGCTGCTGTCCGACCCGTCGCCGGACGAGCGCGCGGCACTTTCCGCCGTGCGCTATCAGGCGAATGAGGCGGTGCTGCATTCGGATGCCGCCGTCATGCCGAGGCGGAAGTCCTGCTGGGCGTCGTGGGTCTATGTCGAGCCTGAGGGGAAGCGGCCGGAAAAGATCGACCTGACCTACTGGATGAACTCGCTGCAGCCGATCCCGATGGACGATCCGCTGTTTGTCACGCTCAACTCCAACAAACCGATCCGGGACGATCTGATCCATGACACGGTGACCTTCGATCACCCGGTCTATGACATGGCCGCACTGCGGGCACAGGAGACCCTGCGCGCGATGAACGGGGCGCGCGACACCTGGTTCTGCGGCGCCTGGATGCGGAACGGCTTCCATGAGGACGGCTTCCAGAGCGCCGTCGACGTGGTCGAGGCCCTGCGCGCACGGCAAGGGCAGATGGCGGCATGAGCCAGGTGGACCATATCCGGGGCGAGACGTTTCACGGCCGCAAGGGTGCGGTGAAGAACAGCTTTCGCTACGGGGTGGACTATGTGGTGCTGGACCCCGAAACTGCCGTTGGTCCCTCGCTGTTCTCGCGCAACCGTCGAAACCTGCTGTCGCTGCATGACAGCGACCATGGCGGTATGCCGAAGGCCGGGCGCGGCGTGGCCTGGGTGCGCGAGGTGCTGGCGGCGCATGGTCTGCCGGGGGCCGACCGCGTCGTTCTGATGGCGCAGCCGCGCGTGCTGGGTCATGTGTTCAACCCGGTGTCGTTCTGGCTGTGCCACGATGGCGCGGGCGCGCTGCGCGTGGTGATCGCGGAGGTATCGAACACATTCGGCGACCGCCATTCCTACCTGTGCCACCGCGAGGATATGGCGCCGCTCACCCGCGAGGATACGGTGCGGGCGAAGAAGATCTTTCATGTGTCGCCCTTCCAGCCGGTCGAGGGAGGCTACAGCTTTCGTTTCGACATCCGCGAAGATCGCGTCGGTATCTGGATCGACTACAGCGCCGGAAACGGGGGGCTGATCGCCACGCTGACAGGACGGCGCGCTCCCTTGACCAATGGCGCAATCCTGCGCGCCTGCCTGCGCCGTCCGTTCGGCAGCCGCCGGGTGCTGGCGCTGATCCACTGGCAGGCGGTCAGGCTGTGGTGGAAGGGCGCGACCTTTCGCAGCCGTCCCCTGCCGCCCGCCGAGGAGGTCACGCGATGACCGCCCTGGCGGCCCCATCGGTCGAAGCGCACCCCCGGCTCGGGTCATGGGCGCTGTTCTCGGGCATGATCGCGGCGGCGGGACTGCCGATCTATATCCACGCGCCGAAGTTCTATGTGGACAGCTATGGCGTGGGTCTTGGCACTCTGGGGATCGCGCTGTTCGCGCTGCGGCTGATTGATGTGGTGCAAGACCCCGCTCCTCGGCTGGTTGTCCGAACGGATGGAGAAGCAGCGCGGCCCGCTGGTGGCGCTGGCGATCCTGCTGATGGCAGGGGCGATGCTGGCGTTGTTTGCCGTCGTGCCGCCGATCTCGCCGCTCTGGTGGTTCTCGATCTCGCTGATCGTGCTGTTCTCGGCGTTCAGCTTTCTGACGATCTGCTTCTATGCCGAGGGGGTCCGCAAGGCCGCCACACTGGGCGAACAGGGGCATCTGCGGCTCGCGGGCTGGCGCGAGGGCGGGGCGCTGGTGGGCGTTTCGCTTGCGGCCGTCGCCCCGGTGGCGCTCGGTGCGATCACCGACCGGCCCTTTACCGGCTTTGCTCTGGGGTTCGCGCTGGTGGCACTGGTGGCGGGCTGGGCGATGCGCGCGGAATGGGGCGTGGGCGACGGGCGCATACGTGCCCCCGCCGAAGTGGCGCTGCGCGATGTGCTGTCCGACGGGCTGGCGCGGCGGCTTCTGCTGCTGGCACTGGTGAATGCGACCCCCGTCGCCGTGACCTCGACCCTGTTCCTCTTCTTCGTCGAAAGCCGCCTCGGTGCCGCAGGCATGGAGGGGCCGCTTCTGCTTCTGTTCTTCCTGTCTGCCGCTGCCTCGACCCCGCTCTGGACGCGGGCCGCACGGCACTACGGCGAAAAGGCGGTGTTGATGGCGGGCATGGCGCTGGCGATCGTGACCTTCGCCTTTGCGGCGACGCTGGGGGCGGGCGATGTGGCGGCGTTTGCGGCGATCTGTGCCGCCTCGGGGGCGGCGCTGGGGGCCGACATGACGCTGCTGCCCGCGATCTTCGCGCGCCGCCTTGCCGTGATCGCGCCGGGGGCGGGGGCGGGCTTCGGCCTGTGGTCCTTCGTCAGCAAGTTTACTCTCGCCTTCGCCGCTCTCGGGCTGCTGCCGCTCTTGCAAGCGCGCGGTTTCGTTCCTGGCGGGGAAAGCCCCGCCTCCGCGCTCTGGCTTCTGACGGTGCTCTACGCGCTGGTTCCCTGTGCCCTGAAACTCCTGGCGGTCGCCCTTCTCGCCACCACCAAGCTACCGGAGGCGTGACGGATGATACCGCTTTCCTTCCTGCTGATCGGCGTTGTGCTGACCCTCGTGCTTCTGGCTCTTCACGCGCGCACGATGACGTTCCGGGCGCAAAAGCCGGCCGACTACGCGGGGACGGAGCCTCGTTTCGATCTGCGGCGGCACCTGAATGGCCCCCTGCTGTGCGAAGGGGTGATCTACGGGCCGACGGGGCGTGTCTCGTCACGCTTCGTCGCGGATTTCGATGCGCGCTGGGATGGCAACGTGGGCGTGATGAAAGAGCGATTTCGCTACGACAGCGGCGCGGTGCAAGACCGGGAATGGACGCTGACGCTGGGCAACGACGGGTCGGTCAAGGCGACGGCGCCGGACGTGGTGGGGGAAGGTGCGGGCCGGGCCGAGGGCGGGGCCGTGCAGCTGAACTACCGCATCCGGCTGACGCCGGAGGCCGGCGGGCATGTCCTGACCGTCAACGACTGGATGTATCTGATGGAGAACGGCACGATCATGAACCGCAGCCAGTTCACCAAGTTCGGCATCAAGGTGGCCGAGCTTGTCGCCACCATGCGGAAGAAAGAGGCGTGAGGGACTGGCACGGCAAACGGTACTGGCTGGTGGGTGCCAGCGAGGGGTTGGGCCGCGCGCTTGCCCAGAGGCTCAGCGCCGCCGGGGCCGAGGTCATCCTGTCGGCCCGCAACGCCGAGCGGCTTGCGGAGGTCGCCGCAGGACTGCCCGGCCCTTCGACGATCCTGCCCTTCGACGTGGCCGACACGGCTGCGGTCCGTGCTGCGGCGCGGGACGCAGGGCAGATCGACGGCGTGGTGTTTCTTGCCGGCCTCTATTGGCCGACGACCGCGCAGGAGTGGAACCCCGATCAGGTCGAGACGATGTGCGACGTGAACTTCACGGGGTGCGCGCGGGTGATTGGTGCCGTGCTGCCCGAGATGGTCAGGCGGGGGCGGGGCCATGTCGTGATCACGGGCAGTCTGTCGGGCTTTCGCGGCCTGCCGGGGGCAATCGGCTACGGCGCCAGCAAGGCCGGTGTGATGGCCCTGGCCGAGTCGATGCAGGCCGATCTGCGCGGGATCGGGCATTCTGGTGCAGCTTGCCAATCCGGGTTTCATCCGCACCCGGCTGACCGACAAGAACGAGTTCAGGATGCCTTTCCTGATGGAACCGTCCGAGGCGGCGGACCATATGTTCCGCCACATGCAGACCGACCGCTTCAAGGTCAGCTTCCCGATGGTCTTCTCGTGGCTGTTCCGGTTGTCGCAGTTCCTGCCCGACTGGGCCTATTACCGCATCTTCGCGCCGAAGTGATACGGACGGACCGAGGAGCGGTTGCAGCCGCTTCCGAACCGGCCTAGGCAGGCACGGTGCGTCCTGCGCCCCGGAGATTTCGTCTTTGGATCAGCTTGTTCCAGACCGGCCGCCCAGCCTGCTGTCGCGCCGGATCGTGCCGCTGATCGTGGCGACAGCGCTGCTGATGGAGAACATCGACGGCACGGTCATCGCCACGTCGCTGCCCCAGATCGCGCGTGACCTGAAGGCCGATCCGATCCACCTGAAGCTTGCGCTGACCTCCTATCTTCTTGCGCTTGCGGTGTTCATCCCGGCCTCGGGCTGGGCGGCGGACCGGTTCGGCGCGCGCAAGGTATTCCGGCTGGCGATCCTGATCTTTGCCGCAGGCTCCATCGCCTGCGCGCAGTCGGAGCACGCTGCCCGGGCTGATCGCGGCGCGCGTGCTGCAAGGGATCGGCGGGTCGATGATGGTGCCGGTGGGGCGGCTGATCGTGCTGCGCTCGGTTCCCCGGGGCGAACTGGTCAGCGCGCTTGCGTGGCTGACGGTTCCCGCCCTGATCGGGCCGGTGCTGGGGCCTCCGCTGGGCGGGTTCATCACCACCTTCTTCGACTGGCGCTGGATCTTCTGGATCAACGTGCCCATCGCGGTGCTGGGATTGGTCCTCGTGACCCTGCTGATCGAGGACGTCCGCATGGAGGGGGTGGCCCGGTTCGATCTGGGCGGCTTCCTGCTGCTGGGGCCGGGGCTGGCGCTTTTCCTGTCGGGCGTAACCCTGTCGGGGCTGGGGTTGGTTCCTGCCGTTCAGGTCGCCGCGATGGTGCTGGGCGGCCTGGCGCTGCTGGCAGGCTACGTCCGGCACGCGGCGCGGCGCCCCGACCCGATCGTTGACCTGCGCCTGCTGCGCCTGCCCACGTTCCGCATCAATGCGACGGGCGGCACGCTGTTCCGGGTCGGCACCGGCGCGCTGCCCTTTCTTCTGCCCCTCATGCTTCAACTCGGCTTCGGTCTGAGCGCCTTCCAGTCTGGGATGCTGACACTGGCCACCGGGCTGGGCGCCCTGGGGATGAAGTTCATGGCCCAACCGCTGTTGCGCCGGTTCGGGTTCCGCCGGGTGCTGGTGACAAATGCCGTGCTCGCATCGGTGTTTCTCGTCGCACCCGCGACCTTCGCGCCGGATACACCCTGGCTCTGGATGGCCGCCGTGCTGTTCGTCGGCGGCCTGTCACGCTCGCTCCAGTTCACCAGCGTGAACGCGGTGGCCTATGCCGATGTGCCGTCGGACCGCCTCAGCAGCGCCACCTCGTTCAACAGCGTGCTCCAGCAGCTTTCGGGCTCCGTCGGCATCACCGTTGCGGCCTTCGGTCTGGAAGCGATGCAGGCCGCGACCGGGTCGCAGACCGTCACGCGCGCGATGTTCCCGCCCGTTTTCCTGCTGGTGGGCGCGGTATCGCTGCTCTCGGTCATTGGTTTCCTGCGCCTGCCGAATTCGGCGGGCGCATCGCTTCTGCCGAAAAGCGTTCCGGGGGAGTAGGCTGCCCGGTCGAAGCCGCGTCAGGCCCCACGGACACGCTCAGCCCAGATGATCCACCCGTGCCATGTACTGCGCCAGATGCTCCACCTCGCCCAGCCAGCGGGCCAGAAGCCTGGGATCGTGCGGGGCGGGATGCACGCCCGCCGGAATCTCGCGCGCAAGAACCGCCTCGACCGCCAGCGACACGGGCACCGAGACAAGGCGCCCCATCGCCGTGCCGCGTTCGTCGCCCCAGGCGTCCAGCGCCCAGGTCTGGTGGAACACCGCGGTCCCGTCCCGTTCTGCCTTCAACGACACGAAGAGGATCACCCGATCCGCCTCGCCCTCTGCATAGGCATTGTCCCGCCAGAATTGCGCCGCCATCTCGGCTAGGCGTGCGTCGCCCTCGGGGCCGTGCAGCGTCTCGATCTCGGCGAAGATCGTTGCCCAGGCATCGGCCCAGCCGTTCAGGCGGATCGTCCCGCGCACGAAGTCGCGGATCTTCCAGGCCGGGTCGAAGCGGTAATCCTCGATGAAGGGCAGGCTGTCGCGGTTCGGATAAACTTCGAAACTTTCGGGGACGGGCAGCGGCGCGTCATAGCTGGTGATCGCATCCCAGGGCCGGTTCACGCGCAGTTCGCTGAAATTCCGCAAGGACCGCGACGGCGAACGCAGCGCCTTGAGCACACCGAGCGGCGACCATGAGAACTTGTACCGGAAGGCATTCGCCACCTTCGGCACCCCGCCGCAATAGGACGTGAAGGACAGCACATTGTCAGCGTGGTACGCGCCCGACGCGCGGTAGCGCGCGACGAGATCATGCGCCATGAGGTGGTCTATGCCGGGGTCCAGCCCGACCTCGTTCACACTGACATGGCCGGTCTTGCGGAAACTCTCGTCCAGCGCCTTCATCTCGGGCGCGATATAGCTGGACGAAACGAAGTTCGCGCCTTTCGACAGGCAGGCCTTGGCGATTGCCACATGCTGGTCGGCGGGCAGCATCGAGATCGCCACGTCCCCCGGTTGCAGCGCTTCGGTCAGCGCGGCAAGGGAATAGGGCCGGATATCGTCCGTCAGGTCGCCCACCGCCTCGCGCGCCTTTTCGACCGTGCGGTTCCAGACCACAACCTTGTGGCCGCCCTCGATCAGCCGCCGCAGCCCTGGCACCGAGGACAGGCCCGTGCCGCACCAATGGATCGTCATGTCTCTCTCCCCTCAGAGGCTGGCTGCATGGCGGTCGAACTCGGCCTTCGCCCTGCCCCAGACGCCCGCGTCGATGCTGACGAGGGTCAGGAGCGATGGCAAGAGTTGCCCCGCATAGTCCTCGCTGCTTTCAACCGGCAAAAGCGAGGGCAGGTTGTCGATCGCGGTGACGTCCAGCGGCGGCGTGTCATGCACGCGCAGCGCCGGCTCGTTCCAGTCGGTCGCACAGTCATAGACCTTGATCGGTGAAAAGTCCGAGGTCGGATCGCAGGCAATGTCACCGATCACCGTCAGCTTGCGCGACCCCGTCTTGGCACTGGCCGGAACGAAGACCGGGCAGCCGGGACGGGCAAGGATACAGTTCAGGAAAATCTCGTGCGCCAGCACCTCGGGGAACGGGCCGCCGCTTGCCGTCTCGGCCATGTCCCACTTCGTCACCGGCACGTCCAGCGCCGCGCACAGATCCGACGCGCCCGTGCCCACGCGACCCAGCGCACCGATCACGATGGCGTGCGGACGGCGCGTGCCGAACGGAGCGAACTCGGCCCCGAGGTCGGCCAGCAGCGCCGCCTTCGAGTTGTGCTTGTGCACCGCACCGGCAATCTGCCCTCGCTGCTGCGCGGCCCAGCATTTCAGCGCCACGGCCGCTCCGGCGTAGCCCGCCCAATAGCCGAAAGCCGCCACCCGCCTGCCTGTTTCATCGACGAGATACTCAAGATCATAGAGCGTCCCGCCCCCTGCCTTGAAGCGCTGCAACAATGTGCGCCCGGCAGGCTGCCCCTTGTAGGCATGGCCGAACATGATGTGGCGATGGGTCAGCGGGGTGCCGTCATCCGGCAGTTCCTTCAGCCCGAAGATAATCGCGTCCGAGGGCGCTTCCGGCCATCGGTTTTCGGGCGCGATCTCGCAGCCTGCCGCGCGGTAGCCGTCGATGGGAATGGCCCTCACGTGGCTCTCCTCGACCGTGACGCGCAGGCCCGCTTTCACCAGCGCCGCAGCGCCGTCAGGCGTGAGGCCCACGCGCTCCTCGTTCGGCCGCTGCTCGGCCCTGACCCAGAGATGCGTCATCCGCCCCGCTCCATTTTAGGGTTCGCCGCAAGCGATACCAGATTTTGCGGCGGGCGACAGGGGGTCAGTCCCGGCCCGCGGCCTGCGGCAGGCCATCGTCCAGCGCGTAATAGTCGCCCTTGTCGGCCACGAAGATATGGCTGTCGAGCGAAAGGCCCGTCGGCCCGTCCACCGCCCCCGCCTCGACCGAAAATCCCCCATCCGCCGCGCGGAACCACAGGCTCGATCCGCAGCGGTTGCAGAACCCACGCCGCGCACCGGCCGGGGTTTCGAATTCCGCCAGCGTCTCGCGCGACTTATGGTCCAGATCGTGCTCATCGGCATCGAACGAGCATGCGAAATGCCCGGACAGCTTGCGGCATTGCGTGCAATGGCACGCCCCGACCCCGCCGACAGGCCGTGGAAGCGAGAAGCTCACACCCCCGCAGTGGCACGATGCGCGAACCCGCTCCGGCGCCGCGCCGGGCGCGGGTGGCGGTCCGTCCGGGGCATAGTAGTCGCCCGCATCGTCGGTAAAGATATGCTCGGCCAGGGTCACTCCGGTCGGCCCGTCGATGGCCCCCAAAGCAAAGGCCATGCGGTCGTCGCCCGCAGGTTTCCACAACAGGAACGCGCCGCAGAGGCGACAGAACCCCCGCTTCGCCTGATCCGAGGCGGCGTACCAGCCCAGCCCGTCGTCGCGAAGCAGGTGGAACCGCGTCAGCGGCACACTGGAGGCGACCCAGAAATGCCCAGACATCTTGCGGCATTGCGAACAGTGGCAGCCGATCCCGTCGCGGATCGGCCCGTCGACCCGGAACGTGACCGCACCGCAAGCGCAGGATCCGTGCATCGCTGTCTCCTTCCTCGTTACCTGCCAGGGTAATCCGAAGGCCGGTCCGGATAACGCGCCGGATGCGTCATGTCGCGTCGCGAAACGTCTCGGCCAGGATCGCCGCCAGCCGGTCGGCGTCCACCTGGGTGAAGGCGTCGGGCGTATCGCTGTCAAGGTCGAGCACGCCCAGCAGCGTCCCCTGCCCGTTCCAGACCGGCAGCACGATCTCCGACCTGGTGGAGGAGGCGCAGGCGATGTGGCCCGGAAAGGCATCGACATCCGGCACGATCTGGACCTGCCCGGTCCGCGCCGCCGCACCGCAGACGCCGCGCGAGAACGGGATGACCAGGCAACCATGCCCGCCCTGGTACGGCCCGATCTTGAGAAGCTCCGGCGCCGTCACCCGGTAGAAGCCCGTCCAGTCCGACATCGGATGCGCATGATGCACCTCGCAGGCGAGCGTGGCCATCAGCGCGACGGTATCCGTCTCGCCATCGCACAGCGACCTGAGGGTGGTGGCAAGCTCATCATAGTCCATGGCCACTCCTGCCATCTGAAGGTTGGAACATAGCCTGCCGCGCTCCCAGCCGAAAAGTCGCCAAACGCTTACGAATTGCTAAGCGATACCACCTACGCTCCGGTCGACAACAGCAGGATTGTGCAGATGAACCTCGTGGCGGAAAGCAGGACAGATGCCCTGATCGTGCACGTCGAAGAAACCCGGATCGACGCGGCCGTGGCCATCCAGTTCAAGGACCGGATGCGCGCGCTTCTGCAAGGCGGCGCGCAGAACGTGGTTCTGGATCTCTCGCGCGTCGCGTTCCTCGATTCCAGCGGCCTCGGTGCGGTTGTGGCGATACGGAAACTGATCGGTCCCGACCATACGCTGGAACTCTCGGGGCTGACCCCGGCGGTTGTAAAGGTATTCCGTCTGACACGGATGGACACTGTCTTCACGATCCACCCGTCCTTGCCTGCCGGCCCGCCCGATGCAGGCTGACGCGAACGACGCGCCGATCCGTCGCATCATTCACAGCGATCCCGTCTCGGTCCGCGGCGCGCTTGAGGATCTGTTTGGTGCGCGCGGTCCTGGTGCCTTTTCCGATGCAGAACGCGATGCCGCAGAACTGGTGCTGGCCGAGGTTCTGAACAACATCGTCGAACACGCGCATATCGCAGCCGGCGGCACGATCGAGGTGATCCTGCGCCGGACGCCGCACGGTCTTACCTGCACGGTGGTCGATGGCGGCAAGCGAATGCCGGGCGCTCATCCCCCGACGGGAAGGTTGCCCAGGGTCTCCGACACCCTGTCCGATCTTCCCGAAGGCGGATTCGGATGGCCCTTGATTCGCCTTCTGGCGACCGACCTCGCCTATCGCCGCGTAGGCGATCACAACGAACTGTCGTTTCGCGTCATCCCCGGACAATAAGTGAAGCCGGCCCCGTTTTTTTCACATTTTGCAACGATGCCATGATCTTGCCGCAGTTTTACCGCACCTCCGCCTTGGCGCCTGATCAGTCTCTTCCCTGTAGCTGCCAAAGCTTCACCTCGGCGCCGTGGTAACAGCCCCCACCCAGTTCGCGGCGTCGAGGTTCCTCTGGCTTGGAATTCCTCATCCCCCCGCCTAGGCTCCCCCCAGCTGTGCGAGAGGATGACATGCGCGATTTCCAAAGCCCTGGCCGATCGGCCGTGTTTGCAACCAACGGGATGTGTGCAACCTCGCACCCGCTGGCGGCGAAAACCGCCATCGACATCCTGCAGGCGGGCGGCAATGCCGTTGACGCCGCCCTCGCCGGCGCAATCCTGCTGGGTATCTGCGAACCGCAGATGACGGGGATTGGCGGCGATTGCTTCGTTCTGCTGAAACCGGCAGGCGAAGATCGGATCATCGCCCTCAACGGCTCCGGCCGCGCCCCCAGGGGCCTGTCCGCCGCCGACATGCGCGCGCGCGGTCTTGCGGCCGTGCCGGTCTACGGGCCTGAGTCGGTGACCATTCCCGGCGCGATTGACGCCTTCTGCCGCCTTTCCGCCGATTGGGGCCGTCTCGGCCTTGCCGACGTCCTCGCCCCCACCATCCGCTACGCCGAAGAGGGGGTTCCCGTCGCCCCCCGCACTGCGTCGGACTGGGCCGAAGCCGCCCCCGGACTGAAGGGCGCGGCCCGCGACTTCTATCTGGTCGCGGGCGCGGCTCCAGGCGTCGGCCAGGTCTTCCGCGCCCCGGGCCAGGCCGAGGTGCTGCGTCGCATCGCCGCCCAGGGCCGCGCCGGGTTCTACGAGGGCGAGGTCGCCGAAGATATGGCATCCTCCCTGCAGGCCCTCGGCGGCACGCATACGGTCGAGGATTTTGCAGCCACCGCCTGCACCTATGGTGATGCGATTTCAGGTGCTTACAAGGGTATCGAGTTGTGCGAACACCCGCCGAACGGTCAGGGGGCGACCGCAATCCTGATGCTCAACATCCTGTCGCAGTTCGACTTGCCCAGCCTTGATCCCTTCGGCGCCGAGCGCGCGCACCTGGAGGCAGAGGCTGCAAAGCTCGCCTATGACGCGCGCAACCGGTTCATTGCCGATGCCGATCACATGACACGCCTCGCGCACATGCTCGCCCCCGAAACGGCGGCGCGCCTCGCCGCGCTGATTGATCCTGACCGCGCCATGGCCAGCCCCGCCGCACTCAGCGAGGCCGTCCACCGCGAGACCATCTACCTGACGGTGGTCGACAAGGACCGCATGGCGGTCTCGCTGATCTATTCGGTGTTCCACTCTTTCGGCTCGGGCTTCGCCTCGTCGAAGTTCGGGATCAACTTCCAGAACCGTGGCGCAGGATTTACCCTTGCCGCAGGCCACCCGAACGAGGCAGGCGGCGGCAAGCGCCCGATGCACACGATCATCCCGGCGATGCTGCGCCGGAACGGCCGCGTCATGATGCCCTTCGGCGTGATGGGCGGTGCCTACCAACCCAACGGGCACGCGCGTTTCGTCACCAACCTGATCGACTACGGCATGCATCCGCAGCAGGCCATCGACGGTCCGCGGTGCTTCTCCGGGGCCGAAGGCTTCGAGATCGAGACAGGCTACAGCCCGGAGGTCAGAGCGAAACTTTCCGCGATGGGTCACGACATGGTCGATGCCGAAGGCCCGATCGGCGGGGCTCAGGCGATCCTGATGGACGACAGCGGCGTGCTGCAGGGTGCGTCAGATCCGCGCAAGGATGGCTGCGCACTCGGCTACTAGACCCTGTCTGACGCAGATAGAAGCGTCAGACAGGGTCTGGATTCTTTGTCGTCGCCTGCCTTTCGACAAAACCGGAGTCCACTTTTATCGGACAGGCTACTAGGTTCTTCTGTTCGCAAATATCCTCGGGGGGTGAATGCGCGGTCACGCGCAGAGGGGGCAGACGGCCCCCCTGCCCCGGTCTCAGTTCAGCTGAAACTGCAGGGGATAGCGCCCGTCCTCGAAATCCCCGAACAGGTCGGGCAGGTCGGGGTGGTCCACCGGTTCGCCCGTCTCGTCCGGCACAAGGTTCTGCTCCGAGACATAGGCGACGTAGTAGCTTTGGTCATTCTCGGCCAGCAGATGATAGAACGGCTGGTCCCGGCGGGGCCGACTGTCCTCCGGGATGGCGTCGTACCAGTCTTCGGTATTGGAAAACATCGCATCGACATCGAAGACCACACCACGAAACGGATGCTTGCGATGGCGGAGCACCTGCCCCAGATGGTATTTGGCCTGAGTCTTCAACATGGTTCAGCCCCCAAGGTATGTAATAATCCTTTGGGCGGCAGCTTGTCCATCTGCGAGACGGACTGGCAGGGAAACAAACTGTGCCATTCGGCCCCACAGTGCCGCTGTGCAACGGGCGCAATCTCGCGCATTTCTGATCGGGCTTCGGCCTGCGGGCCATTCCACAACGTCCCGACATGGCGTAGGATTCCCGCAAAATAAAACGCGAGGGGCAAATGAGCAGACTCTTCCGCGCGTCGATCCTGATGTTGTTGTTGTCCGCCTGCGGCGGCGGCGGCAACTTTTCGGCGCCCCGTGATCTGGACAATGCGTGCAGCATCGCTGAAGAGCGTCCGCGCTACCTCGAGGCGATGCAGGATGCCGCGCGCAAATGGGGGGTTCCCGTCTATGTGCAGATGGCGGCGATCCATCAGGAGTTGAAGTTCATCGGCAACGCCCGCACGCCGCATCAGTTTGCCCTGGGGATCATCCCGATGGGGCGCCAGAGTTCCGCCTATGGCTACAGTCAGGCCATTGATGGAACATGGGAGGAATACCAGAAAGACCAGCGCCAGCGCGGCGCAAAGCGGGATCGGATCGACGACGCCACCGACTTCATGGGCTGGTACATGACCGGCACCTACGAAAAGCTCGGCGTCCCGTTGTCCGACGCCCGCAATCAATACCTCGCCTATCACGAGGGCCGCACGGGCTTTGCCCGCCAGAGCTACGAGGACAAGCCCTGGCTGATGGACGTCGCGGACAACGTGGCGGCCCGGGCCGAAATGTACCAGATGCAGCTTGCGAGCTGCGGTCTGCTGTAGCGCAGGCCGGTCGCCCGGTGCGGCGCGGCCCCTGCCCACGGTCAGGGTTGCGCTTTCGCCGGGGGTCTATCCCCCCCGCCGCTCCGTCTCCGCCCGGATATCGAACAGCTTCGACGGCAGGTCCACGGCGGTTTTCAGATCGTCCAGAACCACGACCGTCTGATTGCCCGCATCATCGGTGATGATCCAGCGCCGCAGCGTTACCGGATCGGGTGTGAAAACCAGCTCGATCGTGCCGTATTCGGGGTTTTTCGGGTCCTGCGCCACGACCCGCGTGGTCCCTTCGGCCTCGGTGTGGCCGATGACCATCTTTGCCTGCCCCAGGTTCACCTTGTCGGCAAGGATCAGGTTCAGCGGTGTTCGCCGCAACGGATACTGCTCGGGCGGTTCGTTCGACTTCTCGTCAAAGATCGCGACGCTGCCATTGCCCGCCATCACCAGGCTTTTCATCGGCGGATCATACTCGAAGCGCGCCCGCCCGGGCCGCTTGATGTACAGCTTGCCGGTGGAGCGGGTTCCATCGGCGTTGGTCTGAACAAAGGTCGTCTCGGCCGTGCCAAGTCCGTTCAGATACTGCGACAGCGTCGCAAGCGAAAGCGGCTCGGCCGCGACGGGCAGGGCCAGCGCGATCAAGGCGGCGGGGGCGAGAAGCCAGCGAAAGCGTATCATCCCTGAACTATATTGCCTCGCGCGCCCGACCGCACCCCCCGCCCGCATCACGAAGCGGGGAGGTGCCGGTCAGTATCCGGATCAGTGTTCGGGCAGCAGGATCTCGCGCTTGCCGACGTGGTTGGCGGGGGTGACGACGCCCTCGTCTTCCATCTGCTCCACCAGACGTGCGGCCTTGTTGTAGCCGATCCCCAGCTTGCGCTGGATGTACGAGGTCGAGCATTTGCGGTCCTTGGCCACGATCGCCACCGCCTGATCGTACAGCGCATCGTCGCCTTCGCCGCCGCCAAGGCCCAGCACCAGGTCGATATCGTCCGCCTTGTCCTCGTCCACGCCTTCGACCACGCCCGACATGTAGACCGGCGGGCCGAAGCTCTTGAGGTGGTTGACGATCTCCTCGACCTCTTCATCCGTCACGAACGGTCCGTGGATGCGGGTGATCTTCGCGCCGCCCGCCATGTAGAGCATGTCGCCCATGCCCAGAAGCTGTTCTGCCCCCTGCTCGCCCAGAATGGTGCGGCTGTCGATCTTGGAGGTGACCTGAAAGCTGATCCGCGTCGGGAAGTTCGCCTTGATCGTGCCGGTGATCACGTCGACCGAAGGCCGCTGCGTCGCCATGATCAGGTGGATGCCGACTGGCCCGCGCCATCTGCGCCAGCCGCTGGATGCAGGCCTCGATCTCTTTCCCGGCGACCATCATCAGGTCGGCCATCTCGTCGACGATCACCACGATGTAGGGGATCGCGACGGGCTGGAACTCGTCCGTCTCGAACACCGGATCGCCGGTTTCCTCGTCGAACCCGGTCTGGATCGTGCGCTTGAACATCTCGCCCTTGGCCAGCGCCTCGCGCACCCGGCCGTTGTAGCCCTCGATGTTGCGCACGCCCATCTTGGACATCTTGCGATAGCGTTCCTCCATCTCGCCCACGACCCATTTCAGGGCGACGACCGCCTTCTTCGGGTCGGTCACGACGGGGGAAAGCAGATGCGGAATGCCGTCATAGACGCGACAGTTCCAGCATCTTCGGGTCGATCATGATCAACCGGCATTCCTCGGGCGTCAGCTTGTAGAGCAGCGACAGGATCATCGTGTTGATCGCCACCGACTTGCCCGACCCCGTGGTGCCCGCGATCAGCAGGTGGGGCATCTTGGCCAGGTTCGCGACGACCGGATCGCCGCCGATGTCCTTGCCCAGCGCCAGCGGCAGCCGCATCGTGCTGTCGCCGAAATCGCGCGCCGACAGGATCTCGCGCAGCACCACCTTCTCGCGGTGGGCGTTCGGCAGTTCGATCCCGATCACCGTCCGCCCCGGCACGGTCGAGACACGGGCCGACAAGCGCCGACATCGACCGCGCGATGTCATCCGCCAGGCCGATCACGCGGCGAGGCCTTCAGCCCCGGCGCCGGTTCCAGTTCATACATCGTGACCACCGGGCCGGGGCGCACCGCCGTGATCTCGCCCTTCACGCCATAGTCGTCCAGCACCGATTCCAGCATCCGCGCGTTTTCTTCCAGCGCCTCGTCGCGACAGGTGCTGGCGTCTGCACCGTGGGCGGGGCCGACAGCAGCGAGCAGCGGCGGCAGTTCATAGGCCGGGGGCTGCATCGTCGAAGCGCAGGCGCGGCTGCGCCTCCTGCCATCGCCTGGCGTGAGGGCTGCGGTTGCCTTCTTCGCCGCATGCTGCACCACCCGCTTCGCCTCGGACAGGCTGGGCGATGTGCCGATGCGCGGGCGTCATGCTGTCCTCGCGAGACCGACAGTTCGGTCAGCTCGTCATCCTCGAAATCCTCGTCGAACTCCGCCCCGGACCAGATCTGCTGCGGCCCGCGCCGTCCAGGGGCGCGGGCGGGTTGTGGATCGACGGCCGGTGCCGCCGCCTGCCGCGCGACGACGGGCGGCTCCTGGCGCAGCGGTGCGGCCTCGGGTCGCGGCTGCGCCCCCGCGTGCGGATCACGTCGGAGATGCGCGCCCGGATACGGTCCTCGCTCGGCGCATCCAGCGCCGCCGCCTGTGCCGACAGCACCGGCTCGACCAGTTCGGGCGACAGCGTCCGCTTCACGATGGCCGGCATCCGGGCCAGAAGGCCGCCACGCGGGCGCAAGGCAGGCACGGCCATCGCCGCCGCTTCGGCCACCCGCCCCGAAGGTCCGGCGCATAGCGCGGATCCGCCCGCAACCCGCCGCCCGCAGGGGTGAGGCCGTCAGCGGCGGCGGCACCAGCGCCTCGGCGGCCAACGCGGGCTCCGCACGGCGCCGCGTCATCCAGCCCTTCAGTCCGGCAGACTCCATCATCGGCGGCTGCGACAGACCCACCGCTCGCCGCTCGGCCCGGCGATCCCGCGCGGCCTGCGCCGCCCGCGCCGTCTCCTCGAGCCCCACGGCCCAGCATCGTCGCGATCCAGGCATAGCCCATCACCAGCCCCAGCAGCAGGAAACGCGCCAGCCGGCGCAGTTCCGCCATGTCGAAGCCGGTGACGAACAGCATCATCGCCACCAGCGCCACGCCCGAGGCCAGCGACAACAGCTTCAGCCCGAACCCGGCGATACCGGCAGGATCCCCAGCAGCGCCCCGACGACGGTGTCGCCGAACAACCCGCCCAGACCGAAGGAATGCGGCCAGTCTATCCCCGGCACCAGCGTCGCGGCAAAGACCGAGGCGATGGCCACGCGCGATCACCGCAAAGACCATCCGGCCCAGCGCCCGGTCCGCGCCGCGATGCATGACGAAACGCGCACCCCAGGCCACCAGGATCACCGGAATGGCCCAGGCCCCCTTGCCGCAGATGATGATCAGGGTCGAGGCCACCGCCGCCCCGAACCGGCCCAGCATGTTCCTGCGCCGGTTCGTCGGTCGCCACCATCCAGCCCGGATCCTCGGGCGAATAGCTCCACAGCATCAGCGCTGAACGGCCAGCGCCAGCCCGACCAGAACCAGCCCCAGAAGCTCGCGCCCGCGGCGTTCCAGCATCGCCTGCGTGTCCTGGTCCAGAAGCGGATCGCGCTGCCGTCGCCTGATAGGATGCCATGCTCTGTCCGTCCTCACCCATAAAGGCAGTCGCGAAGCCGTGTCAGCCCGCGCTGCGTTTCGTCTTGTGGGGCCACAAGGGCGACCCGGATATATCCCTTGCCGGGGTTGTCCCCGTCCACGTCGCGCGACAGATAGGCGCCGGGCAGAACCCGCACCCCCGTCTCGCGCCACAGCTTCAGCGCCGCCGCCTCGCCGTCCTCGACCGGCAGCCACAGGAAGAACCCGCCGTCGGGCAGGTCGATAGCCCTGCAGGCCGGCGAAGACCTCGTCCGCGTCGCGGAACTTCTCCTGATACAGCGCCCGGCTGGCCGTCCACATGGGCCTCGTCCGCCCAGGCCGTCTCGGCCACGCGCTGCAGCGGCAGGGGCAGCGGCGCACCGGCAAAGGCGCGCAGCTTGCGGATGCGCGGCGATGCCCTTCGGCCCGCCCGCCACAAAGCCCGACCGCAGCCCGGGCAGGTTCGACCGTTTGGACAGCGAATGGAACACGAACACCCGCTCCGGGTCCGCGCCCATCGCGTGCTGCCACCTCCAGCACGCCGGGGGGCGGCGCGCGCGCCAGATCTCGGAATAGCACTCGTCGGCCAGAACGATCGGAAATCGTGCTTCTCGGCCAGCGCCAGCAGGTCCGCCAGATAGTCGCGCGACGGCCACCGCGCCCTGCGGATTGGCGGGCGAGCAGAGATAGGCGATCGCCATCCGGTCCAGCACGTCCGCGGCAAGCTGCCGTAGTCCGGCAGGAAGCCGGTCGCCGCGGTGGCGGGCACATAGACCGGCTCCGCCCCCACGGTCAGCGCGGCCACGGCATAGACCTGATAGAACGGGTTCGGCATCAGCACCACCGGCTGCTTGCCGTTCTTCGTCTCCGGGCACAGCGCGATGGCCGCGTTGAACAGCCCCTCGCGCGTGCCGTTCAGCACCATCAGCCGGTTCTCGGCCCGAGCTCCACGCCATAGCGGCGCGCGATCCAGCCGGAGATCGCGCGCCAGCAAGCTCCGGCGTGCCGTCGTTCGGCGGGATAGACCCCGAAGCCGTCGAGGTTGGCTGCGAGGATCGGCCCGACGAAATCCGGGCATCGGGTGGCGCGGCTCGCCGATGGTCATGGCAATGGGCTCGCCGCCGGGCGCGTGCGCATCGAGAAAGCTTCCGCAGACGCGGAAACGCATAATCCGGCAGGTTCGAAAACCGCTCTGGAAACGCCATTACTGCCTCATGACCGGGGTCGTATCGCCCCGTTTGCGCAATACGATAGCCAGTGTTTCCGCGTCGGTCCAGAAAAACGCCGCCCAGAGCAGCGGCACAGGCGGAAAATTGTGACTTTTTCACCCTTTGCCGCTTAGCCGAGTGCGCGCTCCGCCGCCGCCCCCAGCCGCAGCAGCCGCTCCTTCGCCCCCGCGCCGCCCCATCAGGCTGATCCCGCAGGACGGCTCGCCCGTCGGCAGGGTCAGCGCGCACAGACGCCCATCAGGTTGCCGATGCGCGTGTTGCGCAGCGCCAGCAGGTTCTCGGTCACGTAATAGGCATCGTCCGTCATCAGCCGGTTCGCGTTCGGCGGCAGGATCGGCGAGGTCGGCAGGAGCACCGCATCATAGCCGACGCGACCCGGTCCGCCCAGATCGCCCGCAATTCCCGCAGCCGCCGCCAGCCCGCAACATAGTCCGATGCACCGAACGTCGCCCCGCTGCGGAAGCGTTCAAGGATGCGCGGGAACATCTTCTGCGGCGCGGCCTCGATCACCTCGCGCCAGATGCCATAGGCCTCGGCGGTGAACAGCATCCCCGCCAGCCCCATCGCCTCGGCCACTTCCGGGGCCTGCAGCCGCTCCATCCGCGCCCCGCCGCGATCAGCCGCGCGACCGACCGGTCGAACCCGCCTGCCGGCGCCGCGCGCAGATCGTCCAGCGCCACCGTCTCCAGCACCAGGAGCCGCGCCCCCGACAGGCTCGCGCCCCGCAGGTCGGGCGCCGCCCGCCCTCCAGCGCGGCCAGCAGCAGCGCGCAATCCTCGACCGTCCGCGCCAGCGGCCCGACGGTGTCGAACCCCTCGCAGAGCGGCACCACGCCGGCCAGCGGCAGCAGCCCATGCGTTGTCTTCAGCCCGACCAGATCGTTCCACGCCGCCGGAATCCGCACCGATCCGCCCGTGTCCGACCCGATGGCCGCAGGCGCCAGACCGAACGCCACCGAGGCCGCCGCCCCCGAAGACGATCCGCCCGGCACGGCACCGGGATCATTGACGCAGGGCGGCGTCGCCGTCACCGGGTTCAGTCCGAGGCCCGAGAACGCCAGTTCCGACATGTGCGTCTTGCCCAGGCACACCAGCCCTGCCAGCGTCGCCCGGGCCAGCACCTCGGCATCGCGCGCGGGCACGCGGCCCTTCAGCAGCGCCGAGCCGGCCTCGGTCGCCACCCCTGCCGTGTCGAACAGGTCCTTCCACGACACGGGCACGCCATCCAGCAGGCCCTTGCGCAGCCCGGCCTTCGCGCGTCCCGCCGCCGCCATCGCCTCGGCCCGCGCCCGCGCGGGGGTCAGCCGCGCATAGATGCGCCCGGCCAGCGGATGCGCGTCGATCGCCGCCAGATGCGCCTCGATCAGTTCCACCGGATGCACCTTGCCCGCCCCGATCGCCCGTCCCAGATCGCCCGCCGTCCGCGCCATCGCCGTCTCCCTCCGCCACCACCCGCGCGACGGTAGCGGCCAAGCGGCGCATGGACAATCCCGCCCCGCCCGCCATATTGCCGGGCATGACCCAAGACAGCGACATCCTGATCGTCGGCGGCGGCCTGAACGGCCCGGCCCTCGCGCTGGCGCTGGCGCAGGGCGGGCTGAGCGTCACCGTGATCGACGCCCGCCCCGCCCCCGCCCGCACCGAACGCGGCTTCGACGGTCGCGCCTATGCGCTCGCCATCGCCTCGAAGCGCCTGCTGACCGTGCTCGGCGTCTGGCCCCGCGTGGCGGCCAACACCCAACCGATCCACCAGATCAAGGCGAGCGACGGTCTCGCGGGCCAGGGCGCCGCCCCGTTCTTCCTCACCTTCGACGCCGCCGAGATCGAGGAAGGCCCGATGGGCTTCCTGCTCGAGGACCGCTTCCTCTACACGGCCTTTCTCGACGCGATGGCGGAAGAGCCGAACATCACCCTCCTCTCCGGCGAAACCGTCGCCGCGCAGGAGATCACGGCGACAACCGCCACAGTCACCCTCGCCTCCGGCCGCAGTCTCACGGGGCGCGTCCTGATCGGCTGCGACGGCCGCGCCAGCGGCACCGCCACCCGCGCGGGCATCCCCCGCACCGGCTGGGGCTACGGCCAGACCGCCCTCGTCACCGCCATCGAGCACGAAAAGCCCCACCACGGCATCGCGCACCAGTTCTTCATGCCCGAAGGCCCGCTTGCCATCCTGCCGCTGCCCGGCAACCGCTCGTCGATCGTGTGGAGCGAGACCGAGGCGAACGCCGCCGCCATCCAGGCGCTTTCGGATGACGACTACCTCGCCGCGCTCCGCCCCCGCTTCGGTGACTTCCTGGGTGAGATCCGGCTTGCGGGCGACCGCTTCACCTACCCGTTGTCGCTCAGCCTCGCGACCCGCTTCGTGGCGCCCCGCCTCGCCCTCGTGGGCGACGCCGCGCATGGCGTCCACCCCATCGCGGGTCAGGGCCTGAACCTCGGCCTGCGCGACGTGGGCGCGCTGGCGCAGGTGTTGATCGAGGCGCAGCGGCGCGGCGAGGATATCGGCGCGCTCGACGTGCTGGAACGCTACCAGCGCTGGCGCCGGTTCGACGCAACGACCCTTGCGCTCGGCATGGATGCCGTGAACCGCCTGTTCTCGAACGACAATCCGATCCTGCGTGCCGCGCGCGACGCGGGCCTTGGCCTGGTCAACGCCGTCCCCGCCTTGCGTCGCGGCTTCATCCGGCAGGCGGCGGGTTTGACAGGTGATCTGCCCAGACTGCTCGCAGGCCAGCAGATCTGAACCCACTCATCTTCTGTTCACAAATATCCCACGGGGGGTCGCCGATTGGTGCGCCATTGGTTCAAGAACCAATCGGCGACCGGGGTGTGAAACCCCCCGGCGCTGTCCCCAAGGCGCTCAGTCCAGCTCGCGCGCCTCGCTCACCAGCATGATCGGGATGCCGCCCCGGATCGGAAAGGCCAGCCCCGCCGCGCGCGAGATCAGTTCCTGCCGCTCGGCGTCATAGCTCAGCACCGCCTGCGTCACGGGACAGACGAGCGCTTCCAGCATCCGTCGGTCGTGCAGCGGAGGCTCCTCGGTCACTGCATCACCTCTTCGCCGTTCCCGCCCCGCAGCGCGAACTCGATCAGCGTGACCAGCGTCTCGCGCCGCGTCGGCAGCGACGGGGCCTCCAGCAGCGCCTGTTTGTCCTCGGGCGCGAAGGGGCAGAGCATCGAGAGCGAGTTGATCAGCAACTCCTCCTCCGCCCCTTTCAGGCTGCCCCAGTCGGTCGACAACTGCATCGACTCGAAGTAGCGCTTCAGCGACGCCATGAATTCTTCACGCTGAAAGCCGGGATCGCTCTCAGGCTTGCCCAGATCGCGCGAGAACGGGGCCCAGTCCACCTGACAGCGACGATAGGGCGCGAACCCCTGGACCTCCTGCACCACCCGGAACCGCGAGATGCCTGAGAGGGTTATCATGTAGCGCCCGTCCTCGGTCTCCGAAAAACCTGTCAGCCGTCCGGCGCACCCGATCGCGTGCAGGCGCTTCTCGGCAGCGGCAGGCACTTCGCGCGGCTGGATCATTCCGATCAGCCGGTGCTTGGTTTTCATCGCATCGTCGAGCATCTGAAGATAGCGCGGCTCGAAGATATGCAGCGGCAACCGGGCGCGCGGCAGCAGCAACGCGCCGGGAAGCGGAAAGACCGGGATCGTGTCGGGCAGGTCGGTGGCTCTCATCATGCCCAGCTACCTAGACCGCCCGCCTTCTCAGGCAAATATCATCGACGACAAACGCCTGCGCCCCTTCAGCACGACCGGATCGGTCGGCTTCAGCGCGTCGAAGATCGTCATCAATTGCGCCTTGGCAGCACCGTCGTTCCACTCGCGGTCCCGCCGGAACAACTCCAGAAGCTGCTCTACCGCTTCGTCCACCTTGCCGTTTGCGTGCAGCGCAAGCGCAAGGTCGAAGCGGGCCTGATGATCCGCCTCGTCGGCGGCAACGGCAGCGCGCAATTCCGTCTCGGGGCCCGCATTCGCGGCCTGTCGCGCCAGCTCGATCTGGGCCCTCGCGGCCTCCACCTCCTTCGCCTTGGCGACGGCAGGGGGCGCGGCATCGACAAGCGCCTGCGCCTGGTCGATCTGCCCCAGCGCCAGATGGGCGCGCACCAGCCCGCCATAGGCCGCGGGGTTGGCAGGCTCTTCACCCAGGATCGCCGCGAAGGTCTCGGCGGCATCTACCGCCGCCCCTTCGGCCAGCATCGCCTCTGCCGCCTCGATCGCATCGGCCAGCCCGCCATCGCCTGCCAGCGCCGCGACACGCTCGATGAACTTCGCGATCTCCGACCCCGGAACGGCCCCCTGGAAGCCATCCACCGGCTGCCCCTGCCAGAAGGCGTAGACGGTCGGGATCGACTGGATTCGCAACTGCGCGGCGATGTTCTGGTTCTTGTCCACATCGACCTTGGCCAGCACGACCTTGCCCTTCGCCGCCTTCACGGCCGATTCAAGCAAAGGCGTCAGGGTCTTGCAGGGCCCGCACCAGGTAGCCCAGAAATCGACGATCACGGGAACCGTCTGGCTGGCTTCGATCACGTCGGCCATAAAAGTGGCTTCCGTCACGTCCTTGATCAGGTCGCCTGCCCCGGGCACAGGCGCCGCTTGCGGCTTGTCTCCAAATCCGAACATGGCTCGTCTCCTCAGGATCGGCTGTCGGGCCTTATATGAGCGTGGAGGCCGGAAAGGCCAAGGGGGTTTCACGGCGGGATTGCACGAGCCGATGGCTCATCCCGTCATCGAACCGGGACACTTCCAGAAGGCGCAGCGCCACACGTCCGATCCCCGGATGGCGCGGATTGACCGGCAGGTTCGCCTCACGTGGCATCACCACGCTCGGTACGCGCGCTAAAGATCGAAACTTGCAAATACCGGCACGTGGTCCGAGGGTTGTTCCCAGCCGCGCGCAGGGCGCAGGATGCGGCTGCCGTGGCCGGCGTTCGCGATGTCGGGTGTCGCCCAGATGTGATCCAGCCGCCGCCCCTTGTCCGCCGCATCCCAGTCTGCCGCGCGATAGGACCACCAGCTGTAGAGCAGGCCCTGCGGGATGTCCTGCCGGGTGATGTCCACCCAGTTTCCCGCCTCCTGCGCCGCCAGAAGATGCTCCACCTCGATCGGCGTGTGGCTGACGATCTTCAGACAGCTGCTTGTGGCTCCACACATCGTCTTCGCGCGGCGCAATGTTCAGATCGCCCACAAGGATCGCGCGGTCGGGTTTGTCCCAGCGGAAATGGTCGCGCATCTCGGTCAGGAAATCGAGCTTCTGGCCGAACTTGACGTTCTCCTCGCGGTCGGGGATGTCGCCTCCGGCCGGAACGTAGACGTTGTGGATCGTGACCCCGTTCTCCAGCCGCGCCGAGACGTGGCGGGCATGGCCCAGCTTGGCGAAATCCATCTCGCCCGCGTCCATGATCGGCAGTTTCGACAGGATCGCGACGCCGTTGTAGCCCTTCTGCCCGCGCGCGACGATGTAGCGGTAGCCAAGCGCGTGGAACATCTCGAGCGGGATCTTCTCGACCGGTGCCTTGCATTCCTGCAGGCACAGGATATCGGGCGACTCCTCTGCCAGCAGGCGGGCCACGAGCTGCTCGCGCAGGCGGATGGAGTTGATGTTCCAGGTGGCAAGGGTAAAGGGCATCACGGCCTCCGTCGGTTAATGCTGTGCTGCCGAAACGCCGCGCCCGGCGCAAGCCGAATCGGCGCGGCGGGGATTGACCCTGCCTGCGTTACGGGAAAGCGTGCGGCCATGACCCGCCAGCCTCTTTGGCGCCTGCGCAACTTCCGGCTCCTGTTTGCGTCGACGGCGATGACGAACCTTGGGGACGGGGTAATGGCTGTGGCCATCCCCTGGCTTGCCACCCGGCTCACCCAAGACCCGGTCCTGATCGGCCTCGTCGCCGGGGCGCGGCACGCTGCCGTGGTTCCTGTTGTCCCTGCCCGCGGGCGTGTTGACCGACCGCCTCGACCACCGGCGCATCCTGATCGGCGCGGACGCGCTGCGGATGATGCTGACGCTCGCCCTTCTGCTGCTGGCGCTGACGGCGAGTCCCGGCACCGCGCCGGTGCTCGGGATGGCCGCCCTCGCCTTCCTGCTCGGAAGCGCCGAGGTGCTGCGCGACAACACCGCGCAGACCTTCCTGCCCTCGGTCGTGGATCGCGCGCAACTGGAACAGGCCAACGGCGCGCTGTGGAGCACCGAGCAACTGGCGGGTCAGTTCGTCGGGCCGCCGCTTGCGGGGCTTCTGATCGGGGTGTCGGTGGCGGTTCCCTTTGGCCTGCACGCGGGGCTTCTGGCCGCGGGCGTTGCCCTCATCGCCGCCATGACGCTGCCCCGCCGCGAGGCTACGACCGGGCACCCGCCGCTGATGACCGCCCTGCGCGAAGGGCTCGGCTGGCTTTGGCGCGCGGTGATGCTGCGACGGCTGGCGCTGCTGCTGGGTGGCTTCAACTTCATCGGCTACGGCTTCGATGCGGTGTTCGTGCTCTATGGCCAGCGGGTTCTGGGACTGGATGCCTTTGGCTACGGCGCCTTCCTGACGCTTGCGGCCTGCGGCGGACTGGCAGGCACGCTGATCGGCCCCGCGATCCTGCGTCGGATCAGCCCGACGGCGGGCATCCTGA
This sequence comes from uncultured Alphaproteobacteria bacterium, assembly GCA_963777765.1. Taxonomy (GTDB): domain Bacteria; phylum Pseudomonadota; class Alphaproteobacteria; order Rhodobacterales; family Rhodobacteraceae; genus Aliitabrizicola. The sequence goes on along the minus strand of CAVZRP010000007.1, from coordinate 79,071 downwards.
CGGGGATGGCGGGCTTCACCGTCGCGGCGGCCGTTCTCGCCCTGCACGCGCCGCTCTGGCTGGTCGCCATCGCGATGGTCCAGAACGGCTTCACGGGGATGCTGTGGAACATCGCGCAGGTCAGCTATCGCCAGCGCCACATTCCGGCGCCGCTCCTCGGCCGCGTGAACAGCGCCTTCCGCTTCATCGGCACCGGCCCGGCCGCCTTCGGCGCCTTTGCCTTCGGTTCGCTGATCGCCTGGGCCGCGCCGCTTGGCACGGTGCAATCCGTGCTGTTGCCCTATGCCGTGGCCGCCCTGTTCGGCGCGGCGCTTACGATTTTCGCATTGTTCCGGCTGCGGCTCGAGCGGTAAAAAGAGGCCGGGCAAGCGCCCGGCCAGGTCCAACAGGGAGGTTGCCATGTCATTGCCCCGACGCGGCGAGGGGATCTCTTTGCAGGAACAATACACCTGCGCCAATCCTATCTTCTTAATCTTGGCGCCAGTAAGGCCGTTATGCAACCAGTCTGTATCCACCGCTTTCCGTAACCAGCAGACGGGCATTTGAGGGATCGGGTTCGATCTTCTGCCGCAGCCGGTAAATATGTGTCTCCAGCGTATGCGTCGTCACCCCCGCATTGTATCCCCAGACCTCGTGCAGCAGCACATCCCGCGCCACCACGCCCTGGCTTGCACGATACAAGTACTTGAGAATGTTCGTTTCCTTTTCCGTCAGGCGGATCTTACGCTCTTTCTCGTCGACCAGCATCTTCTGCGCCGGCTTGAACGTGTAATGGCCCAACTGGAAGACGGCATCTTCCGATTGCTCGTGCTGCCGCAATTGCGCACGGATGCGCGCGAGCAACACCGGGAACTTGAATGGCTTGGTCACATAGTCATTCGCCCCGGCGTCCAGACCTAGAATCGTATCTGCAGTCCGATTCATGACCGGTCAGCATCAGCACCGGACACTTCACGCCCTGCTTGCGCATCCGGCGGCACAATTCGCGCCCGTCGGTATCGGGAAGCCCGACGTCGAGGATCACAAGGTCGTAAAGACCGGCTTTCGCCTTCTCCATCCCCTCGGCCCCCGTGCGCGCCTCGAACACGTCGAAATCCTCGGTCATCACCAGCTGTTCGCTCAGCGCCTCGCGCAGATCGTCGTCGTCATCGACAAGAAGTATCTTCTTGAGGTTCGCCATGGTCCTGCTCCTCGTTTCTTCCCCACGCAGATGCGCCCCGATCACGACTCCCGCAAGATTTGCGACAAGAAACTCACGCGGTCGTGTCGCCGACGGGGCAAATGTTTCAATTTCCCGCCGGGGCGCCTAGATAGGGGCGTCGGAAACACAGGGATGCCCATGATCCTCGGCCCCAGCATCGTCGAACGCCTTGCCCGGGCCCGGGCTGACCTGCGCATGGGCGTTCCGGTCGCGCTGACCGCCGAGGGGCGCGGCGCGCTGGTCGTCGCGGTGGAAACGCTCTCGGCCGACCGCCTTGCCGCCCTCCGCACCCTCGGCCAGCCGGAGCTTGCCATCACCGCCTGGCGCGCCGAAACGCTCAAGGCCCGCGCCTATGACAACGACCTTGCCCGGCTCAGCATTCCTGACGCCGAGGGGATTGACTGGCTGCGCGCGATCGCCGACCCGCAGGATGATCTGCGCGCCCCGATGAAGGGCCCGCTCCGCTCGCTGCGCGACGGCCCCGCCGACCTGCACCGTGCCGCCATCGCGCTGGCCAAATCCGCCCACCTGCTGCCTGCCGCCGTCCTCCTTCCCGTTCCCGATGCCCTCGCCCTCGCGGTGCGGGACAACCTCACCCTCGTCCCGCTGTCCGAGGCTGGTCCGGAACTGTCCCGCGCCTCGCCGCTCCACGCCGTCGTTTCGGCCCGCCTGCCGATGGCGGCATCGCAGGCCGGCCGCGTCCACATCTTCCGCCCCGAGGACGGCGGCGAGGAACACTACGCCATCGAGATCGGCCGCCCCGACCGCAGTCAGCCCGTGCTCGCCCGCCTCCACTCCGCCTGCTTCACCGGCGACGTGCTGGGCAGCCTGAAATGCGATTGCGGCCCGCAACTGCGCGCCGCCCTTGCCCAGATGGGGGCCGAGGGCGCGGGCGTGCTGCTGTATCTGAACCAGGAAGGGCGCGGCATCGGCCTCGCCAACAAGATGCGCGCCTATTCCCTTCAGGACGAGGGGTTCGACACGGTCGAGGCCAACCACCGCCTTGGCTTCGAGGATGACGAGCGGGATTTCCGCCTTGGCGCCTCGCTTCTGCGCAAGCTGGGTTTCAACTCGGTCCGCCTGCTTACCAACAACCCCCGCAAGCTGGCCATGATGGCGGCCAACGGCATCACCGTGGCCGCGCATGTGCCGCTGAAAGTCGGCCAGACCGACCAGAACGCGGCCTACCTCGCCACCAAGGCCGCGAAGTCCGGGCACCTGCTGTGAGCGCCTTCGACATCGTGGTGAATCCGTGGGGCGCGCGCTTCATGAATCGCCGCTTCCCCTGCTCCATCGGGCGCGGCGGCATCACCACCCGCAAACGCGAGGGCGACGGGGCCACCCCAGCGGGCGAGCATCACTTCGTGGGCCTCCTCTACCGCCCCGACCGTCTCGCGGCATCCCGGCTGCCCGACTGGGCGCTTCCCCTCGGGCCGGCTGACCTGTGGTCCGACGACAGCCGCGACCCCGACTACAACCTGATGGTCCGCGCCCCGCACAAATGGAGTCACGAACGCCTCAGTCGCGCCGACCCGCTCTACGACGTGATCCTGCTGACCGACTGGAACTGGCCCCGCGCCATCCCCGGCGAAGGATCGGCCATCTTCGTCCACACCTGGCGCAGGCCGCGCCACCCGACGGCGGGCTGCGTCGCCTTCTCGCGCACCGACCTGCTGTGGATTGCCCGCCGCATCCGCCACCAGACCCGCCTGATCATTCGTTCCTGACCCCTTCCCAAACCGCTTTGGGCAGCTTACCGTCAGCACAGCGAACGGGGGGTGCCGATGCCAAAAACGCCGTCCACACCGGATGACGAGATCTTCGATCTTCGCCTTGCCCGCAGCGCGCCCGACCTCTGGGGCATGACTGACCGTCTGTACGGCACCCACGGCGACTATCCCGGCTTCAAGGCGCGCCTGCTGAAAGCCCTGAAAAAAGGCTGGGCCGAGCGCCCCGCCGACCTGAAGCGGCTGGACCTGAAGCGCGATCTTGAACCCGACTGGTTCCAGCGCCCCGATATGGCCGGGCTATGTGTTCTACATCGACCGTTTCGCAGGCAACCTGCGCGGCGTGCTCGACCGGCTCGACTACCTCGAAGACCTCGGCGTCACCTATGTCCACCTGATGCCCTGCCTCAAGCCCCGCCCCGGCGACAGCGACGGCGGCTATTCGGTGATGGACTACCGCGCGATCAACCCCGCCTACGGCACGATGGCCGATTTCGAGGCGGTGGCGCCGGCGCTGCGCGCGCGCGGCATCAGCCTTTGCATCGACCTTGTCCTGAACCACACCGCCAAGGAACACGCCTGGGCGAAGAAGGCCCGCAAGGGTGACGCGACCTATCAGGACTACTACCTGATGTTCGACGACGACCGACCTGCCCAAGCAGTATGAGAAAACACTGGTCGAGGTGTTCCCCGACAACGCACCCGGCAACTTCACCTTCTACCCCGATGCCGGCAAATGGGTCTGGACGACCTTCAACGAACACCAGTGGGATCTGAACTGGGCGAACCCGCAGGTCTTTCTGGAAATCGTCGAGATCATGCTGTTCCTCGCCAACAGGGGCGTGGACGTGCTGCGTCTCGATGCGGTCGCCTTCATGTGGAAGCGCATGGGCACCCGCTGCCAGTCGGAACCCGAGGTTCACATGCTGTTGCAGGCGCTGCGCGCCGCCTGCCGCATCGCCTGCCCCGCCGTGATCCATCTGGAAGAGGCGATCGTCGCCCCGGCCGAGATGCTGCCCTATCTCGGGCGCGGCGAGCATGACGGGAAGGAAGGCAACCTCGCCTATCACAACTCGCTGATGGTGCAGTTCTGGTCGGCGCTTGCGACGCGCGACACGCGGCTGATGACGCATGTGCATGGCGACCCATTTCCCGCCCGGCCTGACCAACGCCACCTACGCCACCTACATCCGCTGCCATGACGATATCGGCTGGGCGGTGACGGACGAGGATGCGGCGGCGCTTGGCCTCAGCGGCGCCGCCCACCGCGCCTATCTCTCCGAATTCTACGAAGGCGGCTTTCCCGGCAGCTTCGCCGAAGGCGCTCTGTTCCAGGAAAACCCGGCGACCGGCGACAAGCGGATCTCCGGCAGCTTCGCCTCGCTGGCCGGGCTGGAAAAGGCCGAGCGCTGAGGGCGACGCCGCCGGGGTGGAGGCCGCCGTGCAGCGCATCCTCATGGGCCATGCCCTGATCGCCAGCTACGGGGGCATTCCCCTGATCTACATGGGCGACGAACTCGCCCTGACGAACGATCGCGGCTATCTCGACCTGCCCGAGCACGCGCATGACAGCCGCTGGATCCATCGCCCCCGGATGGATTGGGCGCAAGGCCGCCGAGCGTGCGCGCGGCGACTCGCCCGCGGCGCGCGTGTTCCGCGGCACGCGCCAGATCCTCGCGCGGCGCCGCGCGACCCCGGCCCTGCACGGCGCGAACCCGGTGCAGGTGGTCGGGCCGCCGGTTCCCGGCGTCTTCGCCTTCCGGCGCGTGGCCCCGACCGGCACGCTCCTCGGCCTGTTCAACTTCTCCGACGCCTGGCGCAACCTGCCCGAAGGCTGGGTGCGGGCGCAGGGCGCAAGCCACATGGTCGATGCACTGTCCGAGAACCCCGTCACCCCGCACGGGGGCGAGATCGTGCTTCCCCCGCAGGCCCGCGTCTGGCTGACCTGAAGGCGGGCACAGATGGCGCGGAACACCAAAATCCGGTTAATGAAAATCCGATTTTTGTTTAATTTCTGACAGTTAATCCTTGTCACACGCGTGCGACATTTGCCCGGTCACCTTACCTGGCCGCATAGTCCCGCGCGCCGAAAATCGCGCTTCCCACCCGGATATGCGTCGCCCCCTCCCGGATCGCCGCCTCGAAATCACCGCTCATCCCCATCGACAGCCCCGCCACGCCGTTCCTCTCCGCGATGGCCCGCAAGACCCGGAAATGCGGCGTCGACTCCTCCCCTTCGGGCGGGATGCACATCAATCCCACCACCGGCAGACCCAGCTCCCGCGCCCGCCCGATGAACCCGTCCGCCTGCCCCGGCATCACCCCCGCCTTCTGCGGCTCCTCTCCGGTATTCACCTGCACGAACAGGTCCGGGCACACCCCCCGCGCCTGCGCCAGCGCGGCCAGCTTCTCGGCCAGCGAGGGCCGGTCGAGGCTGTGGATCGCGTCGAACAACTCCACCGCCTGTTTCGCCTTGTTGGTCTGCAACGGCCCGATCATGTGCACCGACACCGCCCCGAACCGCGCCCGCAGGTCCGGCCACTTCCCGGCCGCCTCCTGCACGTAATTCTCGCCAAACGTCCGGTGCCCGGCCTCCAGCACCGCCACCACCCGCTCCAGCGGCTGCACCTTGGACACCGCGATCAGCGTCACGCTGCCCGGTTCGCGGCCATGGGCCGCCTCGGCCGCCCTGACCCGCGCGAGGATATCGTCATATGCCATGTTCGCCCCTGATCTGATCGGCAGCGTTATGGCGCAGCCTGCCCCTCGAAGGAAAGGGGTTGCGCGGATCAGTCCCAGGTCGCGTAAAGCGTCGGCGCGTTCAGCCCGGTCCCCGACCCCCCGCTCGCCTGCGCGCGCACCCGCCCGCCGACAGTCACGCCGCTGTCGGTTTCGTGGCTGATATCCAGATCGAGCCGCAGGCGTGTGCTGACGGTCACGTCGGCAGGCTCATTGCCCTGTTCCTGATAGAGCAGGCCGAACCGCCCATTGCCACGCAGGACGATCCCGGTCCTCGGCGGCTGCTGGAAGGACGGGGCAGTAACCGCGCCCCGCTCCTCCGGTATCTTCGCCGCAGCCGAAGGGGGAAACAGCCCGAACTGTCCGTTCCCCTCCATCGCCACTTCGGCGCTGGCCACATTCGCCATCGCAAGAAGGAAGAGGGAGGCGCAAAAACCTGTCCGCATGGCCGTCTCCTCTCCCTCGCAAACCGGAGTTCAAGGCCAATATACAACGGATCGCCCGAGAATGACAAAGGCCGACGGCAGCGGAGCCGCGCCCACACCCGCTCAGAAGAACCAGCGCGCCCCGACCAATACGCCGTCGGCATCCTGATAGCTGTTGCCAAGCTGGTCGCTGTAGGTGAACCGCCGCCAGCCCGCATAAAGGTCGAGCGATGCGCTGTCGATGGATTGGACGGCATAAAGTCCGTAGTTCTCGGTCCGGGCCCCGTCGGACAGGAAATCGCTGCCGTTGTAGTAGTCCACCGACAGCGAGGTTGTTCCCGCCGCGAGGAAATCGGTCTGCCAGCCAGCCCTCGTCCAGACATAGCTGGCCCCGTCGATCTGCTGGCCGGCGGAGACGGCGAGATTGAGACCCGTAGGAGCATGAACGACCGATACCGTACCGGCAACCCTGCGGATGTCATCGCCATTCGGGTTATCAATCCACTGGTAGCCGGCTGCACTGCGTATCGCAAAGTCGCCTATGTCGCCTGTCCAGCGGATCGCAACGTCGTAGTAGTCGTTGTCGTCGCTTTCCGTCGAGCACGTTCTGACCGTAGGACGCAGACAGCATGACACCGTTGACGACCGGCGTGTCATAGCGCAGGCGGAACCGCCGCGCTCCGTTGAAGGCATTGTTCACCTGGGCGATGGAGACGCTGGTCAGGTCGCCATTGTCGTCGCGGAAGCGGAAGGAACCGAAGCCGTCGGTGGAGTTCGTCGCACCGGCCACGAAGGTAAAGGAATCGTCCAGCCCCGCCGTCCCGTCCGAGGCCGAGGCGCCCTGCCCGAAAGAGACTGTGCCGTAGTTGGAATCGTAGGCCACCTCGAACCATCGCAGCAGGGTCTTCTCCCAGTCGGTCCAGTCCGGCGTGACCTCCTGCGACACAAGCCCGCTGTTCCGCATCGTGAGTCCGGTTTCGAACCGGAACCGCAAGGTATCTTCGCCAATCGGCTGGGTGTAGGTGAAGCCGAGGCGGCTGTTCCAGTTGCCGTTGTCCACGATGCCGCTGGTGGTCTGTTCGCCGTCGGCAAAGCTCTGATAGGTCAGGTTGACCTGTCCGTAGATGTTGGTGACGGCGCCGCTCCGGCTGGTGAAGGTCAGCACCGGACCAAAGACCTCGGACTCGATGGGAAGCTCTTCCACCAGAGCATCATAATCGAAGTCGCCGTAGCTCAGATCCTCGGCAGATACTGCGGTGGCACCCATCGGGATCACGCACGCCAGGCATTGGCCCATAAACGCTTTTCTCATGCTTCCCTCCACCCTCGCACCGCCTGGGCTGATCGTCGCGCCCGGTCTGTCGTTTCTTGTGTCTGAAGACGGGTAAGGTGCCCATGGGCCTGCCGCCTTGACCCTGAGCCGCACTCGCTGAGCGCCACGCCAATCATATCCGATGATGACGGATTTTACTTGCCGATCAAGCATATTGGGTCGGTCTTGATGCACCGCCGTCGTCGGAGCCGTCCTGCCTGTCGGTTCGGGCAGCAGCCGTGTACCCTCGCCAGCCGCAGCGCGCGGTGTCATGCCCGTTGGGATCGCAGGCGGCAAACAAAGCCTGTCCGGTCTGGGAAAGTTCGGTGTCAGATATGAAAAGAGCGGGCACAAGGCCCGCTCTTTCCGAAGCGTTGTTCTGACGGATCAGAACGAGAAGCGCACACCGATGTCGCCGGTCGTGTTGCCGTCGTAGCCTTGGACTGGATCGAGCCCGAGAGCGTCGCACCGCCGAGGTCGTAGTCAGCGCCGATACCGACACGGTGTCCTGGCCGTCATCCGCCGTAGATGTCGGCCAGTTGTTGTTGTTGGCGATGTAGCCCTTCACGATGATATCGTTGAACTTGTAGTTGCCGTACAGAGTGCACTGGTTGCCCAGATCGCCGTCGATATCGTCTATCCGGAGTGATGTCGCCGTTGTCGAAGTACTGCAGACCGACAGCGCCCACGTCGCCGAAGGCATACTCGCCGCCGAGGAAGTAGTTGTCGTTGTCCGTCGATGCCGGCGCCGTTGTTGCACATACGCGCGCCGAAACGGTGAAGCCGACCGAAGGTGTAGTCACCCGAGATGCCGAATTCGTCTTTCGTGTCGGTTCACGTCTTCCAGAACCGAATCTGCGCCGACGGTCAGCGGCGCACGGACCAGCCAGTTGTTCGGATCGACGCCAGCGTCCAGAATTCCGCACGCCGTGTCTTGCAGCGTGTCGCCGTACTGGTTCGAGGTTCACCCACGAAATCCGGACGTTGAACTCGCCGACCGAATAGGCGAAGACATGCCCATGCGGTCTGTTCGCGGAGTCAGTCGTACGGGCTCGAGGAGTACGAGAAGTACGCACCCTGCGGGTCACCGGACGACCGGTCGAGGAAACCGATTTCCGAGTTGTACATCAGCGCCGCCGAGTCATAGGCGGTGTCGACGTTACCGACTTCAACCGTCATGCCCTGGTAGCTGGCATAGATCTTGCGCGGCGTTCAGCGCGGCGCCTGTCGAGCCCGTCGGTGAAGATCAGCGTGCCGCCGCGTCGATGATAGCTCCGCTTCGTTCAGCAACGAGCGCGTCAGCTCGCCGTTGTCGTACTGCATACGGATGCGGCCACCGAAGGTCACGCCCGAGTCAGTTTCCTTCGACGCGTCGATGTTGAAGCGCAGGCGGTAGCTGATGGTCGTTTCAGTGTCGGTGTCGACGGTCGTTTCCTGGTAGAGCAGACCGAAGCGGCCGTTGCCGCTGATGGTGACATCGGCGAGCGCCATGCCCCCGGTCAGCATCATTGCCGTAGTGGCAAAGAGAACCTTTTTCATTCGATTTCCCTCGTTGTGTCAAAGGTGCCCAACTCAGGGGAATCCGAGCTGGGAATGGTTTTGTTTCGCTCCACAGACGCGCAATTGCAATGCGAACCGAGGCCGGGCCGGCCAAAGACGCGGGCGATGGTGCAGCTTTGCCACAGTGGATTTCCGGGGCGGAAAAGCAGCGCCGCACAGGCACTGTTGGGCACCTGTTGCCGCTCATAGGGCCAAAGACACTTGTTCGCCTGTGGCGGCTCGGCTAGACAACCCCAAACCTTCCGGAGGAACGGATGACCCTGCACCGACTGGCGCGAACCGCGATTCTGTCCGGCCTTGTCGCGGCCCTGGCAGGCTGTGGCGGAAACGGCAGCGGCGGTGGCTGGTTCGGCGGCGGCAGCACGCGCCGAGGCCGCGAATCGCAGGCCTACGGCATCAGCCCCGCGGCACAGCACCGAAGACCGACAGGACGCGCAGAACACGATCTGGGAGCTGTTCCGCACGGATGCCGACCCGAACGTGACGGTCGAGGTCAACAAGTATCTGTGGGTCGCCGCGCAGGATGTGCTGAACTTCCTGCCCATCGAGTTGGTCGATCCGTTCACCGGCGTGATCGTGACGGGCTATGGCACGCCGCCGGGTGGCGGGCGCTCCTATCGCGCGACGATCTATGTGCAGGACCCGGCGCTTGACGCACGCTCGCTGAAGGTGGCGTTGCAGTCGCGCGGCGGCGGGCCGGTGTCGGCCGAGACACAGCGCGCGGTCGAAGATGCGATCCTGACCCGGGCGCGGCAGCTTCGCATCCAGGACGGCAAGCTCTGAGTCCTGCTGCGGTCTGGACGTTCCGGCCCGGTCGGGTGTAACTCCGCCCGTCCGAGACCCTGAACGAGGCTTCCCCCATGCAGCGCTACGATCCCGCCACAACCGAAGGCCGCTGGCAGGCCGCCTGGGACGAGGCGGACGTCTTCACGGCGCGGCGCGATGCACGGCCCAAGTACTACGTGCTCGAGATGTTTCCCTATCCGTCGGGGCGCATCCACATGGGGCACGTGCGAAACTACACCATGGGCGACGTGATCGCGCGCTACAAATCCTCCTGCGGATTCAGCGTGTTGCACCCGATGGGCTGGGATGCGTTCGGAATGCCCGCCGAGAACGCGGCGATGGAACGCGGCGGCCATCCGAAGGACTGGACCTACGGCAACATCGCCGACATGCGGGCGCAGATGAAGCCGCTCGGCCTGTCCATCGACTGGAGCCGGGAGTTCGCGACCTGCGATCCCGAATACTACGGCCAGCAGCAGGCCATGTTCCTCGACATGCTGGAGGCGGGCCTGGTCTATCGCAAGAACGCCGTGGTCAACTGGGATCCGGTGGACATGACCGTGCTCGCGAACGAACAGGTGATCGACGGGCGCGGCTGGCGCTCGGGCGCGGCGGTGGAGCGTCGCGAGTTGACGCAGTGGTTCTTCCGCATCTCGGACTATTCCGGCGAACTGCTGGACGCGCTGGACGGGCTGGACAACTGGCCCGAGAAGGTGCGGCTGATGCAGGCCAACTGGATCGGCAAGAGCCGGGGGCTGCAGTTCGCCTTCTCGACCGTCGATGCGCCGGAAGGCTTCGACCGGCTGGAGGTCTATACGACGCGGCCCGATACGCTGCTGGGCGCGTCGTTCGCCGCAATCAGTGCGGACCACCCGCTTGCCAAGAACCTCGAACGGCACGACCCCAGGGTGGCCGCGTTCGTCGCCGAATGTCGCCGTGGCGGGACGAGTGCCGAAGCCATCGAGACGGCCGAAAAGATGGGATATGATACCGGCATCCGCGTGCGCCATCCCTTTGACAGCGCATGGGAACTGCCCGTCTACATCGCCAACTTCATCCTGATGGACTATGGCACGGGCGCGATCTTCGGCTGCCCGGCGCACGACCAGCGCGACTTTGAATTCGCGACGAAATACGGCCTGCCGATTCATTCGGTCTTCGTGGCCGAGGGGGCCGAAGACGCGCCCCTGGCCGACGCCTTCGTGCCGATGAAATCCGAGCGCGTGACCTATGTGCGCGGCTTTGCGGGGGCCGAGACACAGACCGGGGAAGAGGCCGTGACCGCCGCCATCGCCTTTTGCGAGTCCAAGGGCGTGGGCCGGGGCGTAACCAACTACCGCCTGCGCGACTGGGGGCTGAGCCGCCAGCGCTACTGGGGTTGCCCGATTCCCGTAGTGCATTGCGGCGATTGCGGCGTGGTGGCGGAAAAGAAGCACAACCTGCCCGTCCGCCTGCCCGATGACGTGACCTTCGACAAGCCGGGCAATCCGCTGGACCGTCACCCGACCTGGCGCGATGTGCCCTGCCCGTCCTGCGGCAAGCCCGCGAAGCGCGAGACGGACACGATGGATACCTTCGTGGATTCGTCCTGGTACTACGCCCGCTTCACCGCGCCCCATGCCGCCACGCCGACGAACGAGGAAGACGCGGCCTACTGGATGAACGTCGACCAGTACATCGGCGGGGTGGAACATGCGATCCTGCACCTGCTCTATTCCCGCTTCTTCGCCCGCGCGATGCACAGGACCGGCCACCTGCCCGCCAAGGCGATCGAGCCATTCGACGCGCTGTTCACGCAGGGGATGGTGACGCACGAGATTTATCAGCGGACGCATTTCGCTGGCGGATCGGTGGGCGACGGACCCATCGGAGGCGGAGCCATCGGAGGCGCTGTCACCCGAAATGAGTTCTTCTTGCCGGAGGACATCGTCGTGTTTGCCGATGGCGAAGAAAGAAAAGCCGTTGTGAAGGTAGAACTTGCCTCGAACGGTCGGAGTGAAAGTGACCTGAGCGATCTTCGCGCCCAGTCGAAGCAAGATGAAGAGCGGGGCGCGTCTGTGAAGATCGTCCCCACCGCCAAGATGTCGAAGTCGAAGAAGAACGTGGTCGACCCGATCAACATCATCCAGTCTTTCGGGGCGGATACGGCGCGCTGGTTCATCCTGTCCGACAGCCCGCCCGAGCGCGACGTGGAATGGACGGCGAGCGGGGCCGAGGCCGCGTTCAAGCATCTGTCCCGCGTCTGGCGGCTGGCGGACGAGATTGCAACGTCCGACACGCCGGCCAGTGCCGACGACGCGGCGCTGGCCCGCGCGACCGCCCGCGCGATTGCCGAGGTAACGGCGGGCATCGAGGGTTTCGCCTTCAACAAGGCGGTCGCCACCCTGTACGGATTCACCAACACCCTCATGCGCTCTGCCGCCGGGTCTGATGCGAAGCGACACGCGATGAAGGTGATGGCACAACTTCTGTCGCCGATGGTGCCGCACCTTGCCGAGGATGTCTGGGCGATGCTGGGCGGTGAAGGGCTTGTGGTGCAGGCGCCATGGCCCAAGGCGGACCCCGCCCTGCTGGTCGACGATACCGTGACCCTGCCGATCCAGATCAACGGCAAGCGCCGGACCGAGATCACCGTGCCCAAGGACATGGCCGTGGCAGAGGTTGAAAAGCTGGTGCTTGCGGACGATGCTGTGGTCAAGGCGCTGGCCGGGGCCGCGCCGAAGAAGCTGATCGTCGTGCCGGGCCGGATCGTCAATGTCGTCCTCTGACCGCCGCCATGTACTGCTGCTTATGCTGGCCGGGCTGCCGCTTGCCGCCTGCGGGTACGCGCCGGCCTATGCACCGGGGGCGGCGGCCACCAAGCTGATGGACCGGATCGAGATGGACGCGCCGACGTCGCGGGATGCGTTCTCGTTCGTCGCCCGGATGGAGGACCGGCTTGGGCGCGGGAATGATCCCGCCTGGCGGATGAGCTATTCGATCAGCACGCGACGGGTGGATCTTGCCGTGGATACCTCGGGCGCGATCCTGCGTTACAACCTGATCGGCAGCGTCACCTGGCAGCTCAAGGATGCAAAGTCCGGGGCGGTTGTCGCCACGGGCAGCGAGCAGAACTTCGCCGGGTCTGCCGCGACCGATGCGACCATTCCGGCGCAGGCCGCCGAAGACGATGCGCGCCAGAGGCTGATGGTGATCCTGGCCGATCAGGTCGTGACGAAGCTGGTCGCCACATCGTCCACCTTCGCCAGCGCCGCGCCGGGATGAAGATAACCGCCGCAGAAACCTTGCGCACCTATGCCCGCCCCGATCCGGCACGGCTGGGTCTGCTGATCTGGGGTGCCGATCCGATGCGCGTGGCGATGAAGCGGCAGGAAGTCATCGCCGCCGTGATCGGGCCGGACGGCGAAGCCGAGATGCGGCTGACACGGCTTTCGGGCGGTGACCTGCGCCGCGATCCGGCGGCCCTGATGGATGCGATCAAGGCACAGGGCTTCTTTCCCGGTGCGCGGGTGGTCTTCATCGAAGAGGCGACAGACGGCCTCGCCCCGGCTCTGACCGGCGCCATGGCCGACTGGATGCCGGGCGATGCCAGCCTGCTGGTAACGGCGGGCCAGCTTGCCGCCAAATCCGCGCTGCGCAAGCTGTTCGAAGCACATCCAGCGGCCCATGCACTTGGCCTTTATGACGATCCGCCGGGGCGGGACGAGATCGAGGCGATCCTGGCGAAGGCCGGACTGGCGGGCATCGGGCGCGAGGCGATGACCGATCTCTTGGCGCTGGGGCAATCGCTCGACCCCGGCGATTTCCGCCAGACGGTCGAGAAGATCGCGCTGTACAAGATGGGCGACCCGGCGCCGTTGGCGCCTGCGGACATCGCCGCCTGCGCGCCCGTGACGGTGGAAGCCGAGGTGGACGACATCATCAATGCCGCCGCCTTGGGCCGGACGGCCTCCATCGGCCCGCTGATGCGGCGGCTCGACGGGCAGGGGGTGAACGCGGTCACGCTCTGCCTGTCGGCCACCCGCCATTTCCGGACGCTGCACGGTGCGGCGGCCGATCCGGGCGGTCCGGCCTCGGGCCTTGCCCGCGCACGCCCCCCGGTCTTCGGCCCGCGCCGCGACGTGATGCTGCGGCAGGCGCAGGGGCTGGGGATGCGCAAGATCGAAGAAGCGCTCGGCATGCTGATCGAGACCGACCTGACGCTGCGTTCGGCCAGTCGCGCGCCCGCGATGGCCGTGATGGAACGCACGCTGATCCGTCTGGCGCAGCTTGCGAAACGGTAGGGGGCAGGCATGTATACCGTGATCGGAACCGTCCGCAGCCGCACCGCCCGGGTGTTGTGGATGCTCGAGGAACTGGACCTGCCCTATACCCATGTCGCGGCGGCGCCCCGGTCCGACGGGGTGCTGGAGTTCAATCCGGCGGGCAAGGTGCCCGTGCTGGTCGTCGATGGCGAGCCGATCCTCGATTCGACCGCGATCCTGCATTACCTCGCCGACCACCATCAAGCCCTCACCTTTCCCGCAGGCACGCTGGAGCGGGCGCGTCAGGACAGCCTGACGCAGTTCCTGCTGGACGAGTTCGATTCGGCCCTCTGGGTGGCGGCCCGGCACAGCTTCATCCTGCCCGAGGCGCTGCGGATGCCCGGGATCAAATCCTCGCTGCACTGGGAGTTCGAGCGCAGCCAGAAGGTGCTGGTGGACCGGCTGGGCGAGGGGCCGTTCCTGATGGGTGAGGTGATGACCGTGCCCGACATCATCCTGGGCCATTGCGGCAGCTGGGCCGCCGCAGCGCGCTTTCCGATCAGCGAACCGGCGCTCGCGGCGTATGTTGCGCGGATGCACGCCCGCCCCGCCTGGGGTCGCGCCATGGCGCGCTGAGGCGGCTATCCGGGCGGTCTGCGTCTTGCTAGGCTGAACCGGCGCTGCAAGCAGGAGGCCCGCAATGACCCGGATGGACACGACCACGCGCCCGAATTTCGACTATCCGGAGGAACGGGTCGATCTGGCCGCCGCCTTTCGCTGGACCGCGCGGCTGGGGATGAACGAGGCGGTGGCAAACCACTTCTCGCTGGCCGTCAGCGACGACGGGAAACAATTCCTCATCAATCCGAACCAGCGTCACTTTTCGCGCATCCGGGCCAGTGACCTGCTGCTGCTCGACGCCGACGATCCCGATGTTCTGAAGCGCCCCGATGCGCCCGATCCGACGGCCTGGGGTCTGCATGGCTCGGTCCACCGTCTCGTGCCCCATGCACGCTGCGTGATGCACGTGCATTCGATCTTCGCGACCGTGCTCGCCTCGCTTCAGGACTCCCGCCTGCCCCCCATCGACCAGAACACCGCGATGTTCTTCGGGCGCACGGTGATCGACGGGAACTATGGCGGCCTGGCCTTCGAGGACGAGGGGACGCGCTGCGCCGGAATGCTGGGCGATCCGAAGACGCAGGTGATGATCATGGGCAATCATGGCGTACTGGTGATCGGCCAGACCGTCGCCGAGGCGTTCAACCGTCTCTACTATTTCGAGCGGGCGGCCGAGACCTATATCCGCGCACTCCAGACCGGCCAGCCCCTGCGCATGCTGTCGGACGAAATCGCAGAAAGTGTCGCGGCCTCGATGGATGTGTATCCCGACATGGCCGACCGGCACCTGGGCGACCTGAAGGCGATCCTGGACGAGCAGGAACCATCCTACCGGCACTGAAGCGCAGAAGGCTCAAGGTGACCGCCGGCCGACGCGATCAGGCCGCTACTGGTCAGACTCGCCCGGAATCTCGATCGGCACCAGATCCGGCCCTTCATCGGGCGGGGGATCGTTCTCGGGCAGATCCCGGTCCGGAAGTTCTGGCGTCTGTGGCTCGGGAAGGGATTCGGGGACATCGGGAAGTTCGATGGGAGGGCGGGCCATGCACAGGTTCCTTCTGGGTGAGTCGGGCGGCGGATGCCGCGTTGACAACACGCTGCCGGTGATACGGGTTCCGCACCTTGATCTGCGTCATGCGCCCCAGTGGCCGCCTTGGCGCGAGATCGGGCAAGCCCCCTCTGTCAGCCAACCGGGTCCAGCCCGGCGGCAGCCCGCCCAGCCCAGCGACCTGTCGCAAGGCAGGCGGTCAGCAGATAGCCACCCGTCGGGGCCTCCCAGTCCAGCATCTCGCCCGCCGCGAAGATGCCCGGTGCGGCGCGCAGTTCCAGCCCGTCCGTAAGCCCCTCGGCCCGGATGCCCCCGGCAACCGAGATCGCCTCGTCCAGCGGACGAGGTCCGGCAAGCCGGACCGGCAGCGCCTTGATCTGCGCGGCGAGCGCGGCGCCGTCCCGCAGCGGATGGGCGAATTCCCGGATCAGCGCGACAGCGACGGGAGAAAGGCCCAGCTTGCGGAGCCGGTTTGACGTGCTTTCGCCGCGACGGGCCTTCGACAGGCGTTCCGACAGGTTCGCTTCCGGCACGTCGGGCATCAAGTCCAGCTCCAGCCTCGAGCCTTCGCGCAGTGCGCGCGAAACGGCATAGACGCCGCCGCCTTCGATCCCGCGCGCCGAGATCACGAATTCGCCCCGCTCGCGCTGCCCGCCGACACACAGCGCCGCCCCCTTCACCGGCACGCCGAAGAACCGCGCCATGTGGGGCGACCAGTCGACGGCGAATCCCATGTTCGCGGGCTGCCACTCCGCCACCGGCACGCCCCGCTCGCGCAGCCATGGCACCCAGGCCCCGTCCGACCCCAGCCGGACCCAGCTTGCCCCGCCCAACGCCAGCACGGTCACGCGCGGGCGCAACTGCACCTCGCCCTCCGGGGTCCGGAAACGGAACGCCTCGGCGGCGAAGCCCGTCCAGCGCCACCGCGTCCGCAAGGTCACGCCCAGCCCGCCCAGCCGCCCCAGCCAGGCGCGCAGCAGGGGCGAGGCCTTCATCGCCATCGGAAAAACCCGGCCAGACGATCCGGTAAAGACCGGCTGCCCCAGCCCGCGCGCCCAATTCTGAACCTCGACGGGGCCGAAGGCGCGCAGCGGTGCGGCCAGCCAGCCCGCCGCCTCGTCATATCGGGCGATCACCTGCTCCACGCCCGCGTCCTGCGTGATGTTCAGCCCCGATTTCCCCGCCATCAGGAACTTTCGCGCGGGCGAAGGTTTCGCCTCGGCGATCGTCACGCGGCGACCGGCCCGCGCCAGTTCCTCGGCGGCCATAAGTCCGGCCGGGCCCGCGCCGATGACAAGGGCGTCGATATCGCTCACCATGACCTGCCCTTTCCGCTCACACATGCCCCCGGCGGGATGACCCTGCGAAAACCCGACGGCACAGCGTCCTCAGCGGCCAGCCCCTCGACCAGGGCAGGGCTGGGGCAGGCAGGCTCCGGCGCGCGTCCCGGTCATGGCACCATCCGCTTGATCGCCACGGCATGGCCGGGCTTCGCCGCCAGCACGTCCGCCGCCAGCAGCGCCGCCTCGTCCAGCAGCCGCTCCTCCGGCACGATCCGGTCGATCAGCCCCCAGCCCAGCGCCTCGTCCGCCGTCACGCGCGCCCCGCCCATCAGGATCAGCTTCGCCCGCGACGGTCCCGCCAGTGCTGCAAGCCGGACGGGGTCCGACGGCTGCGGCAGATAGCCCAGCCGCATCACCGGATAGAAGATCGCGGTCCCCGGAACCGCCAGCCTCAGATCGCAGGCCAGCACCATGCCCATCGCCCCGCCCGCGACCGTCCCGTTCAGCGCGGCGATGGTCAGTCCCGGAAAGGCCGCGATGGCGCCCGAGAGCCGCTCCCAGACCGGGTCCGTCCCCAGCCCCTCCTGCATCTCCTGCAGATCGGCCCCGGCGGAAAACACCCGCCCCGTCCCGGTCAGCACGAGCGCCGGCGCCCGCTCCGCAGTCGCGCCCGCGACGACCGCTTCCAGCTCAAGCAGCATGGCCCGTGTCAGCGCATTCGCCTTCTCCGGCCGACGCAGGGTGATGGTCCAGAGTCCGCTTCGGCTTCCGACCTCGATCATACCGGATCACTTTCGCGGGCTACTGCGGCTTCATCTTCCGGCCTCGGACGGGCGCATGACACTGAAGCACGCCGCATCAGATCAGCCCCACTGCCCGCCGCACGGCCTCGTCCCGCAGCGATATCTCCTGCCCGAGATAGGCATCGCCGCCCGGCCCGCACATCCATACCAGCGCCCGCGCGGGCCAGTCGGCAGGGATGTGCACGGCAGGGTCAAGCTGGCTGACCGGATTTACCCCGCTCGCCTTGATCTTCACCTGCATGCGGGTTGCGACCGTCCCCGGCGACAGCCCCATGATCCGCAACCCCGCTGCCGCCTCCTCGAGATGTGCGACGCGGGTCAGCATGGCGGCACCCGCCTTCGACGCACAATAGGCGCCCCAGCCTTCCAGCGGGCTATGCGCCGCTCCGGACGAGACGGTGATGATCGTGCCGCCCCCCTGTGTCCGCATCGGCGGGATCGCCGCGTGCAGGCCGTTGAAAACCCCGTTCAGGTTGATCGCGATGGCGCGCGCGAACTCCGCCGGATCAGCCTCTGCCAGGCGCGCGATCGGCTCGATCACGCCTGCATTGTTGATGAGAACGTCAAGCCGCCCGCCCCAGCCAAGCGTCTCCGCCATCGCCCGCTCGACCGAGGCTGCATCCGCCACATCGCAGGTCAGCGCCAGCGCCGACGGCCCGATCTCCGCCGCCAGCGCAGCGATCTCGTCTGCGCTGCGGGCCAGCAGGGCGACACGCGCCCCCGCCGCGGCGAAAACCCGCGCGGCGGCGGCTCCGATGCCCCGGCTGGCCCCTGTGATCGCCACGACCTTGCCGTTCATGCCCAAGTTCGTGCCTTTCGGTTGTCACAACTGGCCGTTAGCCTCAATCGCGCAAATCCCTTGACCCTGCGTTCGGGCAGCGAAAGGATGCGCGCCGACACATTCCATCAGGAAGGCTGCGTTATGACCAGACCCGTTCTCAACTTTTCCGGCGGCATTGCCGCGATGCTGCTGTCGACAGCCGCCTGGGCCGATGTCACGCCAGAGCAGGTCTGGGCCAACTGGAAAGCCGTCAGCGCCAGCTACGGCCAGACGCTGAGCGCGGCGTCCGAGGAAAAGCAGGGTGATACGCTCGTGATCTCGGGCCTGACGATCGCCTCGACGTTCGAGGGCGGTTCGGTGAACGGCAAGATCGACACGGTGAACTTCCGCGACCTGGGCGACGGCCGGGTGGAAGTGACGATGTCGCCCGAGTATCCGCTGGCAGTCGAGACGACGACGCCCGAGGGGGCCAAGACCAATGTCGATGTGACCGTGCGTCAGCCCGACCTCGTCATCATCGCCTCGGGGACCGAGGCGGAGACGACCTATGACTTCACTGCACCCACGGTGAAGGTCTCGGTGAACGAGGTAACCACGGACGACAAGGCGGTGGACCTGACACTGGAGGTCGGCGTTGCGGCGCTGAAGGGCAACTATGTGGTCACGGGGGGAGAGCTGACGAAGCTGGCGTCGAACCTGGCAGCCGAAAGCGCCAGTGTGGACATGGCCCTGAACGATCCCGAGGCGCAGGCGAAGTTCAACCTGAAAGGCAGCGTCAGCAATCTGGCCGGCACCTCGACCGGCACCGTACTCGATGCGGCGATGATGACCGACATGGCGGCGGCGCTCAAGGCGGGCTTCGCCACCGATGCGGCCTTCACCTATGGCGCGGGCAACTTCGACTTCGATTTCGCGGAGAAGGAGCAGACCGCGAAGGGCAATGCCTCGATGGGCGGCGGAGACATCAAGTTCGCGCTGGATGCGAACCGGATGAACTACGGCGGCAGCGGCAAGGACGTGTCGATCACCGTGTCGAGCAGCGACATGCCCTTCCCTCAGCTTACCACCAGCTATGCCGAGGCGGGTTTCAACCTGCTGATGCCGGTTTCCAAGGCCGATGAACCGGGCGATTTCGCCCTGCTGACCCGCCTCGTGGACTTCAGGATCAATGACGAGGTCTGGGACATGTTCGATCCCGGCAAGGTGCTGCCGCGCGATCCGGCGAGCGTGATCCTCGATACGACGGGCAAGCTGCGCTGGCTGGTCGACATCATGGACCCGGCCCAGACCGAGGCGATGGCCCCGGATGCAATGCCTGCCGAACTCAACTCGCTCGACGTGAACGATCTGAAGGTCAGCATCGCCGGGGCCGAGGTGACGGGCAAGGGCGGCTTCACGTTCGACAACACCGACACCACGACCTTCCCCGGCGTGCCTGCTGCCGACCGGAACGCTCGATCTGAAGATCGTTGGCGCCAACGGCCTTCTGGACAAGCTGATCCAGCTTGGCTTCCTGCCCGAGGATCAGGCGATGGGCGCGCGGATGATGATGGGCCTGTTCGCCAAGGCGGTCGAAGGGCAGCCCGACACGCTGACCTCGACACTGGAGTTCAAGGACAAGGGCTTCTACGCCAACGGCCAGCGCTTGCAGTAACGGCGCTGCCTGAAACGTGAAGGGCGCCCCTAGCCCAAGGGGCGCCCTTTCCTTGCGGGCGGCTTGCACCGCGCACCGTCA
The DNA here is from genome assembly GCA_963777765.1 of uncultured Alphaproteobacteria bacterium. Lineage (GTDB taxonomy): Bacteria > Pseudomonadota > Alphaproteobacteria > Rhodobacterales > Rhodobacteraceae > Aliitabrizicola. The sequence goes on along the minus strand of CAVZRP010000007.1, from coordinate 58,806 downwards.
CGGACTACCTCAGGCACCAACCTGCAAGGAGCGCCCGATGACCCGACCGCTGGACAGCCTGACCGAAGCGCTTCTGACTGCCGCCGCCCGCGCCGGGGCCGACGCCGCCGATGCGCTCGCCGTCGATGGCACGTCGCTGTCCATCGACATCCGGGCGGGCAAGCTGGAACAGGCCGAGCGGTCCGAGAGCATCGAGCTGGGGCTGCGGGTGCTCGTGGGACGGCGGCAGGCCTGCGTGTCCGTCTCGGACATCTCGGATGCGACGATCACCGCCGTGGCGGAACGCGCGGTGGCAATGGCGCGCGAGGCGCCGGAAGACCCCTTCGTCGGCCTTGCCGATCCGTCGCAGCTTGCGCGGAACTGGGACGCTGCCGCGCTGGAACTGGCCGATGACGCACCCGAACCGTCGGCCGGGGCGCTGGAGGACGATGCGCGGCGCGCCGAGGCGGCGGCGATGGCCGTGCTGGGGATCACGCAGGTCGAAGCCTCGGCCGGTTATGGCCGCCGCGCGATGCACCTTGCACAATCGAACGGCTTCGCGGGCGGCTATGCCCGCACCTCGCGCTCCTTCTCCGCCGTGGCCTTCACCGGCGAGGGCACGGGGATGGAGCGGGACTGGGCCGCCGAAAGCCGTACCTTCCAGTCTGACCTGCCCTCGCCCGACGAGGCCGGGCGGCTGGCCGCCGAACGCGCCCTGCAACGCCTCGGTGCGCGCAAACCCAGGACCGGCTCCTACCCCGTGCTCTTCGACGAACGTGTCGCCTCGTCGCTGATCGGCCACCTGCTGAGCGCGGTCAACGGCAGCGCCATCGCGCGCGGCGCAAGCTGGGCGCGCGATCTGCTGGGCAAGCAGGTTCTGCCCGCCACGCTCTCGGTGGTCGAGGATCCGCACCGCCCGCGCATCCCCGGTTCGCGCCCCTTCGATGCCGAGGGGCTGGCCACGCGGCGCCGGGTGATCGTGGATCAGGGTGTCCTGACCGGCTGGACGCTGGACCTCGCCACGGGGCGCAAACTGGGGATGGACAGCACGGCCAGCGCCTCGCGCGGCACGTCCTCGCCGCCCTCGCCGGGCACGTCGAACGTGGACCTGACCCCCGGAACCACCAGCCGCGACGCGCTGGTCGCGTCGATGGGCACGGGGTTGCTCATCACCTCGCTGATCGGCTCGTCGATCAATCCGACCACGGGCGACTACTCGCGCGGGGCGAGCGGGTTCTGGGTGGAGAACGGGCAGATCACCCATGCCGTGAACGAGGTGACGGTGGCCGGCAATCTGCGCGACATGCTGTTGCGGATCACCCCGGCCAACGATGCGCGCGCCCACCTGTCCACGCGCGTGCCCAGCCTTCTGGTGGAAGGGCTGACGCTTGCCGGAGCATGACCTTGCCCTGCTGACCGAGGCCGCGCTGAAGGCGGGCGAGATCGCCCTGAGCTTCTGGAAGCGGAACCCGAAAAGCTGGGACAAGGGTGGCGGGCACGGTCCGGTCACGGAGGCCGACCTTGCCGTGAACGACATGCTGTGCTCGACGCTGCGCGCCGCCCGCCCCGACTACGGCTGGCTGTCCGAGGAAACCGAAGATGGCGCGGCACGGCGGGACAGCGAGCGGCTGTTCATCATCGACCCGATCGACGGCACCCGCGCCTTCATGGCCGGGGAAGAAACCTTCGCCCATTCCCTCGCGGTGGCCGTGGGCGGGCGGGTTACGGCGGCCGTCATCTACCTGCCTGCGCTCGATCGGCTTTACACCGCCTGCGACCACGGCCCCGCCCTGTGCGACGGACAGCCGATCACGGCCAGCACCCGCGCGGGGATAGACGGGGCAAGCCTGCTCGCCACCCGCACCAGCCTCGCACCCGAGTTCTGGCCGGGCGGCGTGCCCGACCTGCACCGCAGTTTCCGCGCCTCGCTCGCCTATCGGCTGAGCCTGGTGGCCGAAGGGCGGTTCGACGGAATGTTGACGCTGCGCGACACCTGGGAATGGGACATCGCGGCAGGCTGCCTGATCTGCGCGCGCGCGGGCGCCATGGTGACCGATCGGACCGGCGCAACGATCGTCTTCAATGCCGCACATCCCCAGGCGGCGGGCGTCGTCGCCGCCGCACCGGGCCTGCATGCCGCATTGCTCGCCCGGCTGTCAGGCTGAAGAAAAAGGCCCGCGAGACGCGGGCCTTGCCTCCGGCGGGGTATCTTTGCCGAAAAGAAACCTCAGGCGCGCGGCTTCTTGGGCGGGACGAAGCGCTTGCTCGTGTCCTTCGGATCGGAAGGCGGACGCTTGGCGAAAACGGGCTTGCCATGTGTCTTGCTGCCAGCGGCCTTGAACGGCTTGCCCGGGGCGCTGCGCGGACGCTCGCCCGACGGCGCGCCGTCCTTCGCCTTCCAGCGCGGCTTCGGCGCATCGCCCTCGGCCCGGGGGGCGGCGCCGCTCTCGGCGCGGCGGGCGTAGGGCTTGGCCGGGCCGTCCTCGCGCTTCACGTAGGGCCTGCGCTCGCCGTCCGCCGGTTTGGCATAGGGCTTGCGGTCGCCCTCGGGGCGCTTGGCATAGGGCTTCGCCGCATCGTCCCGTTTTGCGTAGGGCTTCGCCGCATCGTCGCGTTTCACGTAAGGTTTCGCCCCGTCGTCGCGCCTCACGTAAGGCGCCTTCTCGCCCGCCGGGCGCGGCGCATAGGGTTTCGACGCGCCACCCTCGCGCTTCACATAGGCGGGTTTGTCGCCCGTGGCGCGCTTCGCATAGGGCTTGGGCGCATCGTCGCGCCTGGCATAGGGCTTGCGGTCGGGGTCATAGGGCTTCCGGTCCGGATCGTAGGGTTTGCGGGGCGCGGGCGCGCTGTCGTCACGGACCGGGCGCGGCGAAGGGGCGCGCTCGGCGGCAGCGGCGCGGGGGCGGCAGCGGCCCGGGGCGCATGATCGTCGGGCAGCGCCTTGGGCACATAGACCTTGGCCTTGCCCTCATAGGGTTTCGCCTCGCGCGGCTTGGCGCGCGGCTTCACCGGCGCGTCGAGGTCCGGCTCGCCCTCGATCCGGCGCAGCGTGACACCGGGCTCCAGTTCCATCCCGGCGCCGAACTTCCCGGCATCCGCGACGGCGATCTGCACGAAGGTCTCATCCTCCTGCACGCGGATCGCGCCGATGCCGTCCTTGGTGATGCCGCCGGCATCGCAGATCTTCGGCAGCAGCCAGCGCGCCTCGGCCCGGCCCGCGCGGCCGACCGAGACGGCGAACCAGACCGACGCGCCGAATTCCGTCGCGCGGCTTGGGCGCGACCGGCGCGGGCGCCGAGGCATCCATCAGCTCTTCCGGGGCCGAACGCCCCTCGCGCCACAACCGGACGAAGGCCGCGGCCGCCTGCTCAGGCCCGACGCGTGCCAGGATGGCGTCGGCCATCGCGCGCTCGTCCTCGCTGACGGGCTGCACCAGCGACGGATGCTCCAGCAGGCGCACCTCGTCCCTTGCGCCGGCACCTCGTCGGCGGACGGCGCCTTTGCCCATTCCGCCACGACCTTGGCCCCCTGCAGCAAACGCTGCGCCTTCTTGAACTCGGCGGGCGTCACGATCAGCGCCGACACGCCCTTGGACCCGGCGCGACCCGTGCGGCCCGAGCGGTGCAGCAGCGTCTCGGAATTGGCCGGCAGGTCGGCATGGATCACAAGGTCCAGCCCCGGCAGGTCGATCCCGCGCGCGGCCACGTCGGTCGCGATGCAGACCCGCGCGCGCCCGTCGCGCAACGATTGCAGCGCGTGGGTGCGTTCCTGCTGCGACAGCTCGCCCGACAGCGCCACCACCTGGAACCCCCGGTTGCCCATCCGCGCGAACAGGTGGTTCACGTTCACCCGCGTCTTGCAGAACACGATGGCCGTGCGCGCCTCGTAATAGCGCAGCACGTTGAAGATCGCGTGCTCGCGGTCGCGGCTGCTGACGTTCAGCGCACGATACTCGATATCGACATGCTGGCGCGCCTCGCCCTGCGTCTGGATGCGCAGCGCGTCGCGCTGGAAATCCTTGGCCAGCGCCGCGATCGCCGGCGGCACGGTGGCCGAGAACATCATGGTGCGGCGTTCGGCCGGGGCGGCGGCAAGGATGAACTCCAGATCCTCGCGGAAGCCCGAGGTCCAGCATCTCGTCCGCCTCGTCCAGCACCGCCGCGCGCAGGCCGGACAGGTCAAGCGAGCCGCGGTCGATATGGTCGCGCAGGCGGCCCGGCGTGCCGACCACGATATGCGCGCCGCGATCCAGCGCGCGCTTCTCGGTGCGGTAGTCCATGCCGCCCACGCAGGTCGCGATCTGCGCCCCGGTCTCGGCGTAAAGCCAGTCGAGCTCGCGCGCGACCTGCAACGCCAGCTCGCGCGTCGGCGCGATGATCAGCGCCATCGGGACATCGGCAAACAGCAGCCGGTCCGCGCCCTGCAGCAGATCGGGCGCTATGGCCATGCCAAAGGCCACGGTCTTGCCCGATCCGGTCTGCGCGCTGACAAGCGCATCGCGCCCGGCAACCTCGGGGGCGAGCATCGCCTGCTGGACGGGGGTCAGGGTCTCATAGCCGCGGGTGGAAAGCGCCGCTGCCAGCGGTGCTGCAATCGCATCGTCGTTCATTCAGTTCAGCCTTGAAGGGGGGCGCAGCCAGAGCGCCCGAGGACGGCGTCCATTCCCCTTCGCGACCGGGCCTCCTCGCCCGGATCGCCCCGGATGCGCGGAGCCTTGGGCCAGCCCTTACGCGGAAATGCCGCCGCTGTATAGAGGACGCCGCGGCGCACCCGGATTCCGCTTGTGCGCGCCGGCCAGAGTGAGATGATCCGTCCCGCACTGCGACACGGAGACCCGATCATGCCCACCGCCCGCACAATCGTCATTACCGCCCACGGCGGCCCCGAAGCGCTGACGCTGGTGGACCGCGACGTGCCCGCCCCCGGCCCGGGCGAGGTGACCATCGCGCAGAAGGCGGCGGGACTGAACTTCATCGACGTCTACCAGCGCACCGGGCTTTACCCGATGAAGCTGCCCGCCGCCCTGGGGATGGAAGGCGCGGGCATCGTCACGGCGGTAGGTGACGGCGTGGCGCATCTGAAGATCGGCAGCCGTGTCGCCTATGCCGCGAACCCGCCCGGTGCCTATGCCGAGGCGCGCACGATGCCCGCAGCCCAGGTCTGCCCCCTGCCCGATGCGCATCTCGTTCGACGAAGGGGCGGCGATGATGCTCAAGGGGATGACGACGCAGTTCCTGTTCCGCCGCACCGTGCCGCATGGCGCCGGGGCGATACCGTGCTGTTCCACGCCGCCGCCGGGGGCGTGGGTCTGATCGCCTGCCAATGGGCGGCGTCCGAGGGCATCACGCCTGATCGGCACCGCCGGGTCGGACGAGAAATGCAGGCTGGCGCTGGAAAACGGGGCAACCCACTGCATCAACTACGCGACCGAGGATTTTCCCGCGCGTGTCCGGGAACTGACCGGGCGGCAAGGGCGTCGATGTGGTGATGGATTCGGTGGGTGCGGCCACCTTCGACGGTTCGCTGAACTGCCTGCGCCCGTTCGGCATGATGATCTCGTTCGGCAATGCCTCCGGCAAGGTGCCGCCCTTCGACATCCTGCAACTGTCGGCCAAGGGCTCGCTGAAGCTCACGCGCCCCACGCTCTTCACCCACATCGCCGATCCCGCCACCTGCCAGCAGATGGCGCGCGAGCTGTTCGCCAAGGTCACGTCGGGCGCGGTGAAGATACATATCGAGCAGCGCTTCCCGCTCGACCGGGTCGCAGATGCACATCGCGCGCTGGAAGCACGGGCGACGACCGGCTCGACGATCCTGGAGATCTGAGCCAAGGCCGCTCGGTCGCTTTCATCGTATCTGCCGCACCAAAACCGGTTCCCCCCCGCGCCGCATTTGCACTAGGCTGCGCGCGGGAGGATGGCACCCCAACTCGGAGCACAGGCATGGCGCAGAAGCTGCATCTCGTTTTCGGCGGAGAGCTGACCGATCCGACCAGGACCGTCTTCAAGGATGTCGCGGCGATCCACATCGTCGGCATGTACCCGAACTACGCCGAGGCGTTCAAAGCCTGGAAGGCCGAGGCGCAACGCACGGTGGACAATGCCCATATGCGCTATTTCATCGCGCACCTGCACCGCCTGCGCGAAGAGGACAGCGCAGGCTCCTCGACCGAGGCCTTCGGGGCCTGATCTGCACACCTCATGACCCGCTCGCTCGGCCTGACGCTCTACAGCCTTGTCGCAGGCCGCGACGCGGCACCGCTGCCGAACTGGCCCGTGCGCCCTGCCGGTCCGCTGGTGTGGCTGCACGCGCCGGGACCGCCTTCGGTCCAGGGCATCTGCGAACTGGCAAAGCGGTTGCGCGACGAGGACGGCTATTCGGTCCTGCTGACGACGCCCGAGGCGGTCGAACCGCAGGCGGGGGCCACCATCATTGCCCCGCCGCCCGAAACCGCAACCGCCGCCCGTGCCTTCCTCGATCACTGGCGGCCCGACGCGGGCGTGATCGCCGAGGGCGAGTTGCGCGCGATGCTTCTGACCGAGGCAGCGGAGCGTGGCCTGCCCCTGATCCTCGCGGACGCCCGCGCGCCCTACCTCGCGGGTAACCGCCATCCACTCTGGCCCGGCCTCGTTCAGGGTCTGCTGGGCGGCTTCCACAGCATCATCGCGGTGGATGAAAATGCGGCGCGCCAATTCCGCAAGCGCGGTGCCCCCGCCGGTATCGTGCGGGTGGAAGGACGCATGGCCGAAGGATCGCGCGTGCTGCCCTGTACCGAGGCCGAGCGTGCGGCGCTGGTGCGCCAGTTTCAGGCGCGCCCTGTCTGGCTTGCCGTCAGCGTTCCCGAGGCGGAGGAGGCGGCAGTGATCGCCGCACACCGTTCGGCCCTGCGCATGGCGCATCGGCTGCTCCTGATCTTCGTGCCGGACCGGGCCGAGCGCGGCGACAGTCTGGCGCAATCGCTGGAGACGAACGAGGGCTGGCGTGTCGCGCGCCGTGCCTCGGATGAAGAGCCGGACAGCGAGGTGGAGGTCTACATCACCGACGGGCCGTCGGAGATGGGTCTCTGGTATCGCCTCGCACCCATCGCCTTCCTCGGCGGCAGCCTCTATGGCGGGGGCAGCCAGCGCGATCCGTTCGAAGCGGCGGCGCTTGGTTCGGCCATCCTGCACGGACCTCAGACCGGCAAATGGACGCAGCGTTTCCTGCGGTTGTCCGAAGCACGGGCCAGCCGGCAGGTCAGCGGCGCAACCGATCTGGCGGGAGGGCTGGCCGACCTGCTCGCCCCCGATCGTGCGGCGCGGCTGGCGCAGGCCGCCTGGGCCGCCGCCTCCGCCGGGGCCGAGGTCACCGACCGCATCGTCCTCCAGATCCGCGCGCTGGTCGAGGAACGGCGATGAAGGCCCCGGGGTTCTGGTTCACGCCCCCCGATGCGCTGTCTGCGGCAGCGCGCCTCCTCCAACCGCTTGGCGCGGCCTATGCGGCGGCAACGGCGGTTCGGCTGCGGGCCGGGCCGGGCTATCGCGCAGGGGTTCCGGTGATCTGCATCGGCAACCTGAACGCAGGCGGCACCGGCAAGACGCCGACCTGCATTGCGCTGATCGAACGGCTGGGCGCGCGGGGGATCGCCGCGCATGTCGTCTCGCGCGGGCATGGCGGCACCGAGACCGGACCGCTGCGCGTCGATCCGGCCCGCCATCGCGCACAGGACGTTGGCGACGAGCCGCTGCTGCTGGCGGCCTTCGCCCCCACGGTCATCGCGCGCGACCGGGCTGCGGGCGTGCGGCTGGCCGAATCGTCGGGTGCTCAGGTGGTCCTGCTGGATGACGGCTTTCAGAACCCCTCTGTCGTCAAGGATCTGTCGCTGGTCGTCGTCGATGCCGCACAAGGCTTCGGCAACGGGCTCTGCCTGCCCGCCGGACCCCTGCGGGAACCGGTTTCAACCGGACTGGCGCGGGCCGACATGGTCCTTTCGATCGGATCGCAAGCTGCACAGGCCGAGTTCCTGGCGCGCTGGGGGTCGGCGGTGCATCTTCCCCACCTGACCGGCCGACTGGTTCCGCTGCCGACGGGCATGGACTGGCAGGGCGAGCGCGTTCTGGCCTTTGCCGGAATCGGCCAGCCGGAAAAGTTCTTCGCCACCCTGCGCGAACTCGGTGCGGATGTGATCCGCGCCGAGGCGCTGGACGATCACCAGCCCCTGTCCGATGCCCTCATGCTTCGCCTTCAGGCCGAGGCGGCCACGCTTGGCGCGCAACTCGTCACCACCGAGAAGGACGCGGTGCGCCTTCCTGCCGCGTTCCGCGCGCAGGTGCTGACGCTGCCCGTGCGGCTTGTCGTCGACGACTGGAGCGCCTTGGATGCGGCACTGTCCCTTCCCGGCAGTTAGCGCGCCCCAGATGACGACTTCGTGAGCGCGGCATCAGGCGAAAGGCAGCGGCTTCCGTGAGGTAAACCGATGTGTATAGATTGGAGCTTCAGGTGCTTTTCACCACCAATTCAAGGAGTGCTGCCGTGACCTTCCCAAGATCGATCCGGAACGGCCTGATGATTTCTCTGCTGCTCGTCGCAGGTGCTGCCCTTGCAAAAGAGGGTGTGAAGGATCCTCAGGTAAAGGCGCGCGAGGAATTGATGGACACCATCGCCCTGAATACCAAGACATTGGGTGACATGGCCGGCGGCAAAGCCCCGTTCGATGCAACTGCGGCGGCGGCGGCCAAAGCGGCGCTGGCGGCAGCGGCCGCCGAAGTGCCGGCGAAGTTCGAACCCCAGGCCGCGGACCCGGTCTCGGCAGCGAAGGCCGAGATCTGGACGAACTGGGACGATTTCGTGTCGAAGTCCGAAGCCTTGCTCAAGGCGGCGGAAACGATTGACGTCTCATCACCCGAAATGATCGGTGCCGGAATGGCGGCCATCGGTGGCGCCTGCAAGGAATGCCACACCACATACCGGATGAAGTGATCGGTCGCCGGATCAGCCGCAGGTGAAGCGGACGATCCGGCTGCCCTCATCGATGTAGACGTTCGTGCGCTTGGGATTGAAATCCGTCGTCGCCACGTCGTTCGGGCCGAGGATGCGCTTCGGTCCGGGGCGCACCTGGCCCTCGAACAGCTCGACCCTCTGCCCCACCAGCACCTGAAGCCCGGTCGCGCCGCAGGTATCCGGTCCGGCGGCCGGCACATTCTCCGCACCCACCGGGGGCAGCGTCGTCATCTCTGGCGCGCAGGCCGACAGCGCAAGGCAGGCAAGGATCAGACCGGGACGGAGCATGATGGGGCCTCGTTGTTGGAGCGTTCCGCTATCATTGACATGCAAGCCGCAGGAAAACCAAGCCCCACGTCATATCGTGCCGCCTGTTTCTCCGCAGCCCGTGTCTTGCGAAACGCGGCCAGCCTGCCCCGGAGGCAGTTGCAGCCGTCGCCGCTTTCCAGCACTCTCGCGGTCAGATCGCTTTGGGAGGATACACATGCGCACCCGTGCCGCCGTCGCCGTCGCCGCTGGAAAACCGCTCGAAATCATGGAGGTGAACCTCGACGGCCCGAAGGCGGGCGAGGTGATGGTCGAGATCAGGGCAACCGGCATCTGCCACACTGACGAATTCACCCTGTCCGGCGCCGATCCCGAAGGCATGTTCCCTGCCATCCTCGGCCATGAAGGCGCAGGCGTGGTGGTGGAGGTCGGGCCGGGCGTGACCAGCCTCAAGAAGGGCGATCACGTCATCCCGCTCTACACCCCCGAATGCCGCGCCTGCCCGTCCTGCCTCAGCCGGAAGACCAACCTCTGCACCTCGATCCGCGCCACGCAAGGCCAGGGCCTGATGCCCGACGGCACCTCGCGCTTCTCGATGCTCGATGGCACGCCGATCCTGCATTACATGGGCTGCTCGACCTTCTCGAACTACACCGTCCTGCCCGAGATCGCATTGGCCAAGGTGCGCGAGGACGCGCCCTTCGACAAGATCTGCTACATCGGCTGCGGCGTCACCACCGGCATCGGTGCGGTCATCAACACCGCGAAGGTGGAGATCGGCGCCAAGGCCGTGGTCTTCGGCCTCGGCGGCATCGGCCTGAACGTGATCCAGGGGCTGCGGCTGGCCGGAGCCGACATGATCATCGGGGTGGACCTGAATCCGGCCCGCAAGGAATGGGGCGAACGCTTCGGCATGACCCATTTCGTGAACCCGAAGGAAATCGACGGCTGCATCGTGCAGCACATCGTCAACATGACCAAGACGCCATTCGACCAGATCGGCGGGGCCGACTACAGCTTCGACTGCACCGGAAACGTCAAGGTGATGCGCGATGCCCTGGAGTGCACCCATCGCGGCTGGGGCGTGTCGGTCGTCATCGGCGTGGCGCCCGCAGGGGCCGAGATCCAGACCAGGCCGTTCCAGCTTGTCACGGGCCGCGTCTGGAAGGGCACCGCCTTCGGCGGCGCACGCGGGCGCACCGACGTGCCGAAGATCGTGGACTGGTACATGGAAGGGAAGATCCAGATCGACCCGATGATCACCCACACCATGGGGCTGGAGGACATCAACAAGGGCTTCGACCTGATGCACGAGGGGAAGAGCATCCGCAGCGTGGTCGTATATTGACAGGCAGTCCATGAACGGCGCGGAAACCCTTGTCGAGACGCTTCTCGCCTCGAATGTGAACGTCTGTTTTGCCAATCCCGGCACGTCCGAGATGCACTTCGTCGCGGCGCTGGACCAGCACCCCGACATGCGCTGCATCCTGTGCCTGTTCGAAGGCGGGGCGACCGGTGCCGCGGATGCGTACTACCGCATGACCGGGCAGGTCGCGGCGACACTGCTGCATCTCGCGCCCGGCTTCGGCAACGGCTTCGCCAACCTGCACAATGCCCGCAAGGCGCAAAGCGGCGTGCTGACGATCATGGGCGATCACGCCAGCTATCACCTGCAAGCATGAAGCGCCGCTCAAGGGCGATACCGTGGGCGTCGCCAGTGCCGTGTCGCACTGGGTCCGCGTGTCCGCAGATGCCACGCAGGTCGCCCGCGACGGGGCCGAGGCGGTCCGCGCGGCGCGCGCGAAGAACGGGCAGATCGCCACGCTGATCCTGCCCGCCGACACCGCCTGGACCCAGGCGGAAAAGGCGGAACCCGCCCTCCCCGTGCCCGCGCCCCACTGCCCTTCCGACACCCAGATCGCCGCCGCCGCCCGTGCGCTCCGCACCCCCGGCGCGGCGCTGATGGTGGACCATCGCGCACTCTACGGCGGGTTGTCGCTGCTGGCCGCGAAGATCGCCCGCACCGCCGGGTGCCGCCTGATCGCCCCCTATTTCATCTCGCGCCTGCGCCGGGGCGAAGGGGCGGTGCGGATGGATCGGCTTGCCTACCGGGTCGAGGACAACCTGAAGATCCTCGCCGGCGTGACCACGCTCGTCCTCTGCGGCACCACCCGCCCGGCGGGCTTCTTCGCCTATCCCGGCAAGCCCGGCCTGCCCGAGAACCCCGACGGCCGCGTGATCGACCTCTGCGGGCCGGACGAGGATTACGAACGAACGCTCACATTGCTTGCCGCACAGCTCGGCGTATCGGATGCCGACCTTCCCGCAGATGCCTTCCAGCCCCTCGCCCGTCCCGACCTTCCCTCCGGCCCGATGCGCCTTGACCGTATCGCGCAAGCGATCGCCGCCCTGCTCCCGCATGACGCAATCATCATCGACGAAGGCATCACCTCGTCCGCCGCCGTGCAGGCCGCGACCGAAGGCGCGCGCGGGCATGACTGGCTGTCGCTGACCGGCGGGGCCATCGGCGATGCGCTTCCCCTTGCCACCGGGGCCGCCGTCGCCTGCCCGGACCGCAAGGTCGTCGCCCTCGAAGGCGATGGGTCGGGCATGTACACGCTGCAATCGCTCTGGACCATGGCGCGGGAACGGCTGGACGTGACCGTGGTGATCTTCGCCAATCGCGGCTACCAGATCCTGCGCCTTGAGATGGCCGCCGTGGGCGCAACCCCGGGCCGCAACGCCGCCCGCATGTTCGATGTCGTGGAACCGACGCTCGATTGGGTCGCGCTGGCCAAGGGCCATGGCGTCGATGCCATCCGCGTCACTGACACCGATCAGTTCGTCGCGGCCTTCTCGGGTGCGATGACCCGCAAAGGCCCGTTCCTGATCGAGGTGGTCTGCTAGTCCGCGATCTCGACCGTCGCCCAGGTCTCGAAGCACACGCCGCCCGCCAGCGCCATGACACCGATCGTGGCGCGCCCGCCCAGCCCGCGCTCCCGCCCGAAGACCTCCACGAACAGATCGGACAGGCCGGACGAGACCTTGTGAACCTCTTCATACTCCGGCGTGCAGACCACGAAATTCAAAGTCCGCACGATGGATTTCACCCGGTCGAGCGATCCGACCGCCTGCCTGATGCCGCCCAGCACGTTCAGTCCGGTCCGGCGCGCGGCGGCGTAGCCCTGCTCCGTCGTCAGATCCTTGCCCAGCCGCCCCTTATGCGTGATCTCGACCCCGATCTGCGCGACATGGCCCGACAGGAACAGCAGGCTGCCGATCCGGTGATAGGGTTTCATCGTGCCGTAGTCGGCACCATAATAGCCCGTCACGTCGAAGTCGGGAATGTCGAGGCCCATCTCGATGGCAAGGCGTTCCGGGCTGGTCATGGGCATCTCCTTGGGGCGGGCTGTCAAATTCGGTCAAGTTCTGCGGCAAGCCTCGAGGCAAGCGCAGGCAGTGCCTCGGGCGCAAGGCTATGCGCCTCGACCGTCACGGGCTCCGGCGCTCCGGTCAGGCTGCGCTGCTTGATATAGCGGGCGTCATAGTGGCGCGCCATCAGGTCATGCGCCAGCGGCTGGAATGCCCCCTCGGCGGCCAGCTTCAGCCAGCCCTCGATCCGCTCTGCCGGATGCATCGGACGCAGGCGGTCGATCACCGCCGCAAGTTCCGCCGCATCCGCCGTCAGGTCGGCATAGGCGCGGGTCAGATAGGCCGCGCGCTCGTCCAGAGATGCGGCGACCGCGATCCTCGGCGCCACCACCATCGCCCGCCACAGGCGCGGCGGCAGCGACAGGCTGCCGATCTTGCTGCTCTCGGCCTCCACCACCACCGGTCGCGCCGGATCGAGGCCCGCCAGCGCCAGCGCCAGCCGCCCCTCGAACGCCTTCTGCGACGGCTGCCCCCCGGCCCGCGCCCCGAAGAGCGAGCCGCGATGGTTCGCCAGCCCCTCAAGGTCGATCACCTGCACGCCCTGCCCCGCCATCAGGCCCAGCAACGCGGTCTTGGCCGTCCCGGTATTCCCGTCCAGCACGATCACGCGCGAGGGCAGCGGATCATCGTAGAGCGCGTGCACCACCAGCGTCCGGTAGGTCTTGTAGCCGCCCGCCACCGTCTCCACCCGCCAGCCGATCTGGCTCAGGATCGACGCGAACGAGCCCGAGCGTTGCCCGCCCCGCCAGCAATAGACCAGCGGCCGCCAGCCCCCCGGCTTGTCGGCCAACGGCCCTTCCAGATGCTTCGCCGCATTCTTCGCCACCAGCGCCGCGCCGATCTTGCGGGCGCGGAACGGGCTCTCCTGCTTGTAGATCGTGCCGACGCGCGCACGCTCCTCGTCGTCCAGCACAGGCAGGCTGATCGCACCCGGCAGCCGGTCCTCGGCCCATTCGGCAGGCGCGCGGACGTCGATGATGTCGTCGAAATCGAGGTCCAGGACCTGCCGCAGGCTGGAAAGGGTCAGCGGCATGGGCCGAAAATCGTATGCATGAAAGTCATATGAAAATCATATGCGCCGTGCATGGTGCATTTTCCCCTCACAGCCCCGCCTCCAGCCGGTCGAGCAGCGCCGCCAGCATCGCCTCGCAGCGCCGGATCTGCTCGACGCTGACCCATTCATCCGGCTTGTGCCCCTGCGCCATGCTGCCCGGTCCGCAGATGACCGTGGGAATGCCGAGACGGTCGTGGAACAACCCGCCCTCGGTGCCGAACGCCACCTTCATCGTGCCGTTCGCTCCGGTCAGACCCTTGACGAAATTGACCACCGGCGCATTCGTCGGCGTGCCGAGACCGGGATAATCCCACAGCCGGTCCACCCGGATCTCGGCCTCAGGGAAATCCGCCTTCAGGGGCGCGGTGATCGCCTCTGCTGCGGCCCTCAGCCGGTCGATCAGCACCTGCGGATCATCCTCGGCAAGGTTCCGGATCTCGAAGTCCAGAACACAGGTGTTCGGCACGATATTCACCTGCACGCCACCGTTCATCTTGCCGACATGAAGCGTCGTATAGGCCACGTCATAGTCGCCGTCGTGCCGGCCACGCTCCGCGACATCCGCCTGCAAGGCTCTGACGATGTTCAGGAAATCGGCACCCAAATGAAGCGCGTTCAGCGCCATCGGGGCCAGCGCCGAATGCCCCTCGCGCCCCGTGCAGGTGGCCCGCAGGGCGATCTTGCCCTTGTGCCCGGTCGCCACCTGCATCCCCGTCGGCTCGCCCACGATGCAGAACGCCGGGCGGATCGGCGCCCCCTCCAGCATCTCGATCAGCGTGCGGACGCCAAGGCAGCCCACCTCCTCGTCATAGCTCAGCGCAAGATGCAGCGGCGTCCGAAGCGGGCGCCCGGCCGCGCGCAGCGCCATGGCCAGCGCGCAGGCCACGAAGCCCTTCATGTCCGTCACGCCGCGCCCGTAGTATCGCCCTTCGGCCTCGGTCAGCGCGAAGGGCGGTTTCGTCCAGACCTGCCCTTCCACCGGCACCACATCCGTATGCCCCGACAGCATGACACCGGCCCGGTCCTGCGGGCCTATCGTGGCGTAAAGATTGGCTTTTCTGCCCGTCGTGTCGGGAATCAGCAGCGCCTCCACCCCGGCCCCCGCCAGCAGGTCGCGCACCCAGCCCATCAGCTCGATATTGGGGCGCGAACTCACCGTATCGAACGCCACCAGCCTTTCCAGGATATCCCTGCTCTGCATCTTCCCCGCCCCGTTGCCGCGCTACCAAACCGCAAAACGGCAGGCGGCGAAAGCCCCATCCCGGCTTTCCAACCCTCCGCAGGAATGAGACAGTTGCGCGGAGGCGCAGAGGGGCACGGCATGACATTTCGGTGGGCGACAGGGCTGGCGATGCTCGCAGGCGCGGCACTGGCCCAGGATGCAACGGGTCCGAACCTTGCCGCGACAGGCACGGGCCGACCGGGTGGCGTTGCACAGATCGCACTGGCCCATCGCCTCTATGCCCAGGGCATAGAACGACGAGATGCACTCGACGTGACGACGGCGGCGCGCCTGGCGCGCGCGGTGAAACTGTCGCCCCTCGCTTCACCCAAGACGTCTGAAGCGCCCGAAAATCCTGGCCAGGGCAGCGGCGAACTCGGCGCACCCGGACCGGTCACGATCCCCGGCATGCTGGCTGCGGCACGTGCCCTGTCAGGAAATGACGAGGCTCTGTTGACTCTCCTCGACCGTGCCGAGGCCGAGGCCCCCGATGGCAGCGTCACCGCAGCCATCGCTGAAAATGCGCTCGCCGCAGGGGGACGCGATGTCTGGACGATCCCCTTTTTCGGCGGCTCACTGGCAGAGGTGGCGATTGTCGGTGATGGCGATACCAACCTCGATCTCACCATCGCGGATGAGACGGGAGCCATCGTCTGCCTTGCCGCCGGGCCGGAAGACGTCGCCTATTGCGACTGGGTTCCAGCCCGGAACGGCAGCTTCACGATAACGGTCACCAACCTGGGAGCCGTCGAGAACACCTACCAGATTTTGCGAAACTAGCCGCTTACAGAACCTCGGCCAGAGTCACGGTGCGGCCTTCGGCTACCGACTTCAGCGCAGCTTCCGACAAGGCAAGTGCCGCCAGCCCATCTTCGCCCGAAGGTGCCGCCTTGCCCTTCCCCGAAACGGCCTGGATGAAGGCGGCGATCTCGGCGGCATAGGCCTCGGTATAGCGTGTCATGAAGAAATCGTGCAGCGGCGGGCGGGTATAGCCCGCGCCGGTGGCCACTTCGATGGAAACCGGACGCTGGTTTTCGGCCGAAGCAAGGCCCTTGGAGCCATGCACCTCGATCCGCTGGTCATAGCCGTAGGTCGCACGACGCGAGTTCGAGATGACGGCCATCTTGCCGCTCTTCGTCTTGAGCATCACTTGCACCGAGTCGTAGTCGCCCGCCTTGCCAATTGCCGGATCGACCAGAACGGCGGCCATCGCCGACACCTCGGTAACCTCTTCGCCCAGCAGGAATCGGGCCATGTCGAAGTCGTGGATCGTCATGTCACGGAAAATGCCGCCCGAGCGCTTGATGTAGTCGACCGGTGGCGCACCGGGGTCGCGGCTGGTGATGACGACCATCTCCACCTCGCCCAGCGTCCCCTTGTCGATCTCGGCGCGCACGGCCTGGAAATGCGGGTCGAATCGGCGGTTGAAGCCGACCATGAGAATGGCCTTCGTCTGCCGCACGACCTTGAGGCAGGCTTTCACCCTGTCGAGCGAGAGATCGATCGGTTTCTCGCAGAAGATCGCCTTGCCCGCCCGCGCGAAACGCTCGATCAGGTCGGCATGCGTATCGGTAGGTGTGCAGATCACGACCGCGTCGATGTCTGCGGCGGTCTCGATCTCGTCTATGGTGCGGATCGCGCAGCTGTATTGGTCGGCGATGGCCCTGGCGGCGTCGGGGAAGGCATCGGCCACGGCAACAAGCCTTGCATTTGCGTCGCCCGTGATAGCCTTGGCATGTACCTTGCCGATGCGCCCCGCGCCCAGAAGTCCGAACCTGACAGTCATGATGTCCTCGTCTTTGGGCCTGTCGCCCGTGGTTGATCTATTCCGGATAAGCGCCCGCGACGTTCTGGTCCACGTCGATCAGCGCCCCTGTCATCACGCCCGAGTCGGGGCTGAGCAGATAGCTTGCAAGGCCTGCGACATGGGCGGGTTTGAGAAGCATTCCGAAGGGTTGCCGCGCTTCGGCCACGGCCAGCCAGCCATCGCTTGCGCCATGATACTGGCGCTGCACCACGTCTTCGCCCGGCGTATCCATCCAGCCGCAGTTCAGCCCGTTCACGCGGATGCGGTTTTGGCGCAGTGCATTGGCCGCGTTCTTCGTCACATTTGCCAGGGCTGCCTTGCTCGCGGAGTACGGGGCGAGGAAGCTTTGCCCGCAATGCACGACCATCGACAAGACGTTGACGATGCTTGCCGCATGGTCCTCGGCCACCGCACGTTGGGCGAAGCGTTGGATGGCAAAGAACGGCCCCTTCGCGTTCACGTCCATCAACGCATCCCAGACCTCGGGCGACGTATCCAGAATGCTGCCCCGGTCAGTCGCCGCAGCGGCGTTGACCAGCGCGGTCAGGCGGCCGAAACGCGCTGCCGCGTGGTCGATCAACGCGATTGCCGCCTGTGCGTCGCCCATGTCGGTGGCGATGAAATGCACGTCCGCCCCTGTTTTGCGAAGTCGCTCCGCGACTTCTTCGCCCTTTGCGACCGACCGCCCGGCAATCGCCACACGGCCGCATCCGTCGGCGATCAACTGTTCCACGATGGCGAGGCCAAGCCCCTGCGTACCGCCGGTAACGACGGCGCTGGTATGAGAGTGATCAGGCATAGGCGCCTTCACCCCCTTTGACGCCGGTTATGTAGGATACGATATCGTTCCCGTCCGTCTCTTCCCGACGGAGCGAGGCAACGATCCGACCCCGGCGGAAGACAACGATCCGGTCCACCAGATCGAAAACCTGGCGCAGGTTGTGGCTGATCAGGATCAGCGGCACACCGCGATCCTTCAGGCCACGGATGATGTTCTCCACCTGACCCGTCTCCTGCACCCCGAGGGCGGCCGTCGGCTCGTCCATGATGATCAGCTTGCTGGCAAAGGCGGCGGCGCGGGCGATGGCCACGCATTGCCGCTGGCCGCCCGACATGTTGCGGATCGCGTTGTCGACATTGGGGATTTTCACCGCCGTCATCTCCAGCGCACGCAGCGTGTTGTCCTTCATCGCGCGCCGGTCGAGGATCGAGAACGGGCCGAGGTTGAAGCGGATCAGTTCGCGCCCGAGGTAGAGGTTCGATGGCACGTCGAGGTCGTCAGCCAGAGCAAGGTTCTGGAAGACCGTCTCGATGCCCGCCTCGCGCGCTTCCAGCGGACCGGTGAAATGCACCTCCTGACCATCGAAAAAGACCTGGCCCGCGCTTTTCTGCTCCACAGCCGTGATCTGTCGCACGAAGGTGGATTTGCCCGCCCCATTGTCCCCCACCACGGCGATGTGCTCGCCCTTGCGCAGGGTGAAGTTCGCGTCCTCCAGCGCATGCACCCCGCCGTATCGCTTCGTCAGACCCCGGGTTTCAAGGATGATATCGCTCATGTTCCCCCCTCAGCCCCGGCCACGCTTGCGCTGGCGGGCCACGTCCGCGATGACCGCGACGACGATGATCAGACCCTTGATCATCTCCTGGTAGTAGGCGTCGATCCGCAGGAAGGTGAAGCCCGAGATGATGACGCCGAAGATCAACGCACCCAGCACGGTGCCGACGATGGACCCGCGCCCGCCTGACAGAGACACGCCGCCGATCACCGCCATCGCGATGGCGTCAAGCTCGTACATCACGCCCATGCCGGCCTGTGCCGTCAGGTTCTTGGACGACAACACCAGAGCCGCAAGGCCGGCCAGCAACCCCGCGATGCCGTAGACCATCACCTTGTGCCGCTCTACCTTGATGCCCGAGATGCGGGCGGCCTCTTCGTTGGAACCGATGGCGTAGGTGTGCTTGCCGTACAGCGTATACTTCAGTGCAAGGTGGAACAGGATTGCCACCGCGAGAAAGATGAACACCGCATTCTGCCCGCTGGCGATGGAGCCGTAGCTTTCCGTGGGAAAGGAGACAGGCTGCCCCTTGGTCCACCACTTCGCCACCCCACGTGCGGCGACCATCATGCCGAGCGTCGCGATGAACGGCGGAAATCTTGGTATAGGCGACCAGCGCGCCATTCACGATCCCGGCGCACATTCCCAGCCCCAGGGCCACGAGGATTGGAATGATGACCGGCAAGTCGACCCAGCCCTGATCCCAGAACACCGCGCGCGTGTTGTCGGCCCCGTTCACGAGGCCCGCCTGCGCGAAGCTCATGGCGATCATCGCCGTCGCGCCCACGATCGAGCCTGACGACAGGTCGATCCCGCCGGTGATGATGACCTGTGTCACCCCTACCGCGATGATCCCGACGATGGAGACCTGCAGGATCATGATCTGCAGGCGCTGCCAGTTGAACAGGAAGCTCTGGTCCCGAAAGATGTGGCCGAGCAGTTCGAACAGCAGCGCGATTGCCAGCAGGCCGATGAAAACGTTGATCTCGGTCGGGCGCGTCGCCTTGCCTTCGTTCTTGTCTGGCGATGCGATTGACGTGCTGGCCATGTCCCCTCACTCCCCTTTCCCCGAGCAGCGCACCACTTTGGGGATGCAAAGGGGAGGCGGCAGCCGCCTCCCCTGTCGTGTCAGCCGTTCAACCGATGAGCATCAGTTCTTGGTGAGGAAGTCGCCGATATTGTCGGGCGTCACGAGCTGGAAGGGAATATATACCTTCTGGTCCACGGCTTCGCCCTTGGCCAGCGCAAGCGCGGCATCCAGTGAGCCCTTGCCCTGCCCTGCCGCATCCTGGAAGACGGTTACATCCAGCTCGCCCGCCTGCATCGCTGCCAGCGCGTCCTGAGTGGCGTCGATCCCGCCAACGACGACAGACCCCATGTCCGTTCCGGCCGCCTTCATCGCCTGGATCGCACCGATTGCGCTTTCGTCATTGTTGGCGATCACGCCGTCAAAAGCAGTGCCAGAGGACAGCCAGTTGGTCATCAGGTTCTGCGCTTCATCCCGGTTCCAGTTTGACGTCTGCGCGTCAATGATCTTGATGAAGCTGCAATCCGGCGTTGCAATCACGTCCTTGATGTCCTGCGTCCGCATGACAGCAGCCTGGTTCGACAACTCGCCCATGATGACATAGACATTCGCTTCGGCTTTCCCCGCCGCCTTGAACAGTCGGCAGACTTCCTGCGTCTGAAGTGTGCCGGAGTCCTTCTCGTTCGACGCGACGAAGGCCTGGTTGTCGGGCAGCGTGTCCACGTTCACCGGCTCGCGGTTCACATAGACGAGTGGAACGCCAGCCGCAGCCGCCGCATCCGACATGGCCTGAGTGGCCGATGTGTCGACCGGGTTGACGATAATCGCCTTTACGCCGCCCGCGATGAAGTTGTTGATCTGGTCCAGTTGCTTGGCCACGTCATTGCCGGCATCCTCGACCTGCAGGTTCACTCCATCCAGAGTGGCCGCATAGTCGATCATCCCGTTGCGCAGGACGGTCAGGAAATTGTCGTCGAACTTAGCCATCGAGACGCCGACATCCTGCGCCATCGCGGTAGAACCCATCAGGGCAAGAAAGCCCGAGACGATGAGGGTCTTTTTCATTGTGTTTCCTCCACTGTCGGTGTCTGGCCCCACCTTCCTCTCCCTGCCAGACGCCCCGGAGGGCGGGTGATCCTGTCTCAGGCGGCGCGCATGGCGACGCCCTTGGTAATGAACTCCATCGACGCCTTCAGCGCCGGGGCCGGATCGGACAGCGCATGAACCGAAGCCGCGAATGGCTCATAGCTGATCGGCCCGCTGTAGCCCGCATCCAGAAGTGCCTCGATCTGCGCAACGTTCCCCAGCCTGTCCTGCGCATCGACCAGAACGCGATGGCCATCGCGCATGTGCGCCACCGACACGGTCGGGTCGGTCACGCCCGAAACGTGGACGATGCCTGTGTGAGCCGCAAAAATCGGGCCACCTCCTGCGAGGTGGTGGTGAAAGGTATCATGGACCAGCCGATAAGTATCTGCACCGTTCAACGCCTCGATCACCTCGACCGCCGTAGCCTTGTAGCGCAACGAGCAGACCTCGAACCCCAGTGGTTCTACCATCGCTTTCAGACCATGCGCCCGCAGCATGGGCAACAGTTCGCGCAATGCTGTGGTGCAGGCGGCTCTGCTTTCGTCCGCCGAGGTCGCGACGCCATCATTGCGCGGGATCAGGCTGACCGCCTCTGCCCCCGCAGCCACGGCGATCTTCATCAACGCCTCGGCTTCGGCCCGCTTGGTGTCGGACCAGTCGTTGAACATCTTCACCTCGGCCAGCGCGAGGAAGCGCAAGCCGCGCCTGCGGGTCGCCTCACCGACCGCGCCGGGGTCTGCCCCGTCGAACAATGTCCCCGGCAGATCGTTGCGGAACTCCACCCCCACGCAGCCGAGACCGGCGGCCAGATTGAGGAATGATTCCCAGCCGAGGCTTGGGGCGGTCATGTGATTGAGTGCAAACGGTAACATGAACATCCCCGCTCCGGCGGAACCCCTCCGCGACAAGATGGAATTGATATTCCATTTTTGGCACAAAGCAAATGAAAAATTCCAAATTCTGCCGCCAAGGAAACGAGCGGCGTAGGCTCCTCTCCCGTCAGATCAATTCCGCGATGTGAAGATCGGGAGGAAGAAAGGATTGCCCCGGCGGACCCGAGGGGTCGTGAACGGCCTGATCCATCAGGCGCAACAGAGTCCGGCAGAGCACGCCCAGCGGCGTTGCGTTGACCATTGTCACCCAGCCCTCGGCCAGCGCAAACTGCGATTCACTGGTCAGTTCATTCACCACCAGACAGACCTCGCCGGGCTGCCGCACCTCGCGCAAAGCCGCAATTGCCCCTTCCATACCCCCGCCTGCGACATAGACGGCGCGCAGTGTCGGCTGACGCGCGAGCAGACCGAGCATCGCTTCGTAGGTCAGTTGTCGGGTTTCCAGATTCACCAGAGTATCAAGGATCTCAAGATGTGGCGCGTGTTCCCGCAGGTACGCGCGAAAGCCGACCTCGCGCAGTTCATGCCCCTGCCAGCGATGGCCACCGACGAAAACGGCGGCCTTGCCGGAGTCGCGCACGGCCATGCTTACCATCCACCCGGCAATTCGACCGATCTTCAAGTTGTTAAGCCCGATGTATCCCTGCCGCACGCCCTGTGCGAACTCCGACAGGAGCGCAAAGACAGGCAAGCCGCGCAACTTCAGGTCGGTGACAGCCGCCGTCACCTCGGGATGATTCACGGCCGTTGCCGCAAGCGCATCCACCCGGCCCTGAAACCCCCGCATGAGACGGGCCACCTCGGTCGGCGCCTGGGAAGCGGCGAACTCGAGAACCAGTTTGCCATGCCGTTCCGCCACCGCGGATTCCAGTTCACGGGCGAAGGATTGGTAGAATTCCTGTCCCGACTTGTGGAGCAGCACACCATAGCGGAGCGGCGTTTGATGAGCGCCTGTGGCCAAAGGCAAAGTCCTGGCGTGCGGATACCCGAGCCGTGCCGCAGCTTCGGTCACCTGTGCTGCTGTGTCGGGGCGAACGGCCTCTCGCCCATTCAATACGCGGTCGACCGTGGCAAGGCTGACGCCGGCTTCACGGGCAATATCACTCAGTCGGGGGCGACGGGGCAAGGGGTGCCTCCTTGACGAAAATTCGTCAGAACCTGCGCCTCATTCTGAGGTGTTCTGACGAAAATTTCCAGACCCGTTCTTGCGTCACGGTTCCCTTGGCCCTTATCGTTGCAAACCAAGAGGCAGGTAAGGGCCTGCAAGGGAGACTGGCATGACCCATCGCAACTACAGCCTGCTGGGGCCGGATGGCCGCCGCGCCGTGGAAACCGGCCTTGCCGCCGCCGAGTGGTATCACACCGAAGTCCCCCGCAGGGAGATGAAGGCCCTGATGCAACGGTCGGACGCGCCCGCGATCCGAGACACGATCCTGTACTATGGCGCGATGATTGTGCTGGCGGGGATCGGAATCGCGCTCTGGCCCTCGTGGTGGTCAGCGCCGTTCTGGCTGGCCTATGGCGTGCTCTACGGCTCGGCCAGCAGACTCGCGCTGGCATGAATGCGGGCATGGCACGGCCTTCAAGACACCCTGGATGAACAACGTCGTCTACCAGATCGCCTGCTTCATGATCGTGCGCAACCCGGTCACCTGGCGGTGGAGCCATGCGCGCCATCACACCGACACCTATATCGTCGGGCGCGACCCCGAGATCGCCATCATGCGACCGCCCGAGATGTTCAAGCTGGTGCTGAACATCGTTCGGGCATTCTTGACGGCTGGCACAGCTGGTCGCGGATGCTGCTGCAACGCAACCGGGCGGCTCGACCCCGAGGAAGCGACCTTCATTCCCGACAGCGAGAAGCCGAAGGTTATCCGGGTCGCCCGAATCTGGACGGCGATCTATGCCGCGACGATCGGGCTGGCGCTGTGGATGGGTTCGATCCTTCCCCTGATGGTGATCGGCCTGCCACGGCTCTATGGGGCATGGCACCACATCATGACCGGCCTGTTGCAGCATGGCGGACTGGCCGACAACGTGACCGACCACCGGCTGAACAGCCGCACCGTCTACATGAATCCGATCAGCCGCTTCATCTACTGGAACATGAACTATCATGTGGAGCATCACATGTTCCCGATGGTGCCGTATCACGCGCTGCCGAAGCTGCACGAGATGATCAAGCACGACCTGCCGCCGCCCAACCGCTCGATCGCCGAAGGGTTCGCCGAGATGTGGCCGGCCATCAAGCGGCAGATCCAGTACCAGGACTACTTCGTCAAGCGCGAGCTTCCGCCGACGGCGAAGCCTTATCGCGAGGATTTCCACGCGACCGCGCTGGCGGGCGCCGGCGGCGGAGTGAGGCGGCATCACAATCGGAGAGGACAAGACCATGGGCGAATGGGTGGATGCCTGCGCGACCGACGACATCGACGAAGAAGACCTGATCCGCTTCGATCACGGCGGGCAGACTTTCGCGATCTATCACTCACCGGACGGCAGGTTCTTTGCCACCGCGGGCTTGTGCACCCATGAGCAGGTGCATCTGGCAGACGGGTTGGTGATGGGGCATCTGATCGAATGTCCAAAGCATAACGGCCAGTTCGACTATCGGACCGGCGAGGCGAAGCGGGCGCCGGTCTGCGTGAACCTGAAGACCTTTCCGGTGAAGGTCGAGGGCGACCGCGTGCTGGTTCAGGTGGGCTGATGGGCAAGCGGCTGACAGTTGCGGACCTGAGGGCGCTGCGGGGGCAGCGGCAGCTTGCGATGTTGCGGGTCGAGACGCTGGATGAGGCGGAGGCCGCTGAGCGGGCGGGGGTGGACATGCTCTCGGTCCCGCCGGAGATGATCCTGGACCCAAGGTTCCGCGAGGCGGCGCCGACCTGCTTCACCTTTCCGGGGGTGAACTTCTTCGATGTGGGCACTGCGGATGATTTCGTCCGCTGGGCTTTTCCGCTGTTCAAGGCAGGCGCGGATGCGGTCTATTGCTCGGCCTCGAACGCGACGATCCGGGTGCTGGCCGAGAATGGCATTCCCGTTTGCGGGCATGTAGGGCTGATCCCGTCGAAGGCGACCTGGACGGGCGGGTTCAAGGCGGTGGGCAAGACGCTGGAGAGCGCGCAGCAGGTCTGGCGGCAGATCCGGGGGCTGGAGGAGGCGGGAGCCTTTGCCGCCGAAATCGAAGTGGTGCCGCATTCGATTGCCGATGCGATCGCCGAGAAATCATCGCTGTTCCTGATCTCGATGGGGGCGGGGACAGGGGGGCACGCCCAATATCTGTTCACAGATGATGTCTTGGGGCAGACCACGGGGAAGGTGCCGCGGCACGCGAAGGTCTACCGGAATTTCGCGGCGGAGTTTGCCCGGCTTCAGGAAGAGCGGGTGGCGGCGATGGGGGAGTTCGTGGCGGATGTGCGGGACGGGAACTATCCGGCGCCGCAGCATCTGGTGGATTGCGCGCCCGAGGTGGTGGCAGAGTTCAGGGACTGGCTGGACCGGCAGGAGTAATTGTCGCACGCGTGTAACGCTTTTCAAGCCTTTGTTATCATGGAATTATCAAGATTTCGTTTTCCTGATGGCAACGTTCTGGGTCCGGTTTGTACACAGCGCCGGGCGCAGGATAGCTCCGGCCCGCGCGGCGCGGCGCGGTGTGCCGTGGATGACAGATGCGGAAAGCCCCCCGATGTGAAGGGTTTGTCGCGCCGGTGCCGGAGCGGGGACACGGCTTGACGGTTCCTTGTCGATGAGAGGCCCCGGCCTGCGCCGGGGCGCGGGTGGGGGCGAACCTGCCTGCTGCCCTGGTATGACGTGTCGCCGCTTCGACTAAAGCCGGAAGCGCAGGCGGATGCCCTGACCCTGCCGCGTGATGTCAACCTGCCAGAGGCGCGTACGCTCGGATGCAGCGGCCTCGACATCGGCGGTCGTCGTGGTGAGTTGGCCATTGATGGCGAGGATGATGTCGCCGGGTTGCAGGCCGGTCCGGGCGGCGAGATCTTCGACAGACATGACGATCACCCCTTCGGCCTGGGTCGGCAGGCCGAGTTCATCGGCCACGGCAGGGTTGATTCGGGAGACGGTGAGTCCGCGCAGGGCGATATCCCCTTGCAGCGTGCGGGTGTCGCGCGGCGGGCTGTCAGGTGCCGGAACAAGCCGCACGGTGGTGTATTTCACCTCGCCCGCATGGATATAGCGCAGAAGCGCGTCTGCCCCGACCCCAAGCGCGGCCATCCGGAAATAGACTTCTTCCGGGGTGTTGGTGGGCTGGCCCGACAGGCTGAGGATCACGTCGCCCGATGTCAGACCGGCCTTTCCGAACGGGCTTTCCGAATGCAGGTCGTTCAGCACGACGCCTTCTGGTGCGGCGAGCCCCATCGCCTCGGCAAGCGAGGCATCGACCGCCTGCCCGGTCACTCCGGCCCAGGGGCGCTGGAAGCGTGTGGCGCCCGCGCGCGCCTGCTCGACTACGCGGCTGACGAGGTTTGCCGGGATGGCGAAGCCGATGCCGAGCGAGCCGCCCGACTTGGACAGGATCGCCGTGTTTATACCGACAAGCTGGCCCGCCGTGTCCACCAGTGCGCCGCCCGAGTTGCCGGGATTGATCGCGGCATCGGTCTGGATGAAGTAGCCATGCCCGTTGCCCACCATCGGACTGGAGCGGGCAAGGCCCGAGACGATGCCCGAGGACACGGTCTGACCGACGCCGAACGGGTTGCCGATGGCAAGCACCAGTTCGCCGACTTCGACCGTGTCGCTGTCGCGCAGGGTGAGGGTGGGCAGATTTGCCGCGCCGTCCAGTTTCAGCACTGCAAGGTCGCTCTGTTCGTCGGCCAGCATCACGGTGGCGTCGTATTCGCGACGGTCGTTGAGGACCACGCGGATCTTCGTCGCCTCGCCCACGACATGGTAGTTCGAAACGACGATGCCATCTGGCGAGACGATCACGCCCGAACCGAGCGAGTTCTGCACACGGGGCGTTGCAGGACCGAAGTTCTGGAAGAATTCCTCGAAGAACGGATCGCCGGCGAAGGGGCTGGGCTGATCCTGGACAATCTGGCTGACGTAGATGTTTACGACGGCCGGGGCGGTCTGTTTGACCACCGGCGCGAAGGAGAGCGCGATTTGTGCCGTGGACGTTGGAACCTGCGGGGTTTCGGCAAAAAGTGGCGTCGCGAGAACGGAGATGAGGGCAAGCGGCAGGAGGGGCTTCATGGCATCCTCGAAAGGGGTCGCTTTGCGAGGTATGGGCGATTTGTGGAGGTAAGGTCCAGTCGCATTGTGGTGAGCGTGGACAGGGGACAGGCATGAAAAAACCCACCCTGTCGGGTGGGTTCATGTAACGCTCGTCAGGCTGCTGCCTTACGCCTCGGCGGCTTCCTCGGCGGCGGTGCGGGCCTTGTCGACGGCACCTTTCGCGTTCGGGTCACGGTCGACGAATTCAATGATCGCCATCGGGGCCATGTCGCCATAGCGGAAGCCGGCCTTCAGGACACGGACATAGCCGCCCTGACGGTCCTTGTAGCGCGGGCCGAGAATGGCGAAGAGCCGCTCGACATGCTTGTCTTCCTTGAGTTGGGCATCGGCCTGACGGCGGGCATGCAGATCGCCGCGCTTGGCAAGCGTGATCAGCTTTTCGACGATCGGGCGCAGTTCCTTGGCCTTGGGCAGGGTCGTCTTGATCTGCTCGTGCTCGATCAGGGCACCTGCCATGTTGGCGAACAGCGCCTTGCGGTGCTCGTGGGTACGGTTGAGGCGGCGGTAGCCGCGGGCGTGACGCATGATATTCTCCTAACGTCTCGTTTTGCTTTGTCCGGCGGAGCCTGCGTGCGGCCCCGCTCACCTTGGGATCTTGCGATCCATGTTTTCCCCGGCCCCCCGGGCATTTTCGTTCGGGGTGCGCCAGACGGCACCCCGCCATCTCAAAACTGGTCTTCGAAGCGCTTGGCCAGGTCTTCGATGTTTTCCGGCGGCCAATCCTCGACATCCATCCCGAGGTGCAGGCCCATGCCCGACAGCACTTCCTTGATCTCGTTCAGCGACTTGCGGCCGAAGTTCGGGGTGCGGAGCATCTCGGCTTCGGTCTTCTGGATCAGATCGCCGATGTAGACGATGTTGTCGTTCTTCAGGCAGTTCGCAGACCGCACCGAAAGCTCCAGCTCGTCCACCTTCTTGAGCAGCAGCGGGTTGAATTCGAGGCCGTCGTCCACATCGTGGCGCAGCGCCGATTCCGGCTCGTCGAAGTTCACGAAGATCGAAAGCTGGTCCTGCAGGATGCGCGCGGCATAGGCCACGGCATCGTCGGGGGTCAGCGAACCGTCGGTCTCGATCTTCATGGTCAGCTTGTCATAGTCGAGCACCTGCCCCTCGCGGGTGGGCTGAACCTCGTAGCTGACCTTCTTGACCGGCGAATAGATGGCGTCGATCGGGATCAGGCCGATGGGCGCATCCTCGGGGCGGTTCTTGTCGGCGGCGACATAGCCCTTGCCGGTGCTGACGGTCAGTTCCATGAACACGTCGGCGCCGTCATCGAGGTGAAGGATGACGTGTTCCTTGTTCAGGATCTCGATCCCGTTGGACTTCGAAATATCACCGGCGGTGACGACGCCCGGACCCTTGGCCGAGATCGACAGGCGCTTCGGCCCTTCGACTTCCATCTTGATCGCGACGCCCTTGAGATTCAGGACGATGTCGGTCACATCCTCGCGCACGCCAGCGACCGAGGAAAACTCGTGCAGGACGTTGTCGATCTGGACGCTGGTGATGGCCGCGCCCTGAAGCGACGACATGAGCACGCGGCGCAGCGCGTTGCCGAGGGTGAGGCCGAAGCCCCGCTCCAGCGGTTCGGCGACGACGGTGGCCTGACGCGACGGATCGGCGCCTGGGCGCACCTCCAGCTGCGTCGGCTTGATGAGTTCTTGCCAGTTCTTATGGATCATGCGTGTCGCCTCCATACCAGTCTCCTGCCCATGTCCCTAAGCAGCAGACGCCCGAGGATCAGAAATGACGAATCCGGGCCGCGCATCCGCACGACCCGGCAATAGATACAGTCGGTCAGACCCGGCGACGTTTCGGCGGGCGGCAGCCGTTATGGGCCATCGGCGTCACGTCGCGGATGGACGTGATGTTGAAGCCGACGGCGGCCAGCGCGCGGAGCGCGGATTCGCGGCCCGAGCCGGGGCCCTGAACCTCGACCTCGATGGTCTTGACGCCGTGCTCCTGCGCCTTGCGGCCC
This sequence comes from uncultured Alphaproteobacteria bacterium, assembly GCA_963777765.1. Taxonomy (GTDB): domain Bacteria; phylum Pseudomonadota; class Alphaproteobacteria; order Rhodobacterales; family Rhodobacteraceae; genus Aliitabrizicola. The sequence goes on along the minus strand of CAVZRP010000007.1, from coordinate 30,270 downwards.
GCATCCTCGGCCGCCATCTGGGCGGCGTAGGGCGTGGACTTGCGGCTGCCCTTGAAGCCCATCGTGCCGGCGGAGGACCAGGCGATCGCGTTGCCCTGCACGTCGGAGATCAGGATCTTGGTGTTGTTGAAGGACGAGTTCACATGAGCAACGCCTGCGGCGATGTTCTTGCGTTCCTTCTTCTTCTGGCGGGTTTTATCGCGTGCCATATCCGGATCCCCTTATTTCTTCTTGCCGGCGATCGGCTTGGCAGGGCCCTTGCGGGTGCGCGCGTTGGTGTGCGTGCGCTGGCCGCGGACGGGCAGGTTGCGGCGGTGGCGCAGGCCGCGATACGAGCCGAGGTCCATCAGGCGCTTGATGTTCGTCGCGACTTCGCGGCGCAGGTCGCCTTCGACCGTCAGGTTCGCGTCGATGTATTCGCGGATCGCGAGCACTTCGGCATCGGACAGGTCATTGACCCGGCGGGCGCGGTCGATGTTGTTCGCCGCGCAGATCTGCTCGGCAATGTGCGAGCCGATTCCGGTGATGTAGGTGAGGGCAATGGGAACCCGTTTGCCCGTCGGAATGTTTACGCCAGCAATACGTGCCACGCGTTCGTCCTTTCGTTGCGGTTCCGTAATGCCGGAACCTTTTTTCACAACAACCGGAACCGGAGACAGAGCCCCGGGCCGATCAACTGGTCTGTCAGTGGCGCACAAAGACACCCATCAAGACGATTCTCTGCGAGACGCCGTGATCTATGGGGTTTTGACCGGGCCGTCAAGGGCGCGGGCACTGCATTCACGCTTTGTCAAGAACCTTGCTGATGGCCCCTGAGACGGCGTCCATTTCGGCGAGGCCATCGACGGTCGCGAGCTTGTGTTTGGCGTAGTAGTAGCCGATCAGCGGCGAGGTTTTCTTGTAGTATTCCATCAGCCGCTGGCGCAGCGATGCCTCGTTGTCATCCGCCCGGCGGCGGAGGTCGGTCGAGCCGCAGGTGTCGCAGACGCCCGCCACTTTCGGGGGATGCGTGCGGTCGTGGTAGACCGCGCCGCAGGTGCCACAGGTATAGCGGCCGGTGATCCGATCCACGAGGGCGGCGTCATCCACCTGCATCTCGATCACGGCATCAAGCGTCTGGCCGGTCTTTTCCAGAAGCCGCCCCAGCGCGTCGGCCTGTGGCAGGGTGCGGGGGAAGCCGTCGAAGATGAAGCCGCTGCCCTGCGGGTGGGTCAGCTTCTCTTCGATCAGGCCGACGACAATCTCATCGGTCACAAGTTCGCCCCGGTCCATCACGGCGGCGACGCGCTTGCCCATCTCGGTGCCCGACGTACGAGCCTCGCGCAGCATGTCGCCGGTCGAAAGCTGGACCATGCCGCGTTCGGCTTCGAGCCTCTTGGCCTGCGTACCTTTGCCGGCCCCGGGAGGTCCGAGGAGGATGATGTTCGCCATGCGGTTCCTCAGCGCCGTGCGGGGGCTTTTCGGGCGGTCGTGCCTGGTCGCTTCCGACCGCGCAACTGCGACTTCTCGATCAGGCCCTCATACTGGTGCGCGAGCAGATGGGACTGGATCTGGTTGATCGTATCCATCGTGACCGACACCACGATCAGCACCGAGGTGCCCCCGAAGTAGAACGGAATTGCGAACTGATACCGCAGGATTTCGGGCAGGAGGCAGACGAGGGCCAGGTAACCGGCCCCGACGACCAGAACGCGGTTCACGACGTATTCAAGATATTCCTCGGTCTTCTTGCCGGGCTTGATGCCCGGAATGAAGCCGTTCTGGTTCTTCAGGTTCTCGGCCACGTCATCGGTCTTGAATGCGACGTTGTGGGTGTAGAAATAGGCGAAGAACACGATCAGCCCCATGAAGAACAACAGGTGCAGCGGCTGGCCCGGCCCCATGTAGGCGAGGAAGGTCGACAGGATCGGGCCCGTCGCCTGATGCGAGAACGCCAGTACGGTGGTCGGCAGCAGCAGGAGCGACGAGGCGAAGATCGCCGGAATCACGCCCGAAGGGTTGACCTTGATCGGCAGGTGGCTGGAGCCGCCGTCGTAGATCTTCATGCCGACCTGACGGCGGGGATACTGGATGTGGATCTTGCGGAGCGCACGCTCCATGAACACGACGAAGGCGATCACGACGACCACCATCACCAGAACGCCGATGATCACCGGAGTGGAAATCGCGCCCGAGCGGCCCTGGCTGAGGAACTGAGCCAGCGCGCGCGGAATCTCGGCCACGATGCCGACGAAGATGATGAGCGAAATGCCGTTGCCGATGCCGCGGGCAGTGATCTGTTCGCCCAGCCACATCAGGAACATCGTGCCGCCGACCAGCGTGATAAGGCAGGCGAGCTTGAAGATACATGCCCGGGTCCTGCGCCAGGCCGCCAGCCTCGATGCTGACGGCAATGCCCCAGCCTTGCAGCAGCGCGAGGCCGACTGTTCCGTAGCGGGTATACTGGTTCAGCTTCTTGCGGCCCTGCTCGCCTTCTTTCTTCAGCGCTTCCCATTGCGGGATCATCGAGGACAGAAGCTGAACGATGATCGAGGCCGAGATGTAGGGCATGATCCCGAGGGCGAAGATCGCCATGCGGTGCACGGCACCACCGGTGAACATGTTGAGCATGCCGCCGATGCCGCCGCCTGCCTGATCCATGAAGGCCTGCAGCGCTGCCCCGTCGATCCCCGGCACCGGAATGTAGGTGCCAAGGCGATAGACGATCAGCAGCCCGACAGTGAAGAAGATACGTTGGCGAAGGTCAGTGGCCTTGCCCAGGGCGCCCCAGCTGAGGTTCGCCGCCATTTGCTCTGCAGCAGATGCCATGCCAGTCTCTTTCGTGACAGCGCCGCCGAACCGGTTTTCCGGTCGGCGGCGCGGGAAAACTTCAAGTCATGTAAGCCGTCCGGGGGCGGCTCACAACCACTATTCCGCTTTGGTTTTGCGCACCGACTTGCCGTGGGGCGGAAGCGCTTCGGCCACCGTCAGCGTTCCACCCGCAGCGGCCACAGCCTCGACGGCGGCGGCGGAGGCACCGGTGACGTTCAGCGTGACGGCAGAGGTGATCTCGCCCTTTGCAAGAACACGCACGCCATCCAGCGCGCGGCGGATCAGGCCGCTGGCCAACAGCGCCTCGGCGGTGATCGGCGCCTTGGCGTCGAGCTTGCCTTCGGTGATGAATTTCTGGATCAGACCCAGGTTCACGACCGCATAGTGCTTGGCGTTCGGCTTGTTGAAGCCGCGCTTCGGCAGGCGGCGGTAGAGCGGCATCTGGCCGCCTTCGTAGCCGCCGATCGCGACACCCGAGCGTGATTTCTGGCCCTTGATGCCGCGGCCAGCGGTCTTGCCCTTGCCCGAACCGGGACCACGGCGCGCGCACGCGCTTTCTGCGGGTTCTTCGTTCGCGCTCCGGCGGATTGTCGCGAGCAGTTCATGTCAGTTTCATGTCGGCATGCTCCAGTTGAACCGGAATGACCCATACCTGCCCGACGGATGCGGGCAACGCGGCGTCTTCTTCGTTGGATCTTCTCGCCCAGCCCGAGGGCCACCGGGGGCGTATTCAGAGGCGAAGCGGCGACATCGCAAGTGGCGAGGCTGCACCCCATACGCGCCGCGCAAGCAGGACAGGCCGCGCCAGCCGCGCACTCGGCCTTATGCGCCCGCAGGCCAAGGGCCAAATTCGGGGCGCAGGCCTGCGTCAGACCGGGCGCAGGCCGTCGTAGACGGGCGCGGCTTTGCATAGCCCTTCGTCTCGTCCCAGAAGGCGTGGTAGGTCGCCTTGGGAAACTTTGCGTCGTCATAGCCCATGACGTTGGGCACCGCGACGCGGATGCGGTGCTGCTTGTCGTCAAGCATCAGCACGGCGCCGCACTCGGTGCAGAGGCAGATCTCGAGCGGGCCATCCGGATTGTTGGCATTGAAGGGCACCCGCTTGATCTTTTCCGGGTGGTCGACCTTCACGTCGCCATAGTTGAAAAAGGCGACGTGGGTGTGCTGCTGCCCGGTGACGGACTTGCAGACGTTGCAATGACATTCGTGATTGTCGATCGGTTCGGCGGCGGCAGTCACATGCACATGCTCGCAGCCCCCGGCATACTTGGTGGCCAAGATCTATCCTCCCTTTCCGTCCCGCCTGTCAGACGGCGGTGATGGAAGCGTAGCACAGGTGTGTATCGGCCGAGGAACAAGTTTCCGGGACACGAAACGAAAACGCCCTGCCGGTTCGGCAGGGCGTTTCCCTTTGCGGGTCGGGCTGTCCCGGCGGGGTCAGCCGCGCTCTTCGATGATCTGCACGAGGTGCGAAATCTTGTTCACCATGCCGCGGACGGAAGGCGTATCTTCCAGTTCGCGGGTGCGGTTCATCTTGTTCAGGCCAAGACCCTTCAGGGTCGCCGTCTGAATGGCCGGGCGGCGGGCGGCCGAGGCCACCTGCTTCACGACGATGGTTTTCTTTGCCATGATCCCGCTTCCTTACGCTTCGACCGCTTCAGCGGCTTCGGTTTCGGGCTTCTTCAGGATGTCAGCCACCTTCTTGCCACGGCGCTGCGCGACCTGGCGGGGGCTGGATTCCTGCTTCAGACCGTCGATGGTCGCGCGGATCATGTTGTAGGGGTTGGTGGAGCCGAGCGACTTCGCCACGACGTCCTGCAGCCCCAGCATCTCGAACACGGCGCGCATCGGACCACCGGCGATGATGCCGGTGCCCGCAACGGCGGTGCGCATGACGACCTTTCCGGCGCCGTGGCGGCCTTCCATGTCGTGGTGCAGCGTGCGGCCGTCGCGCAGCGGCACGCGGATCATCTGGCGCTTGGCCTGCTCCGTCGCCTTGCGGATCGCCTCGGGCACTTCCTTGGCCTTGCCCTTGCCGTAGCCCACACGACCGCGCTGATCGCCGACCACCACGAGGGCCGCAAAGCCGAAACGCTTGCCGCCTTTCACGGTTTTCGACACGCGGTTGATCGCCACGAGACGATCGGCGAATTCCGGGCGTCTCTTCGCGACGGTCGTCGCGGCGGTCCCGGCGTTGTTCACGTTCTGCCATGTCTCGCTCCTATCAGAACTTCAGGCCGCCTTCACGGGCGGCTTCGGCAAGCGCCTTGACCTTCCCGTGAAAGAGGAAACCGCCACGGTCGAAGTAGCATTCTTCGATCCCGGCCTTCTTTGCACGCTCGGCAATCGCCGCGCCGACCTTGGCCGCCGCTTCGACATTGTTCTTGCCGACGACGCCCAGATCCTTTTCGAGGGTCGAGGCCGCAGCGACGGTGACGCCGCTGCACATCGTCGATCAGCTGGGCGCTGATGTTCTTGTTCGAGCGATGCACCGACAGGCGAAGACGCCCGTTGGCCATCGCCTTGATCTTGTTCCGGACGCGCAGGCGGCGCTTGAGGAACAGCTCTCTCTTGTTGTTCGCCATTTCCCTAGCCCCTTACTTCTTCTTGCCTTCCTTGCGGAACACGAACTCATCCTTGTAGCGGATGCCCTTGCCCTTGTAGGGCTCGGGCCGCTTCCACTCGCGGATGTTCGCGGCGACCTGACCAACGAGCTGCTGGTCGATCCCTTCCACAACGATTTCGGTCTGTTTGGGCGACGTGACCGTGACGCCCTTCGGAACGTCGAAGTTCACCTCGTGGCTGTAGCCCAGCGAGAGCTTCAGCACGTTCCCGGCCATCGCGGCGCGGTAGCCGACGCCCTGGATCTCAAGCTCGCGCCTGAAGCCGGTGGTCACGCCCGTGACGAGGTTCTCGACCATCGACCGGGCCATGCCCCATTGCTGGCGCGCCCGCTTGGACGTGCCGCGCGGGGTGACCTTGATCTCTTCCCCGTCGATCGTGAGCGTGACATCGTCGGTCGCGGTGAAGCTGCGGGTGCCTTTCGGTCCCTTCACTTCGATGGTCTGACCCGAGACCGAGGCGGACACGCCTTTGGTCAGGGTGACGGGTTTCTTGCCGATACGAGACATTCCGCCCTCCTCAGAACACGGTGCAGAGCACTTCGCCGCCAACGTTGGCGGAGCGTGCTGCTGCATCGGACATGACGCCCTTCGGCGTGGAGACGATCGAGACGCCAAGGCCGTTGCGGACGGAGGGGATGTCTTTCACCCCCATGTACACGCGGCGGCCCGGCTTGGAGACGCGCTTGATCTCGCGGATCACGGGCGTTCCTTCGAAGTATTTCAGGCTGATGACCAGCTCGCCCTGACCATTGTCAGAGGCGGTCTTTTCATAGCCACGGATATAGCCCTCGCCCGCAAGAACGTCGAGCACCCAGGCGCGCAGCTTGGAGGCCGGCGTGGACACGGTCGACTTGCCGCGCAGTTGCGCGTTGCGGATACGCGTGAGCATATCGCCGAGAGGATCGTTCATCATCATGGTTGAACCCCCTTACCAGCTTGACTTCACCATGCCGGGGATCTGGCCGAAGGAGGCGAGATCGCGCAGCATGATGCGGCTGAGTTTGAGCTTGCGGTAATACGCACGCGGACGGCCGGTCAGTTCGCAACGGTTGTGCAGACGGGTGGCCGAGGAGTTGCGGGGCAGACCGGCGAGCTTGAGCTGCGCCTTGAAGCGCTGTTCCATCGGCAGGTCCTGGTTGGTCGCGATGGTCTTCAGGGCCAGACGCCGCGAAGCATACTGCTTCACCAGCTTCTGACGCTTCAGTTCGCGTTCGATCATGGATTTCTTTGCCATCTTCTTTCCCTCGCGATCAGCTGGTGAACGGCATGTTGAAGTGCTTCAACAGTGCCTTCGCTTCGGCATCCGTCTTCGCGGTGGTGCAGATGATGATGTCCATCCCGAGCACGTCATCGACCTTGTCGAAGTCGATTTCGGGGAACACGATCTGTTCTTTCAGGCCCATGGCGTAGTTGCCACGGCCGTCGAACGACGATCCCTTCACGCCGCGGAAGTCGCGGACGCGAGGCAGCGCGATGGTGATGAGGCGATCAAGGAACTCGTACATCTTGTCACCGCGCAGGGTGACCTTGACGCCAAGCGGCATCTCTTCCCGCACCCGGAAACCCGCGATGGATTTCTTGGCGTGGGTGATGACGGCCTTCTGGCCGGCGATCAGGGTCAGCTGCTCGGCGGCGGTCTTGACCTTTTTCGTGTCCTTCACGGCCTCGCCGACGCCCATGTTCAGGACGATCTTGTCCAGACGGGGCAGCTGCATGGCGTTCTTGTAGGAGAACTCTTCCATCAGCGCGGGCTTGATGCGCGTGGCATATTCGGCCTTGAGGCGCGGGGTGTAGGTGGCTGCGTCGAGCATCAGATCACCTCTCCGGTTGTCTTGGCGTAGCGAACCTTCTTGTCGCCTTCCATGCGGAAGCCGACGCGGGTGGCCTTGCCGTTGGCGTCAACGATGGCGAGGTTCGACAGGTCGATCGGCATCGGTTTCGGGATGCGGCCGCCTTGGGTGGCCTGCGATTGCTTGGTGTGGCGGATGGCAACATTGATGCCTTCCACGACGGCCTTGTTGTCCTTGGGTGCGACCGAGGAGATTTCCCCCGTCTTGCCCTTGTCCTTGCCAGCCAGCACGACGACCTTGTCGCCCTTTTTCAGTTTCGCAGCCATCAGAGCACCTCCGGCGCCAGCGAGATGATCTTCATGAAGTTCTTTGCGCGAAGTTCGCGCACGACCGGTCCGAAGATGCGCGTGCCGACCGGTTCGCCCTGGTTGTTCAGGATGACGGCAGCGTTGCGATCGAAGCGGATGGTGGTGCCGTCTTCGCGGCGGACTTCCTTGGCGGTGCGGACGACGACGGCCTTGCGCACGTCACCCTTCTTCACGCGACCGCGCGGAATGGCTTCCTTGACCGACACCACGATGATGTCACCCACGGAGGCATACCGGCGGTGCGAACCACCCAGAACCTTGATGCACTGAACCCGGCGCGCGCCAGAGTTGTCAGCGACATCCAGATTGGTCTGCATCTGGATCATTTGGTTTCTCCCGACCTTTGGGGCTGTGCCCCAGGGTTTCGATCAAACCGGAAGGAGGACTCAAGCCGAGGCTTCAGTGACCACCGTCCAGCGTTTCGTTTTCGAAATCGGCGCACATTCCTCGATGCGGACGGAGTCGCCGACCTTGAACTTGTTCTCGGCGTCGTGAGCCCGGTACTTCTTGGACTTGCGGACGGTCTTTTGCAGCAGCGGGTGCTTGAAGCGACGCTCGACCAGAACCGTGATGGTCTGTTCGTTCTTGTCCGAGGTCACGGTGCCTTGAAGGATACGTTTGGGCATGTCGTGTTCCTCAGTTCGCAGCCGCGTCAGCGGCTTTCTGGTTCAGCACCGTCTTGATGCGGGCAACGTCACGGCGGACGGCACGCATCCGGGCAGTATTCTCAAGCTGGCCGGTGGCCTGCTGGAAGCGCAGGTTGAACGCTTCCTTCTTGAGCGCCACCAGGCTGTCACGCAGCTGGTCGGGCGTCTTGGTCTTCAGTTCCTGGGCGTCCATGCGCCGATCCTTTTTTCAATCACCAGAAGGCCCCGTGTCGCAGGGTTACCTTTGAACCTGATGGATCAATGATGGGCCGCGATTCCAAGTCACCCCGGAGCCGTGGATGCGGTCGTATAGGGGTTGGGCGAAGGGGTGGCAAGGGGGAAGTTGGGGGAGCCCACATTCGCCCGGCAAACCGGCTAACGCTGTTCCAGATGTTCCTCAAACCAGACGACCAAATCTTCAAAAGTGATCTGATCGGTCGCAACACAGACTACGAGGTCGTCGATCGGTTCGTCATCGGGAAGAAGCAGACGATATCCGCTGCGATCAATCAGGATTTCCACCAGTAGCCAGGCTGTGCGCTTGTTTCCATCCACGAACCCATGATTGCCGACCATGCTGTGCAGGGTTGCGGCTGCCTTGCTGTAGATGGTTCGATGATATCCCGAGTACGGTCGGGCGAGCGCCGATTCAATCAAATGCAGACTGGCTACACCGGCACGACCGCCATAGGTCATGGCTTCGTCATGTGCCGTAAAGGCGTCAGCCAAGGTCAGTCGATAATGTCGCCTAGCGATCGGCCAGTCGCTTCAGCGCCGAACTGCGCTTGGCTGAAGCCTCCCTGACCGACAACTCGGACTTTGGGCTTACCTTCGCAACGCCCTTGCTCGTCCCAACCTCTACCAGCCGTCCTGTAGTGGCATTGCGCTTGACCCACCCTCCCTGCACGGGCGTCTTTTCTGATGGATGTTTCACGTCCCGGCTCGTCATCTGGCTTTCAAACCCTGTATCGCGACCATCCACCGTAGATGGTCGGCGCCGTTCCGCAAATATGTGCAGCAATTTCCCACTTCTCAAGCAGGGAAAGCACGCCTCACCCCCATTCATAGTTGAAGCTCACCGAAATCCGCTCTTCATCGGCCATGTTCATCGGCACCTCGTGGCGCAGCCAGCTTTCCCAGAGCAGCACCTCGCCCACCGCAGGTGTCACATAGACGAAGCTCTGCACTTCCTGCGGGGCCTTCTTCAGGCGCACGGGCGCGGCCATCATCATCGGCAGGCGGGGGTCTTCGAGTTTCAGGGCGCTGGTGCCCTTGGGCATCGAGACATAGGTCGTGCCGGAGATCACCGAATGGGGGTGGATGTGGCTGGCGTGCATCCCGCCCTCGGGCAGGATGTTGATCCAGAACGAGCCGCATTTCAACTTCCTGCCCTGCAGGTCGAACCCCAGATCCTTGCAGAAGGCCGCGACGTGCCTGTCCAGCGCCTTTTCCAGATCGCCGAAGATCGGGAAGCGCCAGGGCAGATCGTTCAGCGAGGCATAGCTGGTGTAGCCCGGATAGCCGTTCTTCTCGCACCACGCCTGCCCGGCCTCGTCATCCTCGGCGATGGCGATGCAGGACGAGGCGAGGTCGGTGAAGTCGATCTTCTTCTTGGCCAGTTCATTCACCTCGGCGCGGTAAAGGCGGGTGACGAACAGCGATGAGATCTCAGCCATGAGGGCTCCTTTCAAAGACAAAGGCCCCGCCGTTTCCGGCAGGGCCTCGTTTCTCAGGGTGCGTGCTTGCACGCACCAACCTTACCAGTCTTCGCGGACGACGACACGGGTCGTGACGGGGAGTTTCATCGCCCCAAGGCGCAGGGCCTCGCGCGCAATGACTTCGCCGACGCCGTCGATTTCGAACATGATGCGTCCGGGTTTGACCTTGGCCGCCCAGTAATCGGTCGAGCCCTTGCCTTTACCCATCCGCACTTCGACGGGTTTGGCCGAGACCGGAACATCCGGGAAAATCCGGATCCAGACGCGGCCCTGGCGCTTCATGTGGCGGGTGATCGCGCGGCGGGCCGCCTCGATCTGCCGCGCGGTCACACGCTCGGGTTCAGTCGCCTTCAGGCCGAACGAGCCGAAGTTCAGCATGAAGCCGCCCTTCGCCTCGCCGTGGATGCGGCCCTTGAACTGCTTGCGGAACTTTGTCCGTTTGGGTTGCAGCATTTTCTCTCTCCCTTACGCGCGTTCGCGGCGCGGTTGGCGCGGTGCGGCGCCTTCCTGGGCTTCGGCCTGGCGGCGATCATGGGCCTGCGGATCATGCTCGAGGATTTCGCCTTTGAAGATCCAGACCTTGACGCCGATGATCCCGTAGGGGGTCGTCGCCTCGGACAGGGCATAGTCGATGTCGGCCCGCAGCGTGTGCAGCGGAACGCGGCCCTCACGGTACCACTCCGTCCGCGCGATCTCGGCGCCGCCGAGGCGACCACCGACGTTCACACGGATGCCGAGGGCGCCCATGCGCATCGCGTTCTGCACGCCGCGCTTCATGGCGCGACGGAAGGATACCCGACGCTCCATCTGCTGGGCGATCGACTCGGCCACAAGCTGGGCGTCCAGTTCGGGCTTGCGGACCTCGACGATGTTGAGGTGCAGTTCCGACTTGGTGAAGTTCGCCAGCTTCTTGCGCAGGCCTTCGATGTCCGCGCCCTTCTTGCCGATGATGACCCCCGGACGGGCGGTGTAGATCGTGACGCGGCACTTCTTGTGCGGACGCTCGATGATGACCTTGCTGACGCCCGCCTGCTTGCATTCCTCGTGGATGAACTCGCGCATCTTGAGGTCTTCGAGCAGCAGGTTGCCATAGTCCTTCGACTCGGCGAACCAGCGGCTGTCCCAGGTGCGGTTGACCTGGAGGCGCATTCCGATCGGATTGACCTTCTGACCCATTATGCGGACTCCCCGACTTGCCGAACCTTGATCGTCAGTTCGCTGAACGGTTTCATGATCTTGCCGAACCGGCCGCGGGCGCGCGGACGACCGCGCTTCAGCGTGATGTTCTTGCCGACGAAGGCTTCGGCGACGACGAGTTCATCCACGTCGAGGCCGTGGTTGTTCTCGGCGTTGGCAATGGCCGACTGGAGGCACTTCTTCACGTCGCCCGCGATCCGGCGCTTGGAGAAGGTGAGGTCGGACAGAGCCTTCTCCACCTTCTTGCCGCGGATCAATGTGGCGACGAGGTTCAGTTTCTGCGGGCTGGTCTTCAGCATCCGCAGCTTCGCCATGGCTTCGTTTTCAGCCACGCGGCGTGGATTCTTCTCGTTACCCATGGCTTACTTCCGTTTCGCTTTCTTGTCGGCGGCGTGACCGTAATAGGTCCGTGTCGGCGAGTATTCCCCGAACTTCTGGCCGATCATCTCTTCCGAGACGTTGACGGGAATGTGCTTGTGCCCGTTGTAGACGCCGAACGTCAGACCGACGAACTGCGGCAGGATCGTAGACCGGCGCGACCAGATCTTGATCACTTCGTTCTTGCCCGATTCCTTCGATTTTTCGGCCTTCTTCAGGACGTAAGCGTCGACGAAGGGGCCTTTCCATACTGAACGCGACATGGATTAACGTCCCTTCTTGGCATTGCGCGAGCGGACGATCAGCTTGTCCGACGCCTTGTTCTTCCGGGTCTTGTTACCCTTGGTGCCCTTGCCCCACGGGGTGACCGGATGCCGGCCGCCCGAGGTGCGGCCTTCGCCGCCGCCATGCGGGTGGTCGATCGGGTTCATCGCGACACCGCGCACCGTCGGGCGGATGCCCATGTGGCGACGGCGCCCGGCCTTGCCGAGATTCTGGTTCGAGTTGTCGGGGTTCGACACCGCGCCAACCGTGGCCATGCATTCCTGGCGGACCATCCGCAGCTCGCCCGATGAGAGGCGGATCTGGGCGTAGCCGCCGTCACGGCCGACGAACTGGGCATAGGTGCCTGCGGCGCGCGCCAGCTGGCCACCCTTGCCGGGCTTCAACTCGACATTGTGCACGATCGTGCCGATCGGCATCCCCGAGAACGGCATGGCGTTGCCCGGCTTCACGTCGGTCTTGGCTCCGGCGATCACGCTGTCACCCACGCCGAGGCGCTGCGGCGCAAGGATATAGGCAAGTTCGCCGTCGTTGTACTTGATCAGCGCGATGAACGCTGTGCGGTTCGGGTCATACTCGATCCGCTCCACCGTGGCGGCAACGTCGAACTTGGTGCGGCGGAAATCCACCACGCGGTAGAGGCGCTTGGCGCCGCCACCCTTGTGCCACATCGTGATCCGTCCGGTGTTGTTCCGTCCGCCCGTCTTGGTCAAACCCTCGGTGAGGGCCTTGACCGGGCGGCCTTTCCAAAGCTCCGAACGGTCGATCAGAACCAACCCGCGTTGGCCAGGCGTCGTCGGCTTATACGACTTGAGTGCCATGCTTTCTGTCTTCCGTCAGCTTGAGGACCGCTCTGCGGTCCGGTGAAGGGCTCCGAAGATCCCCGTATCAGAAAAATTGCGCGGCCCCGGAAAACCGGGGCCGCCAGATTCGGTGGCCTTCTATCAAAGGCCCGTCGTGACGTCGATGGTGTTTCCATCCTCGAGCGTGACATAGGCTTTCTTGCGGTCCGAGCGGACGCCGGGGCGGCCGCGGAACTTCTTCGCCTTGCCTTTGGTGATGGTGGTATTGACCGCCTTCACCTTGACATTGAACACGGCTTCCACCGCTTCCTTGATCATCGGCTTGGTTGCATCCATCGCCACCTGGAAGACGACCGCGTTCGCCTCGGAGGCCATGGTGGCCTTCTCGGTGATGATCGGCTTCTTGATCACGTCGTAATGTTCGGGTTTCACGCTCATTTCAGGCGCGCCTCCAGGGCTTCGACACCGGCCTTCGTGATCACGAGCTGATCGCGCTTCAGGATGTCGTACACGTTCGCGCCGATCGAGGGCAGCACATCAATGGTGTCGATGTTGCGCGCGGCCTTCGCGAAATTCTCGTTGATCTCGGCACCGTCGATGATCAGGACACGCTTCCAGCCCAGCTCCTTGGCGTGCTTCGCCAGGGTCGCCGTCTTGGCCTCGGTCATGGTCGCCGCGTCGAGGATGATCAGCTCACCCGCCTGGGCCTTGGCCGACAGCGCGTGCCGCAGACCGAGCGCCCGGAACTTCTTGGGCAGGTCATGCGCGTGGCTCCGCGGGATCGGGCCCTTGACGACACCGCCGTGGCGGAAGATCGGGGCCTTCTTGGAGCCGTGGCGTGCGCCGCCGGTGCCCTTCTGGCGATAGATCTTCTTGGTCGAATAGGACACCTCGGCGCGGGTCAGCGTCGAGTGGGTGCCGGCCTGGGCCTTGGCCCGCTGCCAGCGCACCACGCGATGCAGGATGTCGGCGCGCGGCTCCAGGCCGAACAGCGCCTCGTCCAGATCAATGGAGCCGGCCTTGCCGCCGTCAAGTTTGATCACATCGAGTTTCATGCGGTGTCACCTCCCGGCTGGGGTTGCTCGGACGCGACGGTTGCCGCCTCTTCGGCCGCGAGACGATCCGCGGCCATCGCCGCTTCATGTTCCGCTTCGGCTGCCGCTGCCGCATGGGCCGCCGCTTCGGCTGCGTCGTGGGCTGCCTTCATCGCCGAGCGCAACGCGGCAGGACGGATCACGGTATCGGGCACGGGCTTTTTGACCGCATCCTTGATCGTGACCCAGCCACCCTTCGATCCCGGGACTGCGCCCTTGATCATGATGAGGCCACGGTCGGTGTCCGTCCTGACGACCTGCAGGTTCTGCGTGGTCGACCGGACGGCCCCCATATGGCCCGCCATCTTCTTGCCCTTGAACACCTTGCCAGGGTCCTGGCATTGGCCGGTAGAGCCATGCGAGCGGTGCGAGACCGACACCCCGTGCGACGCCCGGAGGCCGCCGAAGTTGTGCCGCTTCATCGCGCCCTGGAAGCCCTTGCCGACCGAGGTTCCCGCAACGTCGACATACTGCCCGGCGAAGTAGTGGTCCGCCGTGATTTCCTCGCCCACGCCGATCAGGCAGTCGGGGGTCACGCGGAACTCGGCGATCTTGCGCTTGGGCTCCACATTCGCCTTGGCGAAGTGGCCGCGCATCCCGGCCGTGGTCCGCTTGGCCTTTGCCGCACCCGCGCCGAGCTGGACGGCGGTGTAGCCATCCCGGTCCGCGGTGCGTTGGGCAACGACCTGCAGGTTGTCGAGTTGAAGAACGGTCACAGGAACCTGCTTTCCGTCCTCGAGGAACAGCCGGGTCATGCCCAGCTTCTTTGCGATAACGCCGGAGCGCATGGTCATGCCTCCTTAAACTTTGATTTCGACGTCCACGCCGGCCGCGAGGTCGAGCTTCATCAGCGCGTCCACGGTCTGCGGGGTCGGATCCACGATGTCGAGAAGACGCTTGTGCGTCCGGATTTCCCACTGGTCACGCGACTTCTTGTCGATGTGCGGACCACGGAGAACCGTGAATTTCTCGATCTTGTTCGGCAGCGGGATCGGGCCACGCACTTGCGCGCCGGTCCGCTTGGCCGTGTTCACGATTTCGAGCGTGCTGGCATCCAGCACGCGGTAATCGAAGGCCTTTAGCCGGATACGGATGGTTTGAGACGACATGTTCTGTGCCCTCGGGCTGGTGGTGGTGGCGGGGGGCGGTCCCCCCGCCCGTCCCGGTTACTCGATGATCTTGGAGACGACGCCTGCGCCGACGGTGCGGCCGCCTTCACGGATGGCGAAGCGGAGCTTCTCTTCCATCGCGATCGGGGCGATCAGCTCCACGTTGAACTTCAGGTTGTCGCCCGGCATCACCATCTCGGTGCCTTCGGGAAGCTGCACCGTGCCGGTCACGTCCGTCGTGCGGAAGTAGAACTGCGGGCGGTAGTTCGCGAAGAACGGCGTGTGCCGGCCACCCTCTTCCTTGGTCAGGATGTAGGCCTCGGCCTCGAACTTCGTGTGCGGCTTCACCGAGGACGGCTTGCACAGCACCTGGCCGCGCTCGATCCCCTCGCGGTCAACGCCGCGCAGCAGAAGGCCCACGTTGTCGCCCGCCTCGCCCTGGTCCAGCAGCTTGCGGAACATCTCGACGCCCGTGCACACCGTCTTCTTGTTCGGGCGGATCCCCACGATCTCGATCTCTTCGCCGACCTTCACAACGCCGCGCTCGATCCGGCCCGTGGCCACCGTGCCGCGACCCGAGATCGAGAACACGTCCTCGACCGGCATCAGGAACGGCTGGTCCACCGCGCGCGTCGGCGTCGGGATGTACTTGTCCACCGCCGCGATCAGCTCGCGGATCGAGTTCTCGCCGATCTCCGGGTTCGTCCCGTTCATCGCGTGCAGCGCCGAGCCCTTGATGATCGGAATGTCGTCGCCGGGATAGTCGTAGGACGACAGAAGCTCGCGGATCTCCATCTCCACCAGTTCCAGCAGTTCCTCGTCATCCACCTGGTCGACCTTGTTCATGTAGACGACCATGTAGGGTATCCCCACCTGGCGGCCGAGCAGGATGTGCTCGCGCGTCTGCGGCATCGGGCCGTCGGCCGCCGAAACCACAAGGATCGCGCCGTCCATCTGCGCCGCACCCGTGATCATGTTCTTCACGTAGTCGGCGTGGCCGGGGCAGTCCACGTGCGCGTAGTGCCGCGCCTCGGACTCATACTCCACATGCGCCGTCGAGATCGTGATCCCCCGCGCACGCTCTTCCGGCGCACCGTCGATCTGGTCATAGGCGCGGAACTCGCCGAAATACTTCGTGATCGCCGCCGTCAGCGTCGTCTTGCCGTGGTCAACGTGACCGATGGTCCCGATGTTCACATGCGGTTTGGTACGTTCAAACTTTGCCTTCGCCATGATGGCCTCCTGATATCTTCGGTTGTGGCGGGGTGAACCCCGCCCTACGGGCTGGTAGGGCGGGGTTCACCCCGCCACACCGTCAAGCGTATTTCTTCTGGATCTCGTCCGAGATGTTCTGCGGCACGGCATCATAGTGGTCGAACGACATCGAGAAGTTCGCCCTGCCGCTTGTCATGGAACGCAGGTTGTTGATGTAGCCGAACATGTTCGCCAGCGGGACGAAGGCGTTGATGACGTTCGCGTTGCCACGGCTGTCCTGCCCCTGAACCATGCCACGACGGCTGGTCAGATCGCCGATGACGCCGCCGGTGTATTCTTCCGGCGTCACGACTTCGACTTTCATGATCGGTTCCAGCAGCTTCGCTCCGGCCTTTTTCAGGCCTTCGCGCATGCCGGCCCGCGCCGCGATCTCGAAGGCGAGAACCGAGGAGTCGACATCGTGGAACGCACCGTCGACGAGGGCCACCTTGAAGTCGATCACCGGGAAACCCGCGAGCGGACCGGAGTCCATGACCGACTTGATGCCCTTCTCGACGCCGGGGATGTATTCCTTCGGCACTGCGCCACCGACGATCTTGGATTCGAAGGAGTATCCCTCGCCCGGTTCGGTCGGCGAAATGATCAGCTTGACGCGGGCGAACTGGCCCGTGCCGCCGGTCTGCTTCTTGTGGGTATAGTCGATCTCGGCTTCGCGCGAGATCGTCTCGCGGTACGCCACCTGCGGCGCCCCGATGTTCGCCTCGACCTTGAACTCGCGCCGCATCCGGTCGACGAGGATGTCGAGGTGAAGTTCGCCCATGCCCTTCATGATCGTCTGGCCGGATTCGAAATCGGTCTCGACGCGGAACGACGGATCTTCGGCGGCCAGGCGTGCAAGGGCGACGCCCATCTTCTCCTGGTCGGCCTTGGATTTCGGTTCGACCGCGATCTCGATCACGGGCTGCGGGAAGGTCATCGTTTCGAGGACCACCGGCTTTGCCGGATCGCAGAGCGTATCGCCCGTCGTCGTTTCCTTCAGGCCGGCCAGCGCGATGATGTCGCCCGCGAAAGCCTCTTCGATTTCTTCGCGGTTGATGGCGTGCATCATCATCATGCGACCGACGCGTTCCTTGCGTTCCTTGGTCGCGTTCAGCATCTGGTCGCCCTTCTTGAGCTGGCCGGAATAGATGCGCGTGAAGGTCAGCGAGCCGACGAAGGGGTCGTTCATGATCTTGAAGGCCAGACCCGAGAAGGGCTGGTTGTCGTCCGCCGAACGCTCGATGTTCCGGGTTTCCGTCTCGTCGCCCGGAGCGAAGCCCATGTAGGGCGGCACGTCGAGCGGGTTCGGCAGATAGTCGATGACGGCGTTCAGCATGGGCTGGACGCCCTTGTTCTTGAACGCCGACCCCGCGAGAACGGGCACAAAGGACAGCGACAGCGTGCCCTTGCGGATCAGACCGCGCAGAACCTCGACCGAGGGTTCATTGCCTTCGAGATAGGCTTCCATCACGTCGTCGTCCTGCTCGACGGCAAGCTCCAGCATGTTGTGACGCCATTCGTCGGCCTGCTTCTTCAGCTCGGCCCGGATCGGCTGGCGGACCCAGGAGGCACCCAGATCTTCGCCCTGATAGACCCACTCTTCCATGGTCAACAGGTCAATGATGCCTTCCAGCTTGTCCTCGGCTCCGATGGGAAGCTGCACCGGCATCGGCTTGGCACCGGTACGATCGGCGATCATGCGGACGCAGTTGAAGAAGTCGGCGCCGGTCTTGTCCATCTTGTTGACGAAGACGATCCGCGGAACCTTGTAGCGGTCGGCCTGGCGCCAGACGGTTTCGGTCTGAGGCTCAACGCCCGCGTTGCCGTCGAGAAGCACCACCGCACCGTCGAGCACGGCCAGCGAACGTTCAACCTCGATCGTGAAGTCCACGTGGCCGGGGGTGTCGATGATGTTGAAGCGGTACTTGTCGTCCTTCGACAGATCGCCGGAATCGACGGTGCGCTGCCAGAAGGTGGTCGTGGCGGCGGACGTGATGGTGATGCCGCGTTCCTGCTCCTGTTCCATCCAGTCCATCGTCGCGGCCCCGTCATGGACCTCGCCGATCTTGTGGGACTTGCCGGTGTAGAACAGAATCCGCTCGGTCGTCGTGGTCTTGCCCGCGTCGATATGGGCAATGATCCCGAAGTTACGGTAGCGGGTCAGGGGGTATTCGCGTGCCATTGGAGTGCCTCAGGCCTAAATGTTACCAGCGGTAATGGCTGAACGCCTTGTTGGCGTCGGCCATCTTGTGGGTGTCTTCGCGCTTCTTCACCGCGGTGCCGCGACCGTTGACAGCGTCCGACAGTTCGGCGGCCAGACGCTCTTCCATGGTGTTCTCGTTGCGCTTGCGGGCAGCGATGATCAGCCAACGGATCGCCAGGGCTTCGCGACGCTCCGGGCGCACTTCGACCGGCACCTGGTAGGTGGCACCGCCGACGCGGCGCGAACGCACTTCGACCGAGGGCTTCACGTTGTCGAGCGCTTCATGGAAGGCTTCGATCGGCTGGCGCTTCAGGCGGGCCTGAACACGCTCCAACGCCGAGTACACGATACCTTCGGCGACGGATTTCTTGCCGTCGACCATCAGGTTGTTCATGAACTTTGTCAGGATCCGATCACCGTACTTGGCATCGGGAAGAATTTCGCGCTTTTCAGCGGCGTGACGACGGGACATCTCTCAAATCCTCACTTCGGACGCTTCGCGCCGTATTTCGAACGGCGTTGACGACGGTCTTTGACGCCTTGGGTATCCAGCACACCGCGCAGGATGTGGTAGCGGACACCGGGAAGGTCTTTGATACGACCGCCGCGGATCAGGACGACCGAGTGTTCCTGAAGGTTGTGCTTTTCGCCGGGGATGTAGCAGATCACTTCGAAGCTGTTGGTCAGACGCACCTTCGCGACTTTCCGCATGGCCGAGTTCGGCTTCTTCGGCGTCGTGGTGTAGACGCGAGTGCAGACACCGCGCTTCTGCGGGCAGCCTTCCAAGTGCTGCGACTTGGACTTTCTTACGTTCGGCTCCCGCGGCTTGCGGATGAGCTGTTGGATCGTCGGCATTCACGTACCCCGTGTTGCGCTGTCAATACTCGCACCCGACCCGGGCGCACTGCTTCTCGACGGCATCCTGCGCAGA
Source organism: uncultured Alphaproteobacteria bacterium (assembly GCA_963777765.1). GTDB lineage: Bacteria > Pseudomonadota > Alphaproteobacteria > Rhodobacterales > Rhodobacteraceae > Aliitabrizicola. Next base: position 11,061 of record CAVZRP010000007.1, on the reverse strand, counting down.
CCGCAAAACGCCAAAACCGCATGCGTCCCCTTCGCGGGGACGACGCGGTGGAATTCCAGAGGATCGGGGCACTTGGCCCGGATCATGACCACATCTAAACTTCAGAGCCCGAGGTGCAAAACGCCGCTGGATGCGGTCTCCGCGTCTCGAGTTGGCGCCGTATAGGGGGAGTCGCGGGGGTTGTCAACAGCAGCGCCCGGGGCGGCGGGTCACCTTCGGCGGTCGCGGAACATCAGCGCATGAAGGGCCACGGCGACGGTCAGGATGGCGAGGGCAGAGAGGATCGTATCCGACAGGAAGTGGCGGCCGGCCGCGACGCGCTGCAGGGCGATCAGGACGGGGATCAGGATGCAGGCTGTCGCGCCGATGGTGTAGGCGATGGGCTGCATCCGGGGCCGAATGCAGCGCAGGATGAGCCAGACCGAGACGGAAAGGGCCACGGCGCCGGCCACCTCGCCGGCGGTAAAGGAACAGTTCCGGGTGCAGGCGCCGGAGATGACGTGGGGCGGCGTGAAATTGAGCGTGCCGCCGAACTGCGTGACATCGGCAGGGCGCGCCCTGCCCCAGACCGGCTTGAGGGTAGCATCGACCAGCAGGCCGGGACCGAGGAGATAGAGCAGCGTGATGTAGGCCCAGAGGCGGCGCGGGATACCGAACAGGTCGCTGCGCGTCCAGAGGCCGAGGACGAGGGCGGCAATGGCCGCGGTGAGCAGCGCCTCGGACAACCGCCAGATGGAAACGCGGAAGCCGTTCGCGATGCCTTGGCTGGCACCGAAACCGGTCGGCGGGTCGTAGAACAAGCCCGTGGTCCACAGGTCGAGGCCCGGCCAGCGGGCGAAGAGCGCGAAGGTCGCCGCGATCAGCACACCGAGGATGACGAGGCGTTGGGCGGTCATTTCAGGCACCCCGCGTCGATCAGCCAGGTGGAGAGGGAAAGCCCCTCATACCCGCCACCGGCGGTATCGAGCGGCTCACCCGGCGGCAGGTCGGGACAAGCGGGCGCAGCCTCGCCGACGAAGAGAATCGGGCCGGTCATTCCCTCCGGCAGCGGATAGGTCTGAGCATAATGGTCCTGCGGGCGGCCCCGGGGGCGCGGGGTGTAGATCGGCAGGCCCGCATCGCGGCCCGTGTAGAACAGGTCTGCCAGCACATCGCGGCGCTCGGCCACGATCGGGACATCTCCTTCCCGACGGGCCACCGCGATGATCTGATGGCTGAGCGCCTCGCGCCCGAGGTAGCGCTTCAAGACCGGAGCATCGCCGCCGAAGGTTGCCTGCGGGACCAGCGTGACGATGGGCAGCGCGAGGGCGAGGGCGCCGTTCACGACGAGCGACAGCACGAGCAGGCGCGGGCGGTTGAGCAACAGGCCAACGACGAGAATCGTTCCGGCGAAATAGGCCGCCGCGCCCCAGTTGGCATAGGCCCGGTCGAGCAGGGCCTGGAGGCAGACGAGCAGGACGGGCGGCAGGGCAAAGACGAGGAGCCGGGGCATTTGCAGGGTGATCGCTGCCCAGATCAGCGTGGCGAAGGTGATCGGGCCGAACACGGCGAACTGGGCGAAGAAGAACTCGGCCAGCCCCGCGGTGCTCAGGGCGGACAGAGGCGCCCCACGCCGCACCCATCCGATATTGTCGAGGATGTGCGAGGCGGTGGACATGCCGTGCTGGACGTTCCAGAGCAGGTTGGGCAGGATCACGCAGGCAAAGGCTGCCAGCAGGGCCGCGGCATGGGCAGGCCGGAGCCGGAGGGCGGGCACCAGCAGCGCGCCGAGCCCGACGCCGAGCAGGAAGTAGACGGCGGCATACTTTCCAAGGAAGGCGACGCCCGCCATCGCACCTGCCAGCACCGCATGGCGCAAGGCCGGAGTCTCGATCAGGCGGGTATGGAAATAGAGCGCTGCCGCAAAGAATGGGGCCATGATCGTGTCGGTCGAGATCAGCAGGCTGCCCAGCGTGACCATGGGGAGTGTGGCATAGGTGACGGCGGTCCAGAACCCCGCACGGTTGCCGATCAGGCGGGCGGCGGTGGCCCCCAGGATCAGTGCTGTGGCACCATGGAACACGGCACCGGGCGCGCGCACCCAGAACGGATCGTCGCTGCCCGACAAGGCCGTGACCGTGCCGATGACCCAGGCGATCAGCGGGGGCTTGGAGTAATAGCCAAAGGCGAAGTGCTGCCCCCAGAGCCAGTACTGGCTTTCGTCGACAAAGAGGTCGGTCCTGTCAAAGACCAGCAGCGCGATCCGCGCCGCCGTCAGTGCCAGGATCAGCAGAACGGCGGGGGCGAGCCAGGGAGCGGGCTCAGACCGGGTCATCTTGGTGGCGTATCAGCCAGAGATTGCGGGCGTAGATGAAGACGCCGAGGGACTGGCCCAGGATGAAGACCGGATCGCGGCGGTAGATCGCATAGGCCAGCAGCACGAGGCCGCCCGCGATGGAGAACCACCAGAACATCACCGGCACGACCGAGCGGCGCGCCCGCTCGGACGCGATCCACTGAACAAGAAAGCGACCGGTGAACATGAGCTGGCCGAAAAGGCCGAACAGCACCCAGAGCAGTTCGACCCTGTTGTCGACATGAAAGATTGCAAGAAGCGTCTGCATCATCCCTCCGCCGGGCCAATGGGGGGCAGTGGATGCGGCACGGATTTCTTGCGGCGGCGGATCAGCCAGGCCACGCCGAAAAGGTCCACGATTCCGACGAGGCCTCGCTGCAGGTTGGAATAGTTCGACCGGCCGCCCCCGCGCGGACGGTGGCTGACATCCACATGGACGACTTTCCAGCCATCGCGCCCGAACAGTGCAGGAAGGTAGCGATGCATGTGATCGAAATAGGGAAGTTCGAGGAAGGCGTCGCGGCGAAAAGCCTTGAGACCGCACCCCGTATCGCGTGTGTGGTCATTCAGCATCCAGCTTCGCAGTCCGTTGGCGAAGCGCGAGGCGAGACGTTTGGACAGCGTGTCGTTACGCTTTACGCGCTGGCCCGCGACAAGACCCACGGTGGCATCGCCGGACATCAGCGGCGCTATGAGGCGCGGCAGTTCCTCGGGCGGGTTCTGGCCGTCGCCGTCGAGCGTGACGACGATGGGCGCCCGCGCCATGTGCACGCCGGAATGGACGGCGGCGCTTTGCCCCGCCGAGCGATCGTTGCGCAGAACGCGAAGATCCGGGTTGGATCGCATCCGGTTCTGAAGCATCTCGGTCATGCCGTCGGTGGACCCGTCATCGACGACGATCACCTCGTGCCCGACGACTGGGCGCAGGGCCGCCTCGATCCCGTCGAGCAGGGCGGGGAGGTTCTCGCGCTCATTGCGGGCGGGAATGACGACCGAAACTGAATACATGATCCGTCCGTGGCCCGTATCGCGCTTTGTGCCCGATCATGCGGCAGCGGTGCTGCTGCGGGCCAGCTTTCGTTCCCGATACAGCGTGAAGATGCCCGTGGCAATGACGATCCCCGCGCCGACCAAGGTAAGCCCGTCGGGCCATGTGCCGAAAACCAGCCAGCCAAGTGCAATGGCCCAGATCAGCGAGGTATACCGGAACGGAGCCACAAAGCCGATATCGCCGACCCGCATCGCCATGACGCCGAACATGTATCCCGCGATGAGTAGGACCGAGGCCGCGCCGACGATCCCGGCCTCGGCAGGGCTGATCGGTTGCCAGCCATTGAACAGGCAGCCGACCAGACCCATCGCCATGACCCCTGCCCCGGAGCAGATCGAGACCAGGACCGAGGGCACGGCGCGCGACAGATGGCGGGTGGACAGATCACGGACAACGACGCAGGCGACCGAGGCGAGGCCGAGGACCGACCAGTGATCGAACCCCGAGGTTCCGGGCCGGATGATCAGCAGCACTCCGCCGAAGCCGATGAGGATCGCGACCATCCGCCGCCAGCCGATGCTTTCGCCGAAGAAAAGTGCCGCGCCGAGTGTAACGGCGAGAGGAAGCGATTGCAGGATTGCAGAGAGATTGGCGAGGGGCATGTGCATGAGGGCTGTCAGAAACAGGCCCGTCGCCGCAATCTCGGCAATCGTCCGCACGGCGATGATCGCCGCATCGCGTCGGGTCAGCCTGTGGCGCAACCCGCCCATTGCCGCGCCGAGCATTGCCAGCATTGCGACTGTCAGCCCGCCGCGCAGCGCGATGGCCTCGTAGAGCGGCATGGTTTCGGTCGCGGCCTTCATGCCGCTGTCGTTCAGCGTGAAGGCCGCCATCGCGACCATCATGTAGAGCGCACCGCGCAGGTTGTCCGAGAGGATCACGGGTGAGGGTCCGAAGGCAGGGTCGGCGTCGGGAAGATCACAGCGACCGGAGGCTGTCCAGCGTGAAAGGAAAGCCGGAGTGAAGGGCAGTTTCCGCGTCGCCCCGCGACAGCGGGGTGCTCAGGCCGCTCGAATGGGGGTTGCTGTCATTGTCCTGATGAACAGAGCGGATGAACGACAATGTCTCGGCCTCGGAGAAGTGGGTGAAGAACTGTGGCAGCAAGCGGTGGTTGCGGCGGTAGATGTTGTCGCGGTGCCCTGCGGGGGTGATCAGCGCCGAGCCGGAGGCGGGCGGCAGTTTCTCCACGACTTCGGCGACGTCTCCATCGGGAAGCAGCAGCAGACCGCGATGGAACGAGATCGAAACCGGGCCGGTTCCCGGGCGAAGACCGATCAATCCGGCGCTGAGCCTCCGCAGATTGCTGATGTAGTGCTGTGACAGCGCGTCGTCGTCATCAAGCCGGAAGGTTGTCAGGTGGGTCGCGTCTTCGGTGTCCACCGTGCCGAAGGCATGCCGCATCGCGACGTAGTGCTGCAGGGGCGGCAGGGCGAGGATGCGGCTGCCGGGCAGGGACGCGATGGCTTCGGCGAGCCTGTTGCGCGCCTGGACGGGAAAGTCCTCGCCAATGAGGAAGATGGTCGCGAAGTCGCGATCCCGCTGCGCGAGCAGAGAGGGCAGGCAGAGCGCCTCGAACAGGCGGAAGCGCCGCTCCAGCCGATCCTCGGCGTAGAGGAAGGAGGGCGGATCGGGGTGCTGATGGGCAAAACCGCCGACAGCCGGATATGAGAAGCGCACGAGACCTGCGATGCGGTTCCGGACCGGGTCTGACATCTTCACTCCGACCAAGACTTCGCGTCAATCCGGTGGCCGCCACGCAGCGGCGAACACAGAAGAAAGCCCTGCCCCCGGAGAGGAGGCAGGGCCTTTTTCACTGCCGGGGGCGAGGATTACTCGCCACGGCTTTCGATGGTGTCGATCAGATCGCTTTCGCTCATGAAATCGACCGGCTCTTCCATCGGGGCCACGAGCGCGGCCGCGATCTCGGCTTCCGAACGACGCGCTTCGATCACGGTGATGTCGCGGTCCGCCGCGATCTTCTTGACGCGGCTGGTTGCGCCACCTGTGCCGGCCGGGATCAGTCGGCCGACGATGACGTTTTCCTTCAGGCCGACCAGCTTGTCGCGCTTGCCCTGAACCGCCGCCTCCGTGAGGACGCGGGTGGTTTCCTGGAACGACGCCGCCGAGATGAAGCTGCGGGTCTGCAGCGACGCCTTGGTGATGCCCAGCAGGATCGGCTCGCCGGAGGCGGGGCGCAGGTTGTGCGACAGCGCCTTTTCGTTGACCTCGTCAAGCTCGGCCTTGTCGACATGCTCGCCCTTCAGAAGCGTGGTTTCCCCGCTGTCGAGGATCTCCCACTTCTGAAGCATCTGGCGGACGATGACCTCGATGTGCTTGTCGTTGATCTTGACGCCCTGCAGGCGGTACACGTCCTGCACTTCGTCGATCATGTAGTTGGCAAGCGCCTCGACGCCCAGAATCCGCAGAATGTCATGCGGGGCCGGGTTGCCGTCCATGATGTAGTCGCCCTTCTGCACGAAGTCGCCTTCCTGCACCGGGATATGCTTGCCTTTGGGCACCATGTATTCCATCGGCTGATGGCTGTCGTCCACAGGCTCGATCGTGATGCGGCGCTTGTTCTTGTAGTCCTTGCCGAAGCGCACGTAGCCATCGCTTTCGGCGATGATCGCGTGATCTTTCGGGCGACGGGCCTCGAACAGTTCCGCCACGCGGGGAAGACCCCCGGTGATGTCCTTGGTCTTGGCGCCTTCGCGCGGAATACGCGCCACCACATCGCCCGGCTTCATCTCCTGCCCGTCCTCGATGGACAGGATCGCGTCCACCGACATCGGGTAGGTGATGGGGTTGCCCGCCTCGTTGCGCACCGGTTCGCCCGTTTCCGGGTTCATGATGATCACTTCCGGCTTCAGGTCATTGCCCTTCGGCGCCGACCGCCAGTCGGACACGATCTTTTGCGTCATGCCGGTCGCCTCATCCGTGTCGTCGCGCACCGAAATGCCCGAGATCAGATCGACGAAGCGCGCCACACCGCCCTTTTCGGCAATGATCGGCAGGGTGTAGGGATCCCATTCGAACAGCTTGGCGCCGCGTTTCACCGATGCACCGTCCTTGACGTGCACCTTCGCGCCGTAGCTGACCTTGTGGGCCGCCCGTTCCTGGCCGTTCTCGTCGATGATGGCGATCTGCATGTTCCGGCCCATCACGATCTGCTCGCCGGCGGCGTTGGACAGAAGGTTGGGGTTGCGGAATTCGATCTTGCCCTCTTGCGAGGCTTCGAGGAACGACTGCTGGCCACCCTGTGCGATACCGCCGATATGGAAGGTCCGCATCGTCAGCTGCGTGCCCGGCTCACCGATCGACTGCGCCGCGATGATGCCGACGGCTTCGCCGACGTTCACCATCGTACCGCGGGCAAGGTCACGTCCGTAGCACATGGCGCAGACGCCTTCCTCGGCCTCGCAGGTCAGCGGGCTGCGGATGCGAGCCGATGCGACACCGGCGGTGTTGATCGCGTCGGCACGCCGTTCGTCGATCAGTTCGTTGCGGCTGACAAGCACCTCGTCCGTCCCCGGAACAAGGATGTCTTCCGCCGCGACCCGACCGAGCACGCGCTCGGCCAGCGACGACACCACTTCACCGTCGTTCACCGCCGCGACCGCGGTGATGGCGTTTTCGGTGCCGCAGTCGTTCGACCGCACGATGCAATCCTGCGCCACGTCGACCAGACGGCGGGTCAGATACCCCGAGTTCGCCGTCTTGAGCGCCGTATCCGCCAGACCCTTCCGCGCACCGTGGGTGGAGTTGAAGTACTCCAGAACGGTGAGGCCTTCCTTGAAGTTGGAGATGATCGGCGTCTCGATGATCTCGCCCGACGGTTTGGCCATGAGGCCGCGCATCCCGCCCAGCTGTTTCATCTGGGCAGGCGAGCCACGGGCCCCGGAGTGGGACATCATGTAGACCGAGTTCGGCTCCTTTTCGGCGCCGTTTTCATCGTACCGGACCGCCGATATCTCGGCCATCATCTCGCCCGCGACCTTGTCGGAGCATTTCGACCAGGCATCGACGACCTTGTTGTACTTCTCACCCTGGGTGATCAGGCCGTCCATGTACTGCTGCTCGAACTCCTTCACCTGATCGCGGACATCGTTCACGATGGTCCATTTCGAAGTCCGGGATCAGCATGTCGTCCTTGCCGAACGAGATGCCGGCACGGAACGCCTCGCGGAAGCCCAGACCCATGATCTGGTCACAGAAGATGACCAACTCCTTCTGGCCGCAGTAGCGGTAGACGGTGTCGATGACGTTCTGCACGTCCTTCTTGCGCAGCAGGCGGTTGACCAGCTCGAACGGAGCCTTGGCGTTCAAAGGCAGGAGATTGCCCAGCCGCAGGCGGCCCGGCGTCGTCTCGTAGCGCTTCAGCACCTCGTTGCCTTCATCGTCGATCTGCTTGATCCGCGCGGTGATCTTGGCGTGCAGGTGCACTTCGCCCGCAGCAAGGGCATGCTCGACCTCTTCGATCGAGGCGAACAACATGCCTTCGCCCTTCATGCCTTTGCGTTCCATGGTCGTGTAGTAAAGACCAAGGACCATGTCCTGCGACGGCACGATGATCGGCGCGCCGTTGGCCGGCGACAGCACGTTGTTGGTCGACATCATCAGCACGCGCGCTTCAAGCTGGGCCTCCAGCGACAGCGGAACGTGAACCGCCATCTGGTCGCCGTCGAAGTCGGCGTTGAAGGCCGAACAGACGAGCGGGTGCAGCTGGATCGCCTTGCCTTCGATCAGGATCGGCTCGAACGCCTGGATGCCAAGACGGTGCAGCGTGGGCGCGCGGTTCAGCAGAACCGGATGCTCGCGGATGACCTCGTCAAGGATATCCCAGACTTCGGGGCGTTCCTTTTCGACCAGCTTCTTGGCCTGCTTTACGGTGCTGGACAGCCCCTTCGCCTCGAGCCGCGAATAGATGAACGGCTTGAACAGTTCGAGCGCCATCTTCTTCGGCAGGCCGCACTGGTGCAGCTTCAGTTCCGGTCCGGTCACGATGACCGACCGACCCGAGAAGTCCACCCGCTTGCCGAGAAGGTTCTGGCGGAACCGGCCCTGCTTGCCCTTCAGCATGTCGGACAGCGATTTCAGCGGGCGCTTGTTGGTGCCCGTGATCACGCGGCCGCGACGGCCGTTGTCGAACAACGCATCGACGGCTTCCTGCAGCATCCGCTTTTCGTTGCGCACGATGATGTCGGGCGCACGAAGTTCGATCAGGCGCTTCAGGCGGTTGTTGCGGTTGATGACGCGGCGGTAAAGGTCGTTCAGATCCGACGTTGCGAAGCGGCCGCCGTCCAGAGGAACCAGCGGGCGCAATTCCGGCGGGATCACGGGCAGCACGGTCAGGATCATCCACTCCGGCCGGTTGCCCGACTCGAGGAACGAACTCGACGATCTTGAGCCGCTTGATGATCTTCTTCGGCTTCAACTCGCCCGTGGCTTCCTTGAGATCCTCGCGCAGTTGTTCGGCGGTCGACTCCAGGTCGATCGCGGCCAGCATCTCGCGGATCGCCTCAGCACCGATATTGGCGGTGAAGGCGTCGGCGCCGTACTGGTCCTGTGCGTCGAGATACTCTTCCTCGGTCAACTGCTGCTGATAGGTGAGGTCGGTCAGTCCCGGCTCGATCACCACGTAGTTCTCGAAGTAGAGAACCCGCTCCAGATCGCGCAGGGTCATGTCCAGCATCAGGCCGATTCGGCTGGGCAGCGATTTCAGAAACCAGATATGCGCAACCGGCGAGGCCAGTTCGATATGGCCCATCCGCTCGCGCCGCACCTTTTGCAGCGTGACTTCCACGCCGCATTTCTCGCAGACGACGCCGCGATACTTCATGCGCTTGTATTTGCCGCAGAGGCATTCGTAGTCCTTGATCGGCCCGAAGATCCGCGCGCAGAACAGGCCGTCACGCTCGGGCTTGAACGTACGGTAGTTGATGGTTTCCGGCTTCTTGATCTCGCCATAGGACCACGACAGGATCCGCTCAGGGCTGGCCAGAGAGATCTTGATCTCGTCGAAGGTCTTGACGGGAGCCACCGGGTTGAAGGGGTTCGTCGAGAGTTCCTGGTTCATCTTCACATCCTTGAAAAGGGGCAGAGGCGGGGGAGCGGGCGGCGGCCAGGCCGATTTTTCTGCGAAAAATCAGAAATTTCGAGAAATTTCGGCGCGTCACATCACTCGTCTTCCTCCGCATCCAGGAGTTCCATGTTGAGGCCCAGACCGCGGACCTCCTTGACCAGAACATTGAACAATTCCGGCACGCCGGCCTCGAAGTTGTCCTCGCCCTTGACGATCAACTCGTAGACCTTGGTCCGGCCCGCGACGTCGTCCGACTTCACCGTCAGCATTTCCTGCAGGGTGTAGGCCGCGCCGTAAGCTTCCAGCGCCAGACCTCCATCTCGCCGAGACGCTGGCCACCGAACTGCGCCTTGCCGCCCAGCGGTTGCTGGGTAACGAGCGAGTAGGGGCCGGTCGAACGTGCGTGCAGCTTGTCATCCACCAGGTGATGGAGCTTCAGCATGTACTTCACCCCGACAGTGACCTTGCGGGTGAACTGCTCGCCCGAGCGTCCGTCGAAGACGACCGACTGGCCCGATGTGTCGAACCCGGCGCGCACCAGCGCGTCGTTGACGTCGGCTTCCTTCGCACCATCGAAGACCGGCGAAGCAATCGGCACGCCTTTTGTCACGTTGCCAGAGAGCTCGAGGAAATCGGCCTCCTCGCGGTCCGCAAAGGCCGCCTCGTAGGTCTCGTCGCCATAGGCAAGACGCACGGCTCGCGCACCGGGGTCATATCACCCGAGCGGCGATAGCTCTTCAGAGCCTCGTCGATCTTGATGCCCAGGCCGCGGGCGGCCCAGCCCATGTGGGTCTCGAGGATCTGCCCGACGTTCATGCGCGACGGCACGCCCAGCGGGTTCAGCACCAGGTCGACGGCGGTGCCGTCGGCGAGGAACGGCATGTCCTCGATCGGAACGACTTTGGAAATGACGCCCTTGTTGCCGTGACGGCCGGCCATCTTGTCGCCCGGCTGCAGCTTGCGCTTCACCGCGACGAAGACCTTGACCATCTTCATAACGCCCGGAGGCAGATCGTCACCGCGACGGACCTTTTCGACCTTGTCCTCGAACCGGTGCTCGAGCGCGCGCTTCTGCGCCTCGTACTGGTCGTGCAGGGCCTCGACATCCTTCGCATCGGCTTCCTCGCCGAGGGCAAGCTGCCACCACTGGCCGCGCGACAGCGTGCCCAGCAGTTCGTCGTCGATGGTGGAGCCGGAACGGATGCCCTTCGGCCCCTTCACGGCGACCTTGCCCATCACCAGCGTCTTGAGGCGCGAGTAGATGTTACGCTCAAGGATGGCGAGTTCGTCGTCCCGGTCACGGGCCAGACGTTCGACTTCCTCGCGCTCGATCTGCAACGCACGCTCGTCCTTGTCGACGCCGTGGCGGTTGAAGACGCGGACCTCGACGATCGTGCCATAGGCTCCCGGCGGCAGGCGCAAGGATGTGTCGCGCACGTCCGATGCCTTTCGCCGAAAATCGCGCGAAGCAGCTTCTCTTCGGGCGTCATCGGGCTTTCGCCCTTGGGGGTGATCTTGCCCACGAGGATGTCGCCCGGCTGCACTTCGGCGCGGATGTCGACAATCCCGGCTTCGTCGAGGTTGCGAAGGGCT
>CAVZRP010000006.1:0-394539 GCA_963777765.1 uncultured Alphaproteobacteria bacterium | reverse complement strand
CGGCTTTCGACGGTATCGACCAGGCCGCTGTCCACCTCGACCTCCATCGGTTCTTCGATCGGGGCGGCGAGCGCTGCGGCAATCTCGGCTTCCGAACGGCGCGCCTCGATCACGGTCATGATCGCGGTCGGCTGCGATCTTCTTCACGCGGGTGGTGGCGCCGCCGGTGCCGGCCGGGATCAGACGGCCGACGATGACGTTCTCCTTCAGGCCGACCAGCTTGTCGCGCTTGCCCTGCACCGCCGCCTCGGTCAGCACCCGCGTCGTCTCCTGGAACGACGCCGCCGAGATGAACGAGCGGGTCTGGAGCGACGCCTTGGTGATGCCGAGCAGGATCGGCTCGCCCTTGGCCGGGCGCAGGCCTTGGCGATCAGCGCCTTCTCGTTGACCTCGTCGAACTCGACCTTGTCGACCTGCTCGCCCTTCAGGAGCGTCGTGTCGCCGCTGTCGAGGATCTCCCACTTCTGCAGCATCTGGCGAACGATCACCTCGATGTGCTTGTCGTTGATCTTCACGCCCTGCAGCCGGTAGACGTCCTGCACCTCGTCGATCAGGTAGTCGGCCAGCGCCTCGACCCCCAGGATCCGGCGAGGATGTCATGCGGGGCCGGGTTGCCGTCCATGATGTAGTCGCCCTTCTGGACGAAGTCGCCTTCCTGCACCGGGATGTGCTTGCCCTTCGGGCACCATGTACTCGATCGGCTGCAGGCTCTCGTCCACCGGCTCGATCGTGATCCGGCGCTTGTTCTTGTAGTCCTTGCCGAAGTGCACGTGGCCATCGATTTCGGCGATGATCGCGTGGTCCTTCGGACGACGCGCCTCGAAGAGTTCCGCCACGCGGGGGAAGACCCCCGGTGATGTCCTTGGTCTTGGCCCCTTCGCGCGGAATACGCGCCACGACGTCGCCGGGCCGCATCTCCTGCCCGTCCTCGACCGACAGGATCGCGTCCACCGACATGGGGTAGGTGATCGGGTTGCCCGCCTCGTTCCGCACCGGATCGCCAGTTTCCGGGTCGAGGATGATGATCTCCGGCTTCAGGTCGTTGCCCCTCGGCGCGGACCGCCAGTCGGAGACGATCTTCTGCGTCATGCCGGTGGCGTCGTCGGTCTCTTCCCGGACCGAGATGCCCGAGACGAGGTCGACGAACCTCGCCACACCGCCCTTTTCGGCGATGATCGGCAGCGTGTAGGGGTCCCATTCGAACAGCTTGTCGCCGCGCTTGACCTACTGGCCGTCCTTGACGTGCACCTTGGCGCCGTAGCCGACCTTGTGGCTCGCCCGCTCCACGCCGTTCTCGTCGATGATGGCGATCTGCATGTTGCGGCCCATCACGATCTGCTCGCCGTGCGGCGTTGGACAGGAGGTTCGCGTTGCGGAACTCGATCTTGCCTTCCTGCGACGCTTCGAGGAACGACTGCTGGCCGCCCTGCGCGATGCCGCCGATGTGGAAGGTCCGCATCGTCAGCTGCGTGCCGGGTTCGCCGATCGACTGCGCGGCGATGATGCCGACAGCTTCGCCGACGTTCACCATCGTGCCGCGGGCAAGGTCGCGCCCGTAGCACATGGCGCAGACGCCTTCCTCGGCCTCGCAGGTCAGCGGGCTGCGGATGCGGGCGCGATGGCAACACCGGCGGTGTTGATCGCATCCGCCCGGCGTTCGTCGATCAGCTCGTTGCGGCTGACGATGACCTCGTCCGTGCCCGGAACAAGGATGTCTTCCGCCGCGACCCGGCCCAGCACACGTTCGGCCAGCGAGCGACACCACCTCGCCGTCGTTCACCGCCGCGACGGCGGTGATGCGCGTTTTCGGTGCCGCAGTCGTTCGACCGCACGATGCAGTCCTGCGCCACGTCGACCAGACGGCGGGTCAGGTAGCCCGAGTTCGCCGTCTTGAGCGCCGTATCCGCCAGACCCTTGCGCGCGCCGTGGGTGGAGTTGAAGTACTCCAGCACGGTCAGGCCTTCCTTGAAGTTCGGAGATGATCGGCGTCTCGATGATCTCGCCCGACGGCTTGGCCATCAGGCCGCGCATCCCGCCCAGCTGCTTCATCTGCGCAGGCGAGCCACGGGCCCCGGAGTGGGACATCATGTAGACCGAGTTCGGCTCCTTTTCGGCGCCGTTGTCGTCGTACCGGACGGCCGATATCTCGGCCATCATCTCGCCCGCGACCTTGTCGGAGCACTTCGACCAGGCATCGACGACCTTGTTGTACTTCTCACCCTGGGTGATCAGGCCGTCCATGTACTGCTGTTCGAACTCCTTCACCTGATCGCGGACATCGTTCACGATGGTCCACTTCGAGTCCGGGATCAGCATGTCGTCCTTGCCGAACGAGATGCCGGCACGGAACGCCTCGCGGAAGCCCAGACCCATGATCTGGTCACAGAAGATGACCGAACTCCTTCTGGCCGCAGTAGCGGTAGACGGTGTCGATGACGTTCTGCACGTCCTTCTTGCGCAGCAGGCGGTTGACCAGCTCGAACGGAGCCTTGGCGTTCAACGGCAGGAGATTGCCCAGCCGCAGGCGGCCCGGCGTCGTCTCGTAGCGCTTCAGCACCTCGTTGCCTTCATCGTCGATCTGCTTGATCCGCGCGGTGATCTTGGCGTGCAGGTGCACTTCGCCCGCAGCAAGGGCATGCTCGACCTCTTCGATCGAGGCGAACAACATGCCTTCGCCCTTCATGCCTTTGCGTTCCATGGTCGTGTAGTAGAGACCAAGGACCATGTCCTGCGACGGCACGATGATCGGCGCGCCGTTGGCCGGCGACAGCACGTTGTTGGTCGACATCATCAGCACGCGCGCTTCAAGCTGGGCTTCCAGCGACAGCGGCACGTGAACGGCCATCTGGTCGCCGTCGAAGTCGGCGTTGAAGGCCGAGCAGACCAGCGGGTGCAACTGGATCGCCTTGCCTTCGATCAGGATCGGCTCGAACGCCTGGATGCCAAGACGGTGCAGCGTGGGCGCGCGGTTCAGCAGAACCGGATGCTCGCGGATGACCTCGTCAAGGATATCCCAGACTTCGGGGCGTTCCTTTTCGACCAGCTTCTTGGCCTGCTTTACGGTGCTGGACAGCCCCTTCGCCTCGAGCCGCGAATAGATGAACGGCTTGAACAGTTCGAGCGCCATCTTCTTCGGCAGGCCGCACTGGTGCAGCTTCAGTTCCGGTCCGGTCACGATGACCGAACGGCCCGAGAAGTCCACCCGCTTGCCGAGAAGGTTCTGGCGGAACCGGCCCTGCTTGCCCTTCAGCATGTCGGACAGCGATTTCAGCGGGCGCTTGTTGGTGCCCGTGATCACGCGGCCGCGACGGCCGTTGTCGAACAACGCATCGACCGCTTCCTGCAGCATCCGCTTTTCGTTGCGCACGATGATGTCGGGCGCACGAAGTTCGATCAGGCGCTTCAGGCGGTTGTTGCGGTTGATGACGCGGCGGTAAAGGTCGTTCAGATCCGACGTGGCGAAGCGGCCGCCGTCCAGCGGAACCAGCGGGCGCAATTCCGGCGGGATCACGGGCAGCACGGTCAGGATCATCCACTCCGGCCGGTTGCCCAACTCGAGGAACGACTCGACGATCTTGAGCCGCTTGATGATCTTCTTCGGCTTCAACTCGCCCGTGGCTTCCTTGAGATCCTCGCGCAGTTGTTCGGCGGTCGAACTCCAGGTCGATCGCGGCCAGCATCTCGCGGATCGCCTCAGCACCGATATTGGCGGTGAAGGCGTCGGCGCCGTACTGGTCCTGTGCGTCGAGATATTCTTCCTCGGTCAACTGCTGCTGATAGGTGAGGTCGGTCAGTCCCGGCTCGATCACCACGTAGTTCTCGAAGTAGAGAACCCGCTCCAGATCGCGCAGGGTCATGTCCAGCATCAGGCCGATCCGGCTGGGCAGCGATTTCAGAAACCAGATATGCGCAACCGGCGAGGCCAGTTCGATATGGCCCATCCGCTCGCGCCGCACCTTTTGCAGCGTGACTTCCACGCCGCATTTCTCGCAAACGACGCCGCGATACTTCATGCGCTTGTATTTGCCGCACAGGCATTCGTAATCCTTGATCGGCCCAAAGATCCGCGCGCAGAACAGGCCGTCACGCTCGGGCTTGAACGTACGGTAGTTGATGGTTTCCGGCTTCTTGATCTCGCCATAGGACCACGACAGGATCCGCTCGGGGCTGGCCAGAGAGATCTTGATCTCGTCGAAGGTCTTGACGGGAGCCACCGGGTTGAAGGGGTTCGTCGAGAGTTCCTGGTTCATCTTCACATCCTTGAAAAGGGGCAGAGGCGGGGGAGCGGGCGGCGGCCGGGCCGATTTTTCTGCGAAAAATCAGAAATTTCGCAGAAATTTCGGCGCGTCACATCACTCGTCTTCCTCCGCATCCAGGAGTTCCATGTTGAGGCCCAGACCGCGGACCTCCTTGACCAGAACATTGAACGATTCCGGCACGCCGGCCTCGAAGTTGTCCTCGCCCTTGACGATCGACTCGTAGACCTTGGTCCGGCCCGCGACGTCGTCCGACTTCACCGTCAGCATTTCCTGCAGGGTGTAGGCCGCGCCGTAAGCTTCAAGCGCCCAGACCTCCATCTCGCCGAGACGCTGGCCACCGAACTGCGCCTTGCCGCCCAGCGGTTGCTGGGTAACGAGCGAGTAGGGGCCCGTCGAACGTGCGTGCAGCTTGTCATCCACCAGGTGATGGAGCTTCAGCATGTACTTCACCCCGACAGTGACCTTGCGGGTGAACTGCTCACCCGAGCGTCCGTCGAAGACGACCGACTGGCCCGATGTGTCGAACCCGGCGCGCACCAGCGCGTCGTTGACGTCGGCTTCCTTCGCACCATCGAAGACCGGCGAAGCAATCGGCACACCTTTTGTCACGTTACCTGCGAGTTCGAGGAAATCGGCCTCCTCGCGGTCCGCAAAGGCGGCCTCGTAGGTCTCGTCGCCATAGGCAAGACGCACGGCTTCGCGCACCGGGGTCATGTCACCCGAGCGGCGATACTGCTTCAGAGCCTCGTCGATCTTGATGCCCAGACCGCGCGCGGCCCAGCCCATGTGGGTTTCGAGGATCTGCCCGACGTTCATGCGCGACGGCACGCCCAGCGGGTTGAGCACCAGGTCGACGGCGGTGCCGTCGGCCAGGAACGGCATGTCCTCGATCGGAACGACCTTGGAGATGACGCCCTTGTTGCCGTGACGGCCGGCCATCTTGTCGCCCGGCTGCAGCTTGCGCTTCACCGCCACGAAGACCTTGACCATCTTCATAACGCCCGGAGGCAGGTCGTCGCCGCGACGGACCTTCTCGACCTTGTCCTCGAACCGGTGCTCGAGCGCGCGCTTCTGCGCCTCGTACTGGTCGTGCAGGGCCTCGACATCCTTCGCATCGGCTTCCTCGCCGAGGGCAAGCTGCCACCACTGGCCGCGCGACAGCGTGCCCAGCAGTTCGTCGTCGATGGTGGAGCCGGAACGGATGCCCTTCGGCCCCTTCACGGCGACCTTGCCCATCACCAGCGTCTTGAGGCGCGAGTAGATGTTACGCTCAAGGATGGCGAGTTCGTCGTCCCGGTCACGGGCCAGACGTTCGACTTCCTCGCGCTCGATCTGCAACGCACGCTCGTCCTTGTCGACGCCGTGGCGGTTGAAGACGCGGACCTCGACGATCGTGCCATAGGCTCCCGGCGGCAGGCGCAAGGACGTGTCGCGCACGTCCGATGCCTTTTCGCCGAAAATCGCGCGAAGCAGCTTCTCTTCGGGCGTCATCGGGCTTTCGCCCTTGGGGGTGATCTTGCCCACGAGGATGTCGCCCGGCTGCACTTCGGCGCCGATATAGACAATCCCGGCTTCGTCGAGGTTGCGAAGGGCTTCCTCGCCGACGTTCGGGATATCGCGGGTGATCTCTTCCGGCCCCAGTTTCGTGTCGCGCGCCGCGACTTCGTATTCCTCGATGTGGATCGAGGTGAACACGTCGTCACGCAGGATGCGCTCGGAAATCAGGATCGAGTCCTCGTAGTTGTAGCCGTTCCACGGCATGAAGGCGACGACGACGTTCCGGCCCAGGGCCAGTTCGCCCATGTCGGTGCAGGGGCCGTCGGCCACCACCTCGCCACGGGTCACGACATCGCCCACCTTCACCAGCGGGCGCTGGTTGATGCAGGACGACTGGTTGGAGCGCTTGAACTTGCGCAGACGGTAGATGTCGACGCCCGGCTCGCCGGGTTCCAGCATCTCGGTCGCGCGCACGACGATACGGGTCGCGTCAACCTGGTCGATCACGCCGGCACGGCGGGCCATGATGGCCGCACCGCTGTCGCGTGCCACGACTGCCTCGATCCCCGTGCCCACGAAGGGCGCGTCCGATTGCAGGAGTGGCACCGCCTGACGCTGCATGTTCGAGCCCATCAGGGCCCGGTTCGCGTCGTCGTTCTCAAGGAACGGGATCAGCGAGGCCGCGACCG
Organism: uncultured Alphaproteobacteria bacterium; assembly: GCA_963777765.1. GTDB lineage: Bacteria > Pseudomonadota > Alphaproteobacteria > Rhodobacterales > Rhodobacteraceae > Aliitabrizicola. The sequence goes on along the minus strand of CAVZRP010000006.1, from coordinate 388,094 downwards.
AGACGAGCTGCTTCGGCGACACGTCGATCAGATCGATCGCGTCGGCAGGGTTCAGCATGAATTCGCCGCCCTTGCGCGACGAGATCAGATCATCGGTGAAGTGGCCCTCGAAATCCTGTGCCGCATTGGCCTGTGCAACGGTGTGGCGCATTTCCTCGGTCGCCGACATGTAGACCACTTCGTCGGTGACCTTGTTGTCGATGACCTTGCGATAAGGAGTCTCGATGAAGCCGTACTTGTTCACGCGGGCATATGTCGCCAGCGAGTTGATCAGGCCGATGTTCTGGCCTTCAGGCGTCTCGATCGGGCACATCCGGCCATAGTGCGTCGGGTGCACGTCGCGCACCTCGAAGCCTGCACGCTCGCGGGTCAGACCGCCCGGCCCCAGCGCCGAAAGCCGGCGCTTGTGCGTCACTTCCGACAGCGGGTTGGTCTGGTCCATGAACTGGGACAGCTGTGAGGAGCCGAAGAATTCACGCACAGCCGCCGCCGCCGGTTTGGCGTTGATGAGATCCTGCGGCATGATCGTGTCGATTTCGACCGACGACATGCGTTCCTTGATCGCCCGCTCCATGCGAAGCAGGCCGACGCGGTACTGGTTCTCCATCAGTTCGCCGACCGAGCGGACCCGGCGGTTGCCGAGGTGGTCGATATCGTCGATCTCGCCCTTGCCGTCGCGCAGTTCGGTCAGCGCCTTGATGCAGGCGATGATGTCTGCCCGGTCCAGCGTGCGCTGGGTGTCGGGGCGGCCCAGATCGAGGCGCATGTTCATCTTCACCCGGCCGACGGCCGACAGGTCATAGCGTTCGCTGTCGAAGAACAGCGTGTCGAAAAGCTGGCTGGCGGCTTCGACGGTCGGCGGCTCGCCCGGGCGCATCACGCGGTAGATGTCCATGAGCGCGGTATCGCGGCCCATGTTCTTGTCCACCGCCATGGTGTTGCGGATGTAGGGGCCGACGTTGACGTTGTCGATGTCGAGTACCGGGATGTCGGTGATGCCCTGGTCGAGCAGCAGCTTCAGCGTGCCACCCTTCACGCCGCCATCGCGGTCGTATTCCATCGTCAGTTCGTCACCGGCTTCGACCCAGATCTCGCCGGTTTCCTCGTTGATGATGTCCTTGGCCACGTAGCGACCGACGATCTGGTCGAAGGGCACCAGAAGCTCGGTGACCTTGCCCGACTTGATCAGTTCATTGGCCATGCGGGGCGTCATCTTGTCGCCCGCCTTGCAGATCACCTCGCCGGTCGCCGCATCGACGATGTCGTAGGACGGGCGCGTACCGCGCAGACGCTCGGGGAAGAACTTGGTGACCCAACCCTTGTTCTTCGAATGCTTGAACATGACGGTCTCGTAATAGGCCGACATGATCCCTTCCTGATCCATGCCCAGGGCATAGAGCAGCGTCGTCACCGGCAGCTTCCGCCGGCGGTCGATGCGCGCAAAGACGATGTCCTTCGCGTCGAACTCGAAGTCGAGCCAGGAGCCGCGATAGGGAATGATCCGGCAGGCGAACAGCAGTTTGCCCGAGGAATGCGTCTTGCCCTTGTCATGGTCGAAGAACACACCGGGCGAGCGGTGCATCTGGCTGACGATCACCCGCTCGGTCCCGTTCACGATGAACGTCCCGTTCGAGGTCATCAGGGGCATGTCGCCCATGTAGACGTCCTGTTCCTTGATGTCCTTGACCGAGCGTGCGCCGGTATCCTCGTCGGTATCGAACACGATCAGCCGCAGCGTCACCTTCAGGGGCGCTGCATAGGTCATGTCGCGGCTCTGGCATTCATCGACGTCGTACTTCGGCTTCTCGAGCTCGTATTTCACGAACTCCAGCACCGCGTTCTCGTTGAAGTCCTTGATCGGAAAGACCGACTGGAACACGCCCTGGATACCTTCGCCATCGGCGGGTTTCGGGCCTTCGCCCGATTTCAGGAACAGGTCGTAGGATGACTTCTGAACCTCGATGAGGTTCGGCATCTCAAGGACTTCACGGATCTTGCCGAAGTAGCGGCGAATGCGTTTTTGACCGACATAGGATTGAGCCATGCTCGTCGTCACCTTTCGTCTCTCGCGGGGGCGTGCCGTCGGGGTCACGGGCACGCACCGCTTGCGAAACAGGGGGGCAGGTTCCATTCATGCGGCCCGTCCCACCGGACCGCTCCCGAACCTTGCACCGCATCCTGGAAGAACCTCGTTACCGGGAGGGCCTGCCAAGATGTGGCGTTCAGACACAGAAAGCCGGGCCCGAATTCCTTCGGGCCCAGCCATGTTCAGCGATCAGGATGCAAGGCGCATCCCGTCCGATTACTTCAGCTCGACCTTGGCACCAGCGTCTTCGAGCTTTTTCTTGATGGTTTCGGCGTCGGCTTTCGTCGCGCCTTCCTTCACCTTGCCGCCGGCTTCGACCAGATCCTTGGCTTCTTTCAGGCCAAGACCGGTGATTGCGCGGACTTCCTTGATCACGTTGATCTTGTTCGGGCCGGCTTCGGTCAGCACGACGTCGAACTCGGTCTTTTCCTCTTCGGCAGCAGCGGGAGCCGCGCCGGCGGCAGGACCGGCCATCATGACGGCGCCACCGGCGGCCGGCTCGATGCCGTACTTGTCCTTGAGGATGGTTTTCAGTTCTTGCGCCTGAAGAAGGGTCAGTCCGACGATTTCTTCGGCAAGTTTGTTCAGATCAGCCATAGTACGTTCCATTCCTATCAAGATGGGGTCCGACGTCGGGGGTTCAACCCCACGAAGGCATCAGGTTTCTCAGGCGGCTTGCCGCTCCTCGATGGTGGTGAGGATGCTGGCGATGCTCGACGCAGGCGCACCGATCGCACCGGCAAGGCTAGACGCCGGGGAGCCGATCATCGACACGATCTGAGCGATCAGCTCTTCACGCGACGGCATCGACGCCACAGCCTTCACACCGGCCGGGTCGAGAGCCGCATTGCCCATTGCACCGCCAAGGATCACGAATTTCTCGTTCTTCTTGGCATAGGCGTCCGTGACCTTCGCGGCTGCGACAGGGTCTTCGGAATAGGCGAACACGGTCATCCCCTTGAGCAGATCACCCATGCTTGCGCCGGGCTTTCCTTCAAGAGCGATCTTGGCGAGCTTGTTCTTGGCAACGCGCACGGACCCGCCAACGGCACGCATCTCTGCGCGCAGGTCCTGCATCTGAGAAACCGTCATGCCTTCGTAGTGGGCAACCACCACGACGCCAGAGCTTTCGAAGATCTGGCCGAGTTCATCGACCACTTTCTCTTTCTGGGCTCTATCCACAGTTTCACTCCAAGTGTGGGGGTTTCCCCCCGGCTCATGTTTGCCCCCTTGGCGGGGGCGTCGGGTCCGATTGAGGTCCCGAGGCCAAGATCAACCCGAGGAAACCCCGGAAATCCGTCTCGTTCACCCATCTCAGGCAGGAGATTAAGAGGTTTGCGCCTCACCCGCCGTCTCGGACAGAACGGGGCTTTCGCCCCTGCTTCCCGGCCTTGTGGGCCGGGACATCTCGTAGGGCGGGGTTCACCCCGCCCTGTCGCAGCGGCGGGGTGAACCCCGCCCTGCGTCAGTTTCCGGTGGCCGAGGTCAGGTCGACCGAAACGCCCGGACCCATCGTGGACGAGAGCGACACCTTCTTGAGGTAGGCGCCCTTCGCCCCGGCGGGCCGGGCACGGCTGACGGCATCGACGAAGGCGCGCACGTTTTCGGCCAGCTTGCCGTCATCGAAAGAAACCTTGCCGATCCCGGCATGGATCACCCCGGCCTTCTCGACCTTGAACTGCACTTCGCCGCCCTTCGCCGCTTCGACGGCCGCTTTCACGTCCATCGTCACGGTGCCAACCTTGGGGTTCGGCATCAGGTTGCGCGGCCCGAGGATCTTTCCCAGGCGGCCGACCAGCGGCATCATGTCCGGCGTCGCGATGCAACGGTCGAACTCGATCTTGCCCTGCTGGATGGTCTCCATCAGATCTTCGGCCCCCACGATATCCGCACCGGCGGCCTTGGCCTCGTCGGCCTTGGCGCCACGCGCGAACACGGCCACGCGCACGGTCTTGCCCGTGCCGTTCGGCAGCGTGACCACGCCGCGGACCATCTGGTCGGCATGGCGCGGGTCGACGCCCAGGTTCATCGCGATTTCCATCGTCTCGTCGAACTTCGCCGAGGCGGCGGTCTTGATCAGCTTCACGGCGGCTTCAACCGTCAGGTTGGTCTTGTCCGCAAAGGCTTCCCGCGCGGCGCGGGTGCGTTTTCCAAGCTTTGCCATGACTTACCCCTTGACCTCGATACCGCAGGACTTGGCCGACCCAAGAATGATCTGCATCGCCGCCTCGACCGAGTTGGCATTCAGATCCTTCATCTTCGCTTCCGCGATCTGACGGATCTGCGCGACCGTTACCGATCCCGCGACATCGCGGCCCGGACGCGACGAGCCCTTGGGGCGGTTCCGCTTGCCGACCGGCTTCAGTCCGGCGGCCTTCTTTAGGTAGAACGAGGCAGGCGCGGTCTTCAGCTCAAGGCTGAACGACTTGTCCTGATAGTATGTGATGATGACCGGCGTAGGCGAGCCCGGCTCCAGGTCAGCGGACTTCGCGTTGAATTCCTTCACGAAGGCCATGATGTTCAGTCCACGCTGGCCCAGAGCGGGGCCAACGGGCGGGGACGGGTTGGCTTGCCCCGCCTTCACTTGCAGCTTGAGCTGCCCGACGATCTTCTTGGCCATATGGCCTCTCCTTCTTCTCACCGCCCCGGCTGGGGCCGTTTAGTGGTTCGGTCCGTCACCCCGGGCTCATGACCCGGCGCGCTCGCCTCCCACGCGATGCACGTCAGCCGTCTTTCGACACCTGCGTGAATTCCAGCTCGACCGGGGTCGCCCGGCCGAAAATCGAGACAGACACCTTGAGGCGGCTGTGCGGTTCATCGACTTCCTCGACCATTCCGTCGAAGCCTTCGAAGGGGCCGTCGGTGACTTTCACCTTCTCGCCGATGTCGAAGCGGATCAGGTTGCGCGGGGCAATCTCGCCTTCTTCGACACGGTTCAGGATGGCGTTCACTTCGGCGTCGCGCATCGGCATGGGCTTGCCCTGCGGGCCGAGGAAGCCGGTCACGCGGTTGATCGAGGAGATCAGGTGATAGCCGCGGTTCGACATTTCCATGCGGACAAGGACATAGCCCGGCATGAAGCGCCGCTCGGACGTGACCTTCTTGCCCCGGCGCACTTCGATGACCTCTTCGGTCGGCACCAGCACTTCGTCGATCTCGTCCTCGAGACCGGCTTCGGCAACGGCTGTCTTGATCTGCTCGGCGATCTTCTTCTCAAAATTGGAGAGAACGCTCACCGAATACCACCGCTTGGCCATGCCTCAGTCACCTCTGTCGCCCGTAGGGACAACCCCCCGAAGCTCTTTTGTTTTCAAGCGGTTGAACCGCAATGCCCCGAACAAAAAACAGCGCGCAACCCGAATCGATGCGCGCCGTCTTCCTTTGGATGACGCCCGCATTACTAGGGCGACCGGTGGAATTCAAGGGAAAACGGCAGGGTTCAGGACTGGCCGAACATGGTCAGCACGTAAGTCAGGCCGGTGCGGATGACGAGATCCACGAGGAAGAAGAAGACCGAGGTCAGCGCCGCCATGATGAAGACCATCACGGTCGTCAGCACCACCTCGCGCCGCGACGGCCAGACCACCTTGCCGACTTCGGAGCGGACCTGCTGGAGGAACTGGAAAGGGTTTGCCTTGGTGGCCATCGGTTCGGTCCTGCTGCATCTGTCCGGGGGCAGATACGCGCTTGGAGGGGGGAATTCAAGCGTTTCGCGGCGGTATGAAAACCGTATGAACCGCATATGACTTTCGTATGCAGACAGAAAGCGTCGGGAATGGGCGGCTCGCGGGGCTACTCACACGGCAGCGCGGCGCGGCGGGTGGCGGTGAAGGCGCGCTGGCGGCGGATGACCTTGCCGACGGCCAGCACCACGAGGCCGCCGCCGAGACCGAAGGCGACAGCGACCATCGCGTTCCACGACCCCGAGTGATCGGCGAGGAAGGCGTCGCGGCCCTTGAGGAAGGGCATGACGAACAGGAACCCGTCCGCCGGCTCCAGGCCGAGGCTGCGCAGGGCGGCCAGCGCCGGATCGGCGAGCGGCGGGTCGACCTCGCGCAGGCCGTTCAGCGGGACGATGCGCGCCTGCCCTCGGGCTGGCTCGCCCGTCGCCGCGATCAGGGCGAGAAAATCGCCCACCTGCGCATCGGTCAGCAGCACCGCGCCGCGCACGGTCGTCGAGGCGCGTTTGTCGCCGGCGTCCTGCAGCGGATAGAGGCGGCGGGTCTCGGACAGGTCGGTGCCGTCGTCGCCACGGATGCGCCGGGTGACGGTGATCACGGCCGACGGGTCGATCCGGGCCGTGACGTTCACCTCGCCCGCGGGATGTGCGTCGCGCGCCGGGTCGAACGCAGCCAGCGCCACGGCGTCCGGCATACCCGCCGCGCGTGCGGCGGCGCGCGGCGCGTCGATCTGGCGTCCGGTGGCGGAGAGTTGAAGGGCGATGGCCAGAACGGCCAGCCCCAGAAGGGCGGTGACGTGCCATGACAGGTTACGCAGAGAAGACAGCACGAACACACTCCCGTTCCGCATCGGTACCGCCTCACCGAGGTCAGGGATGGCGTGCAAGAACGGCCCTGTCAGGGCGAAACCAAGTCAAAAGCGGACGGATTTCAGGGAGAAAGGCTGGCAGGAGTTGGGGGACTCGAACCCACGACCCTCGGTTTTGGAGACCGATGCTCTACCAACTGAGCTAAACTCCTAGGCCTGCCGGGGTGCTACGGCAGGCGGGCGGCGAAATCAAGGGGGGAATCCGGGGGCCGGGCGCGATCCGGCGCGCGATGAAAAAGGCCGCCCCGGAGGGCGGCCAAGGGTCGGGGGATGTGCCGACGGAAGGGTCAGATCGTGTTCGCCGACATCTCCCGCGCGATGTGGTCGGCCTGGCGGATCGCCAGCGCCACGATGGTCAGCGTCGGGTTCTCGGCCGCGCCGGTGGTGAACTGGCTGCCGTCCGAGACGAACAGGTTCTTGATGTCGTGGGTCTGGCCCCACTTGTTCACCACGCCGTCGCGCGGCTTCTCGCGCATCCGGTTGGTGCCGAGATTGTGCGTCGACGGATAGGGCGGCGTCGGGAAGGTGCGGGTCGCCCCGACCGCCTCGTAGATCGCCTGCCCCTGCTCGTAGGCGTGGTTGCGCATCGCGACGTCGTTCGGGTGGTCGTCGAAGTGGACGTTCGGCACCGGCAGGCCGTACTGGTCCTTCACGTCGGTGTTCAGCGTCACGCGGTTCGTCTCCTGCGGCATGTCCTCGCCGACGATCCACATGCCCGGCCATGTTGTCGTAGCTGTCGAGCGCCGGTCGTGAACTCGCGGCCCCAGGCGCCCGGATCGAGGAAGGCCGCCATGAACGGCAGGCCGAGCGACAGCGTCTCCAGCTCGTAGCCGCCGACGAAGCCGCGCGACGGATCGTGCCGCGCCTCGTCCTGGATGATGCCGGCCATGGTCGTGCCGCGCTACATGTGCACCGGCTTGTCGAAGACGCCGTAGACCGAGCCGGTCATGTGGCGCATGTAGTTGCGCCCGACCTGGCCGGAGGAGTTGGCGAGGCCGTCCGGGAACATCGACGAGGCCGAGTTCAGCAGCAGGCGCGGGCTCTCGATCGAAGTTGCCGGCGACGCAGACGATGCGCGCCTTCTGGCGCTGCTGCTTGCCGTCCGCGTCGGCATAGACGACGCCGGTGACCTTGCCGGACGTCGTCGTGCTCGATCTTGAGCGACATGGCGCGCTCGGCCGCACCTCGAGGTTGCCGGTCGCCTCGCCCTTCGGGATCTCGGTGTAGAGCGTCGACCACTTGGCGCCCCACTTGCAGCCCTGGAAGCAGAAGCCGATCTGCTGGCAGGGCGTCGCGGTCGTCGCGTCGGCGCGAGTTGATCGCCATGTGGCCGGTGTGCACGTCCTTGTAGCCGAGCTTCTTGGCGCCGGCCTCCAGCACCTTGAAGTTGTTGTTGCCGGGCAGGCCGGGATGCCGTTGGTGCGGGTGACGCCCATCTTGTCCTCGGCCTTGGCGTACCAGGGCTCCATCTCGGCGAGCGTGATCGGCCAGTCGAGCAGGTTGGCGCCGTCGACCGTGCCGTAGGTGGTCAGCGCCTTGAACTCGTGCTCCTGGAAGCGCAGCGACGCGCCGGCCCAGTGGATCGTCGAGCCGCCGACCGCCTTGACGATCCAGGCCGGCAGGCTCGGGAAGTCCTGCGCCACCCGCCAGTCGCCGGAGGTGGTGCGCTTGTCGAGCCAGGCGAGCTGGGCGAAGCTCTCCCATTCGTCGTTGACGAAGTCCTCGGGCTGGTAGCGCCCGCCGGCCTCGAGGATCACGACCTTGATGCCCTTCTGGGCCAGTTCGTTGCCGAGCGTGCCGCCGCCGGCGCCGGAGCCGATGATGACGACGACGCTGTCGTCGTTCGAGATCGAATTTTGCAGCCATGTGTCCGGTCCTCCTGCCTTAGCAGCCAGTCGATGTCGTCGAAGCCGCGGTCGATGTAGCCGCCCTTGCGAATAGCTTTCGCCCTCGTAGCCGAAGATCGGCCAGACCTCCTTCTGGTTGTAGAGGCCGGTCACGAGCCCGCCGCGGACCTTCTGGAAGAAGGCGCTGTCTTCGATGCCGCGCAGCAGCGCGACGCGGTCGCGCTTCCCAGCCGGTGCCGAGGTAGCCGGCGAAGCCCTTGCCCTGCGCGGCGGCGTCGAGATCGGCGATGCCGGCCTCGATCGCCGTGGGCGCGGCGTCGGTGCGTGTCGTAGCCCTTGACGGCGACGACGTAGAAGCGGTCGGGGACCCGGTCGTGCGGATAGATGTCGCGCGCCATCTGGACGAGCGTCGCCATGGTCTCGGGCTTCAGCGCGACAGTCTCGGTCGCCCAGGCCGCGTCGCTTCCCGCGACGAAGCCGGGGCCGACGACGAAGGCCGCGCCGGCGGCGATGGACCGCGACAGCAACTGCCGCCGTGTCAGCCCGCTTCGTGAGATGTGAAGAGTCATGTCGGTTCCTCCCTTGCGTAGTTCTGATCTTGCTGGCTGCGGTCAGAGATAGCGGCCGCCCCGCTGCAGCACCTCGATCTGGTAGCCGTCGGGATCGGCGACGAAGAAGAAGCGGGCGATGACGGTGCCCGCGGGGGCGAAGTCCACCAGCTTGCGCGGCGCGAGGCCGGCGGCGGTCAGCCGCGCGTGCTCGGCGTCGACATCGTCGCACCGACACGGCGAGGTGGCCGTAGCCGTCGCCCAGCGCATAGGGCTCGGTCCGACCCTTGTTGATCGTGAGCTCAAGCTCGAACGTCGCTTTCGGGATTGCTGCAGATAGACCAGCGTGAAGCTGTCGAAGTCGAGCCGGTCGGCAACCGTCAGCCCGAAGGCGGTTTCGTAGAATGCGACCGACCGTGCTTCGTCGAGCACGCGGATCATCGAATGGATTGCCTTTGCCATCCGTCCTCCCCGACCTCGTGGCGTTGTCAGGCGAGGTTAGGGGGCTGCGGTCGCGCCGTGGTAGTAGCGGATTACTACAGGCGCATTTTCCGCGTCACTCGGCGGCGATGGGGTGGCGCAGGTCCATCTGTTCCAGCTCGCCCAAGTGGATCGTGCAGGCGCAGCGCAGCAGCGAGGTGAAGTTCGACACCTCGCCGTGCCGCTCCAGCACCTCGGAATGGAGCTTGGACAGGAACACGGGCGTCGAGGTGCCCTGGCCCGCCGCGATGCGGTCGAGGATGCCCCAGAAGGCGCGTTCGAGGCGGATGCTGGTGGACTGGCCGTTCAGCCGCAGGCGGCGGGTGACGGATTCATATCGGGCGGGGTTCTGCCCCGCGAAGATCTGGCACATTGGAATTCTCCCTGCGGCCAGCGTGAAAGTTTCTTGTGCAGGGTCAACCAAGACAAACGTCGTAAACTGAATATGTGTGTGGCAGCGGGGGCCAGCCCCCGCACCCCCGGGATATTTCTGAACAGAAGAACCGGGCATGAAAGACAGGGACGCACGGCTTGCCGCGCGTCCCTGCGGATCGGGCTGTCCCGGTTACTCGATGATCTTGGAGACGACGCCTGCGCCGACGGTGCGGCCGCCTTCACGGATGGCGAAGCGGAGCTTCTCTTCCATCGCGATCGGGGCGATCAGCTCCACGTTGAACTTCAGGTTGTCGCCCGGCATCACCATCTCGGTGCCTTCGGGAAGCTGCACCGTGCCGGTCACGTCCGTCGTGCGGAAGTAGAACTGCGGGCGGTAGTTCGCGAAGAACGGCGTGTGGCGGCCACCCTCTTCCTTGGTCAGGATGTAGGCCTCGGCCTCGAACTTCGTGTGCGGCTTCACCGAGGACGGCTTGCACAGCACCTGGCCGCGCTCGATCCCCTCGCGGTCAACGCCGCGCAGCAGAAGGCCCACGTTGTCGCCCGCCTCGCCCTGGTCCAGCAGCTTGCGGAACATCTCGACGCCCGTGCACACCGTCTTCTTGTTCGGACGGATCCCCACGATCTCGATCTCTTCGCCGACCTTCACAACGCCGCGCTCGATCCGGCCCGTGGCCACCGTGCCGCGACCCGAGATCGAGAACACGTCCTCGACCGGCATCAGGAACGGCTGGTCCACCGCGCGCGTCGGCGTCGGGATGTACTTGTCCACCGCCGCGATCAGCTCGCGGATCGAGTTCTCGCCGATCTCCGGGTTCGTCCCGTTCATCGCGTGCAGCGCCGAGCCCTTGATGATCGGAATGTCGTCGCCGGGATAGTCGTAGGACGACAGAAGCTCGCGGATCTCCATCTCCACCAGTTCCAGCAGTTCCTCGTCATCCACCTGGTCGACCTTGTTCATGTAGACGACCATGTAGGGTATCCCCACCTGGCGGCCGAGCAGGATGTGCTCGCGCGTCTGCGGCATCGGGCCGTCGGCCGCCGAAACCACAAGGATCGCGCCGTCCATCTGCGCCGCGCCCGTGATCATGTTCTTCACGTAGTCGGCGTGGCCGGGGCAGTCCACGTGCGCGTAGTGCCGCGCCTCGGACTCATACTCCACATGCGCCGTCGAGATCGTGATCCCCCGCGCACGCTCTTCCGGCGCACCGTCGATCTGGTCATAGGCGCGGAACTCGCCGAAATACTTCGTGATCGCCGCCGTCAGCGTCGTCTTGCCGTGGTCAACGTGACCGATGGTCCCGATGTTCACATGCGGTTTGGTACGTTCAAACTTTGCCTTCGCCATAGGGCACGCCTCGCGGTTCGGGGGCCCCGGACGGGGCCCTGTTCTACACCGCGCGGCACTTATCCATTGGCAGGACGGAAATCAAGCGCCCGCGCGACTGCCGCAGGCCCCGCGTCAGTTCGCCGGAGCCGCTTCGGCGGGCCGCTGGATCGGGCGGATCACCGGGGTCGTCGTGCCGGTGCCCGTGGCCGGTGCCCGTGGCCGTGCCGGCCGGCGGGGCGGGTTCCACCACGACAGGTTCCAGCGTGGTGCTGTCGATCGGTGCGGGCGCCGCGGCGACGGGTGCGGGCTTTGCCGCACGGGGGGCCGACATCGACGTGGGGGCGGGTTCTTCCGCGTTGGCATTCGGGTTGGCCCCGGGGATCGCACCTTCCGCCGCGAACCATTGCGGGTTGTCGAGGAACCAGCCTTCGATCGTCTGGGCCACGTTGTAGGACAGCGCCGCCAGTTGTTGTTCCTTGGTCTTGGTGAAGCCGGAGCCGAGCACCGTCTCGCCATCGAGGTTCTCGAACACGGTGAACTGCTTGGGTTCGGGGTTCAGACGGGTCGAGGTCGCGTCGTCCCAGATGTTCGCCGTGACAACCACGACCGACTTCGGGGCAGCGACAACGGGAATGCCGGGCGGGGCCAGCGCATATCCGTCGACATTGATGCCGATGTTGTAGAAGCGGTCGCCGTCGTAGCGCCCGAAACGGTCGGCCACGGCCTTTTTCAGCCCGGTTTCCCATTCCTCGACGGTTGCATCGCGAGAGATCGGCACCTTCTGCATGTTGTCGGCGACGACGATGTTCAGGCCCAGTTTGAAAGGCCCAAGGTCGGCGGGGGGTTCGTCGAGATCCTGACGGCCGCAGGACGCCAGCACGATCCCGGCAGCAAAAAGGCCAAGGATTTCGTGCAATCGAAGCAAACTTCATCATCTGGACCTTCTCAAACCGTCCCCCAGATAGCTTGTGCCGCCTTGCCACGCAACGGGTTGGGCGCGCGGCAGGCAGGAACGGTCTTTTTTTCCGTGATTGCGTGGGGCCGATTCTGCACTAGCCTTCGGTGCGTGGGACCGTCCCTCGGGTGAATACGGGAGAAATTCAGAGATGAGCTTGTTGAAAACATTGGCGAAAGTTGCCATCGGCGTAGCGATCGCCAAGGGCGTGGGCGCGGTGATGCAGGGCGCGCAAGGCGGCGGCGCGCAGGCCGGAGCGGGGCGCGGCGGGAGTTTCGGCGGGCCAAGCTCGCCCGGTGGCGCGCGGACGCAGACGGCGGGTGCCGCGCCGGGCGGGCTGGAAGACATCATGGGGCAGGTGCTGGGCGGACGGGCGAAGCCGGCGGGGCAGGCGAGCGCGCCCGCCGGCCGGGCGCAGGCCGATGCACCCGATCCGATGGGGGGCCTCGGCGGGCTTCTGGAGCAGCTTGCGGGCGGGGCGGCGGGGCGGAGCACCGGTGCCCCGCGCGGCGGCGCGGGCGGCGGCCTCGATGACCTGTTGGGGCAACTGGCCGGGGCGGGCGGTCTGGGCGGCATCCTCGGCGGGCTGGCCGGGGCGGCAGGGGCCGCAACGGGAGGCCCGGCGGACGTGAAGGGCGGCGCGCCGACAGGGAGCGCCCCGGCGACCAAGGGCGGCGCGCAGCCGAGTTTCGGCGACCTGCTGAACCAGTCCTTGCAGAACTACGGCGAGCCGGACGTTCCCCCGGCCCCGGCGCAGGAAGCGGCCGCAGCCCTGATGCTGCGGGCGATGATCCAGGCGGCGAAGGCCGATGGCAAGGTGGACGAGGGCGAGCGCAAGAAACTGCTCGAGAACCTGAGCGATGCGACCGAGGCCGAGATGACGTTCGTGAAGAACGAGCTTGCGGCACCTGTCAGCATCGACGGGCTGGTGAAGCAGGTGCCGAAAGGGCTGGAGAGCCAAGTCTATACCATGTCGGTCATGGCCATCGCGCTCGATAACAAGACCGAGGCGCAGTACCTGCACGAACTGGCCCAAGGCCTTGGCCTCGGCCCGCAGCAGGTGAACCAGATCCACGGACACCTGGGCGTGCCGGCGCTTTATTCCTAGGCGCGGCAAGTCCCGATCTGAACGTCCCGCGCGCTACCGGAAGCGGTTGTCGCGCGGGAAGCCGTGGGGCGGGGCCTTCCCCATCGTTGCGCGCTTGCCGATCCAGTCGGCGATGCCCGTCTCGCGCCGGATCTGGCCGTTGGTCATCGTCCAGCTCAGACCTTCGGACAGCCTGAACGTCGTGATGTCGGACAGCCCGCCATCCAGTTCCAGCACGCCCTGCTTGCCCTTTGCGGTCAGGTATTTCTGGATACGCACGCCCTTGCCGCGCGCAAGCTCGGGCAGTTCGGCGAGCGGGAAGACCAGCAGCTTGCGGTTCTTCGAGATCACCGCGACATGGTCGCCCTGCACGACGCGGGCCGCCACAAGCTGATCGGTGCCGCCAAGGTTCATCACCGCCTTGCCCGCGCGGGTCTGGGCCAGCACTTCCTCGGACGCCACCACGAAGCCGTCCCCGGCGGACGAGGCGACCAGCAGCTTCTCGCCCGGTCGCCAGACCATCAGGTCCGCAATCCCCGCTTCGTTCGGAAGGTCGACCATCAGGCGCACCGGTTCGCCCATGCCGCGCCCGCCGGGCAGGTTCGCCCCCATCAGCGTATAGAAGCGACCGTTGGAGCCGACCAGGATGATCCGGTCGGTGGTTTCGGCATGGAAGACGAAGCGGCCTTCGTCGCCGTCCTTGAACTTCACCTCGGCGTCGAGCGGCTGGTGCCCCTTCATCGCGCGGATCCAGCCCATCCTGGAACAGATCACGGTGATCGGTTCGCGCTCGATCATCGCCTCGATCGGCACGTCTTCGACCTCGCCCGCCTCGGCGAAGAGGGTGCGGCGGGCGCCCAGGACCGTGTCCTTGCCGAACTGGACCTGCACCGCGGCCAGTTCGTCGCCGATGCGGCGCCATTGCAGCTTCGGCGAGCCCAGCAGGTCGTCAAGGCCCGCGCGTTCCTTCATCAGCGCGTCATACTCGCGGCGCAGTTCCATCTCTTCCAGCTTGCGCAGGGACCGCAGGCGCATGTTCAGGATGGCTTCGGCCTGCGGCTCGGTCAGTTCGCCCTCGCCGTCCTTCACCGTCTTGAGCGGCGAGACGTAGTCCTTCTCCGAGGTGGCGCGCGTGTGCGGCTTGCCCCAGTTCTCGGCCATCAGGGCGCGCTTGGGATCATCGTCGTAGCGGATGATGTCGATCACGCGGTCGAGGTTCAGGTAGGCGATGATGAAGCCTTCGAGAATCTCCAGCCGCGCGTCGATCTTTTCCAGCCGGTGCTGGCTGCGCCGGGTCAGCACGTCGCGGCGGTGGTCGAGGAAGGCGCGCAGCACCTCCTTCAGCGAGCAGACCTTGGGCACGCGCCCGTCGATCAGCACGTTCATGTTCAGCGAGAATCGCACCTCGAGGTCGGAGTTGCGGAACAGCATCCCCATCAGCATGTCCGGCTCGACCGTGCGGGCGCGGGGTTCCAGCACGATGCGGACATCCTCGGCGCTCTCATCGCGCACGTCGGCCAGCGCGGGCACCTTCTTGGTCTGGATCAGCTCGGCCAGCCGCTCGATCAGCTTCGACTTCTGCACCTGATAGGGGATCTCGGTGACGACGATCTGCCACGTCCCCCGCCCCAGATCCTCCACCGCCCACTTCGCGCGCAGGCGGAAGCCGCCGCGCCCCGTCTTGTAGGCGTCGAGGATCGAGGCGCGCGGCTCCACGATGGTGCCGCCGGTGGGGAAATCCGGGCCGGGAACGAGGGCGACGATGGCCTCGTCGGTCGCCTCGGGGTCGCGCAGCAGAAGCTGGCAGGCGTCGATCAGTTCGTGCAGGTTATGTGGCGGGATGTTGGTCGCCATGCCCACCGCGATGCCGGACGAGCCGTTCGCGAGAAGGTTCGGGAAGGCGGCGGGCATCACCACCGGCTCTTCCAGCGTGCCGTCGTAGTTCGGGCGGAAATCCACGGCGTTCTCGGCCAGCCCTTCCATCAGCGCCTCGGCGGCCTCGGTCAGGCGGGTCTCGGTGTAGCGGCTGGCGGCGGGGTTGTCGCCGTCGATATTGCCGAAGTTGCCCTGTCCGTCCACCAGCGGGTAGCGGACGTTGAACTCCTGCGCGAGCCGGGCCATCGCGTCGTAGATCGCCATGTCGCCATGCGGGTGATAGTTGCCCATCACGTCGCCCGACGATCTTGGCCGACTTGCGGAAGCCGCCGGTCGAGGCGAGGCGCAATTCGCGCATCGCATAGAGGATTCGGCGGTGGACCGGCTTCAGCCCGTCGCGCGCATCGGGCAGGGCGCGGTGCATGATGGTGGACAGCGCATAGGTCAGATACCGCTCGCCGATGGCGCGGCGCAGCGTTTCCGAGACAAGGACGGGCTCTATCTTGGGGTCGTCAGGGGTTGCGGCCATAGGGATGTTGTGTAGCTTCATCCGAAGCGACGGTCCAGACGTTCCGCTGCCGCGAAATTGTTCAATTTTCGCCTGCGTGGCGGGCGATCACGTGGTAACTGTCTGCCATTCTTCCGGAATCGGGTCCGCAATGTTCAAGATGGTTGTTTTCCTCGGTGCGGGTCTGTTTGCCACCCTCTATGTTCTGGGCCGCGATGGCGGCCCGGTGCGGGACGGGCTGGCGGGCAGGGTGCCGCCGCTGATTGCCTCGGCCGAGCGTGAGGTGACGCCTGCCACGCGCATCGTCGAAGTCCAGACGCCGCAGCCGAAAGCCGCGCAGCGGACCGCCCGGGTGACGCCGGTCGTCACGCAGGCGCCCGAGCCGGTGGCCGCCCCGCAGCAGGCCCCGCGTTCCGCCGTGATCGCGGCCGCCTTTGCGATCGAGGAAGGTCCGGACGAAACCGGGCTGACGCTGGCCCTGCCGCTGGTCGATGCGGATACTGCGGCGCCGCAACCGCAGGCCCTGGCCGAGACGGACAAGGCGAGCGAGCCGGTCATCATGTACGTGTCGGGCAGTTCGGTGAACGTGCGCGGCGGCCCCTCTGCCGAAAGTGAAGCCCTGACGAAGCTGGCCCGCGGCGAAGCGGTACTGGTGCTGCCGAGCGACACGCCCGGCTGGTCGATGATCCGGATCGAGGGCGACGGCGTCGAGGGCTACGTCGCATCGCGCTTCCTGACCGAAAGCGCGACGCAGGGCGACGGTCCCTGACCGATTGCCGCCCCCATCTCTGCCGCATAGGGTGCGCCCGACCGGTTCGGGGGCAAGCGGCATGGCGGAAAGATCGGTTCTCATCACCGGCTGCTCGTCGGGCATCGGGCTGGATGCCGCGCGCGGCCTGAAGGCGCGCGGCTGGCGGGTCTTTGCCACCTGTCGGCAGGAGGCCGACTGCGACCGGCTGCGGGCCGAGGGGCTGGAGAGCTTCGTGCTCGACTATGCCGACGAGGCCAGCATCGCCGCGGCTCTGGACGAGGCGCTGGCGCGCACCGGCGGCACGCTGGACGCGCTGTTCAACAACGGGGCCTTCGCCTGCCCCGGCGCGGTCGAAGACCTGCCGACGGAGGCGCTGCGCGCGATCTTCGAGGTGAACCTCTTCGGCTATCACGAGCTGACGCGCCGGGTGATCCCGGTGATGCGGGCGCAAGGGCACGGGCGGATCGTCAACTGCTCCTCCGTGCTCGGGCTGGTCGGCGCGCCGTGGCGCGGGGCCTATGTGGCGACCAAGTTCGCGATGGAGGGGCTGACCGACGTGCTGCGGATCGAGATGCGCGGCACCGGCATCCAGGTGATCCTGATCGAGCCCGGGCCCGTCACCTCGCGCATCCGGCAGAACGCCATCCCGCATTTCGAACGCTGGATCGACTGGCAGGCCTCGCCCCGGCGCGCGCAGTACGAGGCGACGCTGCTGAAGCGGCTCTACGAAAGCAAGGGACCGGACCGGTTCGAACTGCCGCCCTCGGCGGTCACCGCCAAGCTGGTCCGCGCGCTGGAAGGCCCGCGCCCCGCGCCGCGCTACTTCGTGACGACGCCGACCTATCTGATGAGCGCGGCCCGGCGTATCCTGCCCACCCGGGCGCTGGACTGGATGCTCGGCGAAGGGCTGACGATTTCCCTTCGCCTTTGGCCGCGCACGCCCGCTAGATCGACCCGCACGAAGGGGACAGCACCATGTGCAACGATCCGCTGTTCATCGTCGCCGCCATCGCCGTGCTGGGCGTGCTGGTGATCCTGATGATCGGGATCGGCAGCTTCGCGCAAGGGCGGCGAGTTCAACAAGCAGCAACGCCAACCGGATCATGCGCTGACCGCATCTATGCGCAGGCCGTGGCGGTGGTCGCTGATCCTGCTGTTCGTCACCGTCGCGCAGATATGCGGGGAACTGATGGTCGTCCTGTCGAAGATCTACACCAAGACCGGCGATGCCGGGGAAACCGCGCTGGGCAACGGCGCGCGGGTGGCCAAGCATTCGACCGCGCGTCACCGCCTATGGCACGGTGGACGAGACGAACGCCACCGTCGGCCTGGCCCGGCTGCATGCGGCGGGCGAGATGGACGCGGCGCTGGCGCGGCATCCAGAACGACCTGTTCGACCTGGGCGCCGACCTCTGCCGCCCCGACATGGCAGCGCGACGCACGAGGCCGGCTATGTGCCGCTGCGGATGATGGAGCGCGCAGGTGGAGCGGCTGGAACGCGAGATCGACGCGATGAACGCGCGGCTGCAGCCGCTGCGCAGCTTCATCCTGCCCGGCGGCATCGGCCCTGGCCGCGCATCTGCACCTCTGCCGCACGGTCTGCCGCCGGGCCGAACGGCTGACGGTGGAACTGGCGACGATGGAAGAGGTGAACCCCGAGGCGGTGAAATACCTCAACCGCCTGTCGGACTGGTTCTTCGTCGCGGGCCGGATCGCCAACAACGATGGCAAGGATGATGTGCTCTGGGTGCCCGGACTGACGCCGGCCGACGCTGAAAACGCGACGTCTGACGTCGTTCCGCGTCGATTCTGGCCTGTTTTCCGCAGGGCAAAGCGGGTAGACCCGGTGCCGAGAGCTTGCGCGCCCCGCGCGGCGCCTCGAACGGGAGTATTTCGCCGATGAAGGTGCTGGTGCCTGTCAAACGGGTGATCGACTACAACGTGAAGGTCCGCGTCAAGGCGGACGGGTCGGGTGTCGATCTGGCCAACGTGAAGATGTCGATGAACCCCTTCGACGAGATCGCCGTGGAAGAGGCGATCCGGCTGAAGGAAAAGGGCATCGCGACCGAGGTCGTCGTCGTCTCCATCGGCGTGAAGCAGGCGCAGGAAACGCTGCGCACCGCGCTGGCGATGGGCGCCGACCGGGCGATCCTGATCGAGGCGACCGACGACGTGCACCGGGACATCGAGCCGCTGGCGGTGGCCAAGCTGCTGGCCGCCGTGGTGAAGGAAGAGGCGCCGGGGCTGGTCCTCTGCGGCAAGCAGGCGATCGACAACGACATGAACGCGACCGGGCAGATGCTGGCGGCGCTGCTGGGCTGGTCGCAGGCGACCTTCGCCAGCGAACTGGCGATCGAGGGCGACAGCGCCATGGTCACGCGCGAGGTCGACGGCGGGCTGCAGACGATCAAGGTGAAGATGCCGACGATCGTGACGGTCGACCTGCGCCTGAACGAGCCGCGCTATGCGAGCCTGCCGAACATCATGAAGGCCAAGGACAAGCCGCTGGCGACGAAGACGCCCGCCGATTACGGCGTCGACGTCACGCCGCGCCTGTCGGTGCGTCAAGACGGTGGAACCGGCGGGCCGCAAGGCGGGCGTGAAGGTGGCGTCGGTCGACGAGCTGATTGCGAAACTCAAAGACGAAGCGGGGGTGATCTGATGGCCGTTCTTCTTCTTGCCGATGTGACCGAGCGGCGCAGCTGGGCGCCGACAGCGCTGGCCAAGACCCTGACCGCGGTGAAGGCGCTGGGCGACGGTGCATGTGCTGGTCGCGGGCAGGGCGGCGATGCGGCCGCGCGGCCGAGGCGGCGACGCTTGCGGGCGTGGCCAAGGTGCTGTTCGCCGACGACCACGCCTATTGCCACGGGCTGGCCGAGCCGCTGGCCGACCTGATCGTGGCGCTGGCGCCGCGGCTACAGCCACATCGTCGCGCCCTGCGACGGCGGCGTCGAAGAACGTCCTGCCGCGCGTGGCGGCGCTGCTGGACGTGATGGTGATCTCCGACGTGACCGCCGGTGATCGACGCCGACACCTTCGAGCGCCCGATCTATGCGGGCAACGCGATCCAGACGGTGAAGTCGTCGGACGCGAAGAAGGTGATGACGATCCGCACCGCGACCTTCGACGCGGCGGCGCAAGGGCGGTTCCGCCCCGGTCGAGGCGGTCGCGGCCGCGGCCAGACGGCGGCCTGTCGGCCTGGGTCGAGGACAAGGTCGCGGCCAGCGACCGGCCCGAACTGACCTGCGCCGGGATCGTCGTGTCGGGCGGGCGTGGCGTGGGCTCGGAGGAGAACTTCGCGCTGATCGAGAAGCTGGCCGACAAGCTGAACGCCGCCGTCGGGCGCCAGCCGCGCGGCGGTCGACTCGGGCTATGCGCCGAACGACTGGCAGGTGGGCCAGACCGGCAAGGTCGTGGCGCCGGACGCTCTACGTCGCCGTCGGCATCTCGGGCGCGATCCAGCACCTGGCCGGGCATGAAGGACAGCAAGGTCATCGTCGCGATCAACAAGGACGAAGAGGCGCCGATCTTCCAGGTGGCCGACTACGGCCTGGTGGGCGACCTGTTCACCGCTCGTGCCGGAGCTGATCGAAAAGCTCTGATCGCGACACAGGCGATCGACGGCACGGGCGCCCTGCGCGGCGCCCGTTTGCATTCACAGGAGCGCTGCAGCACCCGCGGCACGAGCGCGCTGGCCACTTCCGCGATGCACGGCGGGGCCGGGCAGCTCGGGCCGCGGCCGGTCGCTTCGAGCGGACCGAAGACCATGCCCGACACAGCCCTGCGCGCGGGCCGCGGCGCTGGCGACGACCTCGACATACGTCGGCGAGCCGGGCCGCAGCGCGTCGATCATCCGGCATCCGACGAGGAGCGGGTCGCGCAGCCGGGTCAACGGCTCTGGCCGCTGGCGCGGCGGCGGTCGGTCGGCCAGCCAGAGCAGGACCACCGGTGCCGCACGATCCGCGACAGCAATTCGCGCTCATCCGGCCGAGCCAGGCGGCCCGCAGCTCCTCCGCGCACCGCGTCGAAGCGGTCGGCGCTCGACCGCGTGCAGCGTCCGGAGCAGGTGGCGGGTGAAGTGGAACTCGGTGAAATCCACCTCCGGATACAGCGCGCAGCAAGGCGGGCGAGGCGCGCAGGAAGCGGTCGTTGCGGCGCGGATGCACGGTGTAGAAGCGGTTCGTCAGGTTCTGCGCGCCCATCACCTGCACGACCGTCACGGCGCGCCGCGCCGGCGACCTCGAAGACCGCCGGCTCGTTCAGGAAGACGTCCGGCCCGGCGTTCACGCAGCCGAGATTGACCACCGGCAGGCCCACGTCCGGCCTCCAGCAGCGCGGGATAGGGATCGGCGACGAACTTGCCATAGGTCTCGGTCCCGCCGAGCACGGCGACATAGGGCCGGTCCAGCTCGCGCTGCGGCCCGCGAAACAGCAGCTTCGACGTGCCGTAGCGGCACGGAAAATAGTCGAGCGCCCCTGCGCCCGGATACGCATGAGCCATCACCACCCACCCAAAGTCTGGTCACACCCGCGACTCAGCTGTCGCGGCCAGTGTTGCCAAATGGCTAAACCGCGCAATTCGCCGACGAACTTTGCCGCAGACCTTCCGGCCTTGCGCCCGGCCGCGCGCGGCGCATAAGGTCTGCGCGGCGCAGCGAGACATCGGCAGGAGGTCGAGCATGGAAATCCGCACAGGTCGGCATCGTCGGCGCCGGCCAGATGGGCAACGGCATCGCGCATGTCTTTGCGCTGGCCGGCTACGACGTGCTGATGACCGACATCAGCCAGAGACGCCTCGACAAGGCGCTGTCGCAGATCGACCGCAACATCGAACGGCAGGTGAGCCGCGGGCAAGGTCACGGCCGAGGCGAAGGCCGCCGCGATGGCGCGCATCCGCACCACGCTGACGCTGGCCGACCTGGGCCAGTCCGACCTGATCATCGAGGCCGCGACCGAGCGCGAGACGGTGAAGCAGGCGATCTTCGAGGACCTGCTGCCGCATCTGCTGCCGCACACGATCCTGACCTCGAACACCTCGTCGATCTCGATCACGCGGCTGGCCAGCCGCACCGACCGGCCGGAAAAGTTCATGGGCTTCCACTTCATGAACCCGGTGCCGGTGATGCAGCTGGTCGAACTGATCCGCGGCATCGCGACCGACGCAGCCGACCTATCAGACGCTGCTGCGGCGTGGTGGAGCAAGCTGGGCAAGACGGCGGCGAGCGCCGAGGACTTTCCCGCCTTCATCGTCAACCGCATCCTGATGCCGATGATCAACGAGGCGGTCTACACGCTGTACGAAGGCGTGGGCTCGGTCAAGTCGATCGACGAATCGCTGAAGCTGGGCGCGAACCATCCGATGGGGCCGCTGGAACTGGCGGATTTCATCGGGCTGGACACCTGCCTTGCCATCATGAACGTGCTGCACGACGGGCTGGCCGACACCAAGTACCGCCCCTGCCCGCTGCTGACGAAATACGTCGAGGCCGGCTGGCTGGGCCGCAAGACCGCAGCGCGGCTTCTACGACTACCGCGGCGAGGTGCCGGTGCCGACGCGCTAGGCCCGCTTCGGATTCAGCGCCAGCGTCCGTTCGCGCAGCCAGGCGAGAAGCCGCGCGGGTTCGTGAGCCACGGCGCCATGTTCCTCGGGGCGGATCGGCTCGGCCGATCACGGGGCGCTGCGGCCTGCCCAGGGCATGCAGCGACCTCGTGCAGCAGCAGGCCCTGACGGAACGTCGGCGAGATCTTGTCGGCGATGTGGTAGAGCCGCGTGTTCTGGCCGGGAAAGAAGATCGGCAGCACCGTCGCCTTGCTGTTCTTCAGCATCTTCGCGGTGAACACGTTCCACTCGGCCTCGATCGCCGGGCCCCACCAGCCGGTCGATGTCGCCACCTTGCCCGCCGGGAACAGGATCAGCACGCCGCCATTGGCCAGATGCTCCATCGAGATGCGTGCGCATCTCCAGCCCTTTCTCCAGGCTGTCTTCCTCGTGCGGGAAGGGGACAGGCACCATGTGATAGGCGATCTCGGGGATGCCGGTCAGCAACGAGCGTGTCAGGATCTTGAAGTCCGACCGCACCTGCATGACCAGCCGTGCCATCACCAGCCCGTCGACAAGGCCGCTGCGGGTGGTTCGCCACCACCACGACGGCCCCGTCCGCGGGGATCAGCGCCACCTGTTCGGGCGGCGTCAGTCACCGGGATCTCCATCACGTCCAGCGCGCGCTGCCAGAATTCCAGCCCGCTGTGCCGGACCCATCGCCTCGAACCGGCGGATCGGCTGCAGCAGCGTCAGCTTGCCGGTCAGCCATTCGATCACGCGGATCGTGCCGCCTTGCGCGGGTCGGTGAATGTGCCGGCATAGGACAGGCGGCGCTTGTCATAGGGCTTGTAGTCGGGATCGCCGACCAGACCCGAGGTTCGCGCCGTCACGTCCGCCAAGGGTGTTCCGTCCTCCACCACGGCTGTCTCTCTTCAGGCCGATGGGTTCAGAACGATTCCCCGAACCGGTCGGCGACCAGCTCTTCGAGAGCGTCGGCCAGCTCTGCTGGCCTCGTGCCCCGCTGGTCCGGACCTCAATAGAGGTTCCGCGCGAGGCTGCCAACATCAAAAGGCCCATGATCGAGTCGCCCGACACCGTCATCCCGTCCTTCTCGACCTCGGCCGTGGCGTCAATGCGTTTCGACCACCTCGACGAACTTGGCCGAAGCGCGGGCGTGCAGGCCCTTTTCGTTGACGATCTGAAGCTGCCGTTCCGTCGTGCCCAAGGCCCTACCCGAAATCCCGTCCGCCCACGTCGAAGCTGTCGATGTACTTGCGTCCCGGCCTCGAGTGCGGTCTCGACGGCTGCGGGTACGCTCAAGGTCGCGGGATTTGGCCAGCTTGATCAACAGCGGCAGGTTCGCCCCGTAGATGATGCGCCGGTCGGTGGCCACGCAGGCCCGCAGCGACAGGTTCGACGGCGATCCGCCGAACATGTCGGTCACCACCACCACGCCGTCGCCGGTATCCACCGCATCGGCGGCGGCACAGATTTCGATCTGCTTGGCCTGCCGGTCATGGTCATCCTCGATCGAGATGGCGCGCACGCCATCCTGCTTGCCCACGACATGCTCGACGGCGGAAAGATATTCCCGCGCCAGCCCGCCATGTGCGACGATCACGATACCGATCACGCGCCGATCATCCTGTCCCCGTGCCCGGCGTACCGCCCGCCCTGCGCTCCAGCTCGCGGTGACGCAGGGTCACCGGCCAGCCGGCCTCTGCCAGCACATTGCCCAGTTTTTCTGCAACTGCAACAGACCGATGTTGCCCCCCGGTACAGCCGAAGCCGATGGTCAGATGTGCCTTGCCCTCGGCCAGATTGGCCGGCAGGAGAAACAGGATAAGGTCCTGCAACTTCTGGAAGAACGCCGCAAACCGGGCGTCCTCGGCGATATGCGCCGCCACCTGCGGGTCGCGCCCGTCGAGCGCGCGCAGCGCCGGCGACCAATAGGGATTCTTCAGGAAGCGGCAGTCAAAGATCATGTCGACCCCGCGCGGCACGCCCGCGCTTGTAGGAGAAGGACTGAACCGAGACGGCAAGCGCGCGAGGCTGGTCCGCCGCCGTACCAGCCGCCGATTTCGGCCTTGAGGTCGTGCGGGCTCATCTCCGTCGTGTCGATCACGTGGTCGGCGCGCACCCGGATCGGCGCGAGCAGGTCGATCTCGCGCGCGATGCCCTCGATCGGGGGTTTCGGCGGGGGCAAGCGGGTGGCGGCGGCGGGTCTGGCTGTAGCGGCGGATCAGCTCATCCGGCGCGCAGTCGAGGTACAGCACCTCGGGCGTCACGCGCGGATCGCGGGTCAGGCTGTCGATCAGCTCGATCAGGGCCGTCGCGTTGAAGTCGCGGTTGCGTACGTCCAGCCCCAGCGCCATGCGGGCGGCCATGCGGCGGGCCGTCGATCAGCCGGGGGATCAGCGACAGGGGGAGGTTGTCGATCACCTCGTAGCCCAGATCTTCCAGCGCATGGATGGCCGTGCTGCGCCCCGCGCCGGACGGACCGGTGACGAGCAGCAGGGTGTTCTCTGCCGATGCGGTCGCCTCCGTCGCTCGTCCGTCCATGTCCATGCCGGTCCTAGGCCACACGCCCCCCGCGAAGATAGAGCAGGAGTGCGGCGGGAAAATGGGCGTTCGACGGCAGGTGCACAAGGTCGATGCGCCGGTCCAGCAACACGATCGTGTGCGACTCGGGCAGACGGGCCGGTTCCGGCGTGCCCAGATCGACGGCGAGGCCGACTTTCGCCTTGGGAACGGCATCGCAGCGCAACAATCCCACCCCGCGCGCTTCGATCAGCCCCCGCAGCGGCGCGGGGCAGCGGGCGACCAGTGCCGCGCCCTCGACGGCAAGCTCCACCTGGTCATCCGCCACAAGCTGCGCCCCCAGCGCGATCATGTTCAGCGCCAGCCCGGATTTGCCCGATCCGGATGGACCGAGGATCAGCAACCCCTTCCCGTCGACCACCACGCAGGAGGCGTGCAGGGTCAGAGCGGGGGGCATCAGACCGGCAGGCCCACCACGAAGCGGGCGCCCAGCGGTTCCGAGGTGACATCGGCATGGGTGGGCCGGATGTTCTCGGCCCAGATCACCCCGCCGTGCGCCTCGACGATCTGCTTCGAAATCGCAAGGCCCAGGCCAGAGTGGTTGCCGAACTGGCCCACAGGACGCTCCGAGTAGAAGCGCTTGAAGATCTTGGACAGCGCCTGTTCGGGAATGCCCGGCCCGGTATCCTCGACGACCACCAGCACCCGGTTCTCGCGCTGCCGCGCCCAGACGCGCACGGCGTCGCCCTCCTCGCAGAACGAGATCGCGTTGGTGATCAGGTTCACGAAGACCTGCGCCAGCCGCGCCTCCAGCCCCTGTGTCATGATCGGCTCGGGCGGCAGGTCGGTGATGAAGTCCACCCCCTTCTCGGCCGCCTGCTTGCCCAGATACTCGCTCAGGTTCGACAGCGTCTTGAGCAGG
Organism: uncultured Alphaproteobacteria bacterium; assembly: GCA_963777765.1. Classification (GTDB taxonomy): domain Bacteria; phylum Pseudomonadota; class Alphaproteobacteria; order Rhodobacterales; family Rhodobacteraceae; genus Aliitabrizicola. The sequence goes on along the minus strand of CAVZRP010000006.1, from coordinate 362,681 downwards.
TCGAACGAGGTTTCCTCTTCCTTCACCAGTTCGCTGTCAAGCCGCGAGGCGTTGGAGATGTCGCTCACCAGCCGGTCGAGCCGCCGCACGTCATGCTCGATCACGTCCAGCAGCTTTTCGCGCTGATCCTCTCGCTTGGCGAAGCGCATCGTGCCGACGGCAGACCGCAGCGACGCGAGCGGGTTCTTGATCTCGTGTGCCACGTCCGCGGCGAACTGCTCGTTGGCGTCGATCCGGTCATAAAGGGCTGCCACCATGCCGCGCATGGCGACAGACAATCGGCCGATCTCGTCCGGCCGCGCGGCCAGGTCGGGAATGCGGACGCGCCCCGGCGCCATCTTGCGCGCATTGCGGTCGCGTCCAAGCTCCGCCGCCGCCGCAAGGTCGGACAGCGGGTTTGCGATGGTCGAGGCCAGCACCAGGCTCAGGCCGATCGACACGAACAGCGCGATGATGAACATCTGCAAGACCTGCTCGCGCTCGAACCGGACCAGCCTGTCGATCTCGCCGGCGGCACTGGTCACGGCGACCACGCCCACGACATCGTTTCCACGCTTGATCGGCGTCGCGACCGAAAAGATCGCGGACCCGGTCTGCGCGTCGCGCCCGGTGTTCACACCCGTTCCGCCCACCTGCGCCTTTGCATAGAGCGCCCGCGCCAGCCCCTCGGCATCGACAGGCTCGACCTTCTGCTTGCCCGCGCTCAGGACGAACGAGACGCCGTCCCAGACATGGTTCAGGAAATCGGTGATGATGGTGGATCGGGTATCGTCGCCGGCGTTGCCCTCGGGGGCCGGCGCTCCGACGCGCGAGGCGACGAGCGTGCCGACCGGATCGAACACGAAAAGCTCCACCCCCGGCGACAGGTTGATCCGGCCCAGCGTCGCAGCCACGTCCGGCCCGCCGCCGATGGCCGCCGCTCCGTCCCCGGGGAGCTGCGCCTCGAACACCTGCGCGATCAGCTTCGCCTCGGTCACCAGTGCCTCTTCCCGCTGCAGCACCAGGCTGTCGCGGAACGGGTTCATGAACAGCACGCCGGAGACAAGGATCACCAGCGCAAGCAGGTTGAAGATGATGATCTTGCGCGCAAGCGGCGAGCGGTTCAGGGAAACGATGCCCCGCCGCCCGCGATCCTCGCGCAGCGCGTCATCCGCCAGCGTTTCGGGAGAAACCCAGTCTTCGCCCAAAAGGACGTCCCCATCCCGTGCGGGCGGAATCTTGGCGGGCCCGAGACGTGGCAGGGCAGTCATTCCTCGTTGTAGCGATAACCGATGCCGTACAGCGTCTCGATGGCCGAAAAGTCATTGTCCACGCTGCGCATCTTCTTGCGAAGCCGCTTGATGTGGCTGTCGATCGTGCGGTCGTCGACATAGACCTGATCGTCATAGGCCACATCCATCAGCTGGTCGCGGCTCTTCACGAAGCCGGGCCGCTGGGCCAGCGCCTGCAACAGCAGGAACTCGGTCACCGTCAGGGCCACGTCCTGGCCCTTCCACGACACCGAATGGCGCAGCGGGTCCATGCGCAGCGCACCCCGCTCCATGATCTTGGTCTCTTCGGTGACGGCGACCTCGCCGCTGGCAATCGCTTCCTGACGGCGCAGCAGCGCGCGGATACGCTCCACCAGAAGACGCTGCGAGAAGGGCTTCTTCACATAGTCGTCCGCGCCCATCCGCAGGCCCAGAACCTCGTCGATCTCGTCATCCTTCGAGGTCAGGAAGATCACCGGCATCGAGGTCTTCTGCCGAAGCCGCTGGAGCAGGTCCATCCCGTCCATCCGCGGCATCTTGATGTCCAGCACAGCCATGTCGGGCATCCGCCGGTTGAAGGCATCGAGTGCCGACTGTCCGTCGTTGTACGTTTCAACCTCGAAGCCTTCTGCCTCGAGAGTCATCGACACCGACGTCAGGATGTTCCTGTCGTCGTCCACAAGGGCGATCCGTGACATCTATTGTAATCCTGTTCTGCCGATTTTGCCTGATTTTTCCCATATGATCGGTTTTTGTCATCAACAAGGCAACAAAAAACGCGAATCACCCCGACCGGCCTGCCTCATTCAGGACGAAAATTGCCAAGGGCTGACTAATTTACCTCACCATGAGCGGTTTGTTGACCAAGCACTCCAATGGTTGCGCTAACCCTGCGTTTGCGACTTGTTACAAACGCTTGGCGTCGTGTTATAATAATATTGCGCGCCCCGTCGGGGTACGTGTCGGCCCACCCTCTTGGCCCAGGGCGCCGGCCTCAGACACCAGAACCCGCCGCGTGTGTGGCAACGGGAGCTTGCAGGATGACCATCGGACGCGTGAACCCAGCCTTCCGGCTGGACGATCAAGGCATCACCGGACTTGGGGCAGTTCATTACAATCTGATCGAACCCGCACTATTGGATGCGGCGGTACAGCGCGGCGAAGGCCGCATGGGTCTGGGGGGCGCATTTCTCGTCTCCACCGGCACCCACACCGGGCGCTCGCCCAAGGACAAGCACGTGGTCCGCACCCCCAGCGTGGAAAAGACGATCTGGTGGGAAAACAACGCGGCCCAGTCGCCCGAAGGGTTCGAGCGGCTCTATGCCGACATGCTGGCCCACATGCAGGGCCGCGACTATTTCGTGCAGGATCTCTATGCCGGCGCCGACCCGTCGCATCGTCTGGACGTGCGGGTGGTGACGGAACTGGCCTGGCACGGCCTGTTCATCCGCCACCTGCTGCGCCGCCCGGAGCGGGCCGAGCTGGACGGCTTCACGCCGGACTGGACGATCATCAACTGCCCGTCCTTCAAGGCCGACCCGGCGCGCCACGGCTGCCGCAGCGAGACGATCATCACCTTCCACTTCGACCGCAAGCTGATCCTGATCGGCGGCACCGCCTATGCGGGCGAGAACAAGAAGTCGGTCTTCACCCTGCTGAACTACCTGCTGCCCGAAAAGGGCGTCATGCCGATGCACTGCTCGGCCAACCACGCGCCCGGCAATCCGGTGGACACCGCCGTGTTCTTCGGCCTGTCCGGCACCGGCAAGACCACGCTGTCGGCCGATCCCGGCCGCACCCTGATCGGCGATGACGAACATGGCTGGTCGGATCGCGGCACCTTCAACTTCGAGGGCGGCTGCTACGCCAAGACCATCAACCTGAGCGCCGAGGCCGAGCCCGAGATCTACGCCACCACCCACCGCTTCGGCACCGTGGTGGAGAACATGGTCTACGACCCCGAAACGCTGGAGCTTGATTTCGAGGATGCCAGCCTGACGGCCAACACCCGCTGCGCCTATCCGCTCGACTACATCTCGAACGCCTCGGGCAGCGGACTTGGCGGGCATCCGAAGAACATCATCATGCTGACCTGCGATGCCTTCGGCGTGCTGCCCGCCGATCGCGCGGCTGACCCCGGCGCAGGCGATGTATCACTTCCTGTCGGGCTTCACCTCCAAGGTGGCGGGCACCGAACAGGGCGTGACCGAGCCGCAGCCCACCTTCTCCACCTGCTTCGGCGCGCCGTTCATGCCGCGCCGCCCCGAGGTCTATGGCAAGCTCCTGCAGGCCAAGATCGCCAAACACGGCGCGACCTGCTGGCTGGTGAACACCGGCTGGACCGGCGGCGCCTACGGCACGGGCCGCCGGATGCCGATCCGGGCGACCCGCGCGCTGCTGACGGCGGCGCTGGACGGCTCGCTTGCGGGCGGGGCCTTCCGGCGCGACCCGAACTTCGGCTTCGAGGTGCCGGTGGCGGTGCCGGGCGTGGATGCGGCCCTGCTCGACCCGCGCGGCACCTGGGCCAATCCGGCGGCCTATGACGCGCAGGCGGCGAAGCTGGTCGGCATGTTCGCCGACAATTTCGGCCAGTACCTGGGCCATATCGACGACGACGTGCGCGCCGCTGCGATCGGCTGAGCCAGCGGAAAGGCCGGGGGGCTGTCTGCCCCCCGGACCCCCCGAGGATATTTGTGAACAGAAGATGACGCAGAATCGGGCGCGACATTTTTGTTCGTCTGCGAGACTCCGAACGAATTTTTGTTGCCCCGTCATTTGAATCGCCCTAGATCATGCCGCACCTGCACAATCGGAGAGGCGCCATGCCGCATGACGGACAATCCCTGACCCAGACCGCCCTGCTGGCCGACCTCCTCTCGCTGACCGAAGCCGCCCTGCCCGAGGTCGAGGCGCTGTTCGCCGCCGCGCGCGAGGCGCTGCGGGCGCAGGTCACCGTCGCCGGCAAGATCAGCGGCGCGGCGCTGGAAGAGCACCAGTTCGCGGCCCACGCGCTCGCCTGGCTGGCGACCTATGTCGAATCGCTGCGCCAGATGCGCGCCTGGGCCGGCCGGCTCGACGCCGAGGGCAAGTTCGGCGAGATGGAGGCGCTGATCCTGCAGATCGGCTTCGGCGAATACCTCGCCCAGATCCACGGCGGCATCCCGATGAGCCAGGGCGAGATCGCCCGCGCTTCAGGACCTCGGCGCTGGCCACTGCCCGCGCCCGGCCCCGCCGCCGCCACGCTGATCGCGCAGGCAACACCGCCGGCGGCGCGCGAGCGCCTGGTCGCGCTGATGCGCGACAACCACGGGCGCGCCACCTTCGGCGCCACCGGCCTCGACGACGAGCTGGAGATGATCCGCGACCAGTTCCGCCGCTTCGCCGACGAGCAGGTCGTCCCGTTCGCCCATGACTGGCACCTGAAGGACGAGCTGATCCCGATGGAGATCATCCGGGCGCTGGCCGAGATGGGCGTCTTCGGCCTGACCATCCCCGAGGAATTCGGCGGCCTCGGCCTGTCCAAGGCCAGCGATGGTCGTGGTCTCCGAGGAACTGTCGCGCGGCTATATCGGCGTCGGCTCGCTCGGCACCCGCTCCGAGATCGCGGCCGAACTGATCCTCTGCGGCGGCACGCCCGAGCAGAAGGCGCAGTGGCTGCCGAAGCTCGCCAGCGGCGAAATCCTGCCGACCGCCGTGTTCACCGAACCCAACACCGGCTCCGACCTTGGCAGCCTGCGCACCCGCGCGGTGAAGGCGGGCGACGACTACGATGGTCACCGGCAACAAGACCTGGATCACCCACGCCGCCCGCACCCATGTGATGACGCTGCTCGCCCGCACCGACCCGGCGACGACCGATTACCGCGGCCTGTCGATGTTCCTCGCCGAGAAGACCCCGCGGCACCGACGACGCCCCCTTCCCCGACCCCCGGCATGACGGGCGGCGAGATCGAGGTGCTCGGCTATCGCGGCATGAAGGAATACGAGCTCGGCCTTCGACGGCTTCAAGGTGAAGGCCGAGAACCTGCTCGGCGGCGTGGAAGGGCAGGGCTTCAAGCAGCTGATGCAGACCTTCGAGAGCGCCCGCATCCAGACCGCCGCCCGCGCCGTCGGCGTGGCGCAGAACGCGCTCGAGGTCGGCATGACGCTACGCCGAGGACCGCAAGCAGTTCGGCAAGCCGCTGATCGACTTCCCCCGCGTGTCCGGCAAGCTGGCGATGATGGCGGTCGAGATCATGATCGCGCGCCAGCTCACCTATTTCTCCGCCTGGCAGAAGGACCACGACAAGCGCTGCGACCTCGAGGCCGGGATGGCCAAGCTGCTCGGCGCCCGCGTCGCCTGGGCCAGCGCCGACAACGCGCTGCAGATCCACGGCGGCAACGGCTTCGCGCTGGAATACCAGATCAGCCGCATCCTCTGCGACGCGCGCATCCTGAACATCTTCGAAGGCGCGGCGGAGATTCAGGCGCAGGTGATCGCGCGCCGCCTGCTGGACTGACCGCGCAGGCGCGCGCTATTCCCCCGGCAGCGCCAGCCCGCGCGACGGGCGCGGCGCGCCAAGGCGCGGGTGCAGCCGCCCCGCGATGGCCCGAGGCCACGGCCATGCCCGGCCCCGGCCGCGACGAAGATGCCCGGCAACGGGCGCCACCAGCAGCACCAGCCAGGCCACGCCCGGCGTGAGGATGCCCGAGACATCGCGGAAGCTGGAATAGACCGCCGCCATCTCGGTCCGCTCCGACGGCTTGACCGACATCAGGAAGGGCAGCCCGCCCGCCACGTCCAGCATCACCAGGAAGACCGACGCCACGATGCATCAGCGCCACCGTCGACCAGGGCAGGCCGACAGCAGCCCCGCCGCAGCGTGAACAGCACCGCACCCCAGAGAAGCCGACCCGGACCGCGCGCCGCACCGACAGCCGCGTGCACCAGCGGTTCAGCAGCAACGGCGCGGCGAACAGCAGCGCGTTGGTGATCGACAGCGCGATGCCGCCCACCTTGTCGCCCAGCCCCGCCTCGATGCAGAAGATCGGCAGGTAGACGACATAGACCCACCAGCCGCAGGACCGCGATCACCGCGAACAGCCAGCCGGCGATCAGCCGCGGCTGGCGAAGAACCGGCCCAGATAGGCGAGCGGGTTCACCGCCGGCCCCTTGGCCCGGGTGATCTGCTTGCCGTTGCCCAGCCGCAGGATCCAGAACGTCGCCAGCAGCGCCAGCGCGAAAGCCCCCGGCCAGCAGGAACGGCGCCGGCGCCCAGATGGCCGTGCAGCCAGACCCCGAGCATCGGCCCGATCGCCCAGGGGCGCCGCATAGACCATCTGCGATCGATTGGCTGCGCGCCCAGGTTCGCCCGGTCGACATAGTCCAGCACATAGGCGTTGAAGCAGACGAAGGTCGTCGCCGTCGCCATCGCGTTGCAGGACCAGCGCCAGCGGCACCGACCACCGGCCCGCCGATGATCGCCAGCGCCATGCCGCACAGATACAGCAGCGCAGCCCCCGGTATAGACCCAGCGGCGCGGGATCTTGGCGCGTGGCCCAGGGCACCATCAGCCCCCAGACCAGCGCGACGATCCCGGCGGTGAAATAGACGCGGCTGACGATCGCCTGCGCATCGCCCGACGCGCGTCATAGACCGCCAGCGGCATGGCCGAGATCAGCGTGCCGCGCACCGCCGCCTCCAGCCCGGCCAGCAGGGCGAAATGCTCGATCCGCGGGGTCGGGGCTGTGCTTCAGCGACAGGGGAAGGTAACGGGTGGCCATGGCGATTCCTGACCATGACTCGGCAGCCGCGCGCGTCTGCCAGCCGCGCTTGAACGCAGGTTCGCGCCCTGCGGTTTCAGCACGAAGCGCGACCATCCGACGCCGGCGCGTCCGGCGATCAGCGCTCGGCGGCAGGCGCCAGCCGCTCAGGTCGCACGCCCAGCCGGCGCCAGCCGGCCGCCTCGGGCAGGGGCCGGTCGTGCCGCGCCGGGCGTCAGCTCGCGGGTCAGGAAATGCCCGGTCAGCCGCAGCCCCTGCGCCAGCCGCCGTCGGCGGTCGACCGGCCCGCCGCCCAGCAGGCCCGCGGGCAGCGGCAGCAGCCGGTCCGCCCAGTCCCCGGCCCCCGCCGCCGTGACCGCGCGCCCGGTCTTCGGGGCGGACATAGGCCAGCCCCTCGGTCGCGCCCGGTCACCGCGCAGCGCGTCAGGTCAAGGCCGAAGCCCAGCTCCTCCAGCAGCAGCAGCTCCCAGCGCAGATAGTCCGCCGCCCAGCCCTCGCCGTCCAGCGCGTCCAGCAGCGCCAGCGTCGCGGCCACAGCGCCGGATGCGGCTCGCGCTCGGGCAGGGCCGCGCGCAGCAGCGCACAGACCGCGTTCAGCCCCGCCAGCGCCAGCCGGTCCGCCCAGGATCCCGGCGCGCGGCGCAGCGGCTCCACCGTAAAGGTGCCGAGATGCTCGTCCAGCCGCGCCCGCCAGTCCACGATCAAGCTGCGTGCCGGGCTGCAGGATCGGCGCCGGCCTTGCGCGAGGCGCCGCCGCGCACCACGCCGGCATGGCGGCCATGCGCCGCCGTGAACACCTCGATGATCGCCGCGCTCTCGCCATGCGGCCGCACCGACAGAAGCACGCCTTCGTCGCGCCAGTCCATGCCGGAAGTATCCGTCGCCGCGCCGCCTGTCGCAAGACCCCGGCGCGCGGCCCGTTAACCCGGCCGTCCGCGGAAATCGTATGCATGAAAGTCATATGAAAGTCATATCGTCCTCATACCGCCGTTTCCCAGCAAAACCAGCCGGTTAACCCCGATTCGGCTGCCTCACCGCAAGCCGTCCTCGTCCAGCAGCGTGCGCCCCGCCCGGTCCTCGATCTCGATCACCCAGAGGTCGGGGTCGAAGCCCCGCTGCCGGGCGACGGCGGCATCGACCTCCGCCTCCGTCGCCCTCGGCCAGCACGACCCAGACCCGCGCTCCGGTGCATCAGGTCGAAGGCTCGCTGAAAGGCCCGCGCCTGCCGTCCAGCGTCGCCACCTTGACCAGCACCGCCCCCGCCGTCGGCATCGCCCTTCGCGGTGACAAAGGCCGGAATCTCCGCCAGCCGCAGCCGCGTCAGATAGGCCGAGACCCAGAACTCGGCGGTCAGCCGCGGCGTCATATCCTGCCGCCGCGCAACCCGACCCCATTCTTCTGTTCAAAAATATCCCCGCCGGAGGCTCCGCAGAAGCCGCCATGCTCAGCACCGCCGCTCAGTCGCCGTCCTTGAAATCCAGCCCCATCTCGGAATAGCGCTCGGGCTCGTCCAGCCAGTTCGGCCGCACCTTCACCTGCAGGAACAGATGCACCGTCCGGCCGAGGAACTCCGCGATCTCGGCCCGCGCGGCCTGGCCGATGGCCTTGATCGTCTCGCCCTTGTTGCCCAGCACGATGCCCTTGTGGCCGTCGCGCGCGACATAGATCGATCTGGTCGATCCGGGTCGAGCCGTCGGGCTTGTCCTCCCAGTTCTCGGTCTCGACCGTCAGCTGGTAGGGCAGTTCCTCGTGCAGGCGCAGCGTCAGCTTCTCGCGCGTCATCTCGGCGGCGATCATCCGCATCGGCAGGTCGGCGATCTGGTCCTCGGGATAGAACCACGGGCCTTCCGGCACTTGGCCCGCCAGCCAGTCGCGCAGGTCGTCCACGCCATAGCCCTTCTCGGCCGAGATCATGAAGGTCTCGGCAAAGGGAAAGGCCGCGTTCAGCGTCTTCGGCCAGCGCCAGCAGCATCTCGGCCTTGACCCGGTCGATCTTGTTGATCGCCAGCGCCACCGGCTGCCCCTGCGGGATGCGGTCGCGCATGCCGCTCGATGATCGCCTGCACGCCCTCGGTCAGCCCGCGATGCGCCTCGATCAGCAGCACGACCGACATCGGCATCCGCCGCCCCGCCCCAGGCCGCCGTGACCATCGCCCGGTCCAGCCGGCGGCGCGGGGCCGGAACAGGCCGGGCGTGTCGACGAAGACGATCTGCGCCTGCCCCTCCATCGCGACGCCGCGGATGCGGGTGCGCGTCGTCTGCACCTTGTGGGTGACGATCGAGACCTTGGCCCCGACCATCCGGTTCAGCAGCGTGGATTTGCCGGCATTCGGCTCGCCGATCAGGGCGACGAAGCCCGCCGCGGGTCCCGCCTGCTGCCTCGGTCATCCTGCCGCCTCCATCCGGGCGAGCAAGCGCCTTTGCCGCCGCCTGTTCGGCCTGCCGTTTCGAGCCCGCCCCGGCGCGTTCCGCCGCGCCGTTCGCCAGCCGCACCTCGACGGTGAACACCGGCTGGTGGTCCGGGCCCTCGCGGCCCTCTTCGATCATAGGCCGGCGGCGGCAGGCCGCGGGCCTGCGCCCATTCCTGCAGCGCGGTCTTGGCGTCGCGGGCGTCCGCCTCGCACCGCCGCCGATCCGGCCGCCCCACAGCCGCAGGACCAGCGCCCGCGCCGCCTCGAACCCGGCGTCGAGATAGACGGCGGCGATCACCGCCTCCATCGCGTCGCCCAGCAGCGCCTCCTTGCGCCGCCCGCCCGACATCATCTCGGACCGGCCCAGCTTCAGCACCTCGCCCAGGCCCGATCTCGCGGGCCACGTCGGCGCAGGTCTCCTTGCGCACCAGCGCGTTGAAGCGCGGCGCCAGCTGGCCCTCGCTCGCGCCCGGGTCGGCGCGTCAGCAGCGCCTCGGCCATCACCAGGCCCAGCACCCGGTCGCCCAGAAACTCCAGCCGCTGGTTGTCGGGCCGGGTCGGCCGCCGAGATCGAGGCATGGGTCACGGCGCGCAGCAGCAGGTCGGGCTGGGCGGAATGCGTGCCCGAGGCGGCCGGCAAAGGCCTGGAGATCGGCCGACAGCTTCACTCGACCGCCTTGAAGAAGCGGTCGGGCCGCCAGGTCCAGAAGTACAGCATCGACTGCCCGGCGGAGGAGAACATGATCCGGTCGGCGCGGCCGATCAGGTATTCGGCCGGCACGAAGCCGACGCCGCCCACGGCCTGGCGGAAAGCGGCTGTCCTGGCTGTTGTCGCGGTTGTCGCCCATGAAGAAGTACTGGCCTTCGGGCACGGTGAAGACGTCGGTGTTGTCGGCGAAGCCGGTGGTCGTCGATGTTCAGCACGTCATGCGTGCCTCGGCACGCCGTTCGGGCAGGGTTTCGGTGAACGCGACTCGCCGTGCAGGTGCCGCCCTCGCCCACCGGCGCCGTTCTCGCAGCGCGGCAGGTTGCCCATCGGGCCCTGCGGCTCGAACACCTCCTCGAAGATGCCGGCGGGCACCTGCGGCGCTTCCGTCGCCGTTGATGAACAGGACGCCGTCCTTCATCTGGACCGTGTCGCCCGGCAGGCCGATCAGCCGCTTGATGAAATCGGAGCCGTTGACCGGGTGGCGGAACACCACCACGTCGCCGCGCTCGGGCTCCGCAGCCGAGGATGCGGCCCGGGAACGGGCACAGCGCCGAAGGGGCAGGAATAGCGCGAATAGCCGTAGGCCATCTTGTTGACGAACAGGAAGTCGCCGATCAGCAGCGTGTCCTTCATCGATTCCGAGGGAATCCAGAACGGCTGGAAGAACAGCGTCCGGAACACGCCCGGCGATCAGCAGCGCGTAGACGATGGTCTTGATCGTCTCGACGATGCCGCCTTCGGTCTTTGCCTTGCTCGCCATGCTGTCCTGCCTTCTGCCTGATTTCGGCGCTACATGCGCGTCGGCCGCGCGGGGAGTCAAGCTTGGCGCCGGGCGGCGCGCCAGCGGCCGGGCCTCGATCACCACGAAGGCCTGCGCCCAGGGGTGATCGTCGGTCAGGGTGACATGGATGATCGCCTCGTGGCCCGCGGGGGTCATCGCGCGCCAGCCGCTCGGCGGCCCAGCCGGTCACATGCATCACCGGCTGGCCGGTGCGCAGGTTCGTCACCGCCATGTCCTTCCACGAGATGCCCATGCGCAAGCCGGTGCCCAGCGCCTTGGAACAGGCCTCCTTCGCGGCCCAGCGCTTGGCATAGGTGGCGGCGACGGCGCGCGGGCGGCCCTCGGCCTTGCGCTGTTCGCGTTCGGTGAAGACCCGGTTGCGGAAGCGGTCGCCGAAGCGGGCGAGCGTCGCCTCGATCCGCTCGATGTTGCACAGGTCGGTGCCGATGCCGAGGATCATGCGGCCGCCCGCCTGTGCGCAGATCCCCGAGGATTTGCGAGGCTTTGCGAAGAGCCTTGGATCACGCCTGATCCCCCGCGCCGCGTCCATACGCGGCGCATTTCCTCGATGGCGGGGCCAAGGCCGCGGAAGATCGCCTCGCCGATCAGGAAATGGCCGATGTTCAGCTCCATCACCTCGCGGGATCGCCGCGATCGGCGCGACGTTGTCATAGGTCAGGCCGTGGCCGGCATGAACCTCCAGCCCCAGCGCTGCGCGAGCGCCGCGCCCTGGCGCAGCGCCGCCAGTTCGCGCGTCGCGCTCGGCGACGCGTGCCCTCGGCGATGCAGGTCGGAGTAGTGCCCGGTGTGCAGTTCCACCACCGCCGCGCCGATCCGGGCCGACGCCTCGATCTGGCGCGGGTCGTGGCCGATGAACATGCGACACGCGGCAGCCCGCCTCGCGCAGGGGGGCGATGAAGTCGGTCAGCCGGTCCTGGTCGCCGGCCACGTCAAGCCCGCCTTCGGTCGTGCGCTCCTCGCGCTTTTCCGGCACCAGGCAGACGGCATGCGGGCGGTGGCGCAGGGCGATGGCCTGCATTTCGGCCGTGGCCGCGCATTCGAAGTTCAGCGGCACCGTCAGCGCCGCCATCAGCGCCTCGATATCGGCGTCGCGGATGTGGCGGCGGTCCTCGCGCAGATGGGCGGTGATGCCGTCGGCCCCGGCGGCCTCGGCCAGCAGGGCCGCGCGCAGCGGGTCGGGCCAGGCGCGACCCGCGGGCGTTGCGCACGGTGGCCACATGGTCGATGTTCACGCCAAGCCGCAGCTGCCCGGCAGGTGCTCATGCGTCGTCTTGCCTCTTCCGTGTCTGTCCGACCAGTCAGGGCGAACCCGGCGCGTCGTCCTCGCTCGTCGCCGTCATCGCCGCGTGCTTCAGCTGGCCGCCGCCTCGGCCAGCCTGCGCGCATCTGCGCGCCGCTTCTCGACCCGCTCCTGCGAGCTTGGCGGCGCGGGCCTTCTGATAGGCCGTCGACCAGCGGGATCGTGATGTAATAGGCGATCAGCGCTGACCACGAGCCCCGGCAGGATGCGCGCCGATGAAATAGGGCAGGTAGATGTCGTGCCAGAACTGGATCAGGCCTGTCCCAGTGCGCGCGTCTCGGGGCTGAAGATCGCCATGAAGTTGTGCCACAGGTCTGCGCCGGCGTTGGCTGAAGGCCGCGCACGATGTACAGGAACGATCAGCGGCGCCTCGATCCCCAGGATCCAGTGGCCCAGCGCCATGCCGAGCGACGGCGAAGAACGGCGTGGTGATCGGGTTGGTGTTGAAGGTGCCCAGCAGCGCCGCAAGCACGTTGCCGCGCATCAGCCAGGCCAGCCCCAGGCCGCCACAGGAACTGCAAGCCCGAGCAGCGGCAGGAAGCCGATGAAGACGCCCGGCGAAGACCCCGCGCGCGATCCGGTGCGGCTGGTCGGGCAGGCGGCGCATGCGGTGCACGACATAGCGCGTCGGCCCGCCTGAAGCCGCCGCGCGGGTAGACCAGCTCGCGCAGCCATGCGCCGCCAGGTCCGACGGATTCCGCCGCTTGAAGACCACCTGCGCCGCCCCTCTGCGCCCGCTCAGGGCTTACGGCGCTGCAGATCCCGATGCCGCGAGATCTGCGCCACGTCGGTCTCGGCCTCAAGCGCGGTCATGACCATGTGCAGATGTTCGACATCGCGCAGGTCCACGTCGATGATCAGCCGGTAAAAATCCGGCTTGCGGTCGGTGAAGCGCAGGTCCGAGATATTGGCCTTCTGCTCGCCGATCAAGGTGCAGATGCGGCCCAGCACGCCCGCGTCGTTGGAAATCGTCAGGTCGAGGCTGACGGTGTAGACCGGCGGCATGGCGGCCCGGCATGCCAGTGCAGGTCGACCCAGCGCGTCGGGCTGTTCCTCGAATTCCTCCAGCGCGGGGCAGTCGATGGCGTGGACCACCACGCCCTGCCCGCGATAGGTGATGCCGACGATCCGCTCGCCCGGCACCGGCTGGCAGCAGCTGGCGCGGCGGAAGGTCTGGTCGGCGGTCAGGCCGACGACCGGGCGCTGCGCATCGACCTCGTCGGCCGTGCGCCTGCGCCAGTTCGGGATAAAGCGTCTCGACCACCTGGCGCGCCGGTCAGTTCGGCGACTGCCAAGGCGCGCCAGAAGATCGTCTCTCGTCCGCCAGGCCCAGCATCTTGGCCGCCGTGCGCAGCGCCTTGTCGGTGGCCTTCTTGCCGACATGGTCGAAGGCCGCGCGCGCCAGTTCCTGCCCCAGCTTGACGAAGCGGCCCCGGTCCTCTTCGCGCAAGGACCGCCGGATCGCGGCCTTGGCGCGGCCCGTGGTCACGATGTCGATCCAGCTGGCCTGCGGGCGCTGGCCCTTCGGCCGTGATGATCTCGACCGACTGGCCGTTCTTCAGCCGGGTCCACAGCGGCACGCGGATGCCGTCGACCTTGGCCGACACGCAGGAGTTGCCGATCCGGGTGTGGATCGCATAGGCGTAGTCCAGCGGCGTCGCCCCGCGCGGCAGCTGCACCACGTCGCCCTTGGGCGTGAAGCAGAACACCTGATCGGAATACATCTCCAGCTTGACGTTTTCGAGAAACTCGTCGTGGTCGTCCTCGTCCAGCCGTTCGGTCATGCGTGGCGATCCACTTGGCCGGATCGACGGCAAACGGGTTCTGCGCGCGCACGCCGTCGCGATAGGACCAATGCGCGGCAACCCCGGCCTCGGCCACCTCGTGCATCTCGCGGGTGCGGATCTGCACCTCGACCCGCTTGCCGTCGCGGCCCGACACCGTGGTGTGGATCGACCGGTAGCCGTTGGTCTTCGGCTGGCTGATGTAGTCCTTGAACCGCCCCGGCACCGCGCGCCAGCGCTGGTGGATCACGCCGAGGATGCGGTAGCAGTCGGCCCGATCGCGCAGATGACGCGGAAGCCGTAGATGTCGGACAGGCGCGAGAACGCCAGATCCTTTTCCTGCATCTTGCGCCAGATCGAATAGGGCTTCTTCGCGCGGCCAAAGACATCGGCCTCGATCTGCGCCTTTTCCAGCTCGTGCCGGATGTCGGCGGTGATCTTGTGGACCACATCGCCGGTTTCGCGCTGCAGCGTGATGAAGCGGCGGATGATCGAATTGCGCGCCTCGGGGTTCAGGACCGGAAGGACAGATCCTCCAGCTCCTCGCGCATCCACTGCATGCCCATGCGGCCGGCCAGCGGCGCAAAGATCTCCATCGTCTCGCGCGCCTTCTGGGCCTGCTTTTCCGGGCTTCATGCGACTTGATCGTGCGCATGTTGTGCAGCCGGTCGGCCAGCTTGACCAGGATCACCCGCAGGTCCTTGGACATCGCCATGAACAGCTTGCGGAAGTTCTCGGCCTGCTTGGCTTTCGGTCGAGGACAGTTGCAGGTTGGTCAGCTTGGTCACGCCATCGACCAGTTCGGCCACCTCGTCGCCGAACAGCGCGCGCGATCTCGGTATAGGTCGACTTGGTGTCCTCGATCGTGTCGTGCAGCAGCGCGGTGACGATGGTCGCATCATCCAGCCGCTGTTCGGTCAGGATCGCGGCGACGGCCACCGGATGGGTGAAATAGGGCTCGCCCGACTTGCGGAACTGGCCGTCGTGCATCTTCATGCCATAGG
This sequence comes from uncultured Alphaproteobacteria bacterium, assembly GCA_963777765.1. Taxonomy (GTDB): domain Bacteria; phylum Pseudomonadota; class Alphaproteobacteria; order Rhodobacterales; family Rhodobacteraceae; genus Aliitabrizicola. The sequence goes on along the minus strand of CAVZRP010000006.1, from coordinate 347,658 downwards.
CATAGGCCCGGCGGATCAGGTCGGCATTGCGTGCGCGGGTTGTAGTTGCGGACCAGGGCGATCAGGTCTTCGACGTCGATCATCACTCGTCCCATCCTGTCGCCGGGCCCGATCCGGCGATCAGTTCTCGCCCTGCGCTTCCATCAGCGCGCGCAGCAGCTTTTCTTCCGACATGTCGTCGTGCATCGGGCGGTCCATCTCGCCGCCCATCAGAAGCGCCATCTGGTCGTCTTCGGGCTCGTCGACCTCGATCTGGGTCTGGTGGCTTTCGATCATCCGCTCGCGCAGCGCGTCGGCCGATCTGGGTTTCCTCGGCGATCTCGCGCAGGGCGACGACCGGGTTCTTGTCGTTGTCGCGGTCGATGGTGATCGGCGAGCCGGCCTGGATCTCGCGCGCCCGGTGGGCGGCCAGCATCACCAGTTCGAACCGGTTCGGAACCTTGTCAACGCAATCTTCGACCGTCACGCGGGCCATGGGCAACTCCAATTCGGATCGGGGGCATGAAGCGGCCTATGTAAGGCCTGCCGAAAGCCTTGACAAGCGCGGAATCGCGCGCAATGTCAAAGCGGCATCACCGCGTCGCGGTCGGCCGGCGGCAGGGCGGCCAGCATCTGCGGCCACGGTCAGGCCCAGGAGCGGGATGCCGCCAGTCCGGCGCCACATCGGCCAGCGGGCACCAGCACGAAGGCGCGGTCCTGCAGGCGCGGATGCGGCAGGATCAGCCGGTCCGGCGCCGCCGCGGCCTGCGCGTCCGGGGCAAGGTCGCGCCAGTGCGTCCTGCGTGGCGGCATCGGGCAGCACCGGATCGCCCAGCGCGAGAAGGTCGAGGTCCAGCGTCCGCATCCCCCAGCGCCGCTTCCGCTCGCGGCCGAACCGCGCCTCGATCCGGTGCAGCAGAGCCAGAATTGCCGCCGGCGTCATCGCTTCGGCGCGGCATCCAGCACGGCAGCCGCGTTCACATAATCCGGCCCGGCCCCCGCCGGAAAGCAGGGCGTCGCGTAAAACCGGCTGACTGCGAAGCGACCGGAAGACCTCTTCGGCCAAAGCGCACGAGTGCCGCTGACAGCGTTTCTGCCGGGGGACGCCGTCGCATACGGCAGATTCGCGCCCAATGCGACCAGTGCGTGTATTGTTCGTTACGCGTCAATCAATGGCAATCTTTCGTATAGTGGCACTTGTCGATGGCAGCCTGATGCACTGATATCTGCGACTGTGTTGCCATCGGCTATTTCGTACTATCTAGCAGACTGTGTTCGATACACGGAAGTTCGATCGGCGAGACGTATTTGAGGGGAACGGATATGTTTTACAAGGACGAACGGCTTGCGCTGTTCATCGATGGATCGAACCTTTACGCGGCCGCCAAGGCGCTTGGGTTCGACATCGACTACAAGCTGCTGCGGCAGGAGTTCATGCGCCGCGGGCAAGCTGCTGCGCGCCTTCTACTACACCGCCCTGCTGGAGAACGACGAATACTCGCCGATCCGGCCGCTGGTGGACTGGCTGCACTACAACGGCTTCACGATGGTGACGAAGCCCGCCAAGGAATACACCGACAGCCAGGGCCGCCGGAAGGTGAAGGGCAACATGGACATCGAACTGACCGTCGATGCCATGGAACTTGCGCCCGCGTGTCGATCACATCGTGCTGTTCTCGGGCGACGGCGATTTCCGCCCGCTGGTGGAAAGCCTGCAACGTCAGGGTGTTCGGGTGTCGGTCGTGTCCACCATCCGCAGCCAGCCGCCGATGATCGCCGACGAACTGCGCCGCCAGGCCGACAACTTCATCGAGCTGGACGAACTGCGCGAAGTGATCGGCCGCCCGCCGCGCGAACCGCGCCCGGTGACCGATCGTGAGGACGTGTCGGTCGAAGTGAAGTAAGGAACAGGCGGCTCCTGCCGCTGTTTCCAGCCCGCGCAGCTTGCCTGCTGCGTGGACAGGCCGATCAGGGATGGACGGGCGGGCGCATTCGCCCTACCTGTTGCGTCAAACCTGTCGCCCGAGGACCGGATGCCGAAGCCCCCGCTCACCCTCTATCTCGCCGCCCCGCGCGGCTTCTGCGCCGGCGTGGACCGCGCGATCAAGATCGTCGAAATGGCGATCGAGAAATGGGGCGCGCCGGTCTATGTGCGCCACGAGATCGTGCACAACAAGTTCGTGGTCGACGGCCTGCGCGCCCGGGGCGCGGTCTTCGTCGAGGAACTGGACGAAGTGCCCGCCGGACCGCCCCGTGATCTTCTCGGCCCATGGCGTGCCGAAATCCGTCCCCGCCGAGGCCGCGCGGCGCCAGATGATCTCCGTCGATGCCACCTGCCCGCTGGTGACCAAGGTGCATATCGAGGCCGCGCGGCACCACGAGGCCGGCTTGCAGATGGTGATGATCGGCCACGACGGCCACCCCGAAACCATCGGCACCATGGGCCAGCTGCCCGAGGGCGAAGTGCTGCTGGTCGAAACGGCGGCAGATGTCGCCAGACTTGCACGTGCGCGACCCCGAAACGCTGGCCTATATCACCCAGACCACCCTGTCGGTCGACGACACGGCGGACGTCGTGGCCGCGCTCCGGACGCGTTTCCCGGCCATCGTCGGGCCGCACAAGGAAGACATCTGCTATGCCACCACCAACCGGCAGGCGGCGGTCAAGGCGATCGCCGCCGGATCGACGCGCTGCTGGTGATCGGCGCGCCGAACTCGTCCAACTCGAAGCGCCTGGTCGAGGTCGGTCGCGCAGCGGGCTGCGCCTATGCGCAGCTGATCCAGCGCGCGACCGAAATCGACTGGCGCGCGCTGGACGGCATCCGAAGCCTCGGCGTGACCGCCGGGGCCAGTGCGCCCGAGGTGCTGGTCAACGAAGTGCTCGAGGCCTTCCGCGCCCGCTTCGAGACGACCGTCGAACTGGTCGAAACCGCCCGCGAAAATGTCGAATTCAAGGTGCCCCGAGTTCTGCGCGAGCCTGCATGACCTCCGTCCCCCGCGCCCCCCTTCTTCTCGGCCTTGCCGGACTGCTGCCCTTCCTCTGGGGCCTGCTGACCCTGCTTTCGCCCGCGCTGAACGACTGGGGTATCGCGTACCTCGGCCCGCGCTTTGTCGCGCCCTTCGTCTCGCTCTCCTACGCGACGATCATCCTCGCCTTCATGTCGGGTGTCCTCTGGGGATTCGCCACGAAAGCCGAGGGGCAGGTGGCAGCCCTTGGATACGGTCTTTCGGTCATACCCGCCCTCTGGGCCTTCTTCTTCGTGGGTGGTGGCCCGACCTCTGCAGCGATCTATCTGTCTGCCGGCTTCGCGGGGCTGCTGGCGCTTGACTGGGTATTCTGGCGCCACGGCCTCGCTCCGCCCTGGTGGATGATCCTGCGAACCGGGCTGACCGCGATTGTCCTGTTGTGCCTCGCGCCGTTCTGGCTGTGAGGCGCCACGTTTCGACCTACGCTGCCATGCCTTGAGAAAGAGACGAGCGACCGGATGCCAGATCTGTTTGCCTATACCGATGGTGCCTGCTCGGGAAATCCCGGCCCCGGCGGCTGGGGCGTGCTGATGCTGGCACGTGAGGGCGATGTGGTCGTCAGGAGCGTGAACTTGTCCGGCGGCGAGGCGCAGACGACCAACAACCGGATGGAACTGCATGGCTGCGATCTCGGCGCTCGAAGCGCTGTCGCGCCCGTCCGAGGTGACGATCGTCACCGACAGCGCCTATGTGAAGAACGGCATCACGGAATGGATTGCCGCGTGGAAGCGCAAGGGCTGGCGCACCGCCGGCGGCCCGCCGGTCAAGAATGTCGATCTTTGGCAGCGGCTCGATCTGGCGCAGGCGCGCCACACCGTGCAGTGGCGCTGGATCAAGGGCCACGCGGGCCATGCCGAAAACGAACGGGCCGATGCGCTGGCGCGCGCCGGGATGGCCCCGTTCAAACCCGGACGGGCCACGGTATGACCGCCCCTGTTGCCGAGCTGCGCGCGAGATGCTCGGTTCCGGGCGACTGACCGACGCGCTGGACTATGCGTCGGTCGCTGTCTTCGCGCTGACTGGTGCGCTGGTTGCCAGCCGGTCGCAACTCGACATTGTCGGCTTCATCTTCATCGCCTGCCTGACGGCCGTCGGGGGCGGCACGATCCGCGACCTGCTGCTGGACCGGCCGGTGTTCTGGATCGCCGACCCCGGCGCTTCTGCTGGCGGCCGCACTCGCAGCGATTGTGGTATTCTTTACCGCCCATCTGCTGGAGAGCCGCTATCGCGCACTCCTCTGGCTTGATGCCTGTGCGCTCGCCATCGCGGTCCCGGCGGGTGTCGGCGTCGCGCTGGGGATCGGGCTCGGCTGGCCATTGGTTCTTGTCTCGGGAATGATCACTGGCTGCCTCGGCGGCCTGATGCGCGACGTGGTCTGCAACGAGGTTCCGCTGGTTCTGCACCAGGGCGAGCTTTACGTGACCGCAGCGCTTGCCGGTGCGGTCAGCGCCGTCGCGGCAGTCGCCCTTGGCGTCAGCGAACCATGGGCGCTTGCCTCCTGCGCCCTTGCGACCTTCGTTTTGCGCGGCGGAAGCCTTGCATTCGGCTGGAGCCTGCCGGTGTACAAGAGCCGGGCGCCCAAACCCGAATCCCCGAAGCGCTGAGATCAATCTTGCGTGCACCGGGTTTGCATTAGGCAAACGCTCGTTTATAATTGTCACATGGGACGCAGCAGAACGATACCCGATACCGATGTCTATGCCGTCATTTGCCAGCTTCTGGCCGAGGGCGGCGAAAAAGCCGTGGCCTTTTCCTCCGTTGCCCGCGCGACAGGTCTTGCCGCCCCTACGCTGGTTCAGCGCTACGGTACGCGCGATGCCATGCTGCGTGCGGCGCTTCTTGCTGCGTGGGATGACCTCGATGCCCGGACGGCAGACCTTGCGGCAACCACGCCGATTTCGGCAAAGGGCGCGGCGCAGGTGCTGAAGGCGCTTTGGGGCGATGATGGTGCGGTCGTCGATCTGGCGCTGCTCGCGGCGGATTTCCGTGACCCGGACCTGCGCCAGCGCGGCCTGCAATGGCGCACTACGGTCGAGGGAGCACTTGCCGCGCGCCTCGGCGGCGGGGCCAAGGGACGCGAGGCTGCGTCGATCCTGTTCGCGGCCTGGCAGGGCCAGGCGCTCTGGTCCCGCGCAGGTGGCCGCGGCTTCAAGCTGAAGGACGCGATCAGGCGGCTGAGCTGACGTTACCGCCCGAAGTATGTCTTCCAAAGCCAGATCAGCAGCATGGCCCCCAGCAGCGCGCCGATGAACCCGGCCATCCAGCCGGTCAGGGCGATCAGGAACCGCAGCAGAAACCCACCGATCAGCGCTCCGCCAACCCCGATCAGGATGGTCGTCGGCACGTCCGTCTGCACCCGCATGAAGCGCGTCGCCAGAAACCCGGCCGCCGCCCCGATGATCATCAGCGCCACAATCGGCATTTCGACCCTCCGCAGTTCGAATACCAACCCCAACATGGGGCGTTCCTCGGCACTTCTCAAGTCAGCTGCGAGGGCAGGGCGAACCCCCGCAGCAACTCCTCTGCCGTGGCGGGTCTCCGACCCTCGCGCTGTGCCACCATAACCTCGACCGCGCCGCTTCCGCAGGCAACGACCAGCCCCCCCAGCACCTGGCCGGGCGCACCCACCCCGGACGCAAGGCGCGAACGCAGCAACTTCACGCGCTCGCCGGCGACGTCGCACCAGGCGCCCGGAAAGGGAGAAAGGCCGCGGATCTTGCGGTCGATCTCGACCGCGGGCCGCCCCCAGTCTATCCTCGCCTCGTCCTTCGTGATCTTTGCGGCATAGGTGACTTCACGTTCGGATTGGGGCACCGGGACCAAGTCTGCGATCCTCGCGGCGGCCTCCACGATCAGCGCGGCCCCCATGCCGGAAAGCCTGTCGTGAAGATCGGCCGTCGTCTCCTCGGGGCCGATGGGCGTCGCCGCCCGCAGCAGCACCGGCCCGGTATCCAGCCCCTCCTCCATCCGCATGATGCAGATTCCGGTCTCGGCATCGCCCGCAAGGATCGCCCGGTGGATCGGCGCTGCCCCCCGCCAGCGCGGCAACAGCGAGGCGTGGATGTTCAGGCAGCCATGCACCGGCGCATCTAGGATCGCGCGCGGCAGGATCAGGCCATAGGCCACCACCACTGCCACATCGGCGTCGCAGCGCCGCGAACTCCGCCTGCACCTCCGCCCCTCGCAGGCTCGCAGGGTGGCGCACCGGCAGACCCAGCTCCGTCGCCGCGACCTGCACCGGCGTGGGGCGCTCCCGCTTGCCGCGCCCTGCGGGACGTGGCGGCTGGGTATAGACGCAGACCACGTCATGCACCGCAGCCAGCGCCCGCAGCGCCGGAACCGCAAATTCGGGCGTGCCCATGAAGACCACCCTCATGCCCGCGCCCTCAGTTTCTCTGCCCGCGCGACCAGCATCCTCCGCTTCAAGGGCGACAGGTGATCGAGATAGACCTTGCCGGCAAGGTGGTCGATCTGGTGCTGCACGCTCGTGGCCCAGAGGTTCACGAACTCCCGCTCCTCGATCCCGCCCGCCGCATTCAGGAACCGGACCGTCACCGCCCTCGGTCGCCGGACAACCGCCGAGACGCCGGGCAGGTTCGGGCTTGCCTCCTCATGTTCGCGCATCTGGCCCGAGGCGTGCAGCACTTCCGGGTTCGCCAGCAGGATCGCCTGCCCCCGGGCCTCGGATGCATCCACCACCGCCAGTCGCAACCCGATCCCGATCTGCGGTGCCGCCAGACCATAACCCGGCATCGCGTCCATCGTCTCCACCATGTCCGCCCAGATCGCGCGAACCTCGTCGGTGATCCGCTCGACAGGGGCTGCGGGCGTGCGCAGGATGCGATGGGGATAGGGCACGAACGCCCGAACGGTCACGCCGGCACCAAGGCTTCGGCTTTCTGCCTGGCCTCGGGCGGCAGATGGTCCAGCACCACGAGGCCGTTCAGGTGGTCCAATTCGTGCTGTGCGCAGACGGAAGCAAACCCTGTGAACGTCTCTTCCCGAAGCGTTCCATCCACCGCCGTCCACCGCATCCGAACCTCGGCCGCGCGCGCCACATCAGCCACCACGCCGGGGATCGACAGGCACGCCTCCGGCCCCGTCACCCGCCGCTCCGACGCCCAGATGATCTCGGGGTTCAACAGAATCACGGGCGCGGGACGCCCGTCCTTCCATCCGGCGTCCATCACGAACAGCCGCAACACTTCCCCCACCTGCGGCGCGGCAAGGCCACGTCCCGGGGCGGCATACATCGTCTCAAGCATGTCCTCGGCCAGCCGCCTGGCCTCCGGTCCCGGCACGACCGGGGCGCATCGCGCAGCCAGCCGGGCATCCGGCCAGCGCAGGATCGGACGCACCGGCATCAGACCCGCGCGCCCTGTTCGCGCGCGCGGTCGCGCTTCAGCTTTTCCATCTTGCGGGTAATCATCTGGCGTCGCAGCGGCTTCAGGTAGTCGATGAACAGCTTGCCATCCAGATGGTCGATCTCGTGCTGAACACAGGTCGCCCACAGGCCCGCGAATTGCTCTTCCTGTTCCACCCCGTCCAGGCCCGTCCAGCGCACCCGTACTTCGGCCGGGCGCTCGATCTCGGCATAGTGCTCGGGGATCGACAGGCATCCCTCCTCATAGGTCGCCACGTCTTCCGACATCCAGGTAATGCTCGGGTTGAACAGCACCATCGGGCGCGACGTCGAGGTCCGGGTCCTTCACGCAATCCATCACCAGAAGGCGCTTCGTGACGCCGACCTGCGGTGCCGCAAGGCCTACCCCCGGCGCCTCGTACATCGTCTGCAACATGTCCTCTGCCAGCCGCCCAAGCTCGGGCGTGATGGCGGCCACAGGCTCGCAGCGCTTCTTCAGGCGGGGGTCGGGATGGAGCAGGATCGGGCGTATCATGCGCCCGATTTAAGGGAACCTCCCCGTTCCCGCAATGGCGAGGACAGCACCACGTCAGGAAGCTGCGCCGACGGAACCGGGAAAGTCTTTTGTCGGAGGCACGGCCAAAGCAAGGCGCGCATTGCCGAAATCCTGAAACTCGGGTCAGAATCGGGATAAATTTCTATTATTTATCTTCCATGTGAAACATTGTTCCAACTTGTAGTTATCTGGTGGTAGATAAATCCTCAACCGCGTCACCCCGGCATGTGCAGGCCATCCCTTGCGCCCCCGTCCCGCGGCCCTATCCTGCCTTTCGGCCCCAGGAGACGACCAGAATGAGCTTTGACACACCGATCGACCGTCGCGGCACGCATTGCGCGAAGTGGGACATGATGGAGAAGATTTACGGCGTCCCCGCCGATACCGGTCTGGCGATGTGGGTGGCCGACATGGAATTCGCACCGCCCGCCATCGTCCAGAGGGCAGTGGAGCGTATGGCGGCGCATGGCGTCTACGGCTATTTCGGCGACGAAACCCGCTACCTCGATGCGATTCGCTGGTGGATGCAGACCCGGCATGCCTGGACGGTCGAGGCCAACCAGATCTTCACCACGCATGGCCTGGTCAACGGAACCGGCGCTTTGCATCGATGCCTTCACGGCACCCGGCGATGGCATCGTCCTGCTGACGCCGGTTTACCACGCCTTCGCGCGTGTCGCCAAAGCAGCGGGCCGCGTGGTTGTGGAGTGCAGGTTGAAGCAGACCGCCGGTCGCTACGAGATGGATTTCGATGCCTGGGACGCCCAGATGACCGGCACCGAAAAACTGCTGATCCTCTGCTCGCCGCACAATCCCGGCGGAAGGGTATGGACGGTCGAGGAATTGCGCGGTGTCGCCGAATTCTGCAAGCGCCACAGCCTGCTGCTGATCTCGGACGAGATTCACAACGACCTCGTCTATCCGGGCGAGCATCATACCGTCATGCCGCTTGCAGCCCCCGACATCGCCGATCGCCTGGTGATGATGACGGCCACCACCAAGACATTCAATATCGCCGGGGCACATGTCGGCAATGTCATCATCCCCGACCCGACCCTGCGGGCCCGCTTCGCCACGCGCATGATGGCGCTCGGCATCTCGCCCAACAGCTTCGGAGTGCACATGGCGACCGCAGCCTATTCGCCCGAGGGGGCCGCCTGGGTGGATGACCTCATGATCTATCTCGATGGCAACCGGCGCGTTTTCGATGCCGGCGTGAACGCGATCCCCGGCCTCGCGTCGATGCCGCTCCAGGCGACTTATCTTGCCTGGGTCGATTTCGCCGGGACCGGCATGTCGCAAGACGAGTTCACCGCCCGTGTCGAACAGGGTGCGCGCATCGCGACCAACCACGGGGCAAGTTTTGGGGCGGGCGGCGAAAGCTTCCTGCGCTTCAACCTCGGCGCACCGCGCAGCCACATCACCGAAGCCGTCGAACGCCTGCAACGGGCCTTCGCCGACCTTCAGTAGCGAAAGCCGGGACCGTCGGTCAGTTCTTCGTCAGATAGCCGACCGGCGCGTTTTCGTCCCGCCAGAAATCCAGGGCAGGTCCATCCTCGGCGGGGGTGGAGCGCTTGAACTCGCAGATCAACTCGCCATTCTCGATGGTCGAGGCGACGATCAGGCACTGGCACAGGTGGCGAGAGCCGTCATAGACATCGACCAGACCGCGCAACCTTGGCGTCCGCTCCGCGTCCAGCGCAAACCCTTCATCCCACAGGCGCAACACCGGAAACACGGCTTCGCCCAACTGGACCCGCAGCCGCGACTTGCGGTTTCGGTCGCGCCTGCGGGCGGCCTCAAGCCCCTCCCGGACATCTTTGGGCAGAAATTCCAGCATTGCCGTCTCCCTGGCACGCGCCCCTTCGTCAAGGATGGTCCGGTTCGGTTAAAAAGCAATCAATTTCAGAGCGAAAGCCGCCACATCTCAACCATCGTGCCCCACACACCACGCAGGGTTGCATGTTGAGGGCGCCACGATACCCAAAAGGCGATCTGCCCCTTCGCCATCGTCGCGGCGCGTCACAGCGGCAATCCGGAGCGCGAACCGCTCTGCCCCGATCAACCCGCAGGATCGCCGCATTCCCCGCGCCAATACCAAGGCTTGCGCGAGGGCTGCTTTTCCGCTTTGACCGGCGCGAAGAAGGAGTTCCTTGTGACCCGGCCCGTCGCACTGCCCCTCGCCCCCGCGCGTGCCGACCATGGCGGCGGCATCGACGCCGCCCGCGCCCGCTGGGGGGGCGACCGTGCGGGGTGGATCGACCTTTCCACCGGCATCAACCCCCATCCCTACCCGCTTCCCCCGCTGTCCGGCACCGCATGGACGACCCTCCCCGACGACAGCGCCCAGACCGCCCTGACCCAGGCGGCACGACGCACCTGGTCCGTCCCCGAAGCGGCCGCCATCGTCGCCGCCCCGGGCACCTCGGCCTTGATCGCCCGGTTGCCCGCCCTCGGCCCCGTAGGCACCGTCCGCATCCCCGGCCCCACCTACAACGAACACGCCCGCGCCTTCACCGCCCAGGGCTGGTCCGTCACCGAGGGCCGCTCGGATGCGCTCGTGCTCGTCAACCCCAACAACCCGGACGGCCGCGTGTGGCGGGCGGCCGACGCCGACGCCCCCATCACCATCCTTGACGAAAGCTTCGCCGACCTCGACCCAGCGACCAGCCTCATTGCCCTCGCGGCACGCCCCGGCACTGTCGTGCTCAAGGGACTGGGCAAGTTCTGGGGCCTCGCCGGCCTGCGCCTCGGCTTCGCCATCGGCGACCCCGCACTGATCGACCGCCTCGCCACGCTGCTGGGCCCCTGGCCCGTCTCCGGCCCTGCACTGGCCATCGGAACTGCGGCGCTCCGCGATACCGCATGGGCCGACGCCACCCGCGCCCGCATTGCCGCCGATGCCGCCCGGCTGGACACGCTGCTCGCAGCCGCGGGCGCGCAACCTGTGGGCGGCACGGGGCTTTACCGCCTTGTCACGGTTCCCGACGCCGCCCGCTGGCAAGCCCGCCTTGCCAGCCACCACATCTGGACCCGCCTCTTTCCTTACTCCGCCACCTGGCTACGCTTCGGCCTTCCGGGGCGCCGAACCCGAGTGGGTCCGCCTGGCCACAGCGCTGAAAGACCTCAGATGAGTGCCACTCTCCTGATCCCCGCCCTCCTCCTCGACGCTGCACTGGGCGAACCGAAATGGCTCTGGTCCCGCTGGCCCCACCCCGCCGTGCAGATGGGCCGCGTCATCGACTGGGCAGACACCACTTTCAACACAGGCACCAACCGCCGCCTGAAGGGAACAGCGGTCATGGCCGCGCTTGCGCTGGCAGCCGCCGCCCTCGGCAGCATCATCGCCGCCATACCCGATGGCGGCCTGCTGGAGATTGTGATCGCCGCGATCATCCTCGCGCAGAAAAGCCTTGTCGAGCATGTCCGCGCGGTGGCCGACGCGCTGCGCCTTTCGCTGGGCGACGGCCGCCGCATGGTCGCCCGCATCGTGGGGCGCGACACCGCGACGATGACCGAGCCCGAGGTCGCCCGCGCCGCCATCGAAAGCGCCGCAGAGAACCTGAGCGACGGCGTCATCGCCCCCGCGCTCTTCTTCCTGCTTTTCGGCCTGCCGGGCCTGCTGGTCTACAAGATCACCAACACCGCCGACAGCATGATCGGCCATCGCACGGCGCGCCATGAAGAGTTCGGCTGGGCCGCCGCCCGCCTCGACGATGTGCTCAACTGGGTTCCCGCCCGCCTCACCGCGCTCCTCATCGCCCTCACCCATGGCTGGACCGACGCCGCCCCGATCCTGCGCGACGCTCCGCTGCATCGTTCGCCCAACGCGGGCTGGCCCGAGGCGGCGATGGCTGTCGTCCTGAACGTGTCGCTCTCCGGCCCGCGCAGCTACCACGGCGAGCACCGCGATTTTCCCTGGGTCTGGCCCGAAGGCCGTGACGACATCGGCCCAGATCAGATCGACGCCGCCTGCTCGGCACTCTGGCGGGCCTGGGGCGCACTGCTCGCGCTCACGATCCTCCTCGCGCTGATCTGACGTTGCGACCGCGCGGTCCGCTGCTACAGTTCCGACCGTATCCGGAGGTTCCAGTTTGATGCGTCGCCTGATTGTCTCCCTCTCTCTCTGCCTCGCGCCCCCCGCGCTTGCCGCCCCCTGCGGCGGCGACTTCGGCGCGTTCGTCGCCGCCATGCAGGCCGAGGCCATCGCGGCAGGCAGCGATCCCACCTCAGTCGACCGCTTCTTCGCCAAGGTCCGGCAAGACCCGCGCGTGCTCAAGGCAGACCGATCACAGGCCGTGTTCCAGAAACCCTTCCTCGATTTCTCGAAATCCCTCATCAGCAAGAACCGCCTTCAGACGGGGCTTGCGAAAAGCGAGCAACTCGACGCGGTATTCCAGCGTGTGCAAGCCGATTACGGCGTTTCGCGCGGCATCCTGCTGGCCTTCTGGGCCTTCGAAACCGATTTCGGGCAGGTGCAGGGCGACTTCAACACCGTGAACGCCCTCGTCACGCTCGGCCACGACTGCCGCCGCCCGGACCTGTTCCAGCCGCAGATCCTCGCCGCCGTGACGCTGATGGAGCAGGGCATCATCGACCCCGCCAAGACGACAGGCGCCTGGGCGGGCGAGATCGGCATGGTCCAGATGCTGCCGCGCGACATCCTCGCCGATGCCGTCGATGGCGACGGCGACGGCAAGATCAACCTCAAGACATCGGCCCCCGACGCGCTGCTGTCGGCCGCGAAGAAACTGCAAGCCCTCGGGTGGCAGCCGAACCAGCCCTGGCTGCAGGAGATCACGCTACCCGACAGCTTCGACTGGTCGCTCACCGGTCTCGACAAGACCCTCACGGTTGACAGCTGGGCCAAGCTGGGCGCGGCCCCGGTCGCAGGCCAGCTGGGCGACGCCCGCCTGCGCGCGTCGATCCTTCTGCCGCAAGGCCGCAAGGGCCCGGCCTTCCTCGCCTATCCCAACTTCAACGTCCTCTTCAGCTGGAACAAGAGCTTCGTCTACGTCACGACTGCCGCCTATTTCGCGACCCGCCTCGAAGGCGCGCCGCCCTACGCGGCGGGCAAACCGGAACCGGGGCTGAACGGAAAGCAGATGGCACAGCTGCAGGAGAAACTCACGGAACGCGGACACGATGTAGGCGAGATCGACGGCATTCTCGGCGCACAGACCCGCGCCGCCGTTCAGGCCGAACAGGTGCGCCTCGGCCTGCCCGCCGATGCCTGGCCGACCCCGGCCCTTCTCGACGCGCTCTGACCTTGGCCCGCTGGGGCATCTGCACGACGCTCCGCGCGCCGCAGGATCAGGTGCTGGCCTTCGTCGCCCATCACCTTGGCCTCGGCGCCGACCACATCTGGCTCCATTTCGACGACCCCGACGACCCCGCGCTGGCCACGGCCGCCCGACTGCCCCGCACCACGGCCATCGCCTGTGACGATGCCTATTGGCAGGCCACCTGCAAGCGCCGCCCCGACGCGCACCAGAACCGCCAGTCGCGCAACCTTCAACGCGTCTACGCGGCCAAGCCGCTTCCGTGGATCGCCCATATCGACCATGATGAGTTTCTTCTTCCGTCCCGCCCGATCGCAGAAATTCTCGACGGGCTTTCCCCGGATCAGCCCCTGCTCCGCATCGCCCCATTCGAGGCGCTGCACGACCCGGCTTTGCCCGACGACATCTTCACCGCCCGCCACTTTCGCGGCGCCCTGCGCGGGACGGAGCACGCCCAGAACCGCGACCTCGTCTTCGGCCCAGCGGCCCGGCTCCTTCCCGAAGGGATGCTCAGCCACGCGGCCGGAAAGTGCATGTTCCGCACCGGCATCCCCCGACTGACGCCGCAGATCCACGGTGCGTTCCGCGACAAGCAGCGTGTTCGGGGCGGTGCGTTTCATCCTGACATCGCGCTGCTGCATTTCCATGCCCACGACCGCGAGGGTTGGCTGAACAAGCTGGATTTCCGCCTTCGCCACGGCGGCTACCGGGCGCGGCCCGAAATGGTGGCGTGGCTGCTCGCCGCAAGTGCCGAAGAACGTCGCACCTTCTACGACACCGTTCAGGCCCCCTCGCCGGACCGGCTGGCCTTGCTCGGCCGTCTCGGTGTACTTCGGACCGAAACCCTCGGCCTGCGCGACAAGGTTGCCCACCTGCAACGGATGATGACCAAATGACCAACACGGACCAGATGACCGGCCACGCCACCGAGGCCGACCTTGCCCAAGCCCTGCCCTTCGTTCGCGCGGCCCCGGCCAGCGGCGGCGACATCACCATGCTCTGCCTTCGCCCGGTGCCGAACCAGCGCGCCTTCCCCGACCGGATCGTGCTGACCCGCGCCGAAGGCATCCCTGGCGAGCGCTGGCTGACCGCGCCCTGGCAGCGCCTCCCCGATGGCAGACCCGACCCCGAAATTCAGGTCTCGATCCTGCCCTCCCGCGTCCTTGATCTCGTCTGGCGCGACCGTGACGGCACGGTCCATCCCGGCGATCCCATCGTGGCCGACCTCGACACCTCCGAGGCGAACCTGCCCGCTGGCACGCTCCTGCGCGCGGGCACCGCCACGCTGCGCGTCTCCGGCATCTGGAACGACGGCTGCGCCAAATGGAAGGCCCGCTACGGCGCCCCCGCCTGGCACTGGGTCCGCGCCGCGCCCGAACTGCGCCTGCGCGGCGTGCTCTGCGCCGTGGAGCAGGACGGCGAGGTTACCCTCGGCGACCGCATCGAAAAGCTCTAGCGTTGCCCGACCAAAGCGGATTCCAGTTTCGTCGAATGGCCGACGTAACCCGAAGGCTGTCCGGCGTTTCCATCTGCGCCTGACAGGGTTCAGGCCACCAGCGCCTCGGCCTTCTTCAGGTCCACGCTGACCAGCTGGCTCACCCCCTGCTCCTGCATCGTCACGCCGAACAGCCGGTCCATCCGCGCCATGGTCACCGCGTGGTGGGTGATGATCAGGAAGCGCGTCTCGGTCCGCCGCGTCATCTCGTCCAGCAGGTCGCAGAACCGCGTCACGTTGGCGTCGTCCAGCGGCGCGTCCACCTCGTCCAGCACGCAGATCGGCGCGGGGTTGGCCAGGAACACCCCGAAGATCAGCGCCAGCGCCGTCAGCGTCTGCTCGCCGCCCGACAGCAGCGACAGCGTCGCCAGCTTCTTGCCCGGCGGCTGGCACAGGATCTCCAGCCCCGCCTCCAGCGGATCGTCGCATTCCACCAGCACCAGCCGCGCCTCGCCGCCGCCGAAGAGATGCGTGAACAGCGTCGAGAAGTTGGCGTTCACCTGCTCGAAGGCCGTCAGCAGCCGCTCGCGCCCTTCCTTGTTCAGCCCGGCGATCCCGGCGCGCAGCTTCTTGATCGCCTCTTCCAGGTCGGCCTTCTCGGCCTGGCAGCGTGTCATACTCGGCCTCGACCGTCTTGGCGTCCTCCTCGGCCCGCAGGTTGACCGCACCCAGCGCCTCGCGCTGGCGCTTCAGGCGGTCGACGTCGGTGTCCAGCGTCTCGGCATCCGGCATCTGGTCGGGGTCGGCCCGCAGCGTGTCGAGCAGTTCGGCGGGCGTCAGCTCCGTCTCCTCGCGATCCGCTCGGCGGCCAGCGCCACCGCCTCGCGCGCCGCATCCAGCCGGGCCTCGGCCCGCGCCCGCGCCTCGCGCGCCTCACCGGCCAGCCGCTCGGCCTCGCGCTCGGCCCTGCGGCCTCGCGCAGCGCAGCCTTCGGCCTCGGCCAGCGCATCCGCCGCCGTCCGGCGCCGCGCCTCGGCCTCGGCGATGGCGTCGACCAGTTCGTCGCGCTTGGCCGCGATCTCCTCGGGCGCCGGCATCGCCTCGGCCAGTTCCTCCTCGGTCTCGGCCCGCCGCTCGGTCAGTTCCTCGGTCCGCTTCGCGGCGGTCTCCAGCCGGTGCTTCCAGCCCGACAGCTCCTTCATCGCCTCCTGCCGCCGCCGCACCCGCGCCTCGCCCTCGCGGCGCACCTCGTCCTGCGCGGACCGGCGCGTCATCATCGTGATCCGCGCGGCCTCCACCGTGATCTTCGCCGCCTCCACCGCTCCCCGCGCCGCGTCCAGATCGCCGCAGGTCGCGCCACCGCCGCCTCGGCCTCGTGCAGCGGCCGCCCGCGCGGCCATCGCCTCGTCCTCGAACCGGCTACGGCCAGCCGCGCCGCCTCCAGCTTGCCCCCGGCGATGGACCGGTCGGCCTCGGCCCGCGCCAGGGCCCGGTTCGCCTCGGTCACCCGCGCATCCGCCGCCCGCCGCGCATCGCGCGCCCGCTGGTCGGCCGCGCGCCAGTTCCGCCAGCCGCGCCTGCAGCGCCTCATGCGCCTGACGCGCGCCATCGGCCCGGGCCGCCACCTCCTCCAGATCGCGCTTCAGCTGCACCAGCCGGTTCAGCTGCTGCAACCGCAGCGCCGCGGCAGAGGGAGCATCCTCGGCCCCCGCGCGGAACCCGTCCCAGCGCCAGAGGTCGCCCTCGACGGCTGACCAGCCGCTGCCCGGGCCGCAGCGCCGCCTGCAACGCAGCGCCCTGCTCGCGCGGCACCAGCCCGATCTGCGACAACCGCCGCGCCAGCACCGCCGGCCCCTGCACTTGCGTCGCCAGCGGCACCGCCCCGTCGGGCAGGGCCTGCGGCATCGTCATAGGGCGCCAGCACCGCCCAGCCCGACCGCCCGCCGCCCCGACCTCGGGCGCGCGCAGATCATCCGCCAGCGCCGCGCCCAGCGCCTTTTCGAACCCCGGCGTCACCACCAGCTCGTCCAGCAGCTGATGCCCGGCCTGCGCCTCCCGCTCCACCAGCCGCGCCAGGGCCGCCACCTCGGCGCGCAGCGCATTCGCCTCGCCCTCGGCCGACGACCGCGCCGCCCGCGCCTCGGCCTCGCGGCCCTGCGTTTCGGCCCGCGCCACCTCGGCTGCCTCCAGCGCCGCCTCGGTCGCCTCGGCCTCGCGGCCGCGCGCCTTCCTGCGCCTCTTCGGCCGCCGCGAAGGCCTCGCCCGCCGCCTCCAGCGCCCCGTCCGCCGCGGCCACCGCCTCGCGCGCCGCGCACGGCCTCGCCCTCGGCCCGGTCCAGCACGGCCCGCGTATCCGCCAGCATCCGCTGCGCCGACTGGTGCCGCGCCGCCAGCCGCGCGGCATCCTCGGTCAGCTCGGCCAGCACCGCCTCGCGCTCGCCCAGAACCGCCCCCGCCTCCCGCGCGGCCTCCACCGCTTCGGCCAGCTTTTCCTCATGCCCGTCATGGGCGCGGGCCAGCTGCTCCATCTCCCAGTCCAGCCGCTCGATCACCTCGCCCGCGTCGCGGTTCAGCCCCGCCTCGCGCTCCATGTCGCGCGACAGCTGCTCGATCCGGCCGCGCAGCGTGTCGATCGTCGCCAGCGCCCGGCGCCTCCTGATCGCCCAGCGCATCGCGCTGCAACACCAGCCGCTGCAGGATGGCAGCTCGCAATCGCCTCCTCCTCGCGCTTCGGCGGCAGCGCATCCTCGGCCGCCTCCCGCGCCTTGCCCGGCCGCCCGCGACGCCGCCTCGGCCTGCGCCTGCGCGATCAGCCGCTCGCGCAGCGCGCCTTCGGCCTCGGCCCGCGCCTCATCCGCCTCGCGCCAGCGCCGCCACAGCAGCATCCCTTCGGACTTGCGCAATTCCTCGCCGATCTCGCGATAGCGCGCCGCCTGCTTGGCCTGCCGGGTCAGCACCGACAAGCTGCTGCGCCAGCTGCCTCCAGCACGTCATCGACGCGCAGCAGGTTCTGTCTCGGTCGCCGGCAGCTTCAGCTCCGCCTCATGCCGCCGCGCATAAAGGCCGGAGATCCCCGCCGCCTCCTCCAGCACCCGCCGCCGGGCCTTGGGCTTGGCGTTGATCAGTTCGGAAATCTGCCCCTGCCGCACCAGCGCCGGGCGACTGCGACCCGGTCGAGGCATCGGCGAACAGCATCTGCACATCGCGCGCCCGCACGTCCTTGGCGTTGCGCCGTAGGCCGACCCCGCATCCCGCGTGATCCGCCGCACGATCTCGATCTGGTCGGCGTCGTTGAAGCCGGAGGGGGCCAGCCGGTCCTGATTGTCCATCACCAGCGCCACTTCGGCAAAATGCCGCGCGCCCCGCGTGGCGGCGCCGTTGAAGATCACATCCTCCATCCCGCCGCCGCGCATCGCAGTGGGGCGGTTCTCGCCCATCACCCAGCGCAGCGCCTCCAGCAGGTTGGACTTGCCGCAGCCATTCGGCCCGACAACGCCGGTCAGACCCTCATGGATCACCAGATCCGTGGGGTCGACAAAGCTTTTGAAGCCGTTCAGCCGCAGCCGGGTAAGGCGCACCGCGCTCCTTCCCTGATTCCGTCCGGGATCGTCATCGTTGCGCCCTGGCGCGCCCGAGTTAACTCCACTGCCCCTCATCTGGCGTGCGGCAGGGGCTTATCCCCAACATATTGCGGCATGGCCGCCCGCTTGCCCTTGACGCGCCCTCAACCCAAACTCCCGCGAAAGGACCGCGCCATGACACCACCCCTCACCGGACACTGCCTCTGCGGCCGCATCCGTTACCGCGCCGACGCTGCCCCGCTCTGGCAGATGCACTGTCATTGCGAAAGCTGCCGCCGCGCGACCGCTTCCGGCTTCACGTCGTTCTTCGCAGTAGCCGACGGCCACTGGCGCTGGACGGGCGACGAACCCGCGCTCCATCGGTCGTCACCCGGCGTCGAGCGTCGGTTCTGCCCGACCTGCGGTACGCAGATGAGCTACAGCACCGACCGCGCCCCGACGAGACGCACTTCTATGCGGCCACGCTCGACGACCCCGAACAATACCGTCCGACCGCCCATGACCTGAGCGCAGAGCGCCTGTCCTGGGTCGTGCTGTGCGACCGGCTGCCGCAGATATGACGCCGCATCGCGCGACCGATCCTTATGACTGGGAGGCGCTGCTGACCCTCATCCGCACCGCCTTCTCCGGGATGGACGGGCGCATCGACCCGCCGTCCTCGATGCACAGCCTGACGGCGCGAAGCATCGCAGACCAGGCGCGCAGCGGCGAGATCTGGGTGATCGGCGCTCCCCCCATCGCCTGTGTATTCCTGACCCCGAAACCCGGTGCGCTCTACATCGGCAAGCTCGCCGTGGACGAGGCCGCGCGGGGCAAGGGCCATGCCCGCCACCTGATCCGGACGGCAACCCTTCGCGCCCGGGCGCTTGGTCTGCCCGCGCTGGAGCTTCAAACCCGGATCGAACTGACTGAAAACCACGCGACATTCCGCGCGCTGGGGTTCAGGCAGGTGGGTTCGACCGCACATCCCGGCTTCGACCGGCCGACATCCCTGACATTCCGGCGCGCAGTTCCCGATGCCTGACAGTCCGCCAGAACGGACACCCGACGGGCGCTACAGTGTAAACGAAATGCCAACACGACTATCGAAGATACAGCGATTTCAAGGGCCATACCCTCTGTCGCACTGTGCGACGCACCTAGTCGAACGTCCCCGTCACCCGCCCGAACAGCATGAAGGCCCGCGCCGTCCGGGTCTCGGCCAGTTCCACCAGATCTCTGATCGCTGGCGTTCTTCTCGAACTCCTGGAAGGTCCGGTCGAAGGTCCGCAGGAAATGATGCGCCGCATCGCGGAACACCGTGTCCTCCCGCATCCGCGCCGCCGTCAGCGCCAGGCTCGAGCGGTCGCGCACGCCGCCCAGCGCCGCGATCGTCCGCCCCCGCTCGCCCTGGCGCAAAGCGCCGCCAGATCTCGGGCTTCGCCCGGTCCGGCTGCAGGTCGTCCATGTAGATGCCGTCCTGGCTCAGCAGCGTCAGCACATCCTGCGCCGCCCGGATCAGCTTCGAGACATCGCGATCCTCCAGCGCCAGCCGCAGCGCCCGGAAGCCCGCCTTGTCCTCGGGCGATTTCCGGAAAGTTCAGCGCCCGGATGAAGTCACCCACCATCAGCGGCGGCCCGCAGTTCTTCCGCAGGCGTCCCCAGTGCCAGCGCCGGCTGCTCATCCCGGGCGCTCGGTCTTGGCAGCGCCAGCACCGCCTTGCGGTCGGCCGATGGCAACGCCCTGCGCCGGATCGCGCCGCGAGGTGAAGTTGGCCAGCATCGCCTCGGTCTGCCGCTGCCCCGCCGCAATCTCGTCCAGCTTCTTCTCGACCGACGGCCTGATCCCCACAGCCGCCGCCGCCTGACTCTGGGCGACATAGGCGCTGCGCATCGCATCCACTGCCGCCTGCAACCGCACCGCCTCGTCCCGCAGGCTCGCGGATCGAACGTGACGTGGTGACGGACAACCCAGATCAGCGCCAGCGGCAAGAAGACGACCAGGGCGGTCATCACCAGCCCCAGCGGGCCCTGCTCACCCGGCGAAAAGATCATGTAGGCCGCGACCGAGACGATCCAGATCAGGCAGAGGATCGCCGCAGCAAGGTCGGTGCCAGTCGGGCCACCCGCCTCGGCTGTCCGAGGAAACCGCCCCAGATCGACTGTCTTGTCCTGCTGCTGATCCGGCATCGCGCTGTTCCGATCTCGCGCTCCCTTGCGTCAGACGAAGCGGACGCTGACCACCTCGTAGCTGCGCTGCCCGCCGGGCGTCTTGACCTCGACGCTGTCGCCTTCGTCCTTGCCGATCAGTGCCCGGGCCAGCGGCGAGCGGATGTTCAGAAGCCCGTGCTCGATGTCGGCCTCGGTCTCGCCGACGATCTGATAGGTCTTTTCCTCGTCGCTCTCCTCGTCCACCAGCTGTCACCGTCGCGCCGAACTTGATCGCTCCCGAGAACTTCGTCGGGTCGATCACCTCGGCCAGCGACAGGATGCCTTCCAGTTCCTTGATGCGGCCCTCGATGAAGCTCTGCTTCTCGCGCGCGGCGTGGTACTCGGCGTTTTCCGACAGATCGCCATGCTCGCGCGCCTCGGCGATCGCGCGGATCACGGCGGGGCGTTCCACCGACTTCAGCTGCCTCAGTTCTTCATCAAGCGCGGCATGGCCGCGCGCGAGTCATCGGGATCTTTTCCATCGGCCTCTACAGTAAACAGACAGCGCCCCGGCCCGGTCTGGGGCCACGGCGTCTGAACTTCGGTTAGCCATCACCTGAAACCAGCAGACCGGCAATTGCAAGAGGCATAGCGGTGCGGCGTCCGCCGCCCCTTTCCTGCGCCGTCCTGCCGCAGAGCGGCGCCGGGATGTCGCGTCACGATTGACCCCGGCCCGCGCATCGGGCAAAGCCACGCGGGAACCGCGAAAAGATAGCGCAAAGGCGCCGAAGACGAGAGAGGAACGCCATGTCGGATCAGATCGAACGCGAAGCGATGGACTATGATGTCGTCATCGTCGGCGCCGGTCCGTCGGGCCTTTCCGCGGCGATCCGCCTGAAGCAGCTCGATCCCGAACTTTCGGTCGTCCTGTCTGGAGAAAGGGCTCCGAGATCGGCGCCCACATCCTGTCGGGCGCGGTGCTCGATCCGTCCGGACTAGACGCCCTGCATCCCCGACTGGGAGGAAAGGGCGCCCCGCTCAAGGTCGAGGTCAAAGAGGACAACTTCTACTTCCTCGGCCCTGCGGGTGCTTTGCGCATCCCGAACTGGCCGATGCCGCCGCTGATGTCGAACCACGGCAACTACATCGTCTCGATGGCCAACGTCTGCCGCTGGATGGGCCAGCAGGCCGAGGCGCTGGGCGTCGAGATCTTCCCGGGCATGTCCTGCTCGGCGCTCGTCTATGGCGACAACGGGGAAGTTGCCGGCGTCGTCGCAGGCGAATTCGGCAAGACCGCCGACGGCACGCCCGGACCGAACTACGAACCCGGTCATGGACCTGCGCGGCAAGTACGTGCTGCTGGCCGAAGGCGTGCGCGGTTCGCTCTCCAAGCAGGTCATCGCCCGGTACGATCTCTCCGCAGGGCAAGAGCCCGCAGAAGTTCGGCCTCGGCATGAAGGAAATCTGGGAGATCGACCCCGACAAGCACCGCGAAGGCACCGTGACCCACACGATGGGCTGGCCGCTCGGCTCCAACGCGGGGGGCGGATCGTTCATCTATCACGCCGACAACAACCAGGTGCTACATCGGCTTCGTCGTGCACCTGAACTACGAAAACCCGCACCTCTATCCCTACATGGAGTTCCAGCGCTTCAAGCACCACCCGATGGTGGCGGATCTGCTGAAGGGCGGCAAGCGCGTGGCCTACGGCGCCCGCGCCATCACCGAAGGCGGCTGGCAGTCGATCCCCAAGATGGTCGCGCCGGGCGTGGCGCTGCTGGGCTGCTCGGCGGGCCTCGTCAACGTGCCGCGCATCAAGGGCAACCACAACGCCATGCTCTCGGGCAAGGCCGCAGCCGAAGCCGCCCATGCGGCGATCAAGGCTGGCCGTGCGGGCGACGAGCTGACCGGCCTACGAGACCGAGGTGCGCACCGGCGCCGATCGGCAAGGACCTGCGGCGCGTCCGCAACGTGAAGCCGCTCTGGTCAAAGTACGGGCTGCTCGCCTCGCTGACGCTGGGCGGGTTCGACATGTGGACGAACAACCTGTTCGGCCTGCTCGCTCTTCGGCACGCATGAAGCACGGCAAGACCGACGCCGCCGCCACCGGGCACGCGAAGGATTTCGCGCCGATCGACTACCCGAAGCCCGATGGCACCCTGTCCTTCGACCGGCTGACGAACGTGGCCTTCAGCTTCACCAACCACGAGGAAAGCCAGCCCGCGCACCTGACGCTGAAGGACGCATCGGTTCCGATCCGCGTGAACCTGCCGGAATTTGCCGAACCGGCGCAGCGCTACTGCCCGGCGGGGGTCTACGAGGTGGTGGCCGAGGCGGGCAAGGAGCCGCGCTTCGTCATCAACTTCCAGAACTGCGTGCACTGCAAGACCTGCGACATCAAGGATCCCAGCCAGAACATTGTCTGGGTCACCCCGCAGGGCGGCGACGGCCCGAACTATCCCAACATGTGACAATTGCGCGAGCAGGGGCCGATCCGGCCCCTTGGCACCCCTCGCCGCATGGACATGGACAGGCCACCCGGCTAGCTTCGCCACAAAGCATCCGGAGTTCTGCCCTTGCCATTCATCCGTCCCGCACTTGCCATCGCCCTTGTCGCGATGAGCGCACCGTTGGCCGCCGGCGCCGCCGAGGAGGATGCGGGTGCCTATCTCGCGGCCCGCTCGGCCGTGATCGCCAGCGACTATGCCGAGGCGACCTCCTGGTTCGAACGCGCGCTGATCTCGGACCCCGGCAATCAGCAACTGCTGGATGGTGCGCTCGTCGGCAAGATGTCGTTGGGCGATTTTCAGGGGGCCATGGCGATTGCGCCCCGGCTGGTCCAGTTGAACAGCGCCAGCGTTTCCGGCAATCTCACGCTGATGGCCGATCAGGCCAAGCGCGGCGCGTTCGAAGATTTCCTCACGGATCAGGCGGCGGGACGCACCATCAACCCCGCTCTCGATGGCCTTGCAAAGGCCTGGGCCGAGCTTGGGGCCGGTCGCATGTCCGATGCGCTTGCGACCTTTGACGAGGTTGCGAAGCTGCAGGGGATGCGCCCCTTCGCGCTCTATCACAAAGCCCTCGCCCTTGCGTCGGTCGGTGATTTTGAGGGGGCGGACAAGATTCTTTCGACAGAGAACCTGCGGGTCGCCCGTCGCGGCATCGTGGCCCGCGTGCAGATTCTCAGCCAGCTCGAGCGGAACACTGACGCGCTGGCCCTGATCGACCGCGAATTCGGCACCGAACCGGACCCGCTGCTCGATGGCCTTCGTGCCAAGCTGAAGGCGGGCGAAACCCTGCCCTTCGACATCGCGCGCAATGCGACCGATGGGATGGCCGAAGTCTTCTTCACCGTAGCCAGCGCCCTGAACGGCGAGGCTGCGGATGGCTATACCGTCATCTATGCCCGCATCGCCCAGTACCTGCGCCCCGATCACATCGACAGCATCCTGCTTGTGGCGAACCTGCTTCAACAACAGGGCCAGACCGACCTTGCGGTTGCGGCCTACGGTGAAATCCCCCCCGACGATCCGTCCCATTTCGCCGCCGAAATCGGCCGCGCCGATGCGCAGGCGCTTTCCGGCGATACCGATGCCGCCATCGCCACGCTGACCAAGCTGGCCGAGACGAACGGCAACCTGATGATGGTGCAGCTCTCGCTCGGCGATCTGCTTCGGAAGCAAGAACGTTTCGACGAGGCGAGCAAGGCCTATGACCGCGCACTCGCCGATGTCGTCAAGATCGACTCGCGCCATTGGGTCATCTTCTACAGCCGAGGCATCACCCATGAGCGCAGCAAGCGCTGGGAATTGGCCGACGCCGACTTCCGCAAGGCGCTGGAACTGAACCCGGGCCAACCGCTTGTCCTCAACTACCTGGGATATTCGCTCGTGGAACGCGGCGAGAAGCTGGACGAGGCTCTGGGTATGATCCAGCAGGCGGTCGCGGCCCAGCCCGACAGCGGCTACATCATCGACAGCCTCGCGTGGGCGTATTTCACGCTCGGCCGTTATGACGATGCGCTTGCGCCGATGGAAAAGGCTTCGCTGCTCGAACCAGTCGATCCGATCGTCACCGACCACCTCGGCGATGTCTATTGGGCCGTCGGGCGCAAGCTCGAGGCGGAATTCCAGTGGCACCGCGCGCTGTCCTTCGGCCCGGACGAGGAACAGGCCACCCGCATCCGCCGCAAGCTGGAGATCGGTCTGGACGCCGTCCTCAAGGAAGAGGGCGAGACCCCGCTCGACGAACGCCGCGCCGCCCTCGATCCCGCCCCGGCCCCCGCCACGGCGGTCACCGAGGACGGGGCCGCTGCGGATGGCAACTGAGGCCTTCGCCCCGGCCAAGATCAACCTCACACTCCATGTCACCGGCCAGCGCGCCGATGGCTACCACCTGCTCGACAGCATCGTCGCCTTCGCCGATGCAGGCGACCGGATCACTGCGGCCAGCGCCCACCGCCTGACATTGACAGTCACCGGGCCTTACGCAGATTCCCTGCCCACTGGCCCCGACAATCTGGTGCTTCGCGCAGCCGGCCTGTTCCAAAGCCCGAAGGGGGCCGCACTCACCCTCGACAAGCAGCTTCCCGTCGCCTCCGGCATCGGCGGGGGCTCGGCAGATGCTGCCGCCACCCTCCGCGCCCTGGCTTCGCTCTGGGGCCTGCCACTGCCCGCGGCCCCGGAAGTTCTCAAACTGGGGTCCGACGTGCCCGCTTGCCTTGATGGTCGCGCCCTGCGGATGACGGGCGTGGGCGAGGGGCTGCACCCGCTTGCCCATGGCCTGCCCGCCGCGGCCCTCGTGCTGGTCAATCCCGGCGTGGCACTCTCGACCCCCGCCGTTTTCGCGGCCCTTCAGCGCCGCGATCACGCGCCCATGCCGCGTATCCTGCCGCGCCTGCGCGACGTGGCTGAACTCGCGGCCTTCCTCGGCATGATGCGCAATGATCTGGAGGCGCCCGCGCAGCGCCTCGCGCCGGTCATCGCGCAGGCAAAGGCCGCGCTGTCGGCTCAGCCCGGATGCCGTATCGCCCGCATGTCCGGCTCGGGTGCCACCTGCTTCGGCCTCTTTGCGGACCCGCTTGCCGCCAGCGCGGCCGCCAGCACCATACGCGCATCCCAGACCGGCTGGTGGGTCACCTCGGCCCCGCTTCGGCCTTAGTTGATCCGCTCCACCACATAGTCCGCCAGGTCGTGCAGCATGTCCCGCAGCGGATGCGGTGGCACCAGTGCCAGAGCCATCCGCGCGCGCTCGGCCCAGGCGATCGCATCGGCCCGCGCGGCCTGCATCGCCCCGTGCCGCGCCATGATCGCCATCGCCTCTGCCAGGTCGCCCTCGCGCTGGTCGCCCTTTTCGATCACCCGCACCCAGAAAAGGCGCTCTTGCGGCGTGGCCTTCGCCACGGCCTTGATGATCGGCAGCGTCAGCTTGCGCTCGCGGAAATCGTCGCCGGTGTTCTTGCCGATCGCGGCAGAGCTTCCGCCGTAATCCAGCAGGTCGTCCACGATCTGGAACGCGATCCCCAAGGCATCGCCATAGTCGCGCAACGCCCCGACCGGCACCTCGCCCGCCCCGGCAATCACTCCGCCCGCCTCGGTCGCCGCCGAGAACAGCGCCGCCGTCTTGCCGCGCACGATCTGCAGATAGACAGCCTCATCCGTTCGCAGATCCTGCGCCGCCGTCAGCTGAAGCACCTCGCCCTCGGCAATCACCGCCGCCGCGTTCGACAGGATGTCGAGCACGCGCAGATTTCCCGTTTCGACCATCAGCTGAAACGCCCGCGCGAACAGATAGTCGCCCACCAGCACGCTCGACTTGTTGTCCCACAGAAGGTTCGCCGTCGGCCGGCCGCGCCGCCGCTGGCTTTCGTCCACCACGTCGTCATGCAGCAGCGTGGCGGTGTGGATGAACTCGACCGTCGCCGCCAGATGCACATGGAACGGCCCGTCGTAGCCGCACATCCGCGCCGCCGCCAGAACCAGCATGGGCCGCAGCCGCTTGCCCCCGGCCTCGACCAGATGCGCCGTCACCTCGGGGATGCGCGGCGCATGCTCCGACGCCATCCGCTCGCGGATCAGCGCGTTCACCGCCGTCAAGTCCTCCGCCAGCCAGCGTGCAAGGGCTTCGTGCGGCTTCACCTTTACTTCATCCAAACCCATGACAGCCCAATCCGCACCCCTCGACAAGCTGGCGGCCCGCCGACTATGTCCAACGTCATGAAAGAGCTTCTGCGCAGCAGTGACCCCACGATCATCGCCTTTGCTTCTGCCCTGCTTGAAGGTGAAGGTATAGCGGTGTTCCAAATGGACGTCCACATGAGCATCCTCGAAGGATCAACCGGTGTTTTTCCGCGCCGCCTCATGGTCCGCGACTCCGATCACTGGCGCGCGCGCATCGTGCTGGCGGACAACGACATTCCGACGGGCACCTGACCATGTTCACCCCCGCCGAACTGTCCGATGACGGCTATCTCGGCGGCGCATTGCGCATCCTTCAACCGCGCCATGGCTACCGGGCCGCGACCGATGCCGTATTGCTTGCCGCCTCCTGCCCCGCGCAACCCGGCGACAGCGTACTTGACCTGGGCTGCGGCGCAGGCGTGGCCAGTCTCTGCCTTGGCCACCGGGTTCCCGGCCTTGCACTCCACGGCCTCGAACGCCAGCCCGCCTATGCCGACCTCGCCCGCCGGAATGCCGCGCGAAACGCAATCGCGCTCGACGTGACCGAAGGCGACCTCTCGCAGATGCCAGTTGCCCTGCGGCTCCCGTTCAAGCACGTGATTTCCAATCCGCCATTTTTCGCCCGCGCCAGCGGCACCCCCGCCAACGACGACGGGCGCGAGGCGGCGCAGCGCGAGGATACCCCGCTCGCGGTCTGGATCGACGCCGCGACCCGCCGCCTCGCCCCCGGCGGCTGGCTGACGCTGATCCACGAGGCCGCGCGACTGTCCGACCTCTTGACCGCCATCGACCACAGGCTCGGCTCGCTCTCGCTCCTTCCCCTCGCGCCGCGTCAGGGCCGCCCGGCCACGCGTGTCATCCTTCGCGCCCGAAAAGGGGGGCGCGCCGCTTTCCGTCTGCTTGCCCCCTTCATCCTGCACGACGGCCCGGCACATGACGGCGACCGGGACAGCTTCACCCCCATGGCGCAAGCAATTCTCCGCCAAGGCGCCGCACTGGACTCGCCATTCGGTTGAATTCTTTGTGAGTGGCTGACCCCGCGTCACCGACTTTGCGTGACACGACTCGGGCTTTGTGTTCGACTACCAATACCGAATGACGAACAGGAGGATGGACATGACGATCGCTTCGCACCTGCAGGAACTGCGCCGCAAGCACGAAACCCTCTCCGATCAGGTGGAACGCGCTCAGCGCAGCCCGGCGACCGACGACCTGCAGATTGCCACGATGAAAAAGCAGAAACTCAAGATCAAAGAAGAAATCACCCGTCTCAGTCAGGCTTAGCGCCAGTCGCGCTGGCGCGTGCCGCCAGCGCCGCCCCCCCGGCGATAAAGGCTGCCGCGACCAGGATCGTGGCCGATGGCTGCGTGATTCCGGCAACGACGAGCGCGAGCGTCGAAAGCAGCGGCGCTGCGTAGGACGCTACGCCCAGAAGCTGGATATCACCCTTCTTCATCCCGATATCCCAGGTGAAGAACGCAATCCCCACCGGCCCGATGCCCAGCGCCAGAACCGACAGCCACGCCAAGGTCGATGCGGGCCAGACCGTGTCTTCCAGCACCAGATGTGCACCCAGCGAAAGAATCGCCGTGGCCAGGCAGAATACCGCCACGCTTGCCGTGGGCACGTTGCCCAACCTGCGCGACAGGACCGAGTAGACCGCCCATGTCACCGCGCACAGGAACGCCAGCCCCAGTCCCGGCAACGCCTCGGCCGTCATCCCACCCGCACTGCGCAGCACGATCAGCGCAGCGCCGACAAAGGCCAGAAGCGCCCCCGCAACATGCAGCCGCGTCAGCCGTTCGCCCGGAAGTAGGCCCGACAGCAGAACGATGAAGAGCGGCCAGAGATAGGCAATCAACCCCGCCTCCGCCGCCGGCGCCATTCGCAGGGCCGAGAAATACAGGAAGTGATAGCCGAACAGCGCCACCGTACCGAAGGCATAGACCTGCCAGCCGATGCCCCGAAGCGCCGCACCCTCGCCGCGCACAAGCACCCATCCAAGGCCGATCCCGCCCCCGAGCGCAAAGCAGATCGCGGTCAGCAGGAATGGTGGAACGGGCGCGCTGCCGACCGTCAGCAAGGCCAGAAGCGACCACATCAGGATGGCGGTGAAACCGATGATCGTGGCGCGGCGACGTGTCATGCCGCCTGCTTGCCAATGAAATGGCGGGGCCACAAGCCCCGCCCCGCCGCACGTCCCTTAGCTGCGTCAGACGAAGAACTGCCCGCCATTCGCGGAAATCGTCGATCCGGTGATGAAGCCTGCATCGTCCGAGGCGAGGAAGACCACGATGCGCGCGATCTCTTCCGGCTCGCCCAGACGGCCCACCGGAATCTGCGGGATGATCCGTTCGTTCAGCACTTTCTCGTCGATGGCCCGCACCATCTCGGTCCCGATATAGCCGGGGCAGATCGCGTTGACCGTAATTCCGGCACGGGCGCCCTCCTGCGCCAGCGCCTTGGTGAAACCGAGGTCGCCCGATTTGGCGGCAGAATAGTTGGCCTGCCCGGCTTGCCCCTTTTGCCCGTTGATCGAACTGATGTTCACGACCCGCCCGAACTTGCGATCCCGCATCCCTGTCCAGACTGGATGGGTCATGTTGAACAGGCCGGTCAGGTTGGTGTCGATCACCTCTTTCCACTGTCCGGGCGTCATCTTGTGGAACATCGCGTCGCGCGTGATTCCGGCATTGTTCACCAGCACGTCGACGGGGCCATGCGCGGCTTCGACCTTGGCAATCCCGGCAACGCAGGCGTCGTAGTCGGCGACCGACCACTTGTAGGTCGGAATCCCGGTCTCCTTGGTAAAGGCCGCAGCCGCCTCGTCATTGCCCGCATAGTTCGCAGCCACGGTATACCCGGCGGCCTTCAGCGCCACCGAAATGGCCGCCCCGATCCCCCGCGATCCGCCCGTCACCAACGCAACCTTCGCCATGATTTCCTCCTCCACGCGAATTTTCTTGAAAGACTGTTATCCAAACGAAAAGCGGCGCGCAATAATATTGCGCGCCGCTGGCAGACTTGTGGACTGCTTCAGGCGCGTTCCAGGCACATTGCCACGCCCATTCCCCCACCGATGCACAGCGTCGCCAATCCCTTGCTGGCATCGCGGCGCTTCATCTCGTGCAACAGCGTCGTCAGGATGCGCGCGCCGGACGCGCCGATGGGGTGACCGATGGCGATCGCGCCGCCGTTCACGTTCACATTCGCCGGGTCCCAGCCCATATCCTTGTTCACGGCACAGGCCTGCGCCGCGAACGCCTCGTTTGCCTCGACCAGATCAAGATCGGCCGCCTTCCAGCCCGCCTTCTCCAGCGCCTTGCGGCTGGCGTGAATCGGGCCGACCCCCATGATCGCCGGGTCCAGCCCCGCCGTTGCGTAAGAGGCGATCCGCGCCAGTGGCGTCAGCCCCCGCCGCGCGGCCTCGTCCACCGACATCAGCACCAGCGCCGCCGCGCCGTCATTCAGTCCGCTCGCGTTGCCCGCCGTCACCGAGCCGTCCTTGGCAAAGGCCGGGCGTAGCTTCGCCATCGCCTCCATCGTCGCGCCGTGGCGGATGTATTCATCGGCATCGACCGTCACGTCGCCCTTCCGGGTCGCGATCACGAAGGGCACGATCTCTTCCACGAAGCGTCCCGCCTTCTGCGCCGCTTCCGCCTTGTTCTGGCTCGCCACGGCAAAGGCATCCTGCATCTCGCGGCTGATCTGCCACTGGTTCGCCACGTTCTCTGCGGTCTGACCCATGTGATAGCCGTTGAAGGCATCCCACAGACCCATCCTTGATCATCGAGTCGATGAACTTCATGTCGCCCATCTTCGTGCCTGCCCGCAGATGCGCGACATGGGGCGACAGGCTCATGCTCTCCTGACCGCCGGCCACCACGATGTCGGCATCGCCCAACTGGATGTGCTGCGCCCCGATCGCGACCGACCGCAGGCCCGATCCGCAGACCTGGTTGATGCTCCACGCTGCCGATTCCTTGGGAAGGCCCGCGTTGATATGCGCCTGACGGGCCGGGTTCTGGCCCTGCCCAGCCGTCAGCACCTGACCGAGGATCGTCTCCGACACCTCGCCCTTCTCAATCCCTGCTCGCTCGACGGCGGCCTCGATGGCTTTCGCGCCAAGCTCATGTGCTGCGGTGTTGGCGAAAGCACCGTTGAAGCTGCCGACGGCTGTGCGCGCGGCAGAAACGATTACGACATTGGTCATGCTGAGGTCCTCTCCCTGGGCCTGTCGCGGCAGATGTCAAATACGTGCCGCCGTCCAGCATGGCCTAAGCATGGGGAAGGTCAAGCGCAAGCCGCAACCGCAACGGCCCCTGCAACCCTGTCATGACGCAGGGTCAGGCCTGCTTCCGCGCCGCGCTGCGCCGCCAGGCGGGCTGCGTCGTCGGCATCCCGAACAGATAGCCCTGAAGGCAATCCACGCCTTGGGCGCGCAACCAGTCGGCATCCTCCGCCGTCTCGACCGACTCGGCCACAGTGAACATGTCGAACTGTTGCGCGATCATGATCAGGGCCTGCGTCAGCACCTGATTGTCCGGGTCCTGCGCCACCCCCCGGATGAACTGACCATCTATCTTCACGATATCGAAGTAGAACTCCTTGAAATGGCGGAACGCGGTAAAGCCCGCCCCAAAATCGTCCAGCGCGAAGGATATTCCCTTGCGTTGCAGGTCCGCCATGAAGGTTGCCACGATCTCGGGCACCAGCATGGCGGAGCCTTCCGTGATCTCCAGGATCAGCCGCTCTGCCACCGTCGGCGACGCCGCCAGTCCCCGTCGGAGCGTTTCGGTCCAGCGCGCATAACCGATGGAGCGGGCCGACATGTTCACTGCCAGCCGCAGCCCCGGCTCACGTACCAATGCGTCAAGCCCAAGCTCCAGCGAGGCGCAGTCGATCAGCCGGCCCAGTTCCGTCGTCTCGACCGCGCCGATGAAATCGCGTGCGGGGATGATCCGCCCCGTCTCGTCCAGTACCCGCACGAGGCCCTCATGGAATGCGATCAGCGTCGGGTCGGCCCCCATCACCACCGGCTGATAGGCCATCATGACCCTGCGTGCGCGCAGCGCGTCTCGCACCATCGCCAGGGTTTGGCGGTCCCGCTCTCCTACAGCCACGCTCAGCGGGCTGCTCTCAATGTCGGCCGCCCCGATCGCGTCCATCCCAAGCTCCGACATGGTCCGCCTCCGGTGATGCTCCGCTCGACACATTGGCGCCCTGCGTGTAAATGCGGGGTTAAGATTCTACTTTTGTTCTAATTCTCCGAATTCCATGGACACCGCCATGCCCGACGCTCCCGAGACCCGCTGCCCCTGGTGCGGCACCGATCCCCTCTACGTCGCCTATCACGACACCGAATGGGGCGTGCCAGAGTTCGACAGCCGCGCGCTTTGGGAAAAACTCATCCTCGACGGTTTCCAGGCGGGCCTCTCCTGGATCACGATCCTGCGCAAGCGCGATGCGTTCCGCACGGCCTTTGCGGGGTTCGATCCCGACATCGTCGCCACCTGGGGCGAGCCGGAAATCGCGACGCTGCTCGCCAATCCCGGCATCGTCCGCCACCGCGGCAAGATCGAGGCCACCATCGACGGTGCCCGCGCGTTCCAGCGCATCGAACAGCGAGAAGGATTCTCAACCTTCATCTGGCGCTACCTCGACGGCACACCGCTGCAAACCCGCGTCACCAGCCTGTCGCAAGTTCCCGCCGAAACGGATCTCTCGCGCCGCATCTCGAAAGATCTGAAGTCCGAAGGCTTCCGCTTCTGCGGCCCCACCATCGTCTACGCCTTCATGCAGGCCTGCGGCCTGGTCAACGACCATCTCGTGACCTGCCCGGCCCACGCCCGCCTTGCCGGACCGGCGGCCTGATCACTCCGCCATCAACGCCGCAATGACCGTCTTCGTCTCGGCACTGTCCCAGGCGGCATCCCCGATCAACCGCGCCACTTCCTGCCCCTCGGGGTTCAGGATCAGCGTCACCGGCAGACCCATTACACCCAGGCCCCGCGCCAGCTCCGATTTCGGATCGCGCAGGATCGGCAGGCCCGTCACTCCGGCCTCGCCATAGAACTTCTTGATCGCAGTCACCGAATTGCGCCCGGTCGCCACCGGCAGAACCGCAACCTCGGGCAGCGCCGCCTGCAGCCGGTCGAGCGAGGGCATCTCGTGACGGCAGGGCGCACACCAGGTCGCCCAGAAGTTCAGCACCACCCACTTGCCCTTCCAGTCCGCCAGCGCATGCGGCTGGTCATCCCCGTCCAGCACCGGCACGTCAGGCAGCGCCGTCGGCGTCTCGCCGAACACCAGCTTGCGCATGTCGCCCGCCAGCGCAGCGCCGCTGCGCCTCCGTCACCCCGGCAAGGGCAGGATTTGCACCAAGCAACAGGGCCGTATAAAGACCCATCACGACCAGACGCAGCATATTCCCTCCATGGGGCTTTCCGATGACCGACACTCCCCCCGAACCTGGTACCCCGGCGGCGAATGCCATGTGGGGCGGGCGGTTCGCCGCAGGGCCGGATGCCATCATGCAGGCGATCAACGCCTCCATCGGTTTCGACAAGCGGCTCTATGCCCAGGACATCCGGGGGTCGCGCGCCCATGCCGCCATGCTGGCGGCCACAGGCATCCTGACCAATAAGGACGCCGAGGCGATCGGGGAAGGCCTTCTCACGGTCTTGTCAGAGATTGAAACAGGCCGCTTCCCCTTCCGGGTGGAGCTCGAAGACATCCACATGAACGTCGAAGCCCGGCTGAAGGAGCTGATCGGCGAGCCGGCGGGGCGCCTGCACACCGCGCGCAGCCGCAACGACCAGGTCGCCGTCGACTTCCGGCTCTGGGTGCGCGACCAGTGCGATGCCGCCGTCACAGGGATCGAAGCGCTGATGCGCGCCTTCCTGGCGCAGGCCGAGGCGGGGGCCGACTGGGTGATGCCCGGCTTCACCCACCTGCAGACCGCGCAGCCCGTCACCTGGGGCCACCACATGATGGCCTATGTCGAGATGCTGGCGCGCGACCGGGGCCGCTTCGCCGATGCCCGCGCCCGGATGAACGAATGCCCGCTGGGTGCGGCGGCGCTGGCAGGCACGTCCTTCCCCATCGACCGGCACATGACCGCGCAGGCCCTCGGCTTCGACCGCCCCACCGCCAACTCGCTCGACTGCGTGTCCGACCGCGACTTCGCGCTGGAGTTCCTGTCGGCCTCCAGCATCTGCGCCATGCACCTGTCGCGCTTCGCCGAAGAGCTGGTGATCTGGTCCTCGGCGCAGTTCCGCTTCGTGCGCCTGTCGGACCGCTGGACCACCGGCAGCAGCATCATGCCGCAGAAGAAGAACCCCGACGCGGCAGAACTTCTGCGCGCCAAGCTGGGCCGGATCCTCGGGGCCACGGTGGCGCTGTTCACCGTGATGAAGGGCCTGCCGCTGACCTATTCCAAGGACATGCAGGAAGACAAGGAACAGGTCTTCGACGCCGCCGACACGCTGATGCTGGCGCTCGCCGCGATGACCGGCATGGTGCAGCGACATGACCGCGAACCGCGACAGCGCTCGCCGCCGCCGCCGCCTCGGGCTTCTCCACCGCGACCGACCTCGCCGACTGGCTGGTGCGCGCGCTGGGCCTGCCCTTCCGCGAGGCGCACCACGTCACCGGCACCCTCGTCGCGCTGGCCGAGGCGAAGGGCTGCGACCTGCCCGACCTGACGCTGGCCGAGATGCAGGCGGTCCACCCCGGCATCCGCGCCGAGGTGTTCGCCGTGCTGGGGGTGGAAAACTCGGTCCGCAGCCGCACCTCCTATGGCGGCACGGC
Source organism: uncultured Alphaproteobacteria bacterium (assembly GCA_963777765.1). Classification (GTDB taxonomy): domain Bacteria; phylum Pseudomonadota; class Alphaproteobacteria; order Rhodobacterales; family Rhodobacteraceae; genus Aliitabrizicola. The sequence goes on along the minus strand of CAVZRP010000006.1, from coordinate 313,313 downwards.
GCCCGATCAGGTGCGCGCCCAGATCGCCCGCTGGAAGGACACCCTCGCATGACCCGCACCTTCGCCGCCCTCGCCCTCGCCGCCCTGCTCGCCGCCTGCGGCGCCGACGGCGCCCGTCGCGCCCTCGCAGGCCACACCGTCCACCACGCAGGAAGGCGTCAACCTCACGATCACGGGCGATGCCCGCTTCGGCGCCGAGGCGACCCTCTGATGCGCCCGGTCTGGCTCGCCCTCGCCCTCTGGGGCGCGATCCACCCGATGTACTGGTTCCTGCACCTACATGCGCGAAACCGGCACCGGCCTGTCGGGCCTGATCGACGCCTGGTACGTCAACGCCTCCACCACCGGCCTGACGTGGGACCTGACCATCGCCGCCATCGCCCTGACCGTCTGGATCGTTGCGGAAACCGTCCGCAGCAAGGCCTGGGCTGAACCTGGTCGCCATCCCCGCCACCTTCTGCATCGGCGTCAGCTGCGGCCTGCCGCTCTACCTCTGGCTCCGCAGCCGCACCGCACCCTGAGCTTCATTCCGTTTCGCAAATATCCCGGGGGTCCGGGGGCTGGCCCCCGGTCCGAACCTCGCAGAAAGACCGCGCATGGACCACTTCCTCTACCGCGACGGCCAGCTCCATGCCGAAGACGTGGCCCTGGCCGACATCGCCGCCTCGGTCGGCACCCCGTTCTACTGCTACTCCACCGCCACCCTGACCCGGCACTACCGCCTGTTCACCGAGGCGCTGCAGCCCCCTGCCGCACCTCGTCTGCTTCGCCATCAAGTCGCTGTCGAACATCGCCGTGCTCAAGACCCTCGGCGACCTCGGCGCGGGGATGGACGTGGTGTCGGGCGGCGAATACCTGCGCGCCCACGCGGCGGGCGTGCCCGGCGACCGCATCGTCTTCTCCGGCGTCGGCAAGACGCGCGAGGAAATGCGCCTCGCGCTCGAAGGCGGCATCCGCCAGTTCAACGTCGAAAGCGAACCCGAACTCCGCGCGCTGTCCGAAGTGGCCACCAGCCTCGGCGTCACCGCCCCGATCACCCTCCGCGTCAACCCCGACGTCGACGCCAAGACCCACGAAAAGATCGCGACCGGCAAGAAAGAGAACAAGTTCGGCATCCCGATCGCCCGCGCCCCGCAGGTCTATGCCGAGGCCGCAGCCCTGCCGGGCATCGAGGTCGTCGGAATCGACGTGCACATCGGCAGCCAGCTCACCGACCTCGCCCCGTTCGAGGAGGCCTACCTCAAGGTCGCCGACCTCACCCTGCACCTGCGCGCCGAAGGGCACGACATCCGCCGCCTCGATCTCGGCGGCGGCCTCGGCATCCCCTACACCCGCTCGAACGAGGCGCCGCCGCTGCCGCTCGACTACGGCGCGCTCATCAAGCGCACCGTCGGCCACCTGGGCTGCGAGATCGAGATCGAGCCGGGCCGCCTGATTTCCGGCAATGCGGGCATCCTCGTCTCGCGCGTCATCTACGTGAAGGAAGGCGAGGGCCGCGATTTCCTCATTCTCGACGCCGCGATGAACGACCTCGTCCGCCCCTCGATGTACGGCGCGCATCACGACATCGTCCCGCGTGGCCGAACCCGCGGCCGCCGCCGAACCCCACGCCTATGACGTGGTCGGCCCGGTCTGCGAAACCGGCGACACCTTCGCCAAGGCGCGCCCCCTGCCGCCGCTTGCTGAAGGCGACCTCGTCGCCTTCCGCTCGGCCGGGGCTTATGGCGCGGTCATGGCGTCGGAATACAACACCCGCCCGCTGATCCCCGAGGTATCTGGTGAAGGGCGATCACTTCGCCGTCATCCGAGCCCGCCCGACATTTGACGAAATCCTGAAACGAGATACCCTTCCACCATGGCTCTGACGGGCCGCCAGCAGGCCGAGGGCATGGCAGAGACAGACAGCACGGGCACGATCGCACGCCTGAAATGGCCCCTCCGCCTCACCTGGGCGGGGCTTTGGTGCGAGCGGGCGAGCCGCAGCTTCTGGCCGCTCTGGAGCATCCTTATCGCCACCCTGTCGGCCCTTGCCTTCGGCGCACAGGATACCCTGCCCATCGAAGCCGCCTGGATCGGCCTTGTCGCCGCAGCCGCAGGCGCGCTCTGGGCGCTGGTCACGGGCCTGCGCCGCTTCCGCAAGCCCACCCGGGCCGATGCGCTGGAACGGCTCGACTCCGCCCTGCCAGGTCATCCCATCGCCGCGCTGACGGACACGCAGGCAATCGGGACGACCGATCCCGACTCGCTCGCCGTCTGGCAGGCGCACCGCGCCCGCATGGCCGCCCGCGCCGCGCAGGCCAAGGCCGTCTCGCCCGACCTCGCGCTGGCCAGCCGCGACCCTTTCGCGCTGCGCTACGTGGCGCTTACCGCCCTCGTCATCGCGCTGCTCTTCGGCTCGATCTGGCGCGCAAGCTCCGTCACGGCGCTGACCCCCGGTGGCGGCGGCGCGCTGGCGAATGGCCCGGTGTGGGAAGGTTGGGCACAACCCCCCGCCTATACCGGCAAACCCAGCCTTTACCTGAACGACATCACGCAGGCCCAGCTTGAACTGCCGGTCGGCACCCGCATCCAGATCCGCCTCTATGGCGAGGTCGGCGCGCTGACCCTGTCGGAAACCGTATCGAATCGTACCGAGGTTCCCGCCGCCTCCGACCCCGCTCAGGATTTCGACGTTGCGAAGAGCGGCTCCATCGAAATCGCCGGCCCCGGCGGCCGGACGTGGGAGATTGCCGCGACCCCGGACAACCGCCCCAGCATCGCCCCGGCAGGAGAGATCACGCGCGAAGAAGGCGGCGAGATGAAGCAACCCTTCACCGCGTCTGACGACTACGGCGTCGTCGCGGGGCAGGCAACCATCGCACTGGACCTGCCCGCCATCGACCGCCGCTACGGCCTGACGGTCGACCCCGAGCCGCGCGAGCCCATCGTGCTCGACCTGCCCATGCCGATCACCGGCGAGCGCAACTGAGTTCACCGAAGCGCTGATCGACGATGTCTCCAAGCACCCATTCGCCAACCTGCCCGTCACCATCACGCTGGCCGCAACCGATGCGCTTGGCCAGACCGGCACGGCCGACACCGATCAAGGCAACCCTGCCCGGCCGCCGCTTCTTCGACCCGCTGGCCGCCGCCCTGATCGAAACTGCGCCGCGATCTTCTCTGGTCGCCGCCAACGCCAAGCGCTCTTCCCAGATCCTCAAGGCCGTGACGCACAAGCCCGAGGGCTTCATCCGGAACGAGCGTGCCTATCTTCGCCTGCGCGTGCTGATGCGCGACCTCGACAGCGCCGCAGCCACCGACCTGCAACCCGCCGCGCGCGACGAGATTGCCGACGAGCTTTGGGAAATCGCGCTGCTGGTGGAAGAAGGCGACCTCGCCTCGGCGCTTGAACGCCTGCGCCGCGCGCAGGACCGGCTGGACGAAGCGATCAAGAACGGTGCCGACCAGTCCGAGATCGACCAGCTCATGTCGGAACTGCGCGAGGCGCTCGACAACTACATGCGCCAGCTTGCCGAAGAAGTCGAAGAAGAATCCCGACCAGCAGACGTCCGACATGCAGGGGATGCAGATGACGGGCGACCAGCTTCAGCAGATGCTGGACGAGTTGGAAAAGGCGATGAAGGAAGGCCGCATGGCCGACGCCGCCCAGATGATGGAAGCCCTGCGCCAGCTGATGGAGAATATGCAGGTAACGCAGGGCGAGGGCAGTCAAGGCAGCGGCCCGGGCCAGCAATCGATGCGCGACCTCGCCGAAACCCTTCAGGATCAGCAGGATCTGTCCGACGAAAGTTTCCAGGAACTGCAGGATCAGTTCAACGACCGGCAGGGGCAGCAAGGCCAGCAAGGGCAGGATGGCCAGCAGGGCCAGCAGGGGCAGGGTCAGCAGCAACAAGGCCAGCAGGGGCAGGGACAGCAACAGGGGCAGCAGGGTCAAGGCCAGCAGGGCGGCCAGGGCCAGCGGCAGCGGCAGGGCCAGCAACCGGGCCAAGGCGATGGCCAGGCGTGCTCAGGACAACCGCTCGCTCGCCCAGCGCCAGCAAGACCTGCGTGATCGGCTCGACGGCCTGAATGGCCTGCCCGGCGAAGGCAGCGCGGCCGGCGAAGAGGGCCGCAAGCAACTCGACCGCGCAGGCCGCGCCATGGATGACGCCGAGCAAGCCCTGCGGAACCAGGATTTTTCCGGCGCGCTCGACCGTCAGGCCGAAGCGCTCGAGGCGCTGCGCGAAGGGATGCGAAACCTTGGCGAGGCCATGGCGCAGGAACAGGGGCAGCAGGATGGAACGGGCGCCGAGGGCGAGGCCTTCGGCCGCGCCGACCCGAACAGCCAGCGCGACCCGCTGGGGCGCAACATCGGCGAGATGGGTCGCATTGGCTCCGACCGGAACATGCTCCAGGGCGACGATGTGTACCGCCGCGCACAGGAACTGCTCGATGAAATTCGCCGCCGCTCGGGCGACCAGTCTCGCCCCGAAACCGAACTCGACTATCTCAAGCGTCTGCTGGACCGGTTCTGACAGGGCCGTCGGCTAGCGCCTGCCTGCCGCAAGTCGGCTCCGGTTTTGTCGAAGGACAGGGGGAAGCCAGGGAACCGGCGCCAGTCTGACGCTTCTGCTGGGCCAGACGGACTCGAGAGAAAGTCAGCGGTGGCGTGCAGTCGCCTTCCAACCTGACTTGTGGAGATCCAGGAAACTGGATCGGTTCGGGCGATACCCTTGTCGCCACGGCTGCGCTAACCGTCTTGCCCGCTCAGGCTACGGATGGACTTGCTCGCCGATTGCAGTGCCGCATCGACACTGACCCGCGCCTTGTTCACCGCGCTCACATAGGCATCCATCGCCGCTGCACTTGCCGGTATCTGCGTGGCGATCCGCGGTGCCATCACATACGCGAGCCAAAGCCCCGCCGCGATCAGAAGCATCAGCGTGAACCCGCTGCGGAAGCCCCGCGCGCCCGTCCACCACCATCACCGGAGGCAAGGGCAAATGCTCGCCCTCTCCCCTCGGTTCCGAACTGGCCCGAAGGGTCGAGTTGATCTCCTCGATATCCGGCAGCAGTTCCCGACGCGAGGTCGGCCGCGTGACGATCTCGCCCTCGTCCTCGTCCGCCTCGACCCGATCCACCGACAGGTCCGCAAACCGCTCCCGCGCCGCAAGGACCGACGCCGGCACAGGGGGGGGCGGCGGGGCGGATGTCAGGCCCAGGTCCGTCTGGGTTTCGATCCGCTGCTGCGGTTCTTCGACCCGGCGCACGGCCGCCTCGCGCTCGGCCTCCTCGCGCAGAACCGCCATCAGGCTCTCGTCCAGCGCCGGCTTCCGCGCAGGCGCATCCTGCATGGCCGCAGGTGGCGGCTCGGGACCGTCGTCCTCGTCCTGCACCACCTCGACCATCGGCTCCGCCGCCGCGACGGGCGCAGGCTCCTCCGGCTCAGGCTCAGGCTCAGGCACGACCGCAGGTGTCGGGGGCGCCGCCACAACCGGCGCGGGAGGCGGAACCTCGTCGTCGCTCAGGAAGATCTCGTCCTCGAACTCCTCGTCCGCGACGACCTCGGGATGCCGCTGAAACCAGGCATGACCGCAGTTCGAACACTGCACGTCGCGCCCGGCCTCCGGAATGGCGGCGTCATCCACCTCATACTGCGCGTCGCAATTCGGGCAAACCAGCCGCATGTCTTTCCAGTCCCCGAAGGCTCCCCGACCGGGGTTGCCCGTCTGTTCGTTAACCCCGTTGTAGCAACGATGCCCGCGTTCTCCAAGACTTTGTATCGGAATACATGAGACGTTCGCGCCACAACCGATTGAATCCCACATGAAACCGGGCGAAACTGCATCATATCCGGCTGCCTCGCCGGGCAGGGGGTTCCGTGATCGCGTTCGAGAATGTCGCCTACAGCTATGGAGGCGGAGAGCTTCTGTCCGATATCACCCTGCGCCTTGCGCCGGGATCGTTCCACTTCCTGACCGGCCCCTCCGGTGCGGGAAAGTCGACTTTCCTCAAGCTCTGCTACGCCGAACTTCTGCCCACCTCGGGCCATGTCACGCTCTTTGATCGCGATGTGCGCGGCCTCGACCGCGACGACATCGCGCGCACCCGGCGGCGCATGGGCATCGTGCACCAGGACGTGCAATTCCTCGATCATCTGCCGCTTGCGGCCAACGTCGCCCTTCCGCTGACCGTCACCCAACGCGAAGCGCCGCCGGGCGATCTGGCCGACCTCCTCGGCTGGGTCGGCCTCTCCGCCCTCGCAGGTGCCCTTCCCCCCTCGCTCTCGGGCGGCGAGCGCCAGCGCGCGGCGCTCGCCCGTGCGGTCATCGTCGGCCCCGACGTGATTCTCGCCGACGAGCCTACCGGCAACGTCGATTGGGAGATGTCGCTGCGCCTCCTCTCTCTGCTGGTGGAACTGAACCGGATGGGCAAGACCGTCCTGATCGCCACCCATGACCTGAACCTGATCCGCCAGGCCAAGACCCAGGTCGCGGCCCGCGTCCTGCGCATCAAGAACCGTCGCGTCCAGCTTGCCGGGGCCGACCTGTGACCAGCCGCCCCGACCCCACCACGGCAGAGCTGACCGAACGCCACCGCGACCGGGTCGTCCCCCCCTCCGGCCCTACCGCGTGGCTCACCACGCTGACTTCCGCCGCGATGGCCTTCCTCGCGGTCTTCGCCCTCGCCCTTGCCCTTGCCTCCGGCCGCCTCGCCGATCGCTGGTCGGAAGGGCTGGCCAACAGCGCCACCATCCGCATCTCGGCCCCGCCCGAACAGATGGAGCGTCAGACCCAGGCCGTGCTCGACCTTCTCGCCACGACACCCGGCATCGGCTCCGCCCGCGCGCTGACGGATGACGAACAGCGCGCCCTGCTGGAACCCTGGTTCGGCCCCGACCTGCCGCTCGATGCCCTGCCCATTCCCCGCCTGATCGCCATCACCGAGGATGGCGCGGGCTATGACGGCGAGGGGCTGCGCCTGCGACTGGCCGCAGAAGCCCCCGGCGCGGTGCTGGACGATCACACCCGCTGGCGCCGCCCGCTGACGGCCGCTGCCGAATGGCTGCGCTTTTTCGGCCTTGCCTCGGTCCTGCTGATCCTCGCCACGATGGGCGCGATGATCACGCTCGCCGCCAACGCGGCACTCGCCACCAACGCGCAGGTGATCCGCGTGCTGCGCCTGATCGGCGCGCGTGATACCTACATCGCCCGCGCCTTCGTCCGCCGCTTCACCCTGCGTGCGCTGTCCGGCGCGGCCATCGGCACCCTGCTCGGGATGATCGCCATCGCCGTACTGCCCAGCGCCGATGCCGCAGGGGGCTTCCTGACCGGTCTCGGCTTTCAGGGGGCGGGCTGGCTCTGGCCGCTGGTCGTTCCGCCGATTGCCGCCGTGGTTGCCTTTGTCGCCACCCGGGTCGCTGCCTTCCGCAAACTGAGGGAGCTGACATGAAACACGCGCTCCAGTGGCTCCGCTCGGTCCTTTTCATCGCCCAGATGTATGTAGCGATGCCTGTGCTCGCGATCGTCTACACGCCGTTCGCGATCTTCAGCCGCCCCGCCGCGTTCGCTGCCTGCCACGCTTATTGCCGCTGGGTGCGATGGACTGCGGCGTGGATGGTCGGCCTTGACTCCGAGGTGCGGGGCACACCGCCGACGGACGAGGTGCTGGTTGCCGCCAAGCATCACTCCTTTTTCGACATCATCATCCTCTTCGGCTCCATGCCCCGCGCAAAGTTCATCATGAAGAAAGAGCTGAAATGGGCGCCCATCCTCGGCTGGTACGCGCTTCGCATCGGATGCGTCCCGGTGGATCGCGGCAAACGGGGGCAGGCCATCGCCGCGATGATGAAAGCCGTGGAACAGGGTCAGGAGGATCCCGGCCAACTTATCATCTATCCCGAAGGCACGCGCACCGCCCCCGGCGCGACCCCCGCCTACAAGGTCGGCTCGGCCGTGCTCTACAGCCAGCTCAACCAGGATTGCGTGCCCGCCGCCACGAACGTGGGCGCCTTCTGGCCGCGCCACGGCTTCTACCGAAAGCCCGGCCTTGCCGTCGTCGAATTCCTGCCCCGCATCGCCCCCGGCCTGTCGAACCCCGAGTTCATGGCAGAACTGGAGGCGCGCATCGAAGGCGCGACCAATCGCCTTCTGGCCGAGGCCGGTTTTCCCGGCGCCGAGCGCAGCTGACATGGCCACCTCGCCCGACACCGTTGCCTTCATCACTGAACAACTCAGCGGGGCCGGCGCAATCTCGACACGCAAGATGTTCGGCGAGTATGCCGTTTATCTCGACGGAAAGGTCGTGGCGCTGGTCTGCGACGACAGCCTGTTCATCAAGCCAACCCCCGCCGCGTTAGCCCTCGTCGGCGATCCGGCCATGGCTCCGCCCTATCCCGGCGCCAGGCCCCACATCGTCGCCGACGCCCTGCTGGACGAGCCGGACCTGCTGGTAGAGGTCATCCGCGCTGTAGCGCAGGATTTGCCCGCACCGAAGCCGAAGAAACCGAAGAAGCCCAGGGGCTGAGCGGACGACCCCCGCCCCGTCACAAAACCTTCACCGCATCCCGGCTTGCCCGCGCCGGTCGGCCTCCCGTAGCCTGCCGCAGACAGCGGAGCGCCCGGATATGACCCCCCTCACCACCCTCGACGCCCTTCATGCCCACTACGGAACGCCCGGCGAGGCGTCGACCGTCAAGGTCACGCCCCGCCTGACCCGCGCCTATCGCGCCTTTCTGGATCGCGCCCGCTTCTGCGTGCTGACGACCGTCGGACCGGAAGGCACCGACGGCAGCCCGCGCGGCGATGACGGGCCTGTGGTGCGCGTGCTCGACGACCGCACCCTCGCGATGCCCGACTGGCGGGGAAACGAGCGCATCGACTCGCTCCGGAACATCGTCCGCGATGGCCGTGTCAGCCTGATGTTCCTCGTGCCCGGCTCGAACACCGCGATCCGGGTGAACGGCACCGCCATCGTGACCGCCGACGACCCCCTGCGCGCACGCTTCGCGCGCGACGGCGCGCAGCCCCGCACGGTCATCGTCATCACGATCGCCGAGGTCTATTCCCAATGCGCCCGCGCCCTGATCCGCTCGGCACTCTGGACCTCCGGCGACCAGTCGGCGGGCCTGCCAAGCGTGGGCGACATGCTGCGCGAGATCACCGAAGGCGGAATCGATGGCGCGACCTATGACACAGAGTGGCCCGCTCGCGCGGCCAAGACGATGTGGTGAACATATTCTGGCTGCCGGTATCGGGCCCCGCCTCGCGCCAAGGCGACGCCAGCGTGACGATGGCCCCCTGATCGAAAGATCGGCACGCTCGGTCGGAACCAAGAGGGCCAACTGCGATCCAGCCACACGGCCGGATCGGCTCCCGCACATCGTTGACAAAAGATCAATCGGAAGTGTGGAAATCCAATGAAATCAATTGGTTCGTCCAATGTCGCACTGTGCGACACGGGGGGTTTTGGGCCGTTTTAGGCAGCCAGCCCCTTCGATCCCATGTCCAGGAACTTCTGCCGCCGGTCCTTGACCAGCGCCTCGGGCTTCTTCCCTGTCAACTCTTTCAGCATGGCCTCCATCGCCTTGCCCACCGCTTCGATCGTCTCTCTCCGCGCCCGCTGGGCACCCCCCATCGGCTCCTTGATGATCCGGTCGATCACTCCCAGCCGTGACAGATCCTGCGCCGTCAGCCTCAATGCCTCCGCCGCTTCCCGCATCTTTTCCGCGTCCTTCCAGAGGATCGAGGCGCAGCCCTCCGGCGAGATCACCGAATAGATCGAGTGTTCCAGCATCGCGATCCGGTTCGCCGTGGCAAACGCAACCGCCCCGCCCGACCCACCCTCGCCGATGATGATGCTGACCAAAGGCACCCCGATCTCCAGGCACTTCGCCGTCGACCTCGCGATCGCCTCGGCCTGCCCCCGCTCCTCCGCGCCCTTGCCCGGATAGGCGCCGGGCGTGTCCACCAGGGTGATGACCGGCAGCCGGAACCGGTCCGCCAGATCCATCAGCCGGATCGCCTTGCGATAGCCTTCGGGCCGCGCCATGCCGAAGTTCCGCTCGATCCGGGTCTTGGTGTCGCTGCCTTTCTCATGCCCGATCACCACCACCGGCGCGTCGTTGAACCGCGCCAGCCCCCCCATCACCGCATGATCGTCCGCGAAGTTCCGGTCCCCCGCCAATGGCGTGAACTCGGTAAACAGCGCCTCGATATAATCCTTGCAATGGGGCCGGTCCGGGTGGCGCGCGACAAGGCATTTCCGCCAGGGCGACAGATCCTTGTAGAGGTCCTTCAGCATCGTCTCGGCCTTGCGGTCGAGGGCTGCGGCCTCTTTCTCGACGTCCATCTCCTTGTTTGCGCGCGCCATCGCGCGCAGCTCCTCGGCCTTGCCTTCGATCTCGGCGAGGGGCTTTTCAAACTCGAGATAGTTCATCGCATGCTCCCGAAAGGTTGCCCCGGTATATGCTCCCGGGGGCGGCGATTGCAACCAATGGCGCCGACAGCCCCGCCCGCAAACAGCAGCGCCCCGAGGCTGGGCCTCGGGGCGTGCATCCTCCCGTCCGCTGGTTTGGGCCTCCCCTCCCTCGCCAGCACAGGTATCCCGGTTCAGCCGGCAGCCCGACTGTTAACCGGATAATCTGTGCCTCGCATCTGGCCGACATGTCAACGAGTCTCCTGAAGGCCGGAAAGACTGGATTGCATCTTCCCTTTGCACTGCGGGCAAAGTCTTGAGCATCCGGCAGTCATCGCGTGGCAACACGTGAAATGGGCCGAGACAACGCGCGACGGCTGTTCCATTGTCCGTCCGGACACATGGACGGAGCCTGCAATGATCGAAACACCCTATCTGCTTTTCCTCGGCGATGCCGCCGACCCGCTTGCGGCGAAGGTCGCGCAGGGGATCAAGGATTGGCGCCCGGAATATGCGGTTGGCCAATACCGTATGCCGGGGTGCAATGCCGACATGGGCTTGCCGGACATGACGCTGGCCGAGGCGAGGGCGGCCGGATGCAAGACGATGGTGATCGGCGTCGCGAACCGTGGTGGAGTGATCTCTCCCGCGTGGAAGAAAGTGCTTGTTGCGGCGCTGGAGGAAGGGTTCGATCTGGCGAGTGGCCTGCACAATCTGCTGCGGGACGAGGATGATCTGGCAGCCGTCGCCAGAGCGACGGGCCGGGTGCTGCATGACGTGAGAGTGCCGTCAGTAGACTATCCCATCGCCAACGGGAGGAAGCGCAAGGGCAAGCGAATGCTGGCCGTGGGAACCGACTGCTCGATCGGCAAGATGTACACTGCACTTTGCATGGACAAGGAGATGCGCGCGCGCGGGTTGAAATCGTCCTTCCGGGCGACGGGGCAGACCGGCATCCTGATTACCGGGGACGGGGTGCCGCTCGATGCGGTGATTGCGGATTTCATGGCAGGCGCGGTGGAATGGCTGACCCCTGACAATGACGCAGATCACTGGGATCTGATCGAAGGGCAGGGCTCGCTGTTCCACGTTTCCTATTCCGGTGTGACGCTTGCCCTGATCCACGGCGGCCAGCCAGACGCGCTGGTGATCTGTCACGAGCCGACGCGCACGCATATGCGGGGCCTGCCGGACTACAGCCTGCCCTCGATCGAGGCGGTACGGGACATGGCGCTGGCGCTGGCACGGGTTGCCAATCCGGCCTGCATGGCCGTGGGGATCTCGATCAACACCCAGCACATGAGCGAGGCTGAGGCGCGCGCCTATCTGGCCGAGACCGAGGCGCGCACAGGACTTCCGGCGACCGATCCGTTCCGTTTCGGGGCAAGCAAGCTGGTCGATGCGATGATCGCGGTCTGACGGCCGGCAGAGGGACAGCAACATGATTACGGTGACACCCGACGTGTTCCGCCTTGCACAGGCGTTCACCATTTCCCGTGGAAGCCGGACCGAGGCGCGCGTTCTGACCGTGCGCATCACGCGCGGCGGCGTGACGGGCTGGGGCGAGTGCGTGCCCTATGCGCGCTATGGCGAGTCGCTCGAGAGCGTGACCGCACAGATCGAGCGGCTGCCAGCGGACATCGAACGGGGCGCGCTGCAAGAAACGCTCCCGGCGGGGGCCGCACGGAACGCAGTCGACTGCGCCCTGTGGGATCTTCAGGCGAAGAAAACGGGGCACCGGGTGTGGGAACTGGCCGGGCTTCCCGACCCTCGGCCCGAAATTACCGCCTATACGCTGTCGCTCGACACGCCCGAACTGATGCGGGCGCAGGCAGCGAAGCACGCGCACAGGCCCTTGCTGAAGATCAAGTTGGGCACGCCCGATGACATGGCCCGTCTCGAAGCAGTCCGGGCAGGGGCACCAGACACCCCAATCATCGTCGATGCGAATGAGGGCTGGACGGCGGAGATCTACGCCGATCTGGCACCGCATCTGGTCCGTCTGGGCGTGAAGCTGGTGGAGCAGCCCCTGCCGGCAGGGGCGGACGAGATGCTGGCCGAGATCGCCCGCCCGGTCCCGGTCTGCGCCGACGAAAGCTGCCATGACCGCCGGTCGCTGCCCGCGCTGAAGGGCAAGTACGATGTGGTGAACCTGAAGCTGGACAAGACCGGCGGGCTGACCGAAGGGCTGGCGCTGAAGCAGGCGGCCTTGGCCGAAGGCTACGGCCTGATGGTGGGTTGCATGGTGGGGTCAAGCCTGGCGATGGCACCGGCAACACTACTGGCGCAGGGCGCGGGCTTTGTCGATCTTGACGGGCCGCTGCTTCTGGCCGAAGACCGGCCACACCCGCTCCGCTTCGACGAGGCGGGTGTCCATCCACCGGAACCCGAGCTATGGGGATAGCCATGAGCCGCATCGTCTATGTGAACGGAGAGTATGTGCCCGAGGGCGAGGCCAGGATCTCGGTCTTCGACCGGGGGTTCCTGATGGCGGACGGGGTGTATGAGGTGACCTCGGTTCTGGGCGGCAAGCTGATCGACTTTGCCGGGCATTGCCGCAGGCTGGCGCGCTCGCTGGCGGAACTCGACATGGCGGCACCGGTAACGGATGAAGAGCTTCTGGCGATCCACCGCGATTTGGTAGCGCAGAACGGGGTGGTCGACGGCATGGTCTATCTGCAGGTCACGCGCGGATCGCCGGGCGACAGGGACTTTGCCTTTCCCGACCCCAAGACGACGCCCTCGACCCTCGTGATGTTCACGCAGTCGAAACCCGGTCTGGCGGAAAGCCCGGCGGCGCGGGTGGGAATGAAGGTCATCTCGATCCCCGACATCCGGTGGGGGCGGCGCGACATCAAGACGGTGCAACTCCTTTATCCGTCGATGGGGAAGATGATGGCGAAGAAGGCGGGGTGCGACGACGCGTGGATGGTGGAAGACGGCTTCGTGACCGAGGGCACGTCGAACAACACCTACATCGTAAAAGGCAATCGCATCATCACCCGGCAGCTCTCCCACGAAATCCTTCACGGGATCACGCGGGCTGCTGTGCTGCGCTGTGCGGCGGAGGCGCAGATGGAGGTTGAAGAACGTCCGTTCACGATCGACGAGGCGAAGGCGGCGGATGAGGCGTTCTTCACCTCCGCCTCCGCCTTCGTCATGCCGGTGGTGGAAATTGACGGCGCGCCGATAGGCGCAGGCACGCCAGGAACGATCACCACGCGGTTGCGCGACATCTATCTGGACGAGATGCGCAAACACGCCATCTGACAAGCGCCCGAGGCTGGCGCTTCAAGTGCGGCGCTTGCTCTCGACATTCTCCGCGAAGGCGGTCTCGAACCGGGCTTTCTTTTCTTCATCGGCGGGCGTCTGGTGCGCGGTGACCCAGTCGCCATAGGGCATTCCGTAGACGATCTCGCGCGCCTGTTCCTTGTCCATCGCGATGCCGCGTTCGCTGGCAGCTTCCTGGTACCAGCGGCTCAGGCAGTTGCGGCAGAACCCCGCAAGGTTCATCAGGTCGATGTTCTGGACATCGGGGCGCTGCTCCATGAGGTGATGGACCAGCGTGCGAAAGGCGGCGGCTTCCAGTTCGGTGCGGGTCGCGTCATCCATGGCGGATCTCCTTTGTTGTTGAGACATGGGGCGCGGAGGTCTCGGCGTCAATCAGCGCGGCGCGAAGGGCAGGGGCGAGGCGGCGCGCCCACGCGCGCTGTTCTTCCTCGGTCGCGATTAGGTCATTGCGCAACTCGATCAGCGTGTTGTGTCGACCAGGTTGCAGGGCGTGGCGGTCAATCGCATCGCCGGGCAGGTGACCATCATAGGGTTCGTTGTCGCCCACGCAAAGGTCAGGCTGGGCGCGGAGCCGCGCGAGAAGCGCCTGCGACAGTCGCCCGTCAAGGTGCGAATGCAGGATGCCGACATGCCAGGGCCGGCTGGGACGGCCTTTCAGCGTTGGCGTAAAGGAATGGACGGCGACAATCACGGTGTCGCTTTGGCGCGCGGCCAGTTCCGCATAGGCGGCATGATAGGGGCGATAGAAGAGAGTCAGGCGGCGTTCGGTTTCAGGTCCATCCACGCTGCGGTTGGCAGGGATGATCGTGCCGTCATAAAGCTTCATGATCAGCGTGGGATCGTCCTCGCCCCTGTTGGGGTCGATGACGAGTCGCGAGAAGTCCGAAAGGATCGCAGGAGCTTGCAGTTCCTCGGCGAGGGAAACCGCAAGACCTGCTGCACCAAGGTCATAGGCGATATGACGCCCCATATCCTCGGCCGCGATCCCGAGATCCCCGTCGGCCACCTCGTCCGGCACGCGATTGGTGGCGTGGTCGCAGGTGACCAGCCAGCGGGACGTCCGCTCCTTGCCGATGATCCTGAAGGCGTTCACGTCGTCTCCTCGTTGCAAGTTTGTGCACGCCCACGCTTTATGGTCAAAGCCGGGCAAGCGCCAGTTGCCCGCCCCGCAGAATTCGGCCATAACGCCCGTGGCCCACCGATCTGCATCACCACGACAAAGGAAAAAGGCAGGATGAGACGCCTCCGCAACGTGAAGATCGTAGCTACGCTGGGCCCAGCGTCGAGCGATTACGCCACAATACGCGCCCTGTTCGAAGCCGGCGCAGACGTTTTCCGGCTGAACATGAGCCATGGCACGCATGACGACATCCGCGCCCGGCACACGATCATCCGTCAGATCGAAACCGACACCGGCCGCCCGATCTGCATTCTTGCCGATCTTCAGGGGCCGAAGCTTCGGGTCGGCGTTTTCGGCGAGGGTTCTGCCGAACTTGTCGACGGCGCGTCCTTCCGGATGGACCTTGATCCCGCGCCCGGGACCGTGGACCGCGTGAACCTTCCCCATCCCGAGATTTTTGCAGCACTTCTGCCGGGATCATCCTTGCTGGTGAATGACGGAAAGATCCGGCTGAAGGTAGAGACCTGCGGGCCGGACTTCGCGAATTGCACGGTCACGGTCGGCGGAACCATTTCGAACCGCAAAGGCGTGAACGTGCCTGACGTGGTACTGCCGGTTGCGGCGCTTTCGCCGAAGGACCGCAAGGATCTGGAATTTGCCTGCGAGCTTGGCGTCGACTGGCTTGCGCTGTCGTTCGTGCAGCGGCCCGAGGACGTGACAGAGGCCCGGCAGCTTGCCCGGGGCCGGGCGGCAATACTGTCGAAGATCGAGAAGCCCTCGGCCGTCAAGAGCTATGCGGAAATTCTGGAAGTGTCTGACGGGATCATGGTGGCAAGGGGTGACCTTGGGGTCGAACTTCCGATCCATGCCGTTCCACCGATCCAGAAGCAACTCGTCCGGGGGGCGCGCGCGGCGGCAAAGCCGGTTATCGTTGCAACGCAGATGCTTGAATCGATGATCGAGTCGCCGATGCCGACCCGCGCGGAAGTGTCCGACGTGGCCACCGCAATCTACGAGGGTGCCGACGCGATCATGCTTTCGGCGGAGTCCGCAGCCGGGGCTTACCCCGTCGAGGCGGTCACGATGATGAACAACGTGGCGATCTCGGTCGAGAACGACCCGACGTATCGCAGTATCATCGAGGCCAGCCGATCCGTCAAACGCACGAGCATCGCAGACGGCATCGTCGCAGCAGCGCGTGAGATTGCGGAATCCAGCAACATCAAGGCGATATGCTGCTTCTCACAGACCGGGACGACCGTTGCGCTTGTTGCGCGCGAGCGTCCGCGCGTTCCGATCCTGGCGCTGACGCCGCTGGTGGAAACAGCGCGGCGCATGTCGCTGACATGGGGAACGCATTGCGTCATCACTGCCGAGCAAGAACGGTTCAAGGGCGCTGTCATCGCGGCGGCACGCGCAGCACGGGAATACGGCTTTGCACTGACCGACCAGGTTGTGGTGACAGCCGGGGTGCCGTTCAACGTGCAGGGCACGACCAATATTCTGCGGGTGGCGCCCTGTGACGAGAGGTTGATACTGAACGTAGATCCCGAATAGCCTGTGCCAACGGCTACATTCGGGAATGCGTGATGGACACCGACCTGATGCTGGTGCTGGGAATTTCGCTTGGCGTGTTGTCGATACCGTCGATGGTTTCGGCCTTCACTGACGGTCGGGCCCCGCGCTTCGCCGCTGTGATGCTCCTGATCGCGGGAACGTTGCTGGTCATGGCCCTTGTCAGTCGCCCGAGCGGCTATTCGCTGAACGAGGTTTTCGAGGCCTTTGGGAAGGTCTGGGCGCGATATCTCCGGTAGCTGTCAAGACGTGTCTTGCAGGTTGGAAAGGCTTACCTTATAGCCCGCGTCTCGTTACCCCGCGCGTCCGGCCCAAGTGGCATGCCGAGTCGCGCGATCAGCACTCGACCAGGAGATGGAAATGCCCAAGATGAAGACTAAATCCGCTGCTAAGAAGCGGTTCTCCTTCACGGCCAGCGGCCGCGTGAAGGCCGGTCCGGCTGGCAAGCGCCACGGCATGATCAAGCGCACGGCGAAATTCGTCCGCAACACGACGGGGACCATGATCCTGTCGGACAGCGATGCGAAGATCGTCAAGAAGTACATGCCGTACGACCGGTAAGGAGAGCAACACATGTCCCGCGTTAAATCCGGCGTCGTCACGCACGCCCGCCACCGCAAGGTGATCAAGGCTGCCAAGGGCTATTATGCCGCACGCAGCACCAACTTCCGTACCGCGACACAGGCTGTCGACAAGGCCAACCAGTATGCGACCCGCGACCGCAAGACCCGCAAGCGCAACTTCCGCGCCCTGTGGATCCAGCGGATCAACGCCGCTGTCCGGCTGTTCGACGCTGAACTGACCTATTCGCGCTTCATCAATGGTCTGGCGAAAGCCGGGATCGAGGTGGATCGCAAGGTTCTGGCCGATTTGGCGGTGCACGAGCCCGATGCGTTCAACGCCATCGCGGCCCAAGCCAAGGCTGCGATCGCCTGATCGCAAGACCATCCCGGTTTGAAAGGCCCCGCCCGTGATGTTCCGGGCGGGGCCTTCTCTTTTTTCGTCGGGCGCCGGGAGGCGCTGGATTGGCGCACCGCGCTTTGGGCGACTTGCATTCAGCCGCCCCTCTCGGTAGCACCGTCTCGCATCATACGGAGGCTTTCATGGACGGGCTCGACACGCTCAAGGCCAGGTATCTGGCGGCCATCGCAGATGCGTCGGATGAGGCTGCGCTGGAAAACGTGCGCGTGACGGCCCTTGGCAAGAAGGGTGAGATCAGCCTCAAGATGCGCGATCTCGGCCAGATGGAACCGGCGCAGCGGCAAGCAGCCGGGGCATTGCTGAACGCGCTGAAGGACGAGATCGACGCGGGCCTTCGCGCGCGAAAGACCGCGCTGGGTGACGCGGCACTGCATGAGCGGCTGAAGGCCGAATGGCTTGACGTCACGCTGCCGGGCCGTCCCCGGCGGATCGGAACGGTACACCCGGTCAGCCAGGTCATGGCTGAACTGACAGCGATCTTCGCCGATATGGGATTCTCCGTTGCCGAAGGACCGCAGGTCGAAAGCGACTGGTACAACTTCGATGCGCTGAACATTCCGCCCGAACATCCCGCGAGGCAGGAACACGATACCTTCTTCATGTCCCGTGCCGACGGCGACAACCGCCCGCCCCATGTTCTGCGCACCCATACGAGTCCGGTCCAGATCCGCTCGATGATGGCGCAGGGCGCGCCGCTGCGGGTAATCGCGCCAGGGCGGGTCTATCGCATGGACATGGACCAGACCCACACCCCGATGTTCCACCAGCTGGAAGGTCTGGCGATCGACCGCGACATCTCGATGGCGAACCTGAAATGGGTATTGGAAGAGTTCTGCCGGGCGTACTTCGAGGTGCCCTCTGTCGAACTTCGCTTCAGGGCAAGCCATTTCCCGTTCACCGAACCGTCCGCCGAGGTGGATATCCGCTGTTCCTGGGAAGGCGGCCAGCTTCGGATCGGCGAGGGTGATGGCTGGATGGAAATTCTGGGCTCGGGGATGGTGCATCCGAAGGTCCTTGCAGCCGCCGGTGTTGATCCGGGCAAGTGGCAGGGTTTTGCCTTTGGCATGGGCATAGATCGCCTTGCGATGCTGAAATACGGCATCCCGGATCTGCGCGCGTTTTTCGAAAGCGATCTGCGCTGGCTGCGCCACTATGGCTTTGCAGCGCTGGACGTTCCTGATCTGGCCGGCGGACTGTCGCGCTGAGCCTCGACCACTTTTCCCATGATGGCCGCACCCATGATCGGTTCACGTGATGACAACAGGATGCTGACATGAAGTTCACCCTCTCGTGGCTCGGGGATCATCTGAAGACAGATGAGCCGCTGGACTCGATCTTGAATGCGCTGACCGACCTTGGACATGAGGTTGAAGGGGTGGAAAACCTCGGGGATACGCTTGGAGCGTTCCGGATCGCTCGGGTGATCGAAGCCTCGCCACACCCCAACGCCGACCGCCTGAGGGTCTGCCGCGTCGAGACCTATCCTCAGGGGCCGCAGGGGCCGAGCGAGGAGGTTCAGGTGGTCTGCGGGGCGCCAAACGCGCGGACAGGGCTGGTGGGCGTGTTCGCACCTCCGGGAACGCATGTGCCGGGAACGGGCATCGACCTCAAGCCGGGAGTAATCCGCGGCGTGGAGTCCAACGGGATGCTATGCTCCGAGCGCGAACTGATGCTCTCCGACAATCACGACGGCATAATCGAGCTTCCGGCAGACGCGCCGCTTGGCGTTCGCTACATCGATTACCGGGGCATGAATGATCCCATGATCCATGTGAAGATAACCCCGAACCGGCCCGACGCCCTTGGTGTGCGAGGACTTGCGCGCGATCTGGCGGCGCGTGGCCTCGGCAGGCTTGAGGCGCTCGACGTGCCGACGATCACGGGTCGGTTTCCTTGCCCCATCGCAGTTTCCATCGCACCCGAGTTGAAGGCGCGAGGATGTCCCCTGTTCGCCGGTCGGGTGATCCGGGGGGTCCGCAACGGAGCGTCGCCCGACTGGATGCAGGCCCGACTGAAGGCCATCGGCTTGCGACCGATTTCGGCGTTGGTGGATATCACCAATTTCTTCACCTTTGGCCTCAACCGCCCCCTGCACGTCTTTGACGCCAAGACGGTTACCGGGGCTCTGAACATCCGCGCTGCCAATGAAGGCGAAACGCTGCTGGCGCTGGATGGCAAGACCTATGCCCTAACGGCGGGGATGATGGTGATCGCCGACGAGTCCGGGCCGGAATCTCTTGCCGGTATCATGGGCGGCGAGGCGTCGGGCTGCACAAACGACACGACGGAGGTGTTCCTCGAGTTGGCCTATTGGGATCCGATCACCATTGCCGCCACCGGGCGTGCCCTGCGTATCAACTCCGATGCGAGGTACCGTTTCGAGCGGGGTGTGGACCCCGCCTTCACGCTGCCGGGCCTGGAGATTGCGACCCGGATGATCCTCGACATCTGCGGTGGCGAGCCTTCCGAGATCGTGATCGACGGTGCGGTGCCCGATACGGCCCGTTCCTATCGTTTCGATCCCGGCGCGGTCGCCCGGCTGGTTGGAATGGAGATTGCCGAGTCGGACCAGCGGCGCATTCTTGAGTCGCTTGGGTTCGCGGTCCACGGAGATCTTGCGACGCCCCCCAGCTGGCGGCCTGATGTGCTGGGCGAGGTCGATCTGGTGGAAGAGGTGGCCCGCGTTGCCTCTCTGTCCAGGCTTGCGGGCAAGCCCTTGCCGCGATTGCAGGCGGGTGTGCCGAAGCCGATCCTCACCTCGTTGCAGCTGCGCGAGCGGGCCGCGCGACGCATGTTGGCGAGCCTCGGCTACAACGAGTGCGTCACCTACAGCTTTATCGACAAGGTTTCGGCCGAACGGTTCGGCGGCGGGCAAGACGCGGTGCAGATCGAGAATCCGATTTCCTCCGAAATGACCCATCTCCGGCCCGATCTTTTGCCGGGGTTGCTTCAGGCAGCGGCGCGCAATCAGGCGCGCGGGTATGCCGATCTTGCCCTTTGCGAGATCGGCCCGGTCTTCCATGGGGGCGAGCCGGGCGAACAATCGTTGCAGGCGACGGGCCTTCTGGTGGGGGGAGCAGCCCCCCGCGACCCATTCGGATCGCGGCGCATGGTCGACATCTACGATGCGAAGGCCGACGTGGAGGCTGTGCTTTCAGCGCTCGGTTCGCCTGCGCGCGCGCAGATCGTCCGCAACGTGCCGTCCTGGTGGCATCCGGGCCGATCCGGCGCGATCAGTCTCGGGCAGAAGGTGCTGGCAACCTATGGAGAAATCCACCCTTCGGTCCTGAAGGCGATGGATGTGAAAGGGCCAGCAGTTGGCTTCGCCATCCGGATTGCTGCAATCCCCGAGCCGAAGACGAAGACGCCGACACGCCCGGCATTGAAACAGTCAGACCTGCAATCGGTAGAACGGGACTTCGCATTCGTCGTGGACCAGAATGTTGAGTCCCTAGTGCTGGTGAATGCCGCCCAGGGCGCCGACAAGGCGCTCATCGAGTCTGTGCGAGTTTTCGACCAGTTCGTGGGAGAGAAAGCAGAGGCCCAGATGGGCGCGGGAAAGAAATCCGTTGCACTTACCGTCCGCCTGCAGCCCAGCAATCAAACCCTGACGGACGCAGAAATTGATGCCATCAGTGCACGGATTGTCGAAAACGTCATGAAAGCATCCGGAGGCGTGCTGCGCCGCTAAGGCGCGGTACCGCGATCATTCCAGGATCGGCACCGCCATTGCAAAGGCAAGAAGAAGACCAAGCGCAATCTTCAGAGTATTGCTTTTCATGCCGAAGCCCTTTCGAATCCCGTACGTCCTTGATCCCCAGGCAGAAATGGTGAGCAAAGCGGCGCCTTTCAAGGGCGTTTACCCCAGTCTGCCGACTGCATCTCTCTCAGCCTGCTTGCTGTCCGTTCAAATTCGAACGAGCCGGTCCCTTCGATGTAAAGCCGTTCGGGCAGGTCTGCAGCCGAACAGATGAGCCGGACCTTCGCCTCGTACAGGGTGTCGATCAGCGTGACGAAGCGCTTGGCTTCGTTGTAGTTGGAAGAGGAGAGCAGGGGCACGTCCTCAAGGATCAGCACACGGACGGCCGATGCGAGGGCAAGGTAGTCTGCCGGACCGAGGGGTTTGGCGCATAGCTCCCAGAAACTTGCCCGGCCCACGCCATTGGCAAAGCGTGGGATTTCGACCTGACGACCGTTTACGGCGATCCGTCGCACTTCGCCTGCTGCGCCTCCGGTCAGGTCAGCCCAGATCGTCTCGATGGCAAGCCGGGCTTCGCGACCTGGCGGGGTAAAATAGACTTGGGCACCCTCAAGCCGGTGCCGTCGGTAATCCGTAGGACTTTCGAGTTCGACGACGGCGAATTTCTCGCCAAGCAGCGCGATGAAGGGAAGGAACGATGCCCGGTTCAACCCGTCCTTGTACAAATCTTCGGGGGACGATTCGATGTGGTGACGATCACCACTCCATCTGCGATCAGCATCTCGAACAAGCGGCCGACGATCATTGCATCGGTGATGTCAGTGATCTGCATTTCATCGAAGCACAGGCACCGCACCGCATGGGCGACCGAAGATGCGACGGGTTCGAGAGGGTCTTCAACGTTCCGGGCGCGCGCCTCGTGCATGCCCCGCTGGATGTCCTGCATGAAAGCATGGAAATGCACACGGCGCTTGGCAGGAATGGCAAGCGCATCGTGAAACATATCCATCAGCATCGACTTGCCGCGCCCGACCCCCCCCCAGAGATACATCCCCTTCGGAGGCGCGGGAGCGCGGGAGAAGAGGCCGCGCAATCCTCCGCGCGGACGATCTGCCTGCTCCTCAAGGAACAGCCGGATCGACTCAAGCTGCCCCAGAACGGCACGTTGCGCGGGATCGGGCCGGAGTTCTCCCAAACTGACTCGATCATCGTAGAGTTCGACGAGCGATTGGCACATTCGATCAGGCAATGCACACGGAGGTCGCGCCACGTGACAGAATGATGCTGAAAGGCACTAGCGCAACTCCCGTTCGCGATCCTCTGGCGCGATGCGGTCGATCACGCGAGCTTTGTATTCCAACGATACCACCAGCCAGAGCGACCTCAAGCCGTCCTCGCCCGGCCATGCTGGAATCGTATCTGAAACATCACCGAAACCTTCGTTGACGTCCCTTCACCGGGACAGCAGGTTGCGGACCTGGCCTGCGCAGGAACTGACATGACCAAATCGCCCGTCCTATCACCTGTCCTCATCGGCGGGTGTATCATCTTGATGATCGGTTTCTCCATCCGGGCCAGCTTTGGTGTTTTCCAGATCCCCGTCGCGGAAGAGTTCGGCTGGCCACGCGCCGATTTCTCGATGGCGATTGCCATCCAGAATTTGGCCTGGGGCTTCGGCCAGCCCATATTCGGCGCGATTGCCGAGCGGTTCGGCGACAAGCGGGCGATCGTCGCGGGCGCGTTGCTTTATGCGGCTGGCCTCGTGCTATCCAGTTTCGCCGTGACACCAGGGCAGCATCAGTTCCTGGAGATTCTTGTGGGATTTGGAATCGCCGGGACGGGATTTGGCGTAATCCTCGCCGTCGTGGGCCGGGCGGCGACACCGGAAAACAGGTCACTCTCGCTAGGCATCGCCACGGCTGCAGGTTCGGCAGGGCAGGTCATCGGCGCGCCTGTTGCGGAGATCTTGCTTGCTTACCACCCGTGGCAGACCGTCTTCCTGATTTTCGCAGGTGCGATCCTGCTGTCGCTTCTTGCGCTGCCATTGATCAAGGCGCCTGCAACGGCATCGAAGCACGAGCTTCAGGACTCCCTGAGCACGGTCCTGGCGCGCGCCTTCCGCGATCCAAGCTATTCGCTGATCTTCGTTGGCTTCTTCTCCTGCGGGTATCAGCTTGGCTTCATCACGGCACATTTTCCTGCCTTCGTCGCCGAGGTCTGCGGCGCGATCAGCCCCAACGGAGCGTTGGCCGCCCTGGGGATCACGACGACCTCGGCGTTGGGAGCGATCGCCATCTCGATCATCGGCCTTGCGAACATCGCAGGGTCGATCACTGCCGGCTGGCTCGGGAAACGATACACAAAGAAGTACCTGCTCGCCGCGATCTACACCGCCCGAACAGTCGTGTCGGTCTGCTTCATCATGGTGCCGATGACGCCAACTTCGGTGATCCTGTTCTCCCTCGTCATGGGCGCGCTCTGGCTGGCCACGGTTCCACTGACATCGGGACTGGTGGCCTACATATACGGGGTGCGCTACATGGGAACACTCTATGGCTTCGTATTCTTCAGCCACCAATTGGGCGCCTTTTTGGGCGTCTGGCTGGGCGGAAGGCTGTATGATCTTTACGGTAACTATAACCTCGTATGGTGGGTGGGCATAGGAGTAGGGGCCTTCTCAGCCATCGTGCATCTTCCGATCCGTGAACGGCCGATGAGCGCCGTCGCCGCCTGACAGGTCGCTGCGACCGGTGCAGGTTTACATTCGCACGAACCTGCGGCAGAAGCGCGGGCGCACATCCGAGAGGTTTGACATGGGTTATCGCGTCGTTGTCGCTGGTGCCACGGGCAATGTGGGCCGCGAAATGCTGAACATCCTCGCCGAACGCGAGTTTCCCGTTGACGAGATCGCGGCGCTCGCGTCGCGCAAGTCACTCGGGACCGAGGTCAGCTTTGGCGACAGGACCGTCAAGACCAAAGACCTGGACACCTTCGATTTCAGCGGATGGGATATCGCGCTTTTCGCCGTGGGGTCCGAGGCGACCAAGATCTATGCTCCGCGCGCTGCCGCGGCAGGGTGCGTCGTCATCGACAATTCCTCGCTCTATCGCTACGACCCAGCGGTGCCGCTGATCGTGCCCGAGGTGAATGCCGACGCGATCGTGGGCTACAAGAACAAGAACATCATCGCCAACCCGAACTGTTCGACCGCACAGATGGTCGTCGCCCTGAAGCCCCTGCATGACCGGGCCCGCATCAAGCGCGTCGTTGTTTCGACCTATCAATCGGTCTCCGGCGCGGGCAAGGAAGGCATCGACGAACTGTGGGATCAGACCAAGGGCCTTTACGTGCCCGGACAGGAAGTGGCCCCGAAAAAGTTTCCCAGGCAGATCGCCTTCAACGTGATCCCTCAGATCGACGTATTCCTCGATGACGGCTTCACCAAGGAAGAGTGGAAAATGGTGGCCGAGACCAAGAAGATACTCGACCCGAAGATCAAGGTCACCGCGACCTGTGTTCGCGTTCCGGTGTTCGTCGGTCATTCCGAGTTGATCAATATCGAGTTCGAGGATTTTCTCGACTGGGAGGAAGCGACCGACATCTTGCGCGAGGCGCCCGGAATCCTCGTCGTCGACAAGCGCGAACCGGGCGGGTACATCACCCCGATCGAATGCGTCGGTGAGTATGCCACCTATGTCAGCCGCATCCGCCAGGACAGCACGATCGACAACGGGATTTCGCTCTGGTGCGTCTCCGACAATCTTCGCAAAGGCGCGGCCCTGAATGCGGTGCAGATCGCCGAGGTCCTGGGAAACCGCATCCTCAAGAAAGGCTGACGACCCTGCGAAATGAACGGGCCGGGTTCTGTCCCGGCCTGCCGCAGTTCAGGTTATGCGCCTTCAACCCAGGGCATATCCTGCGCCGCGGACGGTCCGCAGGGGGTCAACTCCGCCGAACTGGCAGAGAGCCTTGCGGAGCCTGCCGATATGAACATCGACGGTACGCGTGTCGACATAGATGTCGCGCCCCCAGAACTCGGTCCAGCAGTTGTTCCCGGCTCCACACGCGTCCGGGTTTCTCCATGAAGGTGGAGAGCAGGCGAAACTCGGTAGGTCCGAGTTTCAGGACACTCTCGCCGCGAAAGACCTTGTGGCTTTCCGGATCAAGCCGAATGTCCTCATAGGACAGGACGAGCCCGACAAAAGAGGGCCGGGTGCGCCGAAGCTGAGCCCGGACCCGCGCCATGAGTTCGACAAGTGAGTATGGCTTGATGACATAGTCATCTGCACCCGTCTCAAGCCCCCGAACCCGGTCGACTTCCTCAGAGCGCGCGGACAGCATGATGATCGGTACACCACGCGTTTCAGGGCGGGACTTCAGCCGCCGGCACACCTCGATCCCCGAAACGGAGGGGAGCATCCAGTCCAGGACGATCACATCCGGAGCAATTTCGTCGACAAGGATCAGGGCCTCTTCGCCGTTTCCCGCCTGCGCGACGCGGAACCCTTCAGCTTCGAAATTGTAGGACAACACTTCGCGCTGTGCCGGTTCATCTTCGACGACAAGGACCGTCGGTTGTTCTGCGCCCGCCATCACTCCGTCCCGTCGAGAAGTGTGAACGAGGTCGTGTCACCCTTGGGCCGGGCCTCCTCGGGCATCGCGCCACGCACAAGGTAGATCACCTGCTCGGCGATCCCGGTCGCATGGTCGCCCATCCGCTCGATGTTCTTGGCGATGAAATGCAGGTGCATGCAGGCCGTTATGTTGCGCGGATCCTCCAGCATGTGGGTCAGGAACACACGGAACAACGAGTTATACATCTGGTCGACTTCGCGGTCGCGGCGGCGGACATCCTCGGCCAGTTCGGCATCCCTCTGGATGTAGGCGTCGAGAGCGTCTTTCAGCAGTTGCTCGACGGCTTTCGCCATCCGGCGTATCCCGCCCGCCGTGTCCCCGATGGGCGACATCTGGGCGAGCACTGATGAACGCTTCGCGAGGTTCTTGGCGTAATCCCCGCAGCGCTCAAGGCTGGCGGCAATCTTCATGACGGTCAGGACCGTCCGAAGGTCTCCCGCTGCAGGCGAGCGGAGGGCGAGCACACGCGCCGCTTCCGTGTTGATCTGGTCTTCCAGTGCATCGACCGCCTTGTCCGCCTGCCGGACGCGCTCCGCCATCTCGTCGTCCCGAGTCTCCAGGGCTTGCGCGGCATCAAGGATGGCAGACTCGACCAAGCCACCCATCTTCATGATCATCGCCTGAATGGCTTCAAGATCCCGATCGAAGACCGAGGCAATGTGTTTCTCATTCTGCATCTGTCACTCCCTCAGCCGATCCGGCCGGTGATGTAAGACTTTGTCCGCGGGTCCTTGGGGTTGGTGAAGATCTGGCCCGTCTCGCCGTACTCGACGAGATTGCCGAGGTGAAAAAACGCCGTCCGCTGGCTGACACGCGCAGCCTGCTGCATCGAGTGCGTCACGATCACCACCGAAAACTGGCTTCTCAGTTCGTCGATCAGCTCTTCGACCTGGGCGGTGGCGATTGGATCGAGCGCGGAGCAAGGTTCATCCATCAGCAGAACTTCAGGCGAAGTCGCGACGGCCCGCGCGATGCACAGACGCTGCTGCTGACCGCCCGACAGGCCCGTCCCCGGCTCGTTCAGGCGATCCTTGGCCTCGTTCCACAGTGCGGCCTTTCGGAGCGAACTTTCCACCACTCCGTCAAGTTCTGCCTTGCTGCGGGTCAGACCGTGGATACGGGGACCATATGCCACGTTTTCGTAGATCGATTTCGGGAATGGGTTCGGCTTCTGGAATACCATTCCCACCTTGGCGCGGAGTTGAACCGGGTCGACCTTCTTGTCATAGATGTCCTCTCCGTCCAACGTGATGCGACCTTCCACCCGACACCCGGCGACCGTATCGTTCATCCGGTTCAAACAGCGGAGAAACGTCGATTTTCCGCAGCCGGATGGACCGATGAATGCCGTCACGGTCTTGTCGAGGATATCGACATCAACATCCTTGAGCGCATGGTTCGTTCCATAGTGAACCTGCACGCCCCGTGCCGCGATCTTGGCTTCGTTGGTGTCCACGTTTCTCTCCGCAATTCGCATGTCGTTCACGGCAGCACCCCTTTTACCAGCGGCGTTCGAAGCGGCGGCGCAGAATGATGGCGACCGCATTCATGATGATAAGGAAAGCGAGCAGCACGATAATCGCGCCCGAAGCCCTCTCGACGAAACCGGGATCGCCGCGCGTTGTCCAGCTGAACACCTGCACAGGCAGCGCCGAGGCCGGATCGAACAACCCCCCCGGATAGTCGCGGACGAAGGCGACCATCCCGATCAGCAGCAGTGGCGCTGTCTCGCCCAGCGCCTGTGCCAGGCCGATAATCATCCCGGTGAGGATGCCCGGCGCGGCCAGCGGCAACACATGGTGAAACACGGATTGCAGCTTCGACGCCCCTACGCCAAGCGCCGCATCGCGGATCGAAGGCGGCACCGCCTTGAGCGCGGCACGCGCGGGAATGATGATCCGCGGCAGCGTCATCAATGTCAGGACCAGACCGCCCACGATCGGTGCCGACTGCGGAAGGCCCGCGAAGTTGATGAAGACGGCAAGGCCAAGAATACCGAAGACGATCGAGGGCACTGCGGCGAGATTTGCGATGTTCACTTCGACGATGTCGGTGAGGAGATTCTTCGGCGCGAACTCTTCCAGGTAAACGGCGGCGGCGACGCCGATGGGAAGCGACAGGACCAAGACCACAAGCATCATGTAGAACGAGCCGAGTATCGCGACACCGAGCCCCGCGGCTTCGGGCCGCTGATCGGATGCGTCCGGCATCGTGAGAAAGCCCCAGTTGAAGCGTTGTGCCATCAACCCGGCACTGGTCAGATCCTGGGCAAGCAACAACTGCTCGGGCGTTATGTTCGAGTTCGAGTTTCGCGCTTTCCAGCGTTACGCGCCCCTTGAAGAATCCGTCGACGCGACCATTGGCCAGGACTTCAAACTCCGGAAGGGTCGTGCCGACAAGGTCCGGATGCGCTAGAACATAGGTTCGAAGCTGGGCCGGGGCTTCCTGCGAAACGAGCCCGGCGATCTGCTTCTTGTCGAGGCCGCGTATGTCGATCCCCTTCTCCTTGATCGCCTTTTCAAGAGCCGCTGTGATGACAGCAGCATATCCAACGGTTGTGACTTTGGACATCTCGTCCGGGTTCCGGTTTCCGGCCTTGTCAAGCTTCGCGGCGGGCAGTTCGATGGGGATGGTCAAGAAGGTCTGGCGGAAGGCGGGAAGGCCGGCGCTGAAGATGGAGATCAGCAGCGCGGCAAGGGCGCCCATGGCCAGCATGATCGCCGCGATTCCATAGGCCCTGAACCGGGCCTCGGCCGCATTGCGCTTGCGCGTGAGCGCGTCCTGAACGAGCAGCGAGCCTTTGCGTGGTCTTGAAACCGGAGCGGCAGAAGCGGACAGATCGGTCATTCGTACTGCTCCCGGTATTTGCGCACGATGTAGAGCGCGAAGATGTTGAGCGCGAGCGTGACGACGAAGAGCGTCAGGCCCAGGGCAAAGGCAACCAGCGTTTCAGGCGAAGCGAACTCGGTGTCACCGGTCAGCTGGCTGACGATCTTTACCGTGACCGTGGTCATCGCCTCGAAGGGATTGAGGCTGAGTTTCGCGGCAGCTCCCGCACCCATGACGACAATCATCGTCTCGCCGATGGCCCGGCTGGCCGCCAACAGGATCGCACCCACGACGCCAGGCAGCGCGGCAGGCAGAACGACCTTGCGGATCGTTTCGGACGGAGTTGCACCAAGACCGAGCGAGCCATCGCGCAAGGACTGGGGAACGGCGTTGATGATATCGTCGGAGAGCGATGACACGAACGGGATCACCATGATCCCCATGACGATACCTGCCGTCATGACGGATGATGAACTCGTCCCGAGGCCGAGCGGCTGGGCGAAGTAGTCACGCAGCAGCGGACCTACCGTGATCAGCGCAAAGAGACCGTAGACGATCGTAGGGATGCCGGCCAGAACCTCTATCAGCGGTTTCACGACAGTCCGGACCCGCTTGCTCGCATACTCGGACAGGTAAATCGCAGACAGTAGCCCGACGGGGACCGCGACAAGCAGGGCGATGAACGAAACATATAGGGTGCCCCACAGCAGCGGAAGGACACCGAGATCCGATCCGCCACGGAACTGCGGGTTCCAGACGGTTCCGAAGAAGAATTTGGTGGCGGGATACAATGTGAAGAAGTGCAAGGTTTCAAAGACGAGCGAAAGCACGATCCCCAGCGTCGTCAGGATGGCTACCGTGGAGGCTGCGGCGAGGGCGCCGATCATGAACTTTTCGGACGCATTCCTGGATCGGTAGTCGACGCTGATCCGGCGATAGCCGAATACAAAGCCGGCAACGGAAGCGGCAAGAACAGCGATCATTCTGCCCGTCGCCCCTGCGGCGTTCATGGTGCGGTAAGCCTTGGCTGCCTCGAAGATCGCAGGCTTCACATCCGAGCCCAGGGCAACGCCGACTTCGGCAAGGCGTGCGCGCACATCGGTCACGTCAGCGCGCATGTCGGACAGCGTGGCGGGATCCATCGTGCCGCGCGCGATAGCCTGATCGAGCCCGTCCGCAACGCGGCGGACGTCCGAGATTGCAAGCTGGCGCGAGGCAGCGTCAGGCGTCAGATCATCCGGGATCATCGCGTCAATGCGCGCTTCGATCGAGAGCGGCTGAACAATCAGCCAGATGACCATGATTAGGAGCGCAGGTACCGCTGCAAAAAGTGCGACCGACAATCCGTGATACTGTGGCAGCGAGTGGAGCTTGCGGATATCGCCCGCCGATGCGGAAAAGGCTCTGGCGCGCCCCATGAAGAAGCCCGCGACGGCAATCGCGAGGACGATCAGTGAAAGTACGCCAACGCTCATCACATCCACCCTTGAATTGGAGTTGGATGGCGCCGCAGCGCCACCCGGTCTGCGATCAGTTCAGCGGGCCCATCGGGGTGCCTGCCGCCACCGCCGCCTGCGTGGCAGCCAGCTCCGGGTCCGAGACCAGGCCATAGGCGGCCAGAGGGCCATCCGGACCGGCGATGTCATCGGATACGAAAAAGTCGATGTACTCCTGCAGGCCGGGGATCACACCCAGATGCGCTTTCTTGACGTAGAAGTAGAGCGGGCGAGAAACGGGGTATTCGCCTGTGGCGACCGTGTCGACAGTCGGGGCAACGCCGTTGATCGTCGCGACTTTCAGTTTGTCGGTATTGTTCTGGTAGAAGGACAGTCCAAATACGCCGATCGCCTGCTTGTTGGCAGCAATGCGGGCAAGCGTTTCGGTGTAGTCGCCGTCCACATCCACCGACTTGCCGTCGGTACGCAACTTGTTGCACTCGGCTTCCGCTTTCTTTTCGTCATCGCCAGCGGCGGCCTTGAACAGGTCGAATGCACCGGATTCCTTGCAGCCGGCAACGATCACCTTGGTATCGAACACTTCCCGCGTACCGTGCTTTGTGCCGGGAATGAACGCGATGATGTCCTGGTCGGGCAGGCTCGCGTCGATTTTCGACCAGTTCGCGTAGGGGTTGGGAGCCAGCTTGCCGTCAACGACAACCTGTGCGCCAAGCGCGTTGTACCACTGGGTCGGCGTGAATGCGAAATCGGGTCCGGCAACATCGGACGCAAATACGATGCCGTCGTAGCCAAAGCGGACTTCCATGATCTCGGTCACACCGTTCTGGGTGCAAAGATCGATATCCTTCTGGGTAATCCGGCTCGACGAGTTGGCGATGTCGATGGTGTTCTCGCCAACGCCTTCACAGAATTTCTTGCGCCCTGCCCCTGAACCACCTGATTCGACAACAGGCGTCTTGAAGTCGAAGTTTTCACCAAATGCTTCGGCCACGATCGTGGCATAGGGCAGCACGGTCGACGAACCAGCACTCTGGATATTGTCGCGGGCATGACCGGCGGTTGCCGCAACCGCGGTCATCGCGAGGACAGATGCCCCCAGTTTTACGGATATCATGGGAATCTCCTGGTTGTTCAGTAAGGGCCATCTGGCCTGTGCATGCCCTAGGCTAGTCCGGCGACAGGTATGCGAAGGTTTTGAAACAGTTTTATGACAACCACCGAAGGCCAGCCCTCATCCTCATCCCCGACTGCGGGCGATTTCTGCACAGAATCGGTGCATGGACGCGGGATGACAGATGGGGCGGAACAGCCCATCTTCCCGGTCAAGGCGGCACCACACCGGTGCCGGACCAAACAAACGGAGACGACACATGTCCACCGGAACCATTCCAGGCCTGCACCACGTGACCGCAATCTCCGGTCCCGCCCAGGCCAATGTCGATTTCTACACTGGCGTCCTAAAGCAGCGGCTTGTGAAGAAGACTGTCAATTTCGACGCGCCCGACACCTATCACCTGTACTACGGTGACCGCGTCGGCAGCCCCGGGACGATCCTGACCTTCTTTCCCTTCGCGGATGCGGGTCCAGGCCGCGCAGGCCCCGGCATGGCCAGCGCCTATGCCTATGCCGTGCCGGCGGGCAAGTTCGACACGCTGATGGAAGACCTCGCATCCAAGGCGATCGACTTCGCGGGTCCGGTCCTGCGCTTTGGCAAGCGCGTCATCACCCTGCGCGATGCCGACAACGCACCGGTCGAACTGATCGAATCGGACCGCAAGGGCGACGAACTGCTGGCTGGATTCCATTCTGTCACCCTGTGGGAACGTGATATCGCCCCCACCGCCCGGCTTTTGACCGAAGCCTTCGGTTATGTGGATGCCGGAAGCGAGACGGTGGGCGGAGTCGAGCGTCTCCGGCTTGTCGCGCCGGGAGATGAGCTTGGCAACATCGTCGACATCATCCGGTCGGATGCCCCCTCGATCGGCCGTCCGGGTGCGGGCACGATCCACCACGTCGCCTTTCGTGCCCGCGACGATGCCGAGCAGGTGGGTTGGCAGGAACGCCTCGCAGGCTTCGGTCACCGGACGACGCAGGTCATCGACCGGCAGTACTTCAACGCAATCTACTTCCGCGAGCCCGGCGGCGTGCTGTTCGAGATTGCGACCGATCCGCCTGGCTTCTCGGTTGACGAGCCGGTGGAGACGCTCGGGCAGGCGCTGAAGCTGCCCGCGCAATACGAACCGATCCGCGACCGGCTCACGCGGGTTCTGCCGCCGCTGAAGGTGGCGTCGTGAAACGGGCTGGCGCGGCAGCAGACCGGGCCAGCACCGGCCTCGTGCTGGCGCATGGGCGCGGGGGAAGCGCCGGGGACATCCTCGGCCTTCTCGCCCACGCGGCGTTGCCCGATGTCGCAGCGATCGCCCCGGAGGCACCGGGGAACACCTGGTGGCCCACTAGCTTCCTCGCACCGTCGCGCCAGATTGAACCCTTTGTCGCGGCGGGCCTGAGCGCAATGCGAGAGGCCGTCGCGACACTAGAGGCCGAGGGTCTGCCGCGCGAGCGGATCTGGCTCTGCGGGTTCAGCCAAGGCGCATGTCTTGCGCTGGAAGCCTTTGCCCGCGACGGCACCGGATTGGCCGGGGTGATCGCCTTTTCTGGCGGTCTTGTCGGCACATCCGACGCGCCCGGCGGGGGCGATCCAGCCCTCTACGGCCACGCTCCGAAGCGCTTCGACTATGCCGGACCACGAATGGGCGCGCGGGTCTGGATCAGTGTCCATGAACGCGATCCGCATATCCCGCTGAAGCGGGTCGAGGAGAGTGCCGCCATACTCTCGGCCCTTGGTGCCAGTGTCGAGACGCGCGTTTATCCGGGCGCAGGGCATGGCGTGATGCAGGACGACATCGCGGCGCTCCGCGCCCGACTGAACGCCTGATCGGCCCTGGCGGAGCGGCCCCTCAGGCCGCCCGCAACCCCAGCATCTGCCGCGCCTCGGCGGGGCTGGCCACCGGCCGTCCGTATCGCGCGCAGAGATCGACCACGCGGCGCACGAGGGCGGCGTTCGACGGCGCCGGTGTATCCCGGTCTAGGCGGAGGTTGTCCTCCAGCCCGGTCCGCGCATGGCCGCCGCTGGCGACGCACCATTCGTTCAGCTCGATCTGGTGTCGGCCCGATCCCGGCGGCGCACCACTCGGCCCCCGGCATCAGGCGCTTCACGGTCTTGACGTAGTAGTCGAACACATCGCGGTCGGCGGGCATCGCGTTCTTCACGCCCATCACGAACTGAACGTAAAGCGGCGCCCTGCAGCCGCCCGTCCTTCGCCATCGCAGCCGCCTGGTGCAGATGTGGCTCAGGTCGAAGGCCTCGATCTCGGGCTTGATGTCGTAGGCCAGCATTTCGGCGGCCAGCCAGTCGACGAGATCCGGCGGATTCTCGTAGACACGGGTCGGGAAGTTGTTCGAGCCGACGGTCAGCGAGGCCATGTCGGGCCGCAGCGGCAGCATCCCGCCGCGCTCTTGTC
This sequence comes from uncultured Alphaproteobacteria bacterium, assembly GCA_963777765.1. Classification (GTDB taxonomy): domain Bacteria; phylum Pseudomonadota; class Alphaproteobacteria; order Rhodobacterales; family Rhodobacteraceae; genus Aliitabrizicola. The sequence goes on along the minus strand of CAVZRP010000006.1, from coordinate 279,809 downwards.
CCGCGCCGGATCGCCCGCCGGTCGAGAACTGCACGATCATGCCGGGGCAATGTCTGCGCGACGCCCTCCATCAGCCGCGCGAAGCGCTCCGGGTCGCGTGTTGGCCGTCCCGTCATCGTCGCGGACATGGGCATGGACGATGGTCGCCCCGGCCTCGAACGCCGCATGGGTGCTTTCGATCTGTTCGGCGATGCGTGATCGGCACGCCGGGTTGTGCGCCTTGGTGGGCAGCGACCCGGTGATCGCGACGCAGATGATGCAGGGCTTCATTTCGAACGCACTAGCACGAAATCATGCTCCACGTCGTAGAACGGGCCGGTGAAGCCGGCGGCGGCGATCTTGTCGGGGTCGGTGACATGGCGGAACTCGGCCAGCAGGCTTTGCTTCACGCCGAAAACCGCGTCCGAGTGGATATAGGGATCGTCGGGATCGAAGATATGCGTGACCAGCGTCTCGTAGCCCGGTGCCTCGAGGATGTAGTGCAGGTGCGCCGGGCGGTAGGGGTGGCGGCCAAGCGCGCCAGCAGCTGGCCCACCGGACCGTCATCGGGGATCGGGTAGAAGCTGCGGCTTCACCCCCTTGAACCAGTAGCGCCCGTCCGCCCCGGTGCGGAACACGCCGCGCAGGTTGAAATCGGGCTGCAAGCCCTTCTGCTGGACATCGTAGAAGCCTTCGTCATTGGCCTGCCAGACGTCGATCTTCGCCCCGGCAATCGGGTTGCCCGTCGGTATCGAGGATGCGACCCGTGACCCGCATCGGCTCGCCCTTCTGGTCGAGGCAGATGTCGGCCCCCATCGGCAGTTCCGGCGCATCCGGCGACGTGGAACGGGCCCAGGACCGTGGATTCCGACGCGCCGCGACGGTTTGCGGTTGTTGATCGCATCGACCAGCATCGACACGCCCAGCACGTCGGACAGCAGGATGAATTCCTGCCGCCAGTCGCTGCACATGTGGCCGGTCTTCGGTCAGGAACTGGATCGCCGTCATCCATTCCTCCTCGGTCGGCTCGATCTCCTTCACCGCCGCGTGCAGGTGGCGGATGATCACCGCCATCACCTCGGCCAGCCGCGCGTCCGTGGCCTTGGCATTGCGCGCGATCACCACATCGGCACTGTTGGCCTCGGTGAAATAGCCATTTCGCGTGGTCATCGTCCGCTCCTCACGCGCCAGCAGGCGCTTCAGCGTCCGCGCGCAGGTCGGCCGTCGGATCGTCGGCCAGTCCCTCGGTGCGCCAGCCGACGTGGTGGTCGGGGCGCACCAGAACGCAGCCCGCATCCGATTTCTGCCGCGCGCGCGCCCAGTCGCCGGTATGGTCCAGCAAGGTCGCGGCGCGGTCCGATCACACGGACGCGGATCGCCAGACTCCCAGTTCCGCGCCCACCGTGGCCGCCGCCTCGACCCATGCCTCGCCGCCGATGCCGGTGAAGAGGGTGAACTGCCCGTTGCCCGGACAGGTCGAGCGTCGAATGCCTGGCCCCTGCCGTATCGAACAGCCAGACATGCGGCATGCGCGCGCCGGGCCACGTCGTCGGCTGGTAGTGAAGTTCCGGATCGAGCTCGAAGGCCGGTTCGATCTGCCCATCCGTCACCACAGCGTCAGAGCGGTAGCGCTGGTTCATCTCGACCCCGTGGGCAGTCGAACTCGTATTTCTTGAAGGCGATGGCCTCGCGCAGCGCCGCGCGCTGCGCCTCGCCGGCGGCGGTCGCATCGCAGCGCGCGTCCATGTTGGCCTGGATCGTTTCGTGGTCGGTGCCCCCGGTCATGCCGAGCGCCTCGAAGATCGGCCCGAACTCGCCGATCGACTGGTTGGCGCGGGTCACGATCTGCTTGGCGATGGGCGCCCGCTCGGCGGTAGTAGCTGTCGAGCAGCGCCGCACCCGCCTGTCCCTTCGACGACCGCGGCCAGCTTCCAGGCCAGGTTGAAGGCATCCTGGATCGACGTGTTGGACCCAAGCCCGTTCGACGGCGGGTGGCGGTGGGCGGCATCGCCCATGATGAAGACGCGGCCCTTCTGCATGTCGGGTCGCGTACATGTTGTTCACGGTCCAGGTATTGGCGCTGATCAGCTCGATCTCGAGCGCCGGATCGCCGACAAGCTGCCGTGCGACCTGCGTCGCCATCGCCGCATCGACCACGGGTGCAGGCTGGTTGATGTCATAGCCCCAGACGATCAGCCATTCGTTCCACGGCCGCACCATCCGCACGAGGCCCATGCCGATGCCGCCCACATCCGCACCGGGCTGCATGACCCAGTAGAGGACCGACGGGCGGTGCGCGACGTAGCGCGACAGGTCCGCGCGGAACAGGATGTTCATCGACCCGCCGACGCCCATCTTGCCCTCGAACGGCAGGCCTGCCGTGCTCGGCGACACCGGAATTGCCGCCATCGGCGCCGACCAGATATTTCGAGCGGATCGTCACCTCCTTGCCCGTCAGCCGGTCGCGGCAGGTCGTGGTCACGCCGTCTGCGTCCTGGACGTGGCGGACGTATTCGGTGCTCATCCGCGCCTGCGTGCCGCGCGAACAGGCCGTCTTGAACAGGAGCGGCTCCATGAAGGTCTGCGGCAGGTCGTTCATCAAGCGTGGGCGAGGACAGCAGGTGTTCGGCCTTGGACAGCGGGATGCGTGCCCCAGCTGTTCATCCGGCCGATCTCTTCACCCGCAAGGCTCTCGCAGAAGATGTTCTCGCCCATCAGCTCCTGCGGGGTGGCGTGCATGTAGGCCTCGGCCTCGACCTCGCGGCCCAGGTCGCGCAGCACCTCCATCGTGCGCTGGTTGGTGATGTGGGCGCGCGGGGTGTTGGCCAGCCAGCGATAGCGGTTCACGACCATGTTCTCGACCCCGTAGGTCGACAGCAGCGCCGCTGTGGCCGAGCCCGCAGGCCCGGTGCCGATGATGAGAACGTCAGTGGTGATGTCGGCCATGGGGCAGTCGCTCCTCTTGAGATCAGAACGGATGAGTTGCAGCGGGACAGGAAAGCGGGGATCGACGAGGTGTCATGGGGTGTGCTCCCTCGTGACGATCAGACGGCGCTGGATGGGAAACAGCTCGATCCCTGTCCGGTCCGAGATCAAGCCCCAAAGACCGCGCGGGGCAAAGAGCATCACGCATATGCCAATTGTTCCCAGCGCCATCAGATACCAGCTGCCGTATTCCGCAAGCATGTTCTGCAGCAGGAAAAAGACGATGATCCCGAGGATCGGCCCCTCGATCGTGCCGATCCCGCCGATCACGACCACAAAGATCACATAGGCCGTCCAGTCGGTGACGCTGAAGGCGCTGTCAGGCGAGATTCTGGACTTTTGCAGGTGGATTATGGCCCCGGTTACACCCGTTCCAAAGGCGGCGGTCAGGTAGACGATCCACTTGATCCGTCCCGCATCGACCCCGATCGCGCGGGCCGCCTCGACATTGTCGCGAACTGCAGCCAGAGCCAGTCCGCGTCGGCTGCGCAACAGCGCGTAGATTCCGGCGATGGTTGCAACCGCCAGCAGCAGCGCCAGCCAATAGGCCAGAGCATCCCGGGCAGCGGCGGAGCGCATGTCCGAACGCTGCCTCGATCCAGCTTGCGCCCCAAAGATCGGCCAGAGCGTCGCGGGGCAGGCTTGTTCCCGTGCCTCCACCAAGTGCCTTCCACTGAGCGACAAGCAGTCGCGTAACCTCGGCGATCACCCAGGTGCCGATGGCGAAGTAGGCTCCGTACAGACGAAACACGAAGAAGGCCGTCGGCAGGGCCAGCGCCAGCGCCGCACATCCGGCGAGGGGCACTGCAAGGATCGGATCAATCCCTGCGAGGATGACAAGGCCGAACAGGGCATACCCCCCGATCCCGACAAAGGCCTGTTGTCCCACTGAGACCAGCCCGCCATAGCCTGCGAGCAGGTTCCAGAACTGCGCAAGAACGAGTGTGGTCAGGATGAAGAACACGTCCTGCACCAGACTCCGCCCCGCGAAAAGCGGCAGCACGGCAAGCGCAGCGATCGCGAGCACCGCAATCACGCCCGCCGCGCGTGACACGCCGGTGCTCGTGACGGAACGGTAGCCGGTCATTGGCCCACCTTGGGGAAAAGCCCCCTCGGGCGCACGAGCAACACCAGCAGGAAGGCAAGATGCCCGGCGAGGATCTGCCATTCGGGATTCACAGCGGCACCCAGTGTCTGTGCAACCCCGATGATCACCCCGCCCGCAAGCGTGCCCCAGAGCGAGCCCAGCCCGCCAATGATGACGGCTTCGAACGCATAGATCAGCCTCGCAGGACCGATGGACGGATCGAAATTCGCGCGCAGCCCGAGATACAGCGCGGCGATCGTCACGACCACCATCGCAAGGCCCGTTGCAACCGCAAAGACGTTGCCCGGCCGGATGCCCATCAACTGGGTCGTTACCAGGTCGTCCGATGTCGCCCGGAAAACTCTGCCGATTGTGGTCCGGTAGAAGATGAAATTCAGAACAACGATGACGGCGACCGCCGATGCAAAGGTCAGCAGGCTGAGCACGCCAAGGCTCACGGGACCAACGTCGACCGACGCCGTGGCGAGATTGCCCGGCGGCAGGCGCTGACTGTCGGCACTGAAGCCTTCCAGCAATGCATTCTGCAAGATCACCGAAAGTCCGAAGGTTACCAACAGGGGCGGCAGAAGGTCGTGCCCCAGCGTCCGGTTGAGGATGACCTTCTGCAACGCCCACCCGACACCGAACATCAGCGGCGCGGCGATCAGCGCGGCAAGTACAGGATGCAACCCGGTCAGCGAGACCAACAGCAGGATCAGGTACGCCGCCGCGATGATCATGTCGCCATGGGCAAGGTTCACCAGCCGCATGATACCGAAGACGAGGCTGAGCCCGGCGGCAAACAGCGCGTAAAGTCCGCCCAGCAACACCCCCTGGAGAATGGTATCGATCCAGATCACGCCGCTTCCCCGAAATAGGCCGCATGGATCTGGTCGCGGGTCAGGTCGCCGGGCCGTCCCTCGAGCGTTACTCTGCCTTCCATCATGCAATAGACGCGGTCGGCGACCGCCATTGCCTTGCCGACATCCTGCTCGACCACGATAACCGAGGCCCCTGCGGCCTTGATCTTGGGCATCGCGGCGTAGATGTCGCGGATCACGACCGGGGCGAGGCCGAGGCTGATTTCGTCGCACAACAGCACACGCGGATTGCTCATCAGCGCGCGACCGATCGCCACCATCTGCTGCTGGCCGCCTGAGAGTGCCGTAACCGAGGAGGCCCGTCGCTCCTTCAGGATCGGGAAGAGTTCGTAGATCGTCCCGAGGGTCCAGTGACCGGTCGTGCCGCGTCGATCTGCGCCAATCAGCAAATTCTCTTCGACGGAAAGCGACGGGAAGAGTTTGCGTCCTTCGGGCACCATGGCAATTCCCAGACGGGCTACGTCCGGTGCGGGAAGGTGACCTATGGGGCGCCCGTCAAGTTTCACCTGATCGGGAGCCGAGGGAAGAAGCCCCGTGATGGACCGCATCAGTGTCGATTTTCCGGCTCCGTTCGCCCCGATGATCGCAACCGTCTCGCCTGCCGACAGGCGGATGTCCAAACCGAAAAGCGCCTGAAAAAGCCCGTAATGCGCCGTCAGGCCATGCGTGCTCAGAAGGCTCATACCTCGATACCCAAATAGATTTCACGCACCTCTTTCGACGCCATGATATCGGCCGCAGACCCAAGACCGATCACACGCCCGAAATCGAGTACCAGAATCCGGTCGACCACCGAGGTCAGCGCATGGAGGACGTGCTCGATCCAGATGATCGTGACACCACGCGCATGTATCTCGCGGATCGTGCCGACCAGCGCCTTGCATTCCCCTTCAGTCAGCCCGCCTGCAATCTCGTCCAGCAGCAGAAGTTTCGGACCCGTCGCCAGCGCCCGCGACAGCTCGAGCCGCTTACGGTCCAGCAGGCCAAGCCCCCCCGCCGGATCGTTGGCCCTTGCGAGCATCCCGGTGGCCTCAAGGATCGCGCCAACCTCATCCACGACAGCAGCTTCAGACTTGTTCTGGCCATGTGTTGCGGCGACGAGCAAGTTCTCGAAAACTGTAAGCTGACCGAAGGGCTGCGGGATCTGGAACGACCTGCCCACCCCCATCAGGCATCGCTGCATGGCGGGAACGCGGGTGACGTCGCCGTTAAGAAACTCGATCCTGCCCGCATCGGGCAGGATGTTTCCGGTGACAAGATTGAACAGCGTCGACTTGCCTGCACCGTTCGGCCCGATGATGCCAAGAGCTTCGCCTTCTTCCACATCGAAGCTCACGTCGTCCGTAACCTTCAGCGCTCCGAACGACTTCGAGACGCCCTGCAAAGATAGAATGGTCATGGCCTCCCCTTCTCGCCCATCATGCCTCCGGCGCAGCGCCTTCCCAAGCCAATTGCAACATGGCGCGGATCGGCCCCGGTTCGACCGGTCGCGGGTTCCAGTAGGGGTTCTGCGTGGCGATTTGGGTCGCACGGTCCAGATCGGCTTCCTTCAACCCCAGATCGCGCAGGGCGAGCGGTGCGCCAATGCGCCGTGCGAAGTCGTGGATCGTCTCGGTCCCGAGCAGTTCCCCAAGCGGGGCAAGCAACTCGGGCACCGCCTGGGCGTTGTAAGCCAGCGCGTGTGGAAGGATGATCGCGTGTGTCTCGGCATGAGGCAGATCGAAGCTGCCCCCCAGCGTGTGACAAAGCTTGTGGTGCAGCGCCATCCCCACCTGCCCCAGTACGGTCCCGCAAAGCCAGGCGCCATACAGCGTCTCGCCCCGCGCGCTCAGGTCATCCGGGTTCGCCACCACCTTGGGAAGCGAACGCACAAATGCCGCAAGCCCTTCCCGCGCGAGCACGGTCGACAGGGGATTGCGATCCCTCGCATACAGGGCCTCGGCCGCGTGGGCCATCGCGTTCAATCCGCTGGCCACGGTCATGCCGACCGGCAAGCCGCGTACGAGTTCCGCATCATACAGGATGACTTCGGGCTGCACGCGCGGGTCAGTGATCGTCGTCTTCTGGCCGTTTTCGGTCTGGCCCAGGATCGCCGTCGCCTCCGATCCGGCATAGGTCGTGGGAACGACAATCTGCGACAGGCCGGTCCGCAGCGCGAGGGCCTTTCCAAGCCCCGTCGTCGATCCGCCGCCCACCGCCACATAGCAGTCCGCATCCAGCTTTTGCGCCAGGGCAAGCGCCTCTGCAGTAACGCTGACCGGCGTGTGCATCATGGCGCCCGCGAACAGGCCGACGCCGCGATCGCCGATTGCGTCCAGAAAATCCCTGCCGGTCGACGCCTGATGCGGCGTGGACAGGACGAGTGCGCGCGAGCAACGGAGCGCCGCCACTTCTTCTGCGATGATCGAAATTGCCCGCTCGCCAAAGCGGACCCGCACAGCAGCCACCCGAACTGCGAACTTCGGCTGAAACGGCGTCATTGCGGCTCCCCCCGCCCGGCACAAGAAGATGATAGCCCGGCAATCCTTTGAACTTGATTGAATTTGGAGCAGCCAATATAACTGCACGGTATGAAGCTGGATCCCCGCCAACTCGAAGTCCTTGCTGCCATTGTCGACAGTGGGGGTTTGACCGAAGGCGCAATCAGCCTCGGCAAGTCGCAACCCAGCCTGTCCCGTACCGTCGCGCAGCTTGAGGAGCGTATTGGCAGCCCGCTGTTTCACCCTGGTCGCCGCCCGCTTCAACCAACTGAACTCGGTGCGATGCTGGCGGAGGAAGGTCGGAAAATTCTCCACGCCAATCTTGCTGCCAGCGAGATCGTCCGACGCTACCGTGCCGGTCGCTCGGGCGTGGTGCGTATGGGCGGAACGCCGGTCTTCATGGATGGCGTCATTGCGGGCATGATCGCGGGCTTCCAGTCAAGAAATCCGGCCGTCCGCATTGACCAGTCCTATGGCTATGTACCTGAATTGGTTGATCGGTTGAAAAAGGGTAACCTCGATCTGGCGGTATGCCCTATGAGGTCGGATGAACTGCCCGACGAGTTACACTTCGAAACGATCCTGCCGGGCAGGAACGTGATCGCCTGCCGTGTCGGCCATCCCCTGCTGAATCGCAAGGGCGTGCGCGTGGGCGATCTTGCGCGCTTCTCCTGGATCGCACCGCCCACCGACAGTCCGCTTTACCGCGACCTGCAACAGGTCCTCGATGGGCTTGGCGACGAGAATTTCCACATCAGCTTCACAGGCGGCGGCCTGTCCGCAGTGCTGAGTATCCTGACCGCGTCGGACTCGCTGACCATTCTGCCATATTCCGTGGTCTTCACCCTGCGCCGACAGGCTGGCATCGCCGCCCTGTCGCTGAGGATCGACCACCCTGATCGCGACCTCGGCATCCTGCATCGGCCAGCCGCCGACCAGCCGCCTGCTGCCCGCCGTCTGCGGGCCGATATCGTCGCACAGTTCGAGACGCTCTCTGCGACAATCCAGCACCACGAGAAGAACTCACTCTGGCGGCGCTAGTGCAGGACGACACCGCCCTGCCAGACCTGAACGATCTGACAGGCGTCATCCAGATGCACCAGATCCGCCGCCCGCCCGGGGCGGATCGCTCCCACCCGCCCACTTGCGCCGATCACGGAGGCTGGCACCGACGTCGCCATCGCCAATGCTTCGTCGATCGACAGGCCCACGTCACGTGTCATCACCCGCAATGCCTGCGGCAAACTCAGATCCGCGCCGGCAAAGGTTCCGTCTTCAAGCGTAAGTCGCCCGTCCCGGCGGAGAATCCTCCGCCCGCCCAGAACGAACTCGGCCAGATGCGAGCCTGCAACCGCCATCGCATCCGACACCAGGAACAATCCCCTCGGTCGGGCGGCCATAGCCACGCGCATCGTCGCCGCGGCCACGTGAATGCCGTCGGCAATCAGTCCCGCAGCAACCTCACCATCCAGCACAGCCCCGACAAGCCCAGGCTCACGGTTGCCGAGTTGACTCATCGCGTTGAAAAGATGCGTCGCGCAGCGCGCCCCGGCCTTGATGGCACCGATCGCCGTTTCCATCGAGCAGTCCGTGTGGCCAAGGCTGACAATTGCCCCGGCTTCCGAGAGCCGCGCAATCTGCCGCGCAGTCGCTGCCTCTGGCGCCACTGTGATCATCAGGGCTGGCAGTCGGCGTGCGGCGTCGCAAAGCCGCTCGAGATCGCCTTCGTCCATCGGCCGGATCAGCCTGGGATCATGGGCACCCTTGCGCCGGGGGTCCAGGTGTGGACCTTCCAGGTGCAGGCCGAGGAAACCCGGAACCCCCGCCGCGCTGGCGGCGACGCCAGCCGATATCACGGTCGCCGTTGCTTCCGGCGTATCGGTAATCAGGGTCGGCAAGATCCCTGTCGCCCCGAGCCGCGCGTGGACAGCGCAGATTTCAGCGAGCTCCCCGACGCCGACCGAACCGTCAACCATGCGCCCACCGCCTCCATTGACCTGGAGGTCGATGAACCCCGGCGCAAGAATACCAGGCAGCTGCGGCACGTCAGAAACCACTTCGAGGGCAGCGATCACCGAGCGGTCGAGCGTCACGACAGCACTCTGATGCAGGACTGCCCCGTCGAACACGGCAATCGGGCCAATCCGCAGCAGCATCAGAGAGTCTCCGTTACCTTGCGCAGGTGCGGGGGCATATCCGGGTCAAGACCCCTGCTCCAGGCCAGCTTTTCGATGAAGGCATAGAAACTGACCGCAAGCACGAGCGGGGCGACAAGCGGATGCAGCCCCTTCAGCGAGGGCAGGGTTACCACCCCCTTCGCCTCGCCACCTGTCACAAAGACATCCGCCCCCTGGGCTGCAAGGCGCTCGGCCGTCATCAGGACATGGGGCAGGGCTGCGTCCGGCACGCCCAGGGCAAGCACCGGGAACCTCGCCTGAACGATCGCGCTCGGCCCGTGCAACACTTCGGCCGCCGAATAGGCCTCCGCGTGAAGCCCACAGGTTTCCTTGAACTTCAACGCGGCCTCGTTTGCGATGGCGAAGCCCGGACCACGTCCCAGCACATAGAGCGACTGCGCCCGAACCAGGCGCCCCGCCAACGCTGACCAGTTCTGCCCCAGCGCGCGCTCAAATGCATCTGGCAGGCCGGCGATGGCTCGCTTCAGATCGTCGTCCTGTTGCCATTCCGCCAGCAGCGACAGTGACGCAAGCACGCTGGTCACGAAGGTCTTGGTGGCCGCGACGCTCTTTTCCACGCCAGCCTGAAGCGGCAGACAATGAGCAGAGGCCTGCGCCATGGGCGCATCGGCGAAATTCGTGATCGCAATCGTCAGCGCCCCCCCCGCGCTCGCGGCCTTCATCATCTCGACAATGTCCGGACTGCGGCCCGATTGCGAGATGCCGACGCAGGCCGCCCCGGAAAGACGCATCGGTCGGCCATAGATTGATGCGACCGACGGGCCGACCGAGGCAACCGGGATCCCGGTGAGCAACTCCACCGCATATTTGAAGTAGGTGGCCGCGTGATCGGAGGACCCGCGGGCGACAGTCACAAGCAGGCGTGGATCAACCCGCTGCAACGCCGCCCCGGCCTCTCGCACTGAGACCGCGGATTGATCGAGAAACCGGGCCGCAGCCTGGGGGATTTCTTCCACTTCAGCGGCCATGAAGCTCTTCGTCATCTGGGGTTCCTTTCGTCGGGCATGCGCGCAGAGTTCTGGCGCAAGTTTCAGTTCGACGGCGAAGTCGTAAGCGTCACCACGATAGATCGACCGGGTGAATTCGATGACACGGCCCGAAGGAAGATAGCTCACACGCTCGATACTAAGGCCCGCACTTCCTTCCGGGACGCCCAGCAACTTCGCGTCTTTTGCGCCGAGGTTGGTTGCCGAAATGCGCTGCACCGCCCGAACAGGTCGTAAACCGCGTGTGTCCAAAGTAGAATAGAGCGAGCTGGTTACGACCTCCGGGTCGGGCAGAAAGGTCGCTGAAAGTGAGGCCCGCTCGATCGCCAGCGGGACGCCGTCGCTGGACCGGACGCGCTCCAGACGAGCCACGCGGTCATCTGCCCCAAGGCCAAGCGCCATCACCTCTTCCGGTGCGGGCGCATGAACGGCACGGCTGAGCCAGACCGATTCAACGCTGCGGCCCCGCCGCGCCATATCCTCGGTGAACGAAGTCAGAAGGGACAGAGCCTGCTCCAGCCGCTGAACCTTCGGCGCGACGAACGTGCCAGAGCCGCGCCGTTGCAGGAGTTGCCCCGAGGCGACCAGGGCCTGAACTGCCTTGCGCACTGTCACACGGCTCAAGCCCGTCATTACCGCCATTTCCCGCTCCGGGGGAAGGCTGTCGCCCGGTGCAAGGCGGCCCGTTGCGATGGCGTCGCCGATCCGCCTTTGCAATTGCAGGTACAGCGGCCCCGCGCCGGTCTGATCGAAACCGTCAGGCGAAAAGAGGCGCTCCATCATGGCTGCCGACGCGCGAGGTACAAGGCGCCGTCCACGGCAGTGCCCCTGCTCTGGGCGACCGGCCACCGCCCGGCGAGGCGTTTTTCGTAGACCGGACCCAGACCGCCCAGAAAGACGACGGGCAAAGGCGGAGCAGATTGCAGCACCTCGATCGCCTGCGCGACTTCAGCCTCGGCCTCACGCATCACGGCTTCCGCGGCCGGATCACCCGAACCCACGACGCGAGGGGCCAGCGCCGCAAAGTGCACTGGCAGCGCATCGCGCGCAAAGGCGACGATTTGGTCGGGGCCGCCAAACTCAGCGATCAGGGCAGTTGTCAGCGTTGTCCGCGGAACAAAGCCGTCAAACGCTCGCAAGCATCGTGCAAGGATCATGCGACCGATCCACGCACCCGATCCTTCGTCGCCAAGAACCAGTCCCCAGCCACCGATCTGCCGGATCTCGCCCGCTCGCTGGACGCAATGGACAGATCCTGTGCCTAAAGCGGCGACGATCCCGTCATCGTCGCCAAGCGCGCCCTTCGCCCCGATCACCGCGTCCGTCTCGATCCGAAGGCTACGAAACGGCATCCCCTCGCGGAACCGGATGACACTCTGCGCAACATTCGCGCCCGCCAGCCCCATGACAGCCACCAGATCGCCGAGTTCGATTCCGGCCGGCAATGCCGACTGCACCGCGCCGAGGATGTTTTGGCGCGCCGAGTCAGGGTCGGACGAAATGTTCGATGGCCCGCCCCTCGCCTCGCCCAGAATGCGGCCGGACGGGTCGCACACGGCAACGCGGCACCCGGTTCCCCCGCCATCGACACCCAAAAACAGACGCATCCTCGTCCCCTTTGGAAACAAGATACCAAAACAATACCAAATGGAAAGGAGTATCTTGATACGCCCTGATATGAGGCAGTTTAGCTCTACTTCAACAAAAACCTTTACAATTGGTATTAGTTTGGCATGGTTGAGGCAGCAGGGGGAATCGGATGGCCGAGACACGCACTGAAGCGCGACATCCTTCGGCGGAAGGGCTACAGAACGCCGCACCGCTCGATGTGCTTGCCCGGTTGCTCGATGCACAGATCGCGGCGGCTGGCCAGGTGCGACCCGCTCTCGACATGATCGCCAGGGCGTCCGAAGTGGCTGCGTCGGCGCTTGAGGCCGGACATCGCATTGCCTATGTCGGCGCCGGAAGCTCCGGGCTTATGGCGCTGTCGGATTGCCTTGAACTTGCCGGCACCTTCGGCATCCCGCACAGCCGCACTCCCGTCCTCTTCGCGGGCGGCGCGGCGGCTCTGCTCCACCTGACCGGCGCGGTCGAGGATGATCCGGCTTTGGCCGAGGCCGATCTGAACGCGGCGGACTTGCATCAGGGCGACGTCGTCATCGCAGTCTCCGCCTCTGGCCGAACACCTTACACCTGCGACATCGCCCGCGCGGCGAAACGCAAGGGTGCCACGGTGATCGGGATTGCCAATATCGCCGACAGCCCGCTGCTGCAGACTGCGGATATCCCCGTCCTGCTCGATACCGGCCCGGAACTCGTCGCGGGTTCCACACGTATGGGCGCGGCCACGGCGCAGAAGATTGCACTCAACATGCTCTCGGTCCTGATGGGCCTCCGCCTCGGCCATGTGCATGAAGGGTATATGGTCAACGTCGTGGCCGACAACGCCAAGCTGATCGACCGCGCGGCACGCATCGTGTCTGCGTTGTCGGGATCAGACAGCGCGCAGGCAGCCGCAGCCCTTGCCCGGACGGGTGGCTCGGTCAAGACCGCAGTCCTCGTTGCTGCCGGTGCTTCCCCGGAAGCCGCTGCGGCAGCGCTGGAAACACACCGGGGCCATCTCGGCCCCGCGCTTGCCGAAGTGACCGGCTGACGTCACGAAATCACCGGGCGAATGCCCGCCAACAGGGAGACGACCATGATAACCAAAACGCTTCGCATGGCGCTTCTGTCCAGCACCCTGCTGGCCGGAGCGGCCCAGGCCGAAGACGTCACGCTGACCATCGAAAGCTGGCGCAACGACGACCTGACGATCTGGCAGGACACGATCATCCCGGCGTTCGAGGCCAAGAACCCCGGGATCAAGATCGTCTTCGCGCCGTCTGCCCCAGCCGAATACAATGCCGTGCTGAACTCCAAGCTTGACGCTGGCAGCGCGGGTGACCTTGTCACCTGCCGCCCCTTCGACGCTTCGCTGGAGCTTTACAACAAGGGCAAGCTGGCTGACCTCACGTCGCTCGCGGCAATGGCGAACTTCTCTCCGGTCGCAAAATCCGCCTGGCAGACAGATGACGGCGCGGCCACCTTCTGTGTGCCGATGGCCTCGGTGATCCACGGCTTCATCTACAACAAGGACGCCTTCGACCAGCTCGGCATCGCCGTGCCGACGACCGAGGCGGAGTTCTTCGCGGCGCTCGACAAGATCAAGGCCGACGGCACCTATATCCCGATGGCGATGGGCACCAACGACCAGTGGGAAGCCGCGACGATGGGCTACAACAACATCGGGCCGAACTACTGGAAGGGTGAGGAAGGGCGTCTGGCGCTCATCAAGGGCGAACAGAAGCTGACCGATCCGGATTGGGTCGCCCCCTTCACCCAGCTTGCCAAATGGAAGGATTACCTGGGCGACGGGTTCGAGGCGCAGACCTATCCGGACAGCCAGAACCTGTTCACCCTTGGCCGCGCCGCGATCTACCCCGCCGGTTCGTGGGAGATCTCCGGCTTCAACACCCAGGCGCAGTTCAAGATGGGGGCTTTCCCGCCGCCGGTCGCGAACGCGGGCGACACCTGCTACATCTCTGACCATACCGACATCGCGCTTGGCCTGAACGCGGCCAGCGCGCATGCCGATCAGGCGAAGGTGTTCCTCGAATGGGTCGGCTCGCCGGAATTCGCGACGCTGTACGCCAACGCCCTGCCCGGCTTCTTCTCGCTCAACTCGACTCCGGTCGAGATGCAGGATCCGCTCGCCAAGGAATTTGTCAGCTGGCGCGACAAGTGCAAGTCGACGATCCGCTCGACCTACCAGATCCTGTCGCGCGGCACGCCGAACCTCGAGAACGAAACCTGGAACGCCTCGGCCAACGTGATCAAGGGCACCGAAACGCCCGAGGCTGCGGCCGAGCGCCTGCAAGCGGGCCTCGCCAGCTGGTACGCGCCACAGCAGAAGTGACGGGGACCGCGCACCCGGACCGGGTTCCGGGCGCGGCTTGATCAAGGCCGGGGGGCCGTCTGCCCCCCGGCCCCCCCCCGAGGGTATTTTTGCCGAAAAGAAACAGGAAGCCGGGCAGATGGCCGACCGCAAGCCGATCCGCTGGCATATCGCCGTGTTCCTTGCACCGGCCGTGCTGGTTTATACTGCGATCATGATCGTGCCGCTCTTCGGCACGCTCAACCTGTCGCTCTTCAACCAGACGCCGGAGCGGACGAGCGAGTTCGTGGGCCTTGCCAACTTCCGGACGCTGTTCGGCGATCCGCTCTGGGCCAATGCCTTCTGGAACGCGCTCGGGAACAACGCCTGGTTCTTCCTGATTCACATGCTGGTGCAGAACCCGATCGGCATCCTGCTGGCCGCGCTGCTGTCCAGCCCGCGGCTCAGGATGGCGGCCTTCTACCGCACCGCGATCTTCATCCCCACGATCCTGTCCTTCGTGATCGTGGGCTTCGTCTGGAAGCTGATCCTCTCGCCCATCTGGGGCATCGCGCCGGGGATGCTCGACATGGTGGGCCTCAAGTCGCTGTTCCAGCCCTGGCTCGGCAAGGAGCAATATGCGCTGACCGCCCTCGCGTTGGTCTCGGTCTGGCAGTTCGTCGGCATTCCGATGATGCTGATCTATGCCGCGCTTCTCTCCATTCCCGACGAGGTGCTCGAGGCCGCCGAAATGGATGGCATCACCGGCATGAGCCAGTTCTGGAAGATCAAGCTGCCGCTGATCCTGCCGTCGATCGGCATCATCTCGATCCTGACCTTCGTGGGCAACTTCAACGCCTTCGACCTGATCTACGTCTCACAGGGGGCGCTGGCTGGGCCGAATTTCGCGACCGACATCCTTGGCACGTTCCTTTACCGCACCTTCTTCGGGTTCCAGCTGCAGCTCGGCGACCCGCACATGGGCGCCACCATCGCGACAGCGATGTTCTTCATCATCCTGATCGGGGTCTGCTTGTATCTCTTCGGAATCCAGACCCGCCTGCGCCGGTACCAGTTCTGATGGCACAGGCCCGCACCTCGCTTGGCCGGACGGTCGCCGCCCATGCGGTGCTGATCGCCTATACGCTGATCGCGCTGTTCCCGGTCTTCGTGATCGTCGTGAACAGCTTCAAGTCGCGCAAGGCGATCTTCAGCGATCCGCTGGCGATCCCCACGGCCAGCACTTTCGACCTTGTGGGCTACACGACGGTCCTGAAGCAGGGTGATTTCTTCCTCTACTTCCAGAACTCGATGATCGTCACGGTCGCCTCGCTGTTCTTCGTGCTGCTGTTCGGTGCGATGGCCGCCTTCGCGCTGAGCGAATACCGCTTTCGCGGCAACATGCTGATGGGGCTTTACCTGGCGCTCGGAATCATGATCCCGATCCGCCTTGGCACGGTGGCGATCCTGCAGCTGATGGTGGCCTCGGGGCTGGTCAACACTCTGCTGGCGCTGATCCTCGTCTACACCGCGCAGGGGCTGCCGCTGGCCGTGTTTATCCTGTCGGAGTTCATGAAGCAGGTGTCTGACGATCTGAAGAACGCCGGGCGGATCGACGGTCTGTCGGAATATACGATCTTCTTCCGCCTCGTTCTGCCGCTGGTGCGCCCGGCGATGGCGACCGTCGCCGTTTTCACCCTGATCCCGATCTGGAACGATCTGTGGTTCCCGCTGATCCTGGCCCCGGCAGAGGCGACCAAGACAATCACGCTGGGCAGCCAGGTCTTTATCGGGCAGTTCGTCACCAACTGGAACGCGGTCCTTGCCGCGCTGTCGCTCGCCATCCTGCCCGTGCTGGTCCTGTACCTGATATTCTCGCGCCAGCTGATCCGGGGCATCACAGCCGGAGCCGTCAAATGATCCGAACCCTCGTCGCCGGTCTGGGCAACATGGGGCGCAGCCACGCGCTGGCCTATCACCACGACCCAGCCTTCCAGATCGTCGGTCTGGTCAACCGCTCCGTGCCCGAGCTGCCGGATGACCTGAAGGGCTATGCGATAACGCCCGACTTCCACGAGGCGCTGGCGCGACTGAAGCCGGACCTCGTCTGCATCGCCACCTATTCCGACAGCCATGCCGATTATGCCGTGGCGGCGATGGAAGCAGGCGCAGACGTGTTCGTGGAGAAGCCGCTGGCGACGACGGTTGCCGATGCGCGCAGGGTGGTGGAGACGGCGCAGCGTCTGGGGCGCAAGGTCATCGTGGGCTACATCCTGCGGCATCATCCATCATGGCAACGCCTGATCGAGGAAGCGCGCGCGTTGGGCGGGCCGTACGTGTTCCGCCTGAACCTGAACCAGCAAAGCTCCGGCCCGACATGGGAGGTGCACAAGGCGCTGATGCAGACGACGCCGCCCATCGTGGATTGCGGGGTCCATTACGTCGACGTGATGTGCCAGATCACCGATGCGAAACCGGTCGAGGTGCGGGGCATGGGCCTGCGCCTGTCGAACGAGATTGCGGCGGACATGTACAATTACGGGCATTTTCAGGTGCTGTTCGAGGATGGCTCGCTCGGCTGGTACGAAGCGGGCTGGGGGCCGATGATGAGCGACACGGCGTTTTTCGTGAAGGACGTGGTCAGCCCGAACGGGGCCGTCTCGATCCGGATGCCGGAAAGCGCGCGGTCGGACGATATCGACACCCATACCAAGACCTCGCTGCTGCGGGTTCACAAGGTGTCGTCGGGCGATACCGACATCTCGATGGCCGACGAGCCGGGGCATCAGGAATTGTGCAACCGCGAGGCGGCCTTCGTGGCGCGGGCGATCCGCGACAACCTCGACCTCGCGCGCCACATGACCGACGCGGTCCAGTCGCTGGCCATCTGCCTTGCGGCGGATGAGAGCGTGCGGTCGGGGCAGGCGGTGAAACTGTGAAGGAACTGTCATGGGCGAGCTGACCCTTTCCGCCGTTACGAAATCCTTCGGTCCGGTCGAGGTCATCAAGGGCGTGGACCTGAGCGTGCGGGAGGGTGAGTTCTGCGTCTTCGTGGGCCCCTCGGGCTGCGGAAAGTCGACGCTGCTGCGGATCATCGCAGGACTGGAGGATGCGACGGCGGGGACCATCGCAATCGACGGCAAGCGGGTGAACGAGGTGGCGCCGGCGAAGCGCGAGATTGCGATGGTGTTCCAGAGCTACGCGCTCTACCCGCACCTGACCGTCCGCGACAACATGGGGCTGGCGCTGAAACAGGCGGGGGTTTCGAAGACCGAGATCACCGCCTCGGTGGACCGGGCGGCGGGGATGCTGGCACTGGGGCCGCTTTTGGAGCGGCGGCCGGCGGAACTGTCAGGCGGGCAGCGGCAGCGGGTGGCGATCGGGCGGGCGATTGTCCGCACTCCGAAGCTGTTCCTGTTCGATGAACCCCTCTCGAACCTCGATGCGGCCCTGCGGGTGGCGACGCGGATCGAGATCGCCCGGCTGCACCGCGAGCTGGGCGCCACGATGATCTATGTGACCCACGATCAGGTGGAGGCGATGACGCTGGCGGACCGGATCGTGGTGCTGCGGGCGGGCAAGGTGGAGCAGGTGGGCGCGCCGATGGAGCTTTACAACGACCCGGACAATACCTTTGTCGCGGGCTTCATCGGATCACCGCAGATGAACTTCCTGAAGGCCGGGGCGCTGGGGATGCGGTCTGACACGATGGGGGTCCGGCCGGAGCACATCGGGATCGCGCGGTCGGGGGGTCAGATCCGGGGGACCGTCAGCCATGTCGAGAAGCTGGGAGGCGAGACGCTGGTCTATGTGAACACCGGGGAGCAGGGGCTGCTGACGGTCCGGTTGTTCGGCGAGCATGACTATGGCGTGGACGAGTCGGTGGGGCTGACCCCGGATCAGGCGCGGGCCTTTCATTTCGATGGCGATGGAAAGCGGCTGAGGTAGGCATCTTCCGCGGAATGTCGCACAGTGCGACACCCCATGTCGACCTTGAAAACAAAGGGTTTCGACCCCTGCCATTAGCCTTTTGTTCAGACGATCCAGACCCAGAGGTCGGCCCAACGATCGCGAAGCACCTTGTGCCCGCGCCGGTATGGTGGGGCTGTCGACGGTCAAGCGGAAGCAGAGCGACCGGTGATATGAAGGTCGCGCCATCGGCCCGGTGACAGGCCGCTCCACCTCCGGAAGGCGTGCACGAAGGCGCTCGATGTCGCGTAGTCGAGCGTTAGGGCGATGTCGACGAGCCCCAGATCGCCGATCATGAGGAGGTCGCGGGCGGCAGCGTAGCGCACCTCGTCCTTGAGCGCCTCGAACGTCGCGCCTTCCTTTGTCAGCTGGCGTCGCATGGCACGCGGATGGAGGCCCAGCCGTTCGGCCACCTCCGGCATCCCGGCCTGTCCCATCAGCAGAAGCGGCCGGAGAAGGTGCCGAAGACGCCCACTCATGGTGGTCGACGGGTTGTCGAGACGCGAGACCAGCCGGGCGAGAGCTTCGGCGTGCAAACGTGCGTTGGCCTCCGGCAGCACGAAGGCGAGGGCCGACGCCCCGATCACAAGGCCGGTCTGGTTCTGACCGAAGCGAACCGGGCAGCGGCCGAGGCGCTGATAGGCTGCGGGATCGTCAGGCGCTGCACGTGACAGAAAGATCTCGTCCGGCCCCACCGCCCCTTTGGTAAGTTCAGCGATGAGATT
Organism: uncultured Alphaproteobacteria bacterium; assembly: GCA_963777765.1. GTDB lineage: Bacteria > Pseudomonadota > Alphaproteobacteria > Rhodobacterales > Rhodobacteraceae > Aliitabrizicola. The sequence continues at coordinate 260,606 of CAVZRP010000006.1, read as the reverse complement.
GCAGCCTACGGCCAAGACGAGATCGTAGAGGTTCGGCGAGACCGGAGTTGACGGGTCGTAGACACCATAGCCCAGAAGGATGTCGCGTTCGGCCCGCATCAGGTAGACGGCGCCGCCTGTCGAATTAAGGCTCTGGAAGGCGGCAAACTGGCCGATCGCCTGGCCCAACGTTGCCGAGTGACGCATCACGTCGCCCAGCGGACCCAATGCCGCCAGTGCCTGATGCTGACCGAGACGCAACCCCAGATCATCGCACCCTGTCAGAGCGCAGGCCCGATCGAGTATCGTGACAAAGGCCGAGTAGGGAATGAAGGCATCCGGCCGCAACTGATCCTTGGCAACTCCCGTACCGTCGAGAACCTCATCGATCTCGACGCCCGTCTCTGCAAGCAGCGATGGGAGCGGCGCGAGTGCGGCCGCTCGCTGCATCGCGATCTGTTTCTTAACTTCCGTCATGGGAGATGTCCCCAAATCGCAACCCGCTTTCCTCAGCATCGCTTACCGTCGCGCCGGAACCGAGTCGAGCCGAGGGGCGACAGAATGAAAACGAGTTCTGGCTTTTGCCGCGCAAGTGGTGTTGAGCATCGCGATCGGGACATCTGCCCTGCCGGTCGGGGCAGAAACCTACAAGATGACGACCGAGATCGCGCCGGGCGTGGAGACGCCGGACAGGCTTCAGACCTCGATCGGCACGCTGAAGCTGAAGAGCGGCGTTCCCACGCAGGAAACCAGTGAAACGCTGTGGGACAACCTGGACCGTTCACGCGCTTTGCAGGCCTATCTTCTGGCGATCCCGATCGTGAACCAGGCGGGGATGCGCGACAGTCTGCTGAAGTTCGGCCCGGTGAACCAGACCGACGTGATCTGGGAGAACCTTGTCGATCCACGCACGGTTGAACTGACCGCGAACGACAACACGATCTACAGCTTTATCTGGATCGACACCAAGGGCGGCCCCATCGTTGTCGAGATTCCGCCCAAGGTACTGGGGACGATAAACGATTTCTGGTACAAATGGGTTGTCGATCTCGGCATCACCGGCCCCGACAAGGGCGAGGGCGGCAAGTACCTGATCCTTCCGCCAGGTTACGCGGGCGTGGTGCCGGAGGGCTACATCGTCGTGCGTCCCACGACCTATGGCATGTGGACGGTGTTCCGGTCCTTCCTCGTGGACGGCAAGACCGAACCGGGTGTGCAGGGGGTCAGGGACCACCTGAAGATCTATCCGCTGGCCGAGAAGGACAACCCGAAGGCGGCGACGCTGGTCAATGCGTCGGGTATTCCGGCGAACTTCGTGATGCCGACGGACTATTCTTTCTGGGAACTGCTGAACAAGGTGATCCAGGAGGAACCGCCTGAAGGGTCTGACCCGACCACGCTTGGCCTCTTCGCCTCGATCGGGATCGAGAAGGGCAAGCCGTTTGCGCCCGATGCACGGATGAAGGAAATCCTGACCGATGCTGCCGACATCGGGGCCGCGACGGCAAGGGCCCTGGCCTACAGCGCCCGCAGCCGTGATGCATTCTTCTACCCCGACAGCAAGAGCCAATGGCGCCTGCCGTTCTTCGGCGGCTACAAGTTCCAGTCGCAGCCCGGCGTGTCCAACCTGGACGGCGCGGCCTTCTACTACTTCTTCGCGACCGGCGTGACGCCTGCGATGGAAGAGAAGATGGTGGGCAAGGGATCGCAGTATCCCTGGACCGCGCTCGATGCCGAGGGCAATCCCTTCGACGGCGGCAAGACCTATCGCCTGACGCTTCCGCCCGACGTGCCGGTCGCGGATTTCTGGTCGGTCATCGTCTATGACAACCAGACCCGTTCGATGGTGCAGACCGATCAGAAGGCGCCGAGCGTCACCAGCCAGAACCCGGCGGTCAAGAGGAACGCCGATGGTTCGGTCGACGTGTTCTTTGGACCCAAGGCGCCGGAAGGCATGGAAAGCAACTGGGTGCAGACCATCCCGGGCAAAGGCTGGTTCATGATCCTGCGCCTCTACGGCCCGCTGGAGCCGTGGTTCGACGGCAGTTGGAGACCGGGCGAAATCGCATTGGTCAAGTAAAGCGTCGGTATGAAAGGCGACAGGCCCGTGCCGTTTGGTGCGGCCCTGTCACATTTGTCGGGTCACCCTGTCTGGGCCACCGCCGTGAGGGGCGACGAGCGCCTTGCGGCGTTCCGGCGCGTGGGGACGGACGAGCACATCGGCCGACGAAATCTGGGTTGCCGTCTCATCGGGGATGACGAGATCGCCGGGGTCAAGCGCGCGCCGGTTGTGGAGGGGGGCAGCGCCCGCCCCCCCCCGGGATATTTCCGCCAAGATGAAACGGGGCTGTCAGGCGAAGGTGACGGTCTTGTTCAGTGGCAATTCCCGGATGCGCTGGCCGGTGAGCGCGAAGATGGCGTTGGCGAGCGCCGGGGCGGCGGGCGGCGTGCCGGGTTCACCGATGCCTTTCAGCTTCTCGCCGTTCTCCAGAACACGGACGGCGATGGCGGGCGTTTCGCGCAGTCGGAGGGGCTCGTAGTCCCAGAAGTTGGTCTGTTGCGCGGCACCAGCCTCGAAGGTGATTTCGCCGCGGATCGCGGCGGACAGGCCATAGATCATGGCCCCCTGCACCTGCGCTTCGATGTTGCGGGGATCGAGGGCGATGCCGACATCGACGGCGGCCCAGGCATTGGTGAGGCGGAGGCCTGATGCGGTGTTCTCGACCTCGATCACCTGGGCGGAGGGGACGCCAAACGACAGGCAGAAGGCCACGCCGCGGGCGCGGTTCGGGGGAGTGGTTCCCCAGTTCGCCATTTCGGCCACCGCCTCGAGCACCTTGATGCTGGGCGCGTGTGTCATCTGCCGGATGCGGAAGAGAAGCGGGTCTATTCCTGCCAGATGGGCCAGTTCGTCGATGGCGCTATCCTGGAAGAACGCGTTCTGCGAGGCACCGACCGAGCGCCACGACCCGACGGGGGCCATGACGGGGGGGCGGTAGCCGGTGACGCGGTAGTTCGGGAAGGCATAGGGCTGGTCCCAGGCGCCCTGGACGATGGTGGCGTCGGGACCGGGGAAGGACCAGCCAAGACGGCCGACCTGGCTTTCGACGACCGAGGTGGCGGCGAGAGAAAGGTCCATCGCATCCACCATGCCATCCCGGAGCGTGGCGCGGACACGGGCGGCAGCCATGGGGCGGTAACCGTCATGGGTCATGTCTTCCTCGCGCGTCCAGGTGAGGAGGACGGGGGTGCCTTCCATCGCGCGGGCGATGGTGAGGGCCTGTTTGATGAAGTCTATCTCGGCCCGGCGACCGAAGCCGCCCCCCATGACGAGGGTGTGAACCTCGATCGCGTCGGGCGCGAAGCCCATGCGTTCAGCCTCGGTGCGGATGACGGTGGGAAGCTGGTGGCCTGCCCAGACGGTGAGGTGGCCGTCCTTGAGATGGGCGGCGGCGGTCATCGGTTCCATGGTGGCGTGGGCGAGATAGGGGACGTTATATTCGGCCTCGAACACCGTCGCCGGTAAGGGCCGTTTCGACATTGCCGTCGTCGCGCTGACGGCTGTCCTGCATGTCGGGGATGAACGCGGCGCCGAGGGCCGCCTGCATTTCGGCGCTGGTGGCGGGATAGGGGGCAGGGGCCCAGTCAAAAGTGATGGAGTCGAGCGCCTGCATTGCGATCCAGGTGTTGGTGGCAATGACGGCGACGCCGTTCTCGACCGGGACGATCCGCTTCACGCCGGGCAGGGCCTCGGCGGCGCTTGCGTCAAAGCTCGTCATCGCGCCGCCGATGCCGGGATTGGTGCGGACCGACGCGAAGAGCATGTCGGGCAGACGCACGTCGATGGTGAACTGCGCGGTTCCCGTGACTTTCGACAGCATGTCGGTGCGGGGCAGGGAGGTTCCGAGGAGCTTCCAGTCTGCCTGCGGCTTGAGTTGGGGTTCCGCGGGCAGTTCGACGGCGGCTGCGGCGACGGCGAGGTCGGTGTAAGGCAGGCGTGTTCCGTCCGGTGCGATGACTGCGCCGGCTTCGGTCCGCAGGGTCGCGGGGTCAAGACCCAGCCGCTGCGCGGCGGCGCCGACGAGGGCGGCGCGGGCGGCGGCCCCGGCGAGGCGCATCTTGTCGAAGGCGTCGGGCGTGGAGGAAGAACCGCCGGTGATCTGGAAGCCCAGGAACTTGGTCGGAATATGGGTGGCGCTGCGGACGGTTTCAGCGAGCCAGCCGGTATTGGTAGAGGCGAAGGGGATGCCCTCCTCCATGACGGCGCCGTTGTAATAGGCGTTCGAGGCAGGGCCATGGATGACGCGGACCTGATCCCAGTTCAGATCCAGCTCTTCGGCCAGAAGGGCGGCGAGGGTGGAGTGGATGCCCTGCCCCATTTCGGCGCGCGGTGCGATCAGGGTGACGCCGGACTGGTCGATCAGGACATAGGGCGTGAGGGTCGCCGCTCCCTGTGCGAGATCCTTCTCCAAAGGATTTGGATAGGGTGTGGTGTACTTCCACCAGCCAAAAACGACCCCGCCCGCGATCGCGGCGGAGCCGATGAGGAAGCTGCGGCGGGCGATGGTTCCGATACGGCTCATGGCTCAGGCCTCCTGCAGGCGGCGGGCGGCGTCGTGGATGGCGGCGCGAATCCGGGGATAGGTGCCGCAGCGGCAGAGGTTGCCCGACATCGCCTCGTCGATCTCGGCATCGGTGGGCGCTGGATTCTCGGACAGGAGGCTCGCCGCCTGCATGATCTGGCCGGACTGACAGTAGCCGCACTGCGCCACCTGCGCGTCGAGCCAGGCGGCCTGGATCGCGTGGAGCGCCTGCGGGAGTGCCGAGGCCCTCGATGGTGGTGATGGAGGTGCCTGCCGCATCCTGCAGCGAGCGTCTGGCAAGAGCGGACGGCGACACCATCGATGTGGACCGTGCAGGACGCCGCAGGCCGCGACGCCACAGCCATACTTCGTTCCGGTGAGGTTGAGACCGTCGCGCAGCGCCCAGAGGAGGGGCATGTCCCCTGGCAGGTCAAGGGTTCGGCTTTCACCGTTGACGGTCAGAGAGTAGGACATTGGCACCTCGTGGATTGATCATGACATACTTGGCATAAAATGTCAGACTGTCAATTGACACTCTGCATGAGACTTGTCATGGTTGTGTCATGACCCTGCCCGTCCTTGCCGCAGACCGTCAGGATACCATTCTGGAGGCTGCCTTTGCAGCCTTTGCGACCTATGGCTTCCGACGCACGTCGATGGATGACATAGCGCAGAAGGCGGGAATGTCACGCTCGGCGCTGTACCTGCATTACCGGAACAAGGAAGACATCTTCCGCTCGCTGACACAGCGCTACTTCGAGACGTCGGTGGCCAATGTCGCAGCCGTGCTGTCGGCTGACGGCGAACCGGATGAGATACTTGCGGCGGCTTTTGTCGCCAAGGATGGCGCAATCATGGAGGTCGTTCTGGGCACGCCGCATGGGTCTGAGCTGATGGATGCGGGGTTCGCGACGTCCGGCGATCTGGCGGCAGAGGGCGAGGCGCGGATCGTCGCCCTGCTGGCGGCGTGGCTTGCGGGGCGCAGGCTGCCCGAGGGGATCGGATCGCCGGAAGAGATTGCGCAGACAATCATGGCGGCGTTGAAGGGACTGAAATCCTCGGCGCACGATTTCCGGAGCTATCGCGCGGGCCAGGAAAGGCTGGCCCGGATGTTCGGTCGAGCCATTCAGCCCTGACCTGCAGCGGGTCGCAGATATCCGGACAGAATCATCACGGAATGCGGGTGCCATGAAGGGCCGCCTTCACGGCGACACGCAGAGTGATTTGACCTTCTCATTTCGAAAAAGCTTAAATTTTCGTTACCGGACGACAAAATCTTTTGCTCAAGGCTGCATTTTGACGGTCGCTTGACGATGACGTTACGTCAGCGATACGGGAGATGGTCCATAGTGGCTGCAAGATGGTTTCGATACGGAACGACGGAGAGCCCGATGCACCAGATCCTCGACGACTCAGAGACGTTCCGCATTCACGTAACCGCGGCTACCCCGGCCGCGCCGCTGGCGATCCTGTCCATTGCCAGCATACTGGGGATCGAGCCGCAGCAGGCGGCGGACCGGCTGGCGACGCTCCCCACGGTGCTGGCCGAAAACGTGGCTCCTCCTGTCGCCAGGCGACTGTCAGCATTACTGACGGCGCTGGGAATTCAGGTCCGGCTCGATCCCACCCTTTCCGCCTTGCCGATCGCGGTGCAGGAGCAACTCGACGTGTCCGTGCAGCCAAAGGGGCATCTTTCGCCCGAGGCGATCGCGCGACTGTCGCGGCGCCTCGGCATGAGCGAAGTCGATGTCTCGCACGCGCTGCGCCGCCCGGACGGGCTGGTGCTTCGTGACCGGAGCCAGGACGAGATTTGCGCGCTGCGCCGTGCGCTTCGGCGCGAGCGGGCGTTGAGGCTTGTCGTCTCGGCCCCGCCGACTGCGGTCTACGACGCGTTTCTGTGCCCCGGGTCCGTGCGCCCGACGGCCGCGTTGATGCGGCTGGGTGTGAAGGGCTGCCGGATAACGGGGGCTGTCTTTGCCGACATGAACCGGGCGACCGCTGTGCATCTGGCGCGCCAGGCGGGGGGAAGCCTGATGATTCTAGACCGGGCGTTCGAACGGTTCGACCTTTATCTGAGGGCGGCCCCGCACGTGGACGCGGACGATCTGGAGCGCTTCCTTGCAGGGCGACCGACAGCACCGGGAACCCGCGAGGCCACCGTCGGCCGCCTTGTCGATGCCGATCTGCCCCATGCGGCGGCGCTGCAATTCGTTGCTGACTACGCCGCGATCGGATTGGAGGTGCGGTTGGCGCTGCGCGGGCTGGCGGCACGCGAAAATCGCTAAAAGACCATGGATTAAGGCCACCTTCACCCTGCGCGAGATAGTCTTCCTTGTGGGTGTGAGAAGGTGGTGAGATGGCCGGGCAAAGCAATGCCGCGGCAGTGATCATCAAACGCAAGAAGGTCGTTCAGAGCGGCAGGCACCATAGCGGTGCCTGGAAGGTGGCGTATGCCGACTTCGTTACCGCAATGATGGCTTTCTTCATGATGATGTGGCTGCTGAACACGACGGACGAAAGACAACGTGAGGGGATTGCGGACTACTTTACTCCGACAATTCCGATTGATCGGATTTCCAGCGGCAGCGACGGCGCCTTCGGCGGCGTCAGCATCATGTCGGAGGAGTTGCTGACGCAGAGCGGCACCGGCGCATCGCAATCCCGCGCAACCGAGGACCGGCGGGCCAAGGGGGTGAACCTGGAGGCCGGCCTGGGCAAGGAGGGCGCCGGCCTCGACGAGGCGTTCGCCGCCGTCAACAAGGTGCTTCTGGCGCGCGGCGGCGAAAGCATGACGATGCGAAGGATGCTGCGGCACGTCGTGACGCGCGTGACCGACGAGGGGCTGGTCATCGAGATCTTCGATCTGGAAAATGCCAGTCTGTTTGCGGGTGAAACGCCAACCCCCGAACCGGTGCTGGACCAGATTGCGCTGCTGCTGGCCGAGGTGCTGGGCCTGGCCAGCAACAAGGTGGCGGTTGGCGGGCATGTACGCAGCTACCCAACGCCCCTGATCGTCAACCCGGCATGGGAGTTGTCATCGGCCCGCGCGCAGGTGATGCGCGAGCGGCTCGAGGCGGCGGGTCTTCCTTCGGCACGGATGGCACGGGTGGCAGGTTTCGCCGACCGCAAGCCTGCGACCGCAGATGCCACAGCACCACGCAACAACCGACTCGAGGTGATCCTGCTGCGAAAAGACCGCTGAGTTGTTCAAGTTTTATCCGTTAGGTCGATCTTAAATCGGTGCGCGCACCCTGCAGGCCAGTTCTCAATGGTGCTGCAGAAAGGCGCAAACAGATGACGATATCTTCCTCGCTCAATGCCGGGGTGGCGGGACTCAATGCCAACGCCGCCCGGCTGGCAACGATCTCGGACAACATCGCCAACTCGGGGACATATGGCTACCGCCGGGTGGAGGCCGATTTCAGCTCGATGGTCCTGCAGAGCGGCAATTCCGGCAGCTACGCAGCGGGCGGCGTGCGGGTATCGACACTGCGGCTGATCGACGAGGGGGGGCCGCTGGTCTCAACCTCGAACGCGACGGATATTGCGGTCGACGGCCGCGGGATGCTGCCGGTCACGACGGCTACGGCTGCGGAAGGCGGCGAGGCCTATCCGCTCAGCCTGGTGACGACCGGCTCGTTCCGCCCCGACGAGAACGGATTGCTGACGACCGAGACCGGGCTTGTGCTGATGGGGTGGCCCGCAACGACGGACGGGACGATCCCCAACTTTTCGCGCGTCAGCGCCGAGGGGCTTGTTCCGGTCAACATCAACCTGAACGAGTTCTCGGCGAACCCGACCACCGAGATGTCTCTGATCGTCAACCTGCCGGCGACCGAGACCGCATCGACCGCCTCGGGTGAAGACCAGTCGATTTCGCTCGAGTATTTCGGCAACCTCAGCAATTCCGAGACGCTCGAAGCGACCTTCACGCCGGTGATCCCAGCCACCGGATCGTCGAACACGTGGACACTCGTGCTGCGTGACTTCTGCCTCGGACGGCGATGTTGTCGGAGAGTACGAGCTGACCTTCAACGATGCAGCCGGTTCGGGCGGTACGCTGGAATTGGTGACGGAGGTCAGCGGCGGCACTTATGATCCGGCGACCGGTACCATCTCCCTGACTGTCGCGGGCAGCACGCTGAGCCTGAACATCGGCAAGATTGGTGCGACGAATGGCACGACACAACTGTCGGATACGTTCTCGCCCGTCGACGTCTCGAAGAACGGAACGCCGGTTGCCAATGTCAGTTCGGTCCAGATCGACGAGAAGGGCGACCTGTACGCGGTCTACGACCAGGGCTTCACCCGTCGGATCTACCAGATTCCGCTGGTCGACGTTCCCAATGTGAACGGGCTGATCGCCGACAGCAACCAGACATATCGACTGTCGAACGACAGCGGGTCGATGTTCCTCTGGGATGCGGGCACCGGTCCGACGGGATCGGTGGTGGGCTTTGCGCGTGAGGAATTCAGCGACCGATGTGGCGGGCGAGCTGACCCAGCTGATCACGACACAGCGCGCCTATTCATCGAACGCGAGGATCATCCAGACTGTCGCATTGTCCTTCGCGGAGCCCACGGTCTTGCCGGTTGAAATCTCGTCCTGGGTCTTTGCGAGGTCGGCGTTGATCCCCTTGAGCGTCTGCAGGGCAACCATCGCGCTGGTGTTGGTCAGAATCGAAGACATAGTGTCGTCACCTTTCTTGCGCCGGGCGCTTTACGCCGGCTTGTGAGAGACCATCGTTGAGGATGGCGTTGGGGGGGCGTTCTCGCCGGTGCAGCACTCCCGTGCCGCGCCACCCCTGTCTCGGGATGCCGGGAGATCAAGCACCGCGAAACTCTAAGAGATCGCTAAGCCGATCAGCCCGTTTCCGAGAATTTGACTGATCCCGACCTAGAACCGCTGTGTCAGTTGGCGCGTGGTCGGGCTCTCATCGCGCTCACCCGCCGGTCCGTAGGAAACGAATCCGTCCTGCACCGCCCGGATCTCGGCCAGGCGGCGCCCGGCGGACCGTACGCCGCTTCCGGCCGCAATCAGGGCCGACGCATTGCGCGCAGCCTTCGAGCGGACGCGCTTCAGCGCAGTCGCATCCATCTGCTCCCGTTCGCTCATGGTCGCTTCTAGCGCCCGGGTCAGCGCCTCCAGATCGTGCAGGCGACCTGCCCGAAGTGCGGCATGGATTGCGTCGAGGTCTGCCTCGAGCTGCGTTGCTTCCTTGGTCATGTCCGATCCTTTGCCATCGCATGAAACAGGGTCTCGGCAAGCCCGATTCCCCCGGCTTTCACCATCGCCGTCGCCTGTTCCTGCCGCAGGAACGAAGCGAACTGCCGCTCTCCGGCGCCACCGCCGAAACTTTCTTCCGTCTCACCAAGGCCGGCATAGCCCAGCATCTCCGAGAGGAAGGTCGCCTCCAGGTCCTGCGACAACTGGCGCAATTTGGCCTGCGCGTCTTGGCTGTGTCGGGACTGTTTCGGCAATCCGGGGTCGCGAATCGGGTCTGTCATGGGGTCGTTCCTGCTGTGGCCAATTTTCACGACTATCCCCTGTTCGCGGTAAACAGCCGGTAAGCAATTCAGGCGAAGCTTCCGCAAACGGCAGAAGTCGAGAGTTCCATGCAGGCAGTGACATTTACATCGGCGATGATGCCCGTCGCGCCCCAGGCGTCATCGCCCGAAGAAGGGGCCGAGGGTGGTCTGGATTTCGGGGATTTCCTCGATCAGGACGACACAGCGCACCTCGCGGAAGCCGACGAGGAAGAGGCGCCGCCCGCGTCCTCCGACCCTCCGGCAGATGCGGCGGCGGATCAGGCCCCGGAGCAGCCAACACTGGAGCTTTCGGCGCCGCCTCCCTTCTGGCAGATCACGCCCTTGGTGCCGACTGATGCACGACCTCAGTCCATCAGCGTGGACATGACCCTGGTCGATGCGGTCCCGCAGGTTCTCTTGCCTCGGCTATCCGACCCGGCTGCAAGCGGGTCCGATCCCGACGTCATCTCCCCGCAGCAGCAAGCCCCCTCCGGAACCGACGCAACCGCCCCGACCGACTGGCCTGCACCTCCCGCAACGTTTTCCGCCTTGCGGCAGCCTGCAGGCTCTGGTCCACCTGCAGAGCCTGTTCCAGCACCAGCGATGGACCACACAACCCCCCCCGTTTCCGACAATCCTGCGCCCGACCAGACACCAGCATCCCCCGCTGCGGCGCCAGGAGCGGGATCACCCTTGCCTCCACTAGCAGGTTCACCCTTACCGCCAGTCCTCGCCTCGGTAGCCGTGCAAGCCGGGGTGCAGCGCAGTGAAGTCGAACCCGCCGACAACGTGCCAATTCCGGATTCGCCGGCAGATCTTCCGGATCAGGGGATGCCGGCCTACTGGTCCCTCCGGGTTGCGGAAGCCTCGGCACCGGCAACGGCAGTCGATCGTGACGGCCCCGAACCCTCGTTACCCGACGATCCTGACCTTCCCACAGCGCCCGCTCCCGCGGCAGCACCCAACGCCGCTGTCGCGATTTCCCCTCTTGCGTCGGCCCTGCCCGAATCACTTGTCGGCGCGGCACAAGGTCCGCAGTCCTCGCAGGCGCATGTGCACGGCACCAACGCTCCCGCGATGCACGACCTTCCTCAGTCCATTTCGTCGGGTCTGGCCACAGTCGTCTCTACACGGCCCGATTCGCCGGTCGAACTCCGTCTCTCGCCCAAGGAACTCGGTCGCCTTCGCGTCAGTCTCGCACACGAGGGCGATGCACTGCGCGTCACCATCCAGGTAGAGCGTCCGGAAACGCTCGACCTGATGAGGCGAAACTCGGATGTGCTGATGAACGAGATTCGTTCGGCGGGGTTCTCCGGCGGAACGCTCAGCTTCACGCACTGGGGCGGATCATCACCGGGCGAAAGCGGCCCCGACCAATCCTTCTCCACCCAGGCCGAAAACGCCTTTCCCACCGAAACCCTGCCCGCTCCTGCCCACATCGCACTTGGGGTCTGCCACGGGCGGCCTCGACCTGCGCCTTTGAAAGGACAATCATGACCGTTACCGCCATCACCACCACCTCTCCCGTCCAAACGACAAGTTCGAGCAGCGGCACATCGGCCACAAGCACTGCAACCTCTGGCGATTCCGTCATAAACTCGGACTTCGATACCTTTCTCAAGATGCTGACGACACAACTCCAGAATCAGGATCCGCTCGATCCGGTCGACAACTCGGAATTCGCGGTGCAACTCGCGACCTTCTCCGGCGTCGAGCAGCAGGCGAAAACGAATGACCTGCTCGAAAACCTCAGCACGCAGATCGGGGTCATGGGCATGTCCGAACTTGCCGGCTGGGTCGGGAAAGAGGCGCGGGCCGATATGGACGTCTGGTTCGACGGGGATGCGGTAAGCATCTATGCCACACCCGAAGCACAGGCCGACACGGCGGAACTCGTCGTGACCGACAGTTCAGGGACTGTCGTCGCGCGGGAAGCCATGTCCCTCGAGACAAATACGTTCGAATGGACCGGCACAGATGCCGATGGCCAGCCGCTCTCCACCGGACGATACACGCTCTCGCTCGAAAGCTTTGCAGATGGTGCGCTGATCGGAACCAGCGCCATCGAAAGCTACGGCAGCATCGTCGAAGCGCGGAACACGGGCGGGGATACCACACTCGTCTTTCCCGGGGGAATCGAGGTATCGTCCGACAAGATCACGGCCCTGCGGGAGGGTTGACGCCTTGCCACCAGCGGGCGGCCCCCTTAGCCTGACCGGCCGATGGCACCGCCCCGCACCCTCAAGAACCGCGTTCTCGCCACCCTGCCCGCGCTCGACGGGGCAGTTTGGCGGACACTCTCCGGCGGGCGGACCAACCGTCTGTGGCGCGTCGGCGATACCGTGATCAAGGCCTATGATCCCGACGCAGGTTCGCCCCTCTTTCCCAATGAGTCCTCCGCCGAGGCGCAGGCGCTCTCCCGCTTCGGCCCGCTCTCGCTCAGCCCCGTTTTGGAACACTCCGGCGAGGGCTGGATCGCCTACCGCTTCGTCGAAGGCGCGCCCTGGCGATCCGACCCCGCACGGGTCGCAGCGCTGCTTCACCGCTTGCACTCGACCTATGCCCCGGGCTTTCGCGTTCTTCCTTCCGGCAGCGGCGCGATCCTCGCCCAGGCGCGCGCGATCCTCGCCGGCTGCACGGGCCGGATCGCCTCTGCCCCGGAGGATCCGGGTATTCCTCCCGTCGACCAGACCTGCCCGCTTCACGGCGATGCCGTGCCAGGCAACATCGTTGATGGGCCAGGCGGGCTGACGCTGATCGACTGGCAATGCCCCGCTTCGGGCGATCCGACCGAAGACCTTGCCACCTTCCTTTCACCCGCAATGCAAAGGCTCTATCGCGGCGCGATCCTGCTCGGAAGCGGAACGCGAGGCCTTCCTCGCCGCATATCCCGACCCGGCCATCGTCGCCCGTTACCGCGCGCTGAAATCAGTCTACCGCTGGCGCATGGCCGCCCATTGCCTCTGGAAAGCCGAACGCGGGGCCAGCGACTATGCCGGCGCGCTGCGGCTCGAGTTTGCCTGAACCGGAGCCATTCCGCTCCCGAACCGAACACGGATTCATCTTGGCGGACGTATCGCGCGGGGCGATGTGCGATCCGACATCACAAGGTGAACAATTTCCACAAGGAACGCCGAGCGTGCACGACGACCGGAAGCGGAGCAATGAGCCGGAACACGCCGCCCGTTTGTCTCTGATCCACTCTAGATCAGCGTCCCGATCCAGACGCCCAGCGCCGTCAGCCCCCCGCCCAGCGCCATCCAGATCACCGGAGACAGAGCGCGCCGCTCCACGGCCGGTTTTGGCACTTCGGCCTGTCGGATCAGCTGCGCCTCGACCAGGCGCGGCAGCTTCGGGCCGAACCGCGCCAGCACCCGCGCCGTCCTGCCCAGATCGCGCAGCAGCGCCTTCGGGCCGACGTTGTCGCTGATGTAGCCTTCGACGATCGGGCTTGGCGACCTGCCAGATGTTGATATGCGGGTCCAGGACTGCGCGCCACGCCTTCGACCACCACCATCGTGCGCTGCAGCAGGATCAGCTCGGTCCGCGTCTCCATGCCGAAGCGCTCGGTCACCTCGAACAGATAGGCCAGCAGCCGCGCCATCGAGATGCGGCTGGCGTCCATGCCGAAGATCGGCTCGCCCACCGCGCGCAGCGCGCGGGCGAATTCGTCGATGTCGCGGTCGGCGGGCACGTAGCCGGCCTCGAAATGCACCTCGGCCACGCGGCGGTAATCCTTGCGGATGAAGCCGATCAGGATCTCGGCATAGACCCGGCGGGTGTATTCGTCGATCCGCCCCATGATGCCGAAATCATAGGCGATGATGTCGCCATTCGCCGCGACCTTCAGGTTGCCCTGATGCATGTCGGCGTGGAAGAAGCCGTCGCGCAGCGCATGGTTCAGGAACAGCTGCAGCACCCGCGCGCCCAGCGCCGCGCCGGTCGTGCCCCGCGGCGTCGATCGGCGGCGTTGTCGGCCAGGCCGATGCCCTCGGCCCAGCCCAGCGTCATCACCGTGCGGCCCGGACAGGTACCAGACCGGCTTGGGCACCTGAAAGCCTTCGTCCTTTGCGGTGTTCGCCGCGAATTCCGCCGCGGCCGAGCTTTCCAGCCGCAGGTCCAGCTCGCCCATGCACCACGCCTTCGAAATGCGTGATCACGTCCATCGGCCGCAGGCGGCGCGAGAGCGGGCGAGAGCAGCTCGATCATGCGGGCGGCGAGGTAGAAGGCGTCGATGTCCTTGCGGAAGGCGCGTTCGATGTCCGGGCGCAGCACCTTGACCGCCACCTCCTCGCCCGTGTCGGCCAGCCGCGCGCGGTGGACCTGCGCGATCGAGGCGGCGGCGACGGGCTCGGAGAACTCGGAAAACGCCTGATCGACCGGCACGCCCAGCTCTGCCTCGATCATCCGCTTGGCGATCGTCGGTCGGGAAGGGCGGCAGCTTGTCCTGCAGATACTTCAGCTGCTGCGCCAGCTCGTCGCCGACGACGTCGGGGCGGGTCGACAGGATCTGGCCGAACTTGATGTAGGCCGGCCCCAGCGCCGTCAGCGCGCGGGTGGCCGGCGGCAGCGCCGGGTCGCCCTTCAGGCCCAGCCACTTGAACGGCCAGCCCAGCATGCGCGCCGCGAACCGCAGGCGCGGCGGCGCGCTGGAACGCCTCCAGCACCACGCCCATCGCGCCGGTCCGCTCCAGCGTCGCGCCGGTGCGGATCAGCCGCCAGATGTTGTGCGGTCCGCGCACCTAGAGCTTCCAGCCCGAATGCAGCGCCGCGATGCCCATGGTCAGGTTGCGGTATTTCACCTGCCCGAAGCCCGCCTGCGCGGATCATCGCGGCAAAGGTCTCCTGATCGGGGAACTTGCGGATCGATTCGACCAGATACTGATAGCTGTCGCGGTCCCCCGCCACGATCTGCCCCATCACCGGGATCACGTTGAAGGAATAGAGGTCATAGGCCTTCTGCAGCCCGTCGTTCGGGATCTGGCTGAACTCCAGCACCATCAGCCGCCCGCCGGGGCGCAGCACGCGGTAGGCCTCGGTCAGCGCATCGGGGATGCGGGTCACGTTCCGGATGCCGAAGGTGATCGTGTAGACGTCGAAGCTGTTGTCCGGCGAAGGGCAGCGCCATCGCGTCGCCCACGACCCAGTCCAGCCGGTCGGCCAGCTTGTCGGCCTCGGCCCGCTTGCGGCCCTCGATCAGCATCGATTCGGTCATGTCCAGCACCGTCGCCGTCGCCCCCGGCGCGCGCTTCAGGAAACGGAAGGCCACATCGCCGGTGCCGCCCGCCACATCCAGCAGGCGCTGGCCCGGGCGCGGCGCCAGCCAGTCCATCATCGCGTCCTTCCACAGCCGGTGGATGCCGCCCGACATCAGGTCGTTCATCACGTCGTATTTGCGACGCGACGCGGGTGAAGACGCCATGCACCATCCCGGCCTTGTCGGCCTTCGGCCACGGTCTGAAAGCCGAAATGGGTGGTCTGCGTCGTCGTCGGTCATGCGTTGCGTCCTGGTCGGTCTGCCGTGGGATATAGCGTCCCGCAGCCAAGGACAAACCTTCAATCTGACGCAGGTGGCGGCCACGCCTCGCACGCCATGCAATGCCAGACGCGATCGGTCCAGACACCCGAAAGGCCCCGAAATGCCCGAACTGCCCGAGGTCGAAACCGTCCGCCGCGGGCTCGATGCCGGTGATGGCGGGCAGGTGATCGCGCGGGCCGCAGGTCAACCGCCCCGATCTGCGCTGGCCCCTGCCGGAACGGCATGGCCGAGCGGCTGACCGGCGCAGCGGGTGCGGGCGCTGCGGCGGCGGTCGAAGTACATCCTCGCCGACCTCTCCTCGGGCGAGACGCTGCTGATCCACCTCGGCATGTCGGGGCGGATGCTGGTTTCGGGCGCGATGCTGGGCCAGTTCCACCACGACCATCCCGCGCCGCAAAAGCACGACCATGTGGTGCTGACCATGGACAGGCGGCGCGCGCATCACCTTCAACGACGCCCGCCGCTTCGGCGCGATGGACCTGATGCCGACCGACGGCGCCGAGCAGCATCCGCTGCTGGCCGGCCTCGGGCCGGAACCCTTGGGCAACGACTTTGACGAAGCACTACCTCGCCGCGCGGCTGAAGGGCCGCAACACGCCGATCAAGGCGGCGCTGCTGGACCAGCACGTCGTCGCGGGCCTTGGCAACATCTACGTCTGCGAAGTGCTGTTCCGCGCCGGCATCAGCCCCGCGCCGCATGGCGGGCGACCTTGGCCGCAACGCCGTGCCGCGGCCTTGTGCCGCTGATCCGCGAGGTGCTGGCCGAGGCGATCGAGGCGGGCGGATCGTCGCTTGCGCGACTACCGCCAGGCGGATGGCGAGCTTGGCTATTTCCAGCACACCTTCCGCGTCTATGACCGCGAAGGGCGAGCCCTGCCTGACCCCCGGCTGCACCGGCACCATCGCCCGCATCGTGCAGTCCGGCCGGTCGTCCTTCTACTGCCCGGTCTGCCAGAGATGACTTGAACCGGCCGTCCCGGCGCTGTTACCACCCGCACTGCAAAGCAAGGAGGCGCGCCATGGCCTATGAGACGCTGATCGTCGAGATCGAGGACTACGTGGCGCTCATCCGGCTGAACCGGCCCGAGGCGCTGAACGCGCTGAACCTGACGCTGATGCGGGAACTGGCCGCAGCGCTGACGGCCGCCGATGCCGAACGACAAGGTGCGCTGCATCGTCCTGACCGGCTCGGAAAAGGCCTTCGCCGCCGGGGCCGACGTCCAGGAGATGGCCGACGAAATCGCTTCGTCGACGTCTTCGTCGACGACCTCTTCGGCCCCGAGGCCGAGGCGATCTGCCGCGTCCGCAAGCCGATCATCGCCGCCGTCGCGGGCTATTGCCCTGGGCGGCGGCTGCGAGCTGGCGATGATGTGCGATTTCATCATCGCGGCCGACACCGCCAAGTTCGGCCAGCCCGAGATCAACCTCGGCATCGTCGCCGGCATGGGCGGCACCCAGCGCCTGACCCGCGCCGTCGGCAAGTCCAAGGCGATGGACATGCACCTGACCGGCCGCTTCATGGACGCGGCCGAGGCGGAGCGCTGCGGGCCTGGTCAGCCGCGTCGTGCCCGCCGACAGCCCTGATGGACGAGGCGATGAAGGCCGCGCGCAAGATCGCCGAGAAATCCGCCGTCACCGCGATGCGCGGTCAAGGAAGCGGTGAACCGCGCGCAGGAAACCACCCTGCGCGAGGGCCTGCTGTTCGAACGCCGCCTGTTCCACGCGCTGTTCGCCACCGAAGACCAGAAGGAAGGCATGGCCGCCTTCCTGGAAAAGCGCCAGCCGCAGTTCCGCGACCGCTGAGCCGGCAAAGCCTGGCGCTTTGCGCGGTTGACTTGGCCCCCTGCACGTCGGCCCGTACAAGACGCGGCTTCAGGATTTAGCCCGAACCGATGAACCGGAAAGACCGACCCATGGCCAATACGCGCCCAGTCCAAGAAGCGCGCCCGCCAGAGCCGAAGCCCGCTATGCCGTGAACAAGGCGCGCCGCTCGCGCATCCGCACCTTCCTGCGCAAGGTCGAAGAAGCCATCGCCTCCGGCAACCAGACCGCCGCGGCCGCCGCGCTGAAGGTCGCCCAGCCGGAACTGGCGCGTGGCGTGACCAAGGGCGTCGCTGCACAAGAACACCGTGGCCCGCAAGATGTCGCGCCTGTCGTCGCGCGTGAAGGCGCTGGGCACCGCCACCGCCTGAGGCGGATTTGCGAATTGCAGTTCTTGAAAGGGCGCCCCGAAAGTGGGCGCCCTTTCTGCTTTTCCGTCCGCCTTTTCGCGCGACGCGCGAGCAGTTCCGGCGAGTGTTGCAGAACAACCTCACGCTCCGCCGGATTCGCTTCGCCAACCCCTGAGTCAAGAGAGATGTTCGGTTGCGAAGCCGCTTCGACCAGTTGCTAGCGTCCGAGGGCGATTCACATCGTCCTGGGGGACATGGGAAGATCGCGAACGGTCATTTCTGGTTCCAGATGCCGCTGCCGACAGCAGACCGTCAGGAGATGCGTTTGTGATCAACCATTTGGAACGTGTGGGGAAGTGGGGCTTTCCTGCCGTCCGGAAACCGAACGCATGCGGGCGGCCTTGGCCGCGTTGCGTGCAAGGTCGTGTCCAAAGCACTTGAGACCGCGTCATGATGACCAGTCCGTCCGGGCCGGGGTCTGTCATGATCGCAGAGACGCGATGCGGCCGATGGCCAAGGCGCGCTCAGGTTCAGGTTCGGGGCGAGGCGAGTCGTGGGAATGACGGGTGGCAACAGACGCGTGCGACACACGGGCAACGACTTGAACGGGCAAAAGATAATGACCGACGACACTTGGGGACATGTCGCGAAACGATCTGCTCAAGCGGATCGGCAAGAACAACTACGTGACCTGGATCGAACCGCTGCGCCTGTCCGGCATCGAGGACGGGCGTCGCCCGGTTCGAGGTGCCGACGGTCTTCTTCGGCGACTGGGTGTCGCGCAACTATGCCGACCAGATCCGCGCCAGACCTGAACCGTCGGGCGAGCACGGTGGACCGGGTCGAATTCGCCGTAGGCACCGCGCAACGCGAGACTGGCGCGGCACGTCCCCGCAGCACCGCGGCCGGCCAAGCCGAAGCCGCGCGCGCGCCGGAGGATGAACTGCCCGGGCGCCGCCCTCGATGCCCGCTTCACCTTCGACAGCTTCGTCGTCGGCAAGCCGAACGAACTGGCCCATGCCGCCGCGCGCCGGGTGGCCGAAGGCGGCCCGGTCACGCTTCAACCCGCTGTTCCTCTATGGCGGCGTCGGCCTCGGCAAGACGCACCTGATGCATGCCATCGCGCATGAGCTGCAGGCCCGCAACCCGAACCTGCGCGTGCTCTACCTGTCGGCCGAGCAGTTCATGTACCGCTTCGTGCAGGCCCTGCGCGAACGCCAGATCATGGACTTCAAGGAGCTGTTCCGCTCGGTCGACGTGCTGATGGTCGATGACGTGCAGTTCATCGCCGGCAAGGACAGCACGCAGGAAGAATTCTTCCACACCTTCAACGCGCTGGTCGATCAGAACAAGCAGATCGTCATCTCGGCCGACCGCGCGCCGGGCGAGATCAAGGATCTGGAGGACCGCATCAAGAGCCGCCTGCAATGCGGCCTGGTCGTCGACCTGCACCCGACCGACTACGAACTGCGCCTCGGCATCCTGCAGCAGAAGGTCGAATACTACCGCCAGCAGTATCGCGGCCTGGTGATCTGCCGACGGCGTGCTGGAGTTCCTCGCCCACCGCATCACCA
Source organism: uncultured Alphaproteobacteria bacterium (assembly GCA_963777765.1). Lineage (GTDB taxonomy): Bacteria > Pseudomonadota > Alphaproteobacteria > Rhodobacterales > Rhodobacteraceae > Aliitabrizicola. Next base: position 241,231 of record CAVZRP010000006.1, on the reverse strand, counting down.
CCAACGTCCGCGTGCTGGAAGGCGCGCTGACCCGGCTCTTCGCCTTCGCCATCCTGGTCGGGCCGCGAGATCACGCTGGAACTGGCGCAGGACTGCCTTGCCGACATCCTGCGCGCCTCCGACCGCAAGGTGACGATCGAGGAAATCCAGCGCAAGGTGGCCGAGCATTACAACATCCGCCTGTCCGACATGATCGGCCCGAAGCGCCTCCGCGACCATCGCCCGGCCGCGGCAGGTGGCGATGTATCTGGCCAAGCAGCTGACCCCGCGCAGCCTGCCCGAGATCGGCCGCCGCTTCGGCGGGCGCGACCACACCACGATCATGCACGGCGTGCGCCAGATCGAAGAGCTGATGGCCACCGACAGCCAGCTTTCCGACGATCTGCAACTGCTGCGCCGTCTGCTGGAGGGCTGACGCACCGGGGCGGCGCGCCTTGACGGCGCCGCCGATCCGTCCGAGCAGTTCCGAAAACGCTTGAGAAGCGCCGGGAAAACCGGTAATTTTCGCGTCCCTGCCCGAACCGGGCGGGGCGTCAGAGGGAAGTACGGAATGAAGCTCAGCATCGAACGCGCCGCGCTTCTGAAGGCGGTGGCGCAGGCGCAGTCGGTGGTCGAACGCCGCAACACCATCCCGATCCTGGCCAACGTGCTGATCGAGGCCGAGGGCGCGCAGGTCAGCTTCCGCGCCACCGATCTGGACATCGAGGTGGTGGACCGCGCCCCGGCCATGGTCGAACGCGCCGGGGCCACCACCGTCTCGGCGGTGATGCTGCACGAGATCGTCCGCAAGCTGCCCGATGGCGCGCTGGTGAAGCCTGTCCGAAGACGCCGCGGCCGGGCGGCTGACCATCGCCGCGGGCCGGTCGACCTTCAACCTTGCCACGCTGCCGAAGGAAGATTTCCCGGTGATGGCCAGTTCGGAATATTCCTCGAACTTCTCGGCCCCGGCGCCGGTGCTGCGGCGGCTGTTCGACAAGGCGAAGTTCGCGATCTCGACCGAAGAGACCCGCTATTACCTGAACGGCGTCTACATGCACGTCTCGCAGGGCGAAGGCCGGCCCGGTGCTGCGCTGCGTGGCGACCGACGGCCACCGGCTGGCCCGGATCGACGCGCCGCTGCCCGAGGGCGCCGACGGCATGCCCGGCGTGATCGTGCCGCGCAAGACGGTGGGCGAACTGCGCAAGCTGCTGGACGACGACGAGGCGCAGATCGCCGTCTCGGTCTCCGAAACCAAGGTGCGCTTTGCCACCCCGGCCATCACGCTGACCTCCAAGGTCATCGACGGCACCTTCCCCGACTACACCCGCGTCATCCCCACCGGCAACACCCGGCGGCTGGAGGTGGACGCCAGCGAATTCGCCAAGGCCGTGGACCGCGTGGCGACCGTGTCGTCGGAACGCTCGCGCGCGGTGAAGCTGTCGCTGGACGAAGACCGGCTGATCCTGTCGGTCAACGCCCCGGACTGCGGCGCCGCCGAAGAAGAACTGGCCGTCGCCTATGGCGACGAACGGCTGGAGATCGGCTTCAACGCCAAGTACCTGCTGGAAATCGCCAGCCAGGTGGACCGCGAGAATGCGGTGTTCCTGTTCAACTCCTCGGGCGATCCGACGCTGATGCGCGAAGGCAATGACACTGTCGGCGGTCTATGTCGTGATGCCGATGCGCGTGTGACGCGCGCCGGGGGCCTTGCCCCCGGACCCCCGGGATATTTGTGAACAGAAGATGGGCAGGGTTTGGCGGACTTGCGATCACCTCGCTGACCCTGTCGCATTTCCGCAGCCACCGGGCGGCGCGGCTGGCGCTTGACGGCCGGCCGGTGGCGATTGTCGGCCCGAACGGGGCGGGCAAGACCAACATCCTGGAAGCGGTGTCGCTGCTGTCCCCGGGTCGGGGCCTGCGCCGGGCCGCGGCCGAGGAGCTGGCCCGCCGGCCCGAGGCGCTGGGCTGGAAGGTCACGGCCGCGATCTGCGGGCCTCGGCCGCCGCGCATGAGGTGGAAACCTGGGCCGAGGCGGGCGAGGCGCGGCAGGTGCGGATCGACGGCAAGGCGGCCACGCAGGCCGCGCTGGGGCGCATCTCCGCGGATCCTCTGGCTGGTGCCCGCGATGGACCGGCTGTGGATCGAGGCGGCCGAGGGGCGGCGCCGGTTTCTGGACCGCATGACGCTCAGCCTTCTTCCCGACCATGCCGAAGCCGTCGCTCGCCTATGAAAAGGCGATGCGCGACCGCAACCGGCTGCTGCGCGACCAGGTCGGCGATGCCGCACTGGTATGCGCGCGCTGGAGGCGCAGATGGCCGAGGCCGGCGCGGCGATCATCGCCAATCGCGCGCCGACCGTGGCGCGGCTGGCCGCCGCGCAGGACGGGGCCGAGACGGCCTTTCCCCGGGCCGATCTGACCCTGACCGGCCCCGAACCGCTGCCCGACGACCGCCGAAGACCTTGCGCCGGCGCTGGCCGACGGCCGCCGGCGCGACATGGCGGCCGGGCGCACGCTGGTCGGCCCGCACCGCGCCGACCTGGCCGCCGCTATGCCGCCAAGGGCGTGCCCGCCGACCAATGTTCCACCGGCGAGCAGAAGGCGCTGCTGATCACGCTGATCCTGGCCAATGCCCGCGCGCTGGCGCCGGATCTCGGCGCGCCGCCGATCCTGCTGCTGGACGAGGTCGCGGCCCATCTGGACGCCACCCGCCGCGCGGCGCTTTATGACGAGATCTGGCGCGCTGGGCGCGCAGGCCCTGATGACCGGCACCGGGGCGGAGCTGTTCGACAGCCTTGGCACCGCGCGCCCAGCGTGCTTGAGGTCACCGAAACGGACGGCCAGTCGCCGCGTCGACGGAGATTACCGCATGACGATTACCCTCGACGGCCTGCTGCTCTATTGCGGTGCGCTGGTGATCCTGTTCCTGACCCCGGGCCCGGTCTGGGTGGCGCTGATCGCGCGCGGCCTGTCGGGCGGGTTCGCGCCGCCTGGCCGCTGGCCGTCGGTGTGGCCTCGGCGATCTGGTCTGGCCGCTGGCCGCGATCTTCGGGCTCAGCTGGATCGCTGTCGGTCTATGGCGACTTCCTGGCAGGTGCTGCGCTGGGTCGCGGTGGTGATCTTCCTGCTGATGGGCGTGCTGCTGATCCGCAAGCCGGCCGGCCGATCACTGCAGCGACAGCCGCCTGACCCGGCCCGGCCGCTGGGCGGGCTTTGCCGTCGGGCGTGGCGGCGATCATCGGCAACCCCAAGGCGATCCTGTTCTACATGGGCGTGCTGCCCGGGTTCTTCGACCTGCGCACGGCTGCACCGCCCCCGATATCGCGGCCATCCTCGCCGTCTCGGTGGCTGATCCCGATGATCGGCAACCTGTGCTTCGCGCTGATTCCTCGACCGGGTGCGGCGCGCTGCTGTCCTCGCCCGCAGGCGCTGCGCCGGCTGAACCTGACGGCGGGCATCCTGCTGATCGTGGTCGGGCTGCGTCATCGCCCTTCGCTCTGACCACCAAATCTTGTGTCCATGCGCGTGACATTCCCGCCCCGAACCGCTATAAATCGCGCGCAATGAAAAGGGGTTCCCCGCATGGCCGAAGCCGCCCAAGAAACTCGCCGACATACGGCGCCGATTCCATCAAGGTTCTCAAGGGGTTGGAGGCTGTTCGCAAGCGCCCCGGCATGTATATCGGCGACACCGACGACGGCTCGGGCCTGCACCACATGGTCTACGAGGTCGTCGACAACGGCATCGACGAGGCGCTGGCCGGCCACGCCACCGCCGTCACCGTGAAAATCCACGCCGACAACTCGGTTTCCGTGCGCGACAACGGCCGCGGCATCCCGGTCGACATCCACCAGGAAGAGGGCGTTTCGGCGGCCGAGGTCATCATGACCCAGCTGCACGCGGGCGGGAAATTCGACCAGAACAGCTACAAGGTCTCGGGCGGTCTGCACGGCGTCGGCGTGTCGGTGGTCAACGCGCTGTCGGAATGGCTGGAGCTGCGGTCTGGCGCAACGGCAAGGAATACTTCGCCCGCTTCGAGCATGGCGACACGCGTCGAACATGCTGCGCGTCGTCGGCGCCGCGCCGGGCGAGAAGGGCACCGAGGTGCGCTTCCTGGCCTCGCCAAGACCAACGTCCCGAAGGACCTTCTCCAACCTCGACTACGTCTTCAAGACGCTGGAAAACCGCCTGCGCGAACTGGCCTTCCTGAACTCGGGCGTGCGGATCGTCCTGGAGGATGAACGCCACGCCGAGCCGCTGCAGATCGGAGCTGTTCTACGAAGGCGGCGTGCGGGAATTCGTGCAGCTACCTCGACCGGTCCAAGACCGCCGATCATGCCGGAACCGATCTACATCATCGGCGAGCGCAACGGCATCAGCGTCGAAGTGGCGATGTGGTGGAACGACAGCTACCACGAAACCGTGCTGCCGTTCACCAACAACATCCCGCAGCGCGACGGCGGCACGCATCTGGCCGGCTTCCGCGGCGCGCTGACCCGCACGATCAACAACTATGCGCAGTCCTCGGGCATCGCCAAGAAGGAGAAGATCGACTTCACCGGCGACGACGCGCGCGAGGGGCTGACCTGCGTGCTGTCGGTCAAGGTGCCCGACCCGAAGTTCTCCAGCCAGACCAAGGACAAGCTGGTCTCCTCCGAGGTGCGCCCGGCGGTCGAGAACCTGGTGAACGAAAAGCTGGCCGAATGGTTCGAGGAAAACCCCGGCCCACGCGCCGATCGATCGTCGGCAAGATCATCGAGGCGGCGCTGGCCCGCGAAGCCGCCCGCAAGGCGCGCGAACTGACCCGGCGCAAGACCGCGCTGGACGTGGCCTCCTGCCCGGCAAGCTGGCCGATTGCCAGGAACGCGATCCGGCGAAGTCCGAGATCTTCCTGGTCGAGGGCGACCGCGCCGGCGGCTCGGCCAAGCAGGGCCGCAGCCGCGCCAACCAGGCCGTGCTGCCGCTGCGGGCAAGATCCTGAACGTCGAACGCGCCCGCTTCGACCGGATGCTGGGCAGTCAGGAGATCGGCACGCTGATCACCGCGCTTGGCACCGGCATCGGCCGGGACGAGTTCGACATCGGCAAGCTGCGCTACCACAAGATCGTCATCATGACCGACGCCGACGTCGACGGCGCGCATATCCGCACGCTGCTGCTGACCTTCTTCTTCCGCCAGATGCCGCAGCTGATCGAGGGCGGCTACCTCTATATCGCGCAGCCGCCGCTCTACAAAGTCGCGCGCGGCAAGTCCGAGGTCTACCTCAAGGATCAGGCGGCGCTGGAGGATTACCTGATCGAGATGGGCATCGAAGGCGCCGTCCTGCGCCTTGGCGACGGGCGAGGAGATCGCCGGGGCCGACCTGGCCCGCGTGATCGAAGGCGCGCGCCAGTTCCGCCGCGTGCTGGAGGCCTTCCCGACCCACTACCCGCGCCACATCCTGGAACAGGCGGCGCTGGCCGGGGCCTTCGATCCCGGGCGGCCGACGCCGACCTGCAGGCGGTGGCCGATACCGTGGCCACGCGGCTGGACCTGATCGCGCTGGAATACGAACGCGGCTGGCAGGGCCGCATCACGCAGGATCACGGCATCCGCCTGTCCCGCATCCTGCGCGGGGTCGAAGAGCTGCGCACGCTGGACGGCGCCGTGCTGCGCTCGGGCGAGGCGCGGCGGCTGTCGCAGGTCGCCGGCGCAGCACCCGCGACGTCTACCGCGACCCGGCCCGCCTGGTCCGCAAGGACCGCGAGCAGCTGATCCACGGGCCGATCGACCTGCTGAAGTCGATCCTGGCCGAGGGCGAAAAGGGCCTGACGCCTGCAACGCTACAAGGGTCTGGGCGAGATGAACCCCGAACAGCTGTGGGAAACCACGCTCGACCCCGAGGCGCGCACGCTGCTGCAGGTCAAGGTCGACGATCTGGCCGAGGCGGACGACATCTTCACCAAGCTGATGGGCGACGTGGTCGAACCGCGGCGCGAGTTCATCCAGCAGAACGCGCTGAACGTCGAACATCTGGACGCGTGACACCAAAAGGGGGCGAAATGAAAGTCGTCCTCTACAGCGCAAAACCCTATGACATCGCCTCGTTCGCCGAGGCCAATGCCGACAGCGCCCATACCTTCGTTCCGGTCGAGGCGCGCCTCACCCCCGCCTCGGCAGCCCTTGCCGCCGGGTCCGACGCCGTCTGCGCCTTCGTCAACGACGATCTGGGGGCCGAGACGATCGCGGCGCTGGCAAAGGCGGGTGTGCGGCTGATCGCGCTGCGCTGCGCGGGCTTCAATCACGTCGATCTGGCCGCCGCAGCGGCGCATGGCATCGCCGTGGCGCGTGTGCCCGCCTACTCGCCCCATGCGGTGGCCGAGCACGCGATGGCCCTGATCCTGACCCTGAACCGCAAGACGCACCGCGCCTACAACCGCGTGCGCGAGGGCAACTTCGCGCTCGACGGCCTGCTTGGCTTCGACCTCTGCGGCAAGACGGCGGGCGTTGTCGGCACCGGCAAGATCGGCGCGATCCTCGTTCGCATCCTCGCCGGTTTCGGCTGCCGCCTGCTGGTGTCCGATCCCCACCCCAGCGAAGCCGTACAGGCACTCGGCGCAACCTATGTGCCACTCGACACGCTTCTGGCCGAGGCCGACATCGTGACGCTGCTCTGTCCGCTCACGCCCGAGACGCGCCATCTGGTGAATGACCGGAGCGTTGCGCAGATGAAACCGGGGGTCATGCTGGTCAATGTCAGCCGGGGCGAGGTCGTCGATACCCGCGCCGTGATCCGGGGTCTGAAATCGGGGCAGATCGGCAGTCTCGGCCTCGATGTCTACGAGGAAGAGGCGGATCTGTTCTTCGAGGATCTGTCCGACCAGCTCATCGCCGACGACGTTTTCGCGCGGCTGCTGACCTTTCCCAACGTGCTTGTCACCGGTCATCAGGCCTTCTTCACCGCTGAGGCGCTTGCGGGCATCGCCATGACCACGCGCGAAAACCTGACCTCCTTCGCGGCGACGGGCACTCCGGCCCACCCGGTCATGCGGCGCTGATCAGGCGCCCTTTGCCCGCAGCCAGTCGTCGATCATCGCCCGCAGCCGCTCGCCGTCGAACGAGGGGAAATGCCCGCCATGCACCACCCGCGCCGGAATGTCGCGCAACCGGCGCATCGAACGCACATAGTCGGCCGGATCGGAGTGATAGGTGTCCTCGATCAGCGGCCCGTCATAGACGATGTCGCCCGTCAGCAGCACCCCCGTCGCCGCCTCCCACAGCGCGATTCCACCGGGGAATGGCCGGGCGTATGGATCACCTCGAACCGCCGCGGCCCCAGCGGCAGGATATCGCCATCCTCCAGCAGCAGCGTCGCGGGGGCAGGCGTAACCTTGTATCCGGCCGAGACATACGGTTCCGGCGGCAGCACGTCGAAGATCTCGTCCGTCACATAGGGGTCGGCCAGCACGGCCTTGCGCCCCGGTGCCGCGAGCAGATGTGCCTCGGCCCGGTGGACGGCGCGGCGCGGAAACTCGTGGTGGCAGCCGATATGATCGAAATGCGTATGGCTCGCCACCGCCAGCAGCGGGCGTTCCGTCACCAGCCGCACCCACCGGCGCATGGAGACAACGCCCATGCCGCTGTCCACCAGCATGTCCTCGTCGCCCCCCCGGATATGCCAGCAGTTGCAGCGATAGAACGGTTGGATATGCGGCTCGTCGATCAGGCTGATCCCGTCGCCCATCGCCGTAACCCGCCACCAGTCCTCCGGCCCGGGCGCGCCTCATGGCAGCACCACGATCTCGGCCGTGTCGACCGCCAGTGTCAGATGATCGCCCGGCGCGGCCTCCACCCCCAGCGGCAGGTGGGCAAGAAGGTCCAGCCCCCCCGCCTCGACCCGGACGCGGCGGTGGATGCCCTGGAACATATGCTCGCGCACGACGGCCTCGACCGGCACGCCCACACCGGGGCGCAGATGGGCGGGGCGTATGCCGAGCGTGACCGCGCCTGACGCCTCGGTTGCCCCCAGATCGCCAAGCGGCTGTCACGAGCCGCCCGTCCCGGACCTGCGCGGGGACGAAGTTCATCTCCCCCAGGAAGGCCGCCGCAAACCGGCTCTTTGGGCGGCGATAGACCCTTTCTGCCGGACCTTCATCCTCGATCAGCCCGTTGTTCATCACCACGATCCGGTCGGCGATCGCCATCGCCTCTTCCTGATCATGGGTCACATGCACGAAGGTCGCCCCCACGCGCCGCTGGATCGCCTTCAGTTCCTCCTGCATCGTGCGCCGCAGGTTGAGGTCGAGCGCGCCCAGCGGTTCGTCCAGCAGCAGCACATCCGGCTCCACCGCCAGCGCGCGGGCCAGCGCCACGCGCTGCCGCTGCCCGCCCGATAGTTGCGAAGGGCGCTTGCCCCCGCGCCCCGGTCAGACCCACCAGCGCGAGCATCTCCTCCGCCCGCCGGTTCCGCTCGGCCCGGCCCTGCCCGCGCATCCGCAGGCCAAACCCCACGTTGTCGAGCAGCGTCATATGCGGAAACAGCGCGTAGTCCTGGAACACGGTCGTCGTGGGCCGCTGCGGCTGCCGGCACCCCCACCATGTCCCGCCCGCCGATCCGCAACGGCCCGGAGGATGGGTCCGCAAACCCGCCGAGGATGTTCAGAAGCGTGGTCTTGCCGCAGCCCGACGGCCCCAGCAGGACGCAATACTCGCCCGCCTCGACCGTCAGCGACACGCCCGCCAGCGCCATCGCCTCACCATAACGCCGGGTCAGGTTCTCGATTTCGATCCGTGCCGTCATGTCCGCCTCTTCGTGGCAAGCTCCACCGCCAGAAAGGCCAGCGCGGAGACCAGAAACACCAGCGACCCGACCGCGTTCGTCTTGGGGTTCAGGCCGGATCGCAGCAGGCTCCAGATTTCCACCGGCAGGGTCACCTCGAAGCGCGACAGCAGAAAGGCGATCAGGAATTCATCCCATGAGAAGGTGACGGACAGCAGGAAGGCCGCCAGCAGGGCGGGGAAGATCATGGGCGCCGTCACCAGCGCCATCACCCGCCACTCCGCCGCGCCAAGGTCACGCGCCGCGCGTTCCGCCTGCATCTCGCCCGCGCCCAGCGCGGCATAGCAGATGGCAAAGCAGAGCGGCAGGTTGATGACGACATGGCCGATCCCCACCGTCCAAAGCGACAGGCCGATCCCCGCCATGTTGAAGCTGGCCAGCAGCCCCAGCCCGATGACGAGGTAGCTGACCGACAGCGGCGCGGTCAGCGCGCCCCGGATCGCCGCCGCGCCGCGCAACGGACGAATGGGCCAGCGCGCGCGCCGCCAGAAACCCGAGAAACAGCGCAATCAGAGACGACATCAGCGCGACGATCAGCGAATTCAGCAGCGCCGCGCGCAGGTCTTCGTCGGCCAGCACTTCGGCATGCCATTTCAGCGTCAGCCCCCTCAGAGCGGCGGCACCGGAAAGCGGCCGTCCTGGAACGAGAACAGCACCAGCACGACCACCGGCAGGAAGATGAAGCCGTAGATCAGCAGCATGTACCCGGCGCAGGCGGCGAAGCGCTTCATCGCACCGTCCTCATGAACCGCGCGGTCAGAAGATAGGCCACCGTCACCGCCGCCATCAGCACGATCGACAAAGCCGAGGCCATCGGCAGGTCCGCCGCGCCGCCCGATCTGCAGCATCACAAGCTGCGGCAGGGCCAGGTCATTGCCGCCACCGAGGATCTGCGGCGTCACATAGTCGCCGATGCAAAGCGCGAAGGTCAGGAACGCCCCGGTCGCCACGCCGGGCAGCGTCATCGGCCAGATCACATGGCGAAACGTCGCAACCGGCCCCGCCCCAAGGTCCGCCGCCGCGCGGCGCAGGTTGGGCGGAAGCTGCACGAGGCTGGAATAGATCGTCAGCGTCAGCAGCATCGTGAAGAAATGGGTGAACCCGATCACCACCGCCGTCGCGCGAATTGCCCAGCGCCAGCGCAGGCAGGCCCACGCCTTCCAGCGCCTGATTCACCACCCCCTGTTTCGCCAGCACCAGCCCCCAGGCGTAGGATCGCACGACATAAGACGTCCAGAACGGCAGCACCGCCAGCGCCAGCGCAAGCCGCCGCCATTTCTGCGGCACCTCTTCGGCGATGATCCAGGCAAGGGGGTAGGCCAGCAGCACCGAGAGCGCCGTGACCGTGAGCGTGATTTCCAGAGAGTTCACGAAGGCGCCAAGATATTCCGGGTTGCCCAGAAACTCGCCGTAGTTGCCCCCATTCCAACGCAGCGCGCCGGTCTTCAGGTCGGTCCGCCGAAGGCTCAGCACCGCCATCACGCCGAACGGCAGCGCAAAGAACAACAACGTCCAAAGCGTGGCGGGCGCCAGCAACCCCAGCGCCCGCCTCCGGTCCAGGCTCTCGATGCTGCGCGCCATTCACTGGCGAGGAACCGCGTCCACACGTCCTGCATCGCCGCGTCCAGTTCGGCATCCGGCGCGGGATAGAGCTGTGCGCGCGCAAGATAGGCCGCCTGATCGTCCCAGCGCAGCGCGGCCTTCTGCTCGGCCGTCAGCACGTCGCCCGCCGCCTTGTTCGCGGGCATCGCCCAGTAGCAGGACGATGTCGCCAGCGCCGCCTGACCTTCCGGGCTCAGCACGTGCTTCACGAATTCCAGCGCGAGATCGGGCTTCGTCGAATCGGCAAACACGCCGATCGACTGCGACCAGCGCACGGCCCCCTGTTCGGGGATGATCCAGTCCAGGTCGGGGTTCTCGGACACCAGCCCCGCCGTCACGCCATTCGCCCCCGCCGACAAGGATATCGACCTCGCCGGTCGCAATCGCGGTCTGCGATGCCACCACCTCACCCACCGACGCCGCGCGCTGTCCTTCAGCGCCATCAGCGCCTCCTCGATCGTCGGCAGATCGGCCACCGTCAGGTCGGCGGTCTTGATGCCAAGCCCGACCGCGACCATGCCCATCACCGGCAGGTAATAGTCATAGACCGCCAGCCGGCCCTTGAATTCGCCGGACCAGAGCTTGGTCATGTCGGCCATTGTTCCGCCGTGACCTTGGACTTGTTGAACGACACCGTATTGTAGCCGAACTTCTCCGAAATCGCATAGGTCTTGCCGTCGATCACCTGTTTGTCGGCCATCACCAGTTCCGGGAACAGCGTCGTCATAGGGCAATTGATCCGCCGGCAGCGGCGCCAGAATGCCCGTCTCGACCACGCGCGGCACGTCGATGCCGTCGATCACCAGCACGTCCCAGTCGCCGGGCTGCGACTGCTCGATGATCGACAGCGCCCGCCCCGGTGCCCTCGTATTCCTTCAGGTTCACCTTGACGTCGAACTTTTCCTCGAAGGGCTTGATCAGCGCGTCGTCGGTATGGTCGCACCACACCAGCGCGTTCAGCTCCTGCGTCTCAGCCATCGCGCCGAAGGGCAGGAGGGCCACGCAGAGGGCCAGCGTCGAAATCGTGGTCTTCATCGGTCGTCTCCCTGGGTTTGTTCTTATGCGCGTCAGATAGATCGGTTTCAGTCCGCGTCCCGTTTCAGCGGCATCGTCATGCAATGGGCGCTGCCCCCGCCATGGGCGAACAGCCGAAGCTCCGGGTCCAGCACCGTGATCCCCTCGGCCCGCAGCGCGGCGTTGGTCGAGGCGGAATGGCGCGGCGACAGCACGCGCCCTTCGCCCAGCGCCAGCACGTTACAGGCCATGTCGGCCATCGCCTCGCGGTAGCCCACGTCGATCACCCGGATCTGGTGATCGCGCAGCCAGTCGAGGAAGTCGGGCGGCAGCGCATCGGGGCAGGCCAGTGCCAGCCCCGGCGCGCACATCGAAAAGATCACGTCCAGATGCAGGAAATGGTCGTCGAAGGGCACGACGATCACCTCCCACCCTTCGTCCCGCAGCCAGCCCGCATATTGCTCGGCCCCCGCAAGCTCCGTCCGCCCGCCGGACGAGCCTATGGCCGCCAGACCGGGGCGGATCAGGTGGATATCGCCGCCCTCCACCGTGCCTGCGGTCGCCATCTTCCACATCGGACCGTAGAAGTTCAGGACCGAGGCATATTCCCCCCGCCGCTGCGGCATCGCCAGCATGGTCAGCGCCGGCCCGCCGGGCGACACCTGCGACGAATCCCGCGTGTAGACCTGATAAGGCAGGTGCGCCTCGGGCGTCAGGTAGTGGCACGTCACCCCGGCCTCGCCCAGCGCCGCCTCGAACTCGGCATACTCCGCCGCCAGCGCCGCCCGGTCCATCGGCGTGCCCGACGACAGGGTCGCCCGCGCGATCGCGTTGGTCGGAATCCAGGCGTAGTTCTCCGGTTTGCACAGCAGGACATCCGTCAGCCGTCCGGTCTCCGAGTGCAACGTCCAGGTCATGCGCGAATCCTCCAATCGCATGATTGTGGCGAAGCGGTCGGTTGGGTAAAATAGGAATGTCTCGAAGTTCACTTCGATCATTCCGGAGTATCTGTTGACCCGCCCCACCCTCGACGCCGCCGACTTCCGCCTGCTCCGGGTCTTTGTGACCATTGTCGAACGCGGCGGGTTCGCGGCGGCGGAGGTTCCCCTCGGCCTTTCGCTCTCGACCATCTCGGGCCAGATGAAGGCGCTGGAAACGCGCCTTGGCCTGACGCTCTGCACCCGGGGCCGTGCGGGCTTCCGGCTGACCGAGGCGGGCGAGGCCGTTCATGCCGAAGCACGGCAGCTGATCGCGGCCTCGCAAGGTTTCTCCAACCGCATCGCGGGGCTCAAGGACCGTCTCGCCGGGCCGGTCCGCATCGGCACCCTTGACGCAACGATCACCGACCCGAATAGCAGGCTGACCGACGCGCTGGCCACCTATGCCGAGGCGGCACCCGAATCCGAGATCCGCTTCGTCACCAAGCCGCCCGACGAGTTGCTCCGCGACATTTCCGACACCGCGCTCGACGTCGCCGTGGGCAGCTTCCCCCGCATTGCCCTCGGCCTGACCTACGTCGATCTCTACGAGGAAGCCCATTCCTTCTACTGCGGTTCTAGCCACCCTCTGTTCACGGTGCCGGATGCCCGGATCGGTCATGAAGACCTGCGCCGCCACCGCCTGATCGGGCGCGATTACTGGGGCGCGCGCGATCTCAAGGTGTTCGCCGGCACGCGCGTCGGCGCGACGGTGTCCGAGATGGAAAGCGAGGCGCTGCTGATCCTCTCGGGCGCGTTCCTCGGGTATCTGCCCGATCACTATGCGCAATTCTGGGTGTCACAGGGTCGTATGCGGGCGCTGGCGCCCAGCCGTTTCGGCTATGTCGCCCCCTTCCAGCTTGCGTTCCGGCCTGACCGCATCGGCGTGCCCCGGATCGCGGCACTGGTCGAAAGCATCGCCACCGCCCACGGCGCGACGCTGCCGAAAACCCGTCCTCCGCGCGCCTGATTTGGCCTGTCCTTTCGCCCGGATCTGGCTGTAACACTGGAGCGACAACTCACAGGAGCCGCCTCATGCCCGCCCCGCTTCCCGTCTTCGATGGCCACAACGACATCCTGCTGCGGCTGCTGCACGCCCCCGAGGACGCGCGAGGCGATCTGGCTGACGGGCGAAGGCAAGGGCCATCTCGACCTGCCGCGCATGAAGGCCGGGCCTTTCGCGGGCGGGTTCTTCGCGATCTACATCCCCTCGCCCGAAGCGCATGACGCGCCGACTTCCAGGCGATGATGGACGCGCCGCCCTATGACCTGCCGCTGCCCGACCTGATCGGCCACGCGGCGGCGCAGCCGGTGGCACTGGCCATGGCGGGCCACCTGATGTGGATGGAGCGGCGCCTGCAACGGGCGCCTTCAAGGTCTGCCGCACCGTGGCCGAACTGCGCGACTGCCTGGCCAGCGGCGTGATCTCGGGCATCATGCACATGGAAGGGGCCGAGGCCGATCGACCCCGACCTCGACGCGCTGCACCTCTTCCACGCCATGGGCCTGCGCTCGCTCGGCCCGGTCTGGAGCCGCCCGACGATCTTCGGCCATGGCGTGCCGTTCCGCTTTCCCGGCGATCCCGACACCGGGCCGGGCCTGACCGACGCGGGCAAGGCGCTGGTCGCGCGCCTGCAACGAGCTTGGCATCATGATCGACCTGTCGCACCTGAACGAGAAGGGTTTCAACGACGTGGCCGGCTATCAGCACCGCGCCGCTGGTCGCGACCCATTCCAACGCCCATGCGGTCACCCCCTCCACCCGCAACCTGACCGACCGGCAACTGGCGATGATCGCCGAGTCGGGCGGCATGGTGGGGCTGAACTTCGCCACCGTCTTCCTGCGCCCCGATGGCCGCCAGTCGCCCGACATCGGCCTGGGAGCCGATGCTGCGCCACCTCGACCACCTGATCGCGCAACTGGGCGAGGATCACGTCGGCCTCGGCTCCGACTTCGACGGCGCGACGGTGCCGCAGGGCATCGGCGATGTCACCGGCCTGCCCGCGCTGCAGGAGGCGATGCGCGCGCACGGCTACGACGAGCCGCTGATGCGCAAGCTGTGCCACGAGAACTGGTTCGCGGTGCTCGAAAAGACGTGGCGGTAGGGCGCGGGGCAGCGGCGCACGCGGTTGACATCGGCCCGGGACCGCTACCTCTGAGAGATGTTCCTCGTCTCGCCCGCCACGGTGCTGAACAGCTCTGCCCTCGAGACGCGGCAGATCCCACGGCGCTTCTTCGGCCGAGTCACGCTGGTTCCGATCCGGGGGGCGGGCCCCGGCCTGACCCTGCGGATGGTCTTCGAGGTCGAGTTGCTGCGCTACCTTGGCGCGCTGCTGCCGTTCGTGGGGGCAGCACTGGTCTGGCGGGAAAGCGCGCTGGCCATCGCACAGGCACCGCTCATCATGTTTCTGGTGGTCTATGGGGTCGAGACGCGGTTCCTGCGCCTGACCCCCACCCAGCGCGAGACCCTGTTGGAGCCGGGCGAGGCGGAGCGGGGCCTTGACCTGCTGCGGGTCCGCGCCGTCTCGATCCTGACCCGGATCGCCGCAGGGCGGGGGCTGATGCGCGGGCAGCTTCACCTTGTGGTCGAACAGTCCGACCTCGCCCGCATCGTGCCGCTCACCTTCGTCTCGGTCCAGTCCGAGGACGGCCCCGAACTTCTCCGCCTCACGACCGAAGAGGAAACCCTGATCCGCGACACCCTCTTCCAGCCCCCGCTGACGGAACGCGCGCTCCACCGCATCAATCTGGCCGAGGATGAGCAGGTGCGCGACATGGCCCTCGACCTGCGCGCGATCTCGGCCCATGCCCGGCTGTCGGCGATGATGGGCTGATCAGCGGGCGAGGCTCAGCACCCGCCCGAACGGCGGCGTGTCCAGCCCGGTCGCGTCGGGCACCGCCCAGATCACGGGGAGGCCACGCGGGACAGGCCCGAACTCCCCCTCCAGATCGGTAAGGACGACGAGGATCGAGGGGCCGAGCGCTGCGGCCGCAGCGATGACCGGCGCGAAGCTGGTTCCGCCGCCACGCGGCAGATCGAGCGCGGCCAGCCCGGCGCGCCACGCCGCCGGGTCGAGTCGCACGGGGGATCGCGCCACCTCGTCGAAGGGGATCACCCACAGCTCCGCCCCGCCCCGCCGCGCGATGCCGGCGACCTCGGCCACGAACACACCAAGCCGGACATCGTCCACCGAACTCGACGCATCCAGCCCCACCACGACGCGCGGCACCTCCGAGGCGCGCTGGACCCCCGGCTGGAAGGCTGGAACCGGGCCGCCCGTGGCAAGCGCCTCCGCCTCCATCGCCACCCAGGCACGGGCGGGACGGCGCCATGTCACCTTCGGCGCCTGCATCACGGCGCGGGTGACAAGGCCGCGCAGCACCACTTCCCACGGCGTGGCGGGAACCGGGATGTCGGCCAGACGATGCCCCAGCACCCCGATGCCGCGACCGGCCAGGCGCCCCGCCTCCATCGCGCGCGAGAGGTGCTGACGCCAGAGCGCATCCTCGCCCGCCTCCTCTGGTGCGCCGCGCAGCGCGTCGGGCTCCAGATCCTCGGTGAAGACGGTCTGGCGGGCATGGGCGCGGGCGCGATCCGCCGCGCGGCCTTCGCCCGGGCCGTCCTGCATGAGGCGTGTATAGAGCCGATCCACGTCCCACTCCGCCAGCGCCTGCACCGCCGGCGTGGCCGTGCCCGTCACCTGCTCCAGCACGCCCGTCAGTGTCAGTGCGGGGCGCGGCAGGGCATAACCTGCCTGCACCAGCGCCTCGTTCACCACGGCGTCGGCGGCGAGGTTGTAGACCTCGGCGTTGAAGCTGTCGGCGAAGCGCGCCTCCATCGCGGCCATGCGGCCGGTGTGGCGAAGGGCGACATGCAGGATGTGATGGGCGGCCAGGCCGATCTGCTCGTGCCGGGGCAGCGCCTCGAAGGCCGGGCCGTAGGCGATCGTCGTGCCCTGCGTCCGTGCCGCTGCCCCGGCCGCGTCGCGGTGATCGCACCAGAGTGCGAGCGCCGCCATCGCCGGGTCGCTTTCGTTCAGCGCCCGCAGCGCGACGCTGGCGCGGGCGCTGTGCCGGGTCATTCCAGGCCCGCCGCCTTGCGCTCGGCGGCATAGACTGCGTAGGCGGGCGAGGTGAGGAAGGCCTGCTGCCAGCCGTTGTCGAGCGCCTTGCGGATCAGCACCTCGAACCCATAGGTCGCAAGCTCGCCCAGCGGCAGGCGTGCAAAGACCGGCTCGCGCCGCAGGGTGGCAAGGTTGCGAATCTCGGCCATGATCTCGATAACGCCCGGAAGCGTCCGCTCATCGGCAAGGCTGACCAGGCCATAGACCAGCGCGGTCAGCCCGTGCATCGTCTCGGGGTAAAGCGCCACGCGGCCGCGCGGGCCCGCTTCCAGCATGTCCTCAACCTGCACGGTCGCCGCGATCTCGTCGGCGATCAGGATGAACTCGGCCGCCGCCGCCTCGCCCACCGTGCCCGCCACCATCACGTCGCGCAGGCGGCGGTCGGGCACGGCGGTCAGGATGGTGCTGACCCGCGCCCAGCTCCGCGGCGTGCAGGCGATCACCTGGCCGCGGCGCAGCGAGTCCTCGGTCGTCTCCAGAAGGTCGGGGCGGGTGCGGACGAAGGTCACGACGGCCGGATGCAGGCCGCGTGGCACCGCATAGCGCGCCAGCCAGTCGCCCGCCTCGGCCCGCACCGCGAGGTGGATCAGCCGGTCGGACAAGGCCGTGCCCATCTCGTAAGCGACCGCGCCATCTTCCACATCGTTGCCCGCCGCGACGATGAAGGTCGAAGGCGGCAGGCGGTGGCGTCCCACCCGCCGCTCCTGCAACAAGCCGTAGACCGTGGGCTGAAGGCCGGGGGCCGCGGCTGTAAGTTCGTCCAGGAACAGAATTGCCGGGCGCGCCGGATCGTCGGGCAAATCTTCGGGCCGGTACCAGACCGTCTTCTGCGCCGCGTGGTCGTAATAGGGCAGGCCGCGCAGATCCTGCGGCTCGATCGTCGTCAGGCGCAGGTCGAACAGCAGCGCGCCCGGTCCGGTCAGCCAGTTGTTGCACGATCTCGGTCTTTCCGATGCCGGGCCGCCCGTGCAGCATCCACGATGCCGTCATCTGTCCCGCCGCCTGCGCCTGCCAACCGGCCAGGAGCACATCAAAGGCCTCGCCCGCCGAAACCGGAACCGTGTTTGCCGCCATGCCTGATCCTCCGCCCCCGCGAATCGTAGGCTGTGCGCGCGCACAAACAAGACGAAGCGGCCCCGAAGGGCCGCTGTCGTCATGCGATCTGGAAGAAAGTGGTGAGCGGGGGGGGTCTCGAACCCCCGACCCCATGATTAAAAGTCACGTGCTCTAACCAACTGAGCTACCCGCCCTCACCATCCGGACACCGGCGCAACGGCCGGTCTCCCGCCGCAACCCCTCGCTTCGCCGGGCGACGTCCCAGAACCTCCGGATTTGTCGGAAAATTCAAGGCGCAGCCCGCCATCGGCGGGGCGCCGTGACAGGAGCGCTTGGTAGAAACTTCACCAGACGGGGTCAAGTGCCAATCGCCCGCGAACTCCCGCCACTCTGGCAAAAGCCAGGCCGCGCGCGTATATCGGCGCGCATGAACGCCGAGAATGCCTTCCCCGGCCTGCCCTTCATGAAGATGCATGGGCTTGGCAACGACTTCGTCGTGATCGACTCGCGCGGGCGCGGGCCGGTGACGACCCCTGCGCTGGCGCGGGCACTGGGGGACCGGAACCGGGGCGTGGGCTTCGACCAATTGGCAGAGATTCGCGACTCGACCGAGGCCGACATCGCGCTCGATTTCTGGAACAGCGACGGCACGCGGGCCGGCGCCTGCGGCAACGCCACGCGCTGCGTCGCCGACCATGTGATGCGGGGTGCGGGACGCGCGGCGATCACGTTGCGCACCGCGCGCGGGCAATTGAGCGCGATCCGCAGGGCGGATGGCCTGGTAAGCGTGAACATGGGGCAGCCGCAGCTCGACTGGGCCGAGGTGCCGCTGGCACGGGCGGTGGATACGCTGCACCTGCCGCTGCCCGGCGATCCGGTGGCGGTCGGCATGGGCAATCCGCATTGCGTGTTCTTCGTGGCCGATGCCATGACCGTGGACGTGGCAACGCAGGGCGCGCGGTTCGAGCATGAACCGCTGTTCCCTGAGGCGACAAATGTGGAATTCGTCTCTGTCACCGCCCCTGACCACCTGCGGATGCGGGTCTGGGAGCGTGGAACAGGCATCACGCTCGCCTGCGGCTCGGGCGCCTGCGCCACTGCCGTGGCAGCGCATCGGCGTGGCCTGACGGGCCGTAGCGTGTTGATCGACCTCGACGGCGGGCAGATCGAGGTTGACTGGCGGGACGACGGCGTCTGGATGACCGGCCCCACCGCCCATGTCTTCGACGGCGTCCTCACGCCCGCGTTCCTGTCCGCCCACCCATGACCCTGCCGGTTTTCTCTACCCTCGGCTGCCGCCTCAACGCCTATGAGACGGAGGCGATGAAGGAACTGGCGCTGGCTGCCGGGCTGGAGAACGCCGTCATCGTCAACACCTGCGCCGTCACCGCCGAGGCCGTCCGCAAGGCCAGGCAGGAAATCCGCCGCCTGCGCCGGGAACATCCCGATGCCACGCTGATCGTCACCGGCTGCGCGGCACAGACCGAGCCGGAGACCTTCGCGTCGATGCCCGAGGTAACCCACGTCGTCGGCAACAGCGAAAAGATGCGCGCCTCGACCTGGGCCGCACTGCAGGCGCCCGACCTGATCGGGGCAACCGAGCGCATCCAGGTCGACGACATCATGTCGGTGCGCGAAACGGCGGGCCACCTGATCGACGGATTTGGCAGGCACAGAGCCTATGTTCAGGTCCAGAACGGGTGCGATCACCGCTGCACCTTCTGCATCATCCCCTTCGGTCGGGGCAATTCGCGTTCGGTCCCTGCGGGGGTGGTGGTGGAGCAGATCAAGCGGCTGGTGGACCGCGGCTTCAACGAGGTGGTGCTGACCGGCGTTGACCTTACGTCATGGGGCGCCGACCTGCCCGCGCAGCCGCGCCTCGGCGACCTCGTGCTGCGCATCCTGCGGCTGGTGCCCGATCTGCCGCGCCTGCGGATCAGCTCCATCGACTCGATCGAGGCGGATGATGCGCTGATGCAGGCCATCGCAACCGAGCCGCGCCTGATGCCGCACCTGCACCTGTCGCTTCAGCATGGCGACGACCTGATCCTGAAGCGGATGAAGCGGCGCCACCTGCGTGACGACGCCATCCGGTTCTGCGAGGACGCGCGCCGCCTGCGTCCCGACATGGTTTTCGGTGCCGACATCATCGCGGGCTTCCCGACAGAAACCGAACAGATGTTCGAAAACTCGCAAAGGCTTGTCGTGGACTGCGGCCTGACCTTCCTGCACGTCTTTCCGTTCAGCCCGCGCAAGGGCACCCCTGCCGCCCGGATGCCGCAGCTCAAAGGCCCCGAGATACGCGACCGCGCCGCCCGCCTGCGCGCGACCGGCGACGCGCAGCTTGCCCGTCACCTCGCGGCCCAGCAGGGCAGGACGCATGACGTGCTGATCGAAAGCCCTCGCATGGGGCGCACCGGGCAGTTCACCGAGGTCAGGTTCGGGACGGATCAGCCCGAAGGGCAGATCGTGACCGCCACCATCACGGGCGTCTCAGGCACCGCACTCACCGTCTGAGAACCGAAGCCTGCGCGGGATATTGCGGAGGGTTTTCGAAAGCGCTGCTGGTCAGCGGTGCCGGATCGTGTCGCCCGGTTGAAGGGTCGGCGACAGTTCCACAACCCCGCCGTCACGCTTGCCCGCCACGATTTCCGCCGCAATCCGGCCTATCTCCAGGCGGCAGGCATCCATCGTCGCCAGCCGCCGGGGCAGTCCGTCCAGCAGATCGACCCCGTTGAAACCGGCAAGGCCGACCCGCTCGGGCACCGCGATCCCCTCGTGCAGACAGTAGAGCAATCCACCCGCCCCGATCATGTCGTTCGAGTAATAGAGGAAATCGAGGTCCGGTGTCCGCGCCAGGATTGCCGCCGTCATCTCGCGCCCCTTCAGCAGCGCCGATCCGCCCGAGTAGAACTCGCGGTCGGCCAGCGCCAGCCCCGCAGCCGCAAGCCCCGCCTCGAACCCCTCCAGTCGCTTCCGCGCGCGGTGGTCATCCGGCATCTTCGTGCCGAGGAACCCGATTCGCCGATGTCCCGCAGCGATGATCGTCTCTGCCATCTGCCGCCCGGCCCGCCAGTGCGAGATGCCAACGGCACTGTCCACAGGCTCGCCGTCCACGTCCATGATCTCGACGATCGGGATGGCCGCGTTCTTCAACATCGCGCGCGCCGCCGCCGTATGCTCCAGCCCCGCAATGATGACGCCGGACGGCCGCCAGGACAGCATCTCGTACAGCACCAATTCTTCCCGTTCCGGCGAGTAGTTGGTCACACCCACCACCGGCTGCAACCCGGTATCCTCCAGCACCTCCGAAACGCCTGTCATCACCTCGGGGAACACCATGTTCGACAAAGACGGGATGATGACCGCGACAAGGTTCACCCGCTGGCTCGCCAGCGCGCCCGCGATCTTGTTGGGCACATACCCCAGTGCGCGCGCCGCTTCGAGCACCTTGGCCCGTGTCGTCTCCGACACGTCGCCCCGGCTTCTCAACACGCGACTCACGGTCATCTCGCTGACGCCCGAGGCATCGGAAACATCGCGCAGGGTCAGGGGGCGGCGGGGCGGCAAGGGGGGAAGACGGGTCACGAAGCGTCCTTTGAAATGCCGGATCAATAGGCTGTTGTTAACCGCATTCCGAGGGCTTGTCCAAGTGCGCGGTCTTGAGTATGTTATCGCTAACAGCGAAAGCTGGCGAACTCCTGCGCGCCCTGCAAGCTCTCAACTCCGGCGCATGGGACTCAAGGGGGGGTGGTGGGCCAAACACACTCCCCCTTACTCTTGCCCTCCGCGGGTCGACGAGCGGGTTGCAGAAGTTCGGATTTCCCCTCATGAAAGCGCAGACTGGCCTCGTAGCTCAGGGGATAGAGCGGCCGCCTCCTAAGCGGCAGGTCGATGGTTCGAATCCATCCGGGGTCACCAGTCCGTGCAATGACATAACGACCGCAGCGCAAGGACGGTTACGCCACAGCAGCGTTGTGATACGCTCAGGCGCGCATAGCGCCAAAACTCCACTGGCCTTTGACCGATCCCGGGCTTGCCTGGGCATCAGGCTCGCTTCGGCCAGAACCCGCACAGGATCGGTTGGCTCAAGGGATGGGGACTTTCCGGTGAACAGAGGCACTGCCCATGAGTCCGCGACGGTCGTTTTTATCGATCTGGCAGGCTTCAGCGCGATTTCCGATGTCTATGGAGATTTCAACCGCGATTGCCATGCTCGAGATCTTTGAGGGAATGGTTGGCACCGCGCTTGAAGATTACGCACCACCGATCAAGTGGATCGGAGACGAAGTCATGCTCTCGTTTCCCGACCCGCATGTCGCAATCAAGGCGCTTGGGAAACTGCTGCCGGCATGCCGGGACGATGCGCGACTGCCTTTGACAAGAACGGCCTTGCACCACGGTCCGGTTATCCGCAGGGCAAGCGATCTGTTCGGGTCGACCGTAAACATGGCCGCACGCATTGCGGCCCTGGCTGCTCCCGGCCAGCTCCTCGCAACCCGGCCTGTTGCCGAAGCCGCGTCTGCCAACGGCATACTGGTCCGAGATCTTGGAAAAACCGCTCTGCGATCACTCCCTGACGAGGTTTCGCTTTATGAAATCCAGATTGCCGAAACCCCCGACCCCGCGTGGATCGATCCGGTCTGCAAGATGGCCGCACCGTATTCCAGCTTTCAGCGGGTGGTTCCCGATGGGCTGTGGTTTTGCTCACCGCGCTGCGAAGAGGCCTACCATCGGTCGCCTCAGACCTATCCCCTGCCGCCCAAGTGAATTGCCCCCCCGAGTATCGGACCGCGCCGGGCGCCAAACTCTGACGCCGCCAGGGCGAACGGAGAGTCCTGTCAGATCTTGTAGATGACGTGGCAACTTGCGCAGGTATCGTTGATCTGACCGAGGCTCGCCTTCAATCCATCAAGGCTCGTGGTGTCCAGCGCCTTTGCGGCCGACTCCATTGCTTCCGCCCTCGCAATGAAATCGGCCCAGTTGGTCCAGACATCCTGGTCGATCACCGTAACAGGGTCATAGGCTTCCTTTTCGAAAGCCTCTTCGATCTGCGCTGCGCCGTTGATCAGGCTTGTCCGCGCAATCGCCGCCTTGGCGGCGTCGAACGGAATCTGTCCCTTGACCATGGCCCACAGGAACTTGGTGTTCGCACCGTTGGCATCCATCAACTCCATGCGCGCTTTCACGATGGGGTCCGTCACCCCGTCCTTCGCAAATGCGATGGTTCCGGCAAGCACGAATGCACTCATAAGGCAGTTCGTCACAATTTTCATGGTTCGCCCCCCAGCCAGTCCTGGCTATGGGCAGTCTAGTTCAATTAGGTCCGAATCGGGCATTCTAATTTTGATATGAATAGCGGACACCGGACGCAAAAGATCCGGTGTCCCACATCATTTGGGCCCGTTGCCGGGCGCGCAGAAGTCCGTCGGAAATGATCCACATCCGACACAGGCTTCCGCCCCGTCTCAGGCCGCCGTCTTCGCCATGTTTACGGCGGTCACGGCCACGCCCGTGAGCTTGGAATTCGCCGCCTTTTCCATATCGAGGATCTGGCTCAGAAGGTCATGCGCCTCGGTATGACCCAGCACTTTCGCCCATTCGCGCAGCGCGCCATAGCGGGCGATCTCATAGTGCTCGACCGCTTGTGCGGCTGCAATAAGACAGGCGTCGAGGGCAATTCCCGTCGCGTCCTTGATGATGCCGTCCGTTTCCTTGATCAGGCCATCGATCGCATCGCACTTCATGCCGCTGGCCTTTTGCCCGATCGAGGCGAAGACCTTGTCGAGGATGACGATCTGTTGCTTGGTCTCGGCCAGATGAGCCTGCACCAGCGTTTTGAATTCCGCATTGCCCGCAGCTTTGGCGACATTGGGCAGTGCCTTGGTCAGGGCCGTTTCGGCGTAGTAGATGTCTTGAAGGGTATGGTGGAAAGCGTCTGCGAGCGTTTTCATCGTGTCGTCCTTTATCTGCAGGAATGAGCAGGGGAGTTGCCGCTCGTCGGCGAGCCTCTGCTCCGGTTCGGCGTCAGCGGGATTTCTTGCCGCTGTCGCTCTTGTTGTCTGCGTTCGATGGCTTGCTGCCGGTGCCGCCGGGCTTGGAATTCCCGGGCTTGGCCTGATCCTTTGCGGCTTCGGCCTTGCTGTGGGATGCCGCGGCTGCACCGTGAAGTGCAGGCTTCCTGGTGTTGGTGGTCGCCATTGCAGTCTCCTCCTCTGATCCGCGCGCATTGCGCACCGGATCAACCTGCCGCGTCAGAGGACGTTCCCTGCCAGATCGGGAATAGGTGGAATTCCGCCAGACCGCGAAGCGCCGCCGGACGCAACATGCCCGCAGCAAGTCTTGTCCCGCCGACAGACCGTGCCGCTGCGAGGTTCGGTTGCTGAAGCAAAGCGCGAATCCGGGAACTGAATCGACGTTCTGGCTTGCCGTTGCCCTAAAAGCATCCATATACCATCCATACAGATGGTAAAGGGATGGAAGATGCCGCGGCTTGAGATCGTTCCAAGTGCAAAAGGACCGGAGTTCGAGAAGATCACCATCAATCTCGGAGTCGTTGACCTGGGGCAGATCGAACTTCTGGTGCAGGAGGGCTTCTACTCGAACAGAACCGACTTCATCCGCACGGCGATCCGCAACCAGATCGAACGGCACGCCGATACCGTCCGCCAGATCGTGACGCGCAGAAGCGTGGATCTTGGTGTGCGGCAGATCAACCGCGCGGAGCTGATGGCAGCACAGACGGCGGGCGAGATGCTCGACATACGGGTTCTGGGCCTCGCCATCATCGCGCCCGACGTGTCGCCCGAACTGGCCCGAAACACGATCGCGGCGCTCAGCGTGCTGGGCTCCCTGCAGGCGACCGACGACGTGAAGGCCGCCCTGGCGGACCGGATAAGCTGACAGAAGATTTCAATGAGGCAGGATATGAACAAGACTTTCACCGAAGGCATTGCCCGGGCCACCGCGTTGACCCGCGCCGGCAACCTTCAGGATGCGACGGCGCTGATCCAGTCACTACTGGGGCGCGCCCCGGCGGGCACCGGGTCTGCGGGCAACGGAAACCCGGCTGATGACCACGTGATCGAAGGCGACTTCACGCAGATTGATGCCGATGGTCCGCAACCGCCGGCAACGCCGACACGGCCTGTCGCTCAAAAGCCCAGAACGCGGCTGTCGGAGACGCTCCGCAGGATCGCTGCCGGTGGAATGCCGGCGCATGGGCCGCTCTCGCTTCCCGAAACGCCCATTCCGCCGGGCGCTCGGTTTCTGTCTCTCACCCACACGTCCCCCGATGGCGCCCTCGGCTATCGGCTCTATGTCCCCGCAAGCAGACCCGGGGCGGCGCTGCCGCTCATCGTCATGCTTCATGGCTGCACCCAGACGCCGGAAGATTTTGCCGCTGGAACCGGCATGAATGCTCTGGCCGAGGAATTCGGTTGCGTGATCGCCTATCCGGCGCAACCGATGATGGCAAATGCCCAAAGGTGCTGGAACTGGTTCCGGCCCGAAGATCAGGGGCGCGGTCGGGGCGAACCGGCCATGATCGCGGGCCTCACCGGCGATATCCTGCGCGACCATCCGATTGATGCCTCGCGGGTGTATATCGCCGGGCTTTCGGCGGGCGCGGCGACCGCTGTGATCGTGGCGGCCGCCTATCCAGAGGTCTTCAGCGCGGTCGGGGCCCATTCGGGCCTGCCCGCAGGCAGCGCGCATGACGTGCCTTCGGCCTTTTCCGCCATGCGCAGCGGAAGCCGGGCCACCCCGCACCAGACCGGCGTTCCGACCATCGTGTTCCACGGATCGGCCGACACGACGGTGCATCCGGTAAACGCCGCCGCGATCATCTCGCAAGCCATCCACGCGATGCCGGGGCTTCAATGCCACACCCAGACCGGACGGTCGGAGGGCGGGCGCAGGTTCCGCAAGACGGCCCACCAGAACACCGACGGTCGACCGATGGCGGAACTGTGGGAGGTGGAAGACGCGGGGCACGCCTGGATGGGGGGCAAATCTCACGGCAGCTACACCGACCCAAGCGGCCCTGACGCCTCGCGCCATATGATCCGGTTCTTTCTGCATCATGCAGGCACCTGATCGGCGGCACATCCGTTCGCGCGGCATGACATCGGCGGGGGTCTAGTCGCGCCCGCGTCGCCCTTCTGGCCCGGCAACACCCGGCGGACCTTCGATCAAGCCAGGGCGAAGGTCCGCCCCCTAAGCCGCAGATCCTGCGACCGGCCCCCGCAAACCGTCCGACTGCTCACCGCACGTCACACCATGCGGATCACGTCCTTGCCCACCGCCAGCACATAGCCCCGCCGCGCGATGGTCTTGACCAGCAGTTCGCTGACCATCTGGTTGCCCAGCGCATCGCGCAGCCGCTTGACCCGCGTCGCCCCCGCCGCCTCGTCGCAGTCGGCCTCGTTGCGGCCCGAGATCACCGCCTCGATCTGCGCGCCGGTCAGCACCTCGTCATCCATCCGCGCCTCGGCCAGCACCGCCAGCGTCTCCATCGCGGCCTCGGTCAGCTGGAACTCCATGTCGTTGATATAGACCGCCCGCGCCTCGCGGCTGATCAGCAGGACTGCCACCTGAATGCCCGACCGCTGGATCGCCGAAATCCGCCGGTTCAGCGCGATGATCGTCACCAGAAACACCAGCGCCGCCATCAGCAGCGCCGTGGAAAACACCAGCAGCACGAAGATCACCATGCGGTAGCTGGCCAGCACCTCGGAAAACGAGGTCCCGGACTGCGCCAGGATCTCCAGCAGCTTGATCTCGGCGCCTGCGGTCAGATCGTCGTTCTCGACGAAGATCCGCTCGACCTTGCGCGTTGAAGGCATTGGCATCGGGCAGGTTCAGGAACAGGAACACCGCCGCCCCCAGCAGGATCAGCACGATGGCGGCGATCCCGCCGGCAACCACCCGGTTGCCCGCGCTTCAGGCTGTCAGTAGCGGAGGAAGAACTCTCCGGCACTCGCTTTCCTTTCCTCAAGACCCTCGGGTCCGAAGATGGACAGCACGTTCAACAAGCGTCCAGCCCGCCGCCAGCCAGTCGGGGCGCAATTCCGCCGCCGCCGCGCCCGGCCCGCTGCAGCCGGCGTCGGACACCTGCGCCACCCCATAGTGCAGCCGCAGCGGATCGTCCTGCTTGGCCTTGTAATCGGCATAGCAGGCACGCCTGCGCCGGCAGGGCCAGGCAGCGCCACAGCAGGAAGGAAGTAGGCAGGGTCATCGGATGCCCGCTCCTTCATGCCCGGCGATCATTGCCCGCGAACCTGCCGTATTCAATGACAGGCCCGCCGGCCTTACGCGGCTGCTATGCATAACAGCCGCCGATATTGCCTGTCCGACCCCGCCGGCCGCAGCGTCCGGTCATCGCATCCGGCAGCACCCATCGTGTCGGACACCCACCGGAAAAGGACCACGCAGATGACCACCGCGGAAACCTGGATCGTGAACGCCGTCACCGCTGCCGCCATTTCGGCCGCGGCCATCACCTCGGGCGCAGGCCCTGCCGCCGCGGATGACAAGCGACATGCTGCGCGCCTCTCGCGGGCATCGCGGCCGTCGCCGTCATCGCGGGGGCGTTGCAGAACCAGAACCGCGCGGCACAGCCCGTCGCCCGCGCGCCGGTCTACCAGCAGCCGAAGCCCATCGCGAGCATCTATCGCGAACGACCCCGCTGGGACGCCGAGAGTGACTGGCAGCGCCAGAACGGCTACCGCCAGGACGACCGCTACCTCCAGGACGACCGCTACAACCGTTCAGCCAGGGCCCCCGCCTGCCCGGCGCTCTGCGCGATCGAAATCGGGGCCTCCGGCCCGCCACCTACTATGCCGAACGCTGCCTGCAGCGCGAAGGCTTGGCCTATGCGCCTGCCGCAATACTGCGCCCGCATCCGCAGCCGCGATCTACGGCCAGGCGACAGGATCTACTCGGAACAGTGCCTGCGCGATGCAGGCTTCCGCGTGCGCCGCTGGTAAACCGGGAACATCTTCGGGCCGGCTTAACTTGCCCCACACGGGGCCGCAGATCTGGGGGTGGACGGGGAGCAGCCTCCACCCCCTCTTTTCCCGCTTCCGTCCGCATCGGCAAGGCCACTCGCATGGCACGGACCCGCCCCCGATTTCACCTTCGAAACCGCCGCCCATGGCGCATCGGCGCCCGCTACGTCGTCGGCGTGGACGAGGCGGGGCGCGGCCCGCTCGCCGGCCCCGTCACCGCCGCCGCCGTCCGGCTGGACCCTGCCCGCATCCCGCCCGGCCTGAACGATTCCGAAGCGCCTCACCGCCGCGCGGCGCGAGGCGCTCTTTGCCGCGCCTCGTCGGCTGCGCCGAGGTCGGCGTCGGCCATGCCAGCGTCGAAGAGATCGACACGATCAACATCCTGCGCGCCAGCCACCTCGCCATGGGACGCGCCGTCGCGGCCGCTGACCGTTGCCGCCGATCATGCGCTGATCGACGGCAACATGATCCCGCGCGATCTGCGCTGCCGGGCCGAGGCCGTGATCGAAGGGCGATGCGCGCTGCCTGTCCATCGCCGCCGCCTCGATCATCGCCAAGGTGACACGCGACCGGATCATGGTGGATTTGGCGCAACAGCACCCCGGCTACGGCTGGGAGCGGAACGCAGGCTACCCGACCCGGCGCATCATGTCGCGCGCTCCGAAATCTTGGTGTCACCCCTCACCATAGGCGTTCGTTCAAGCCCGTCCACAATATCTTGTATCAAGCAGTATTCTGTAAGCTCTTGATTCAATAAAGAATTTGACGGCGAATCGCCGATGACTCATCCTTGCCTCAACAACACGGCGACAAAGCCGCGGGGACAGAGGCAGAGATGACGAAACGAACCGGCACCGACGGAAGCTGCATTGCTTCCGCTCAACCAGATCCTTGCGGGTGACTGCATCGAGGTGATGAACAGCCTGCCCGCAGGCAGCATCGACCTGATCTTCGCCGATCCGCCCTACAACCTGCAGCTCAAGGGCGAACTGCACCGCCCCGACAACTCCATGGTCGACGCCGTCGATGACCACTGGGACCAGTTTCCAGCTTCGCCACCTATGACCAGTTCACCCGCAAGACTGGCTCGCCGCCGCACGCCGCCTGCTGAAACCGAACGGCGCGATCTGGGTGATCGGCAGCTACCACAACATCTTCCGCGTCGGCGCGGCCTTGCAGGACCAGGGGTTCTGGATGCTGAACGACGTGGTCTGGCGCAAGTCGAACCCGATGCCGAACTTCCGGGGCAAGCGGCTGACCAACGCGCACGAAACGCTGATCTGGGCCAGCCGCGACGAAGAAGCAGCGAAGTACACCTTCAACTACGAGGCGCTGAAGGCGCTGAACGACGGCGTGCAGATGCGGTCGGACTGGGTGATCCCGCTCTGCACCGGCGCACGAACGGCTCAAGGACGCGAACGGCGACAAGGCCCATCCGACGCAAAAGCCCGAGGCGCTGCTGCACCGCGTCCTCGTCGCCACCACCAACCCCGGCGACGTGGTGCTCGACCCGTTCTTCGGCACCGGCACCACCGGCGCGGTGGCCAAGATGCTGGGCCGCGACTTCATCGGCATCGAACGTGAAGAGGCCTACCGCAAGGTCGCCGCAGCGCGGCTTCACCGGGTCCGCAGCCTATGATCGCTGCCGCCCTGGAAATCACCGGCTCGAAACGCGCCGAACCGCGCGTGCCCTTCGGACAGGTCGTCGAACGCGGGATGCTGCGTCCGGGCGAGGTGCTGACTTCACCGAACGCGCGCCACACGGCCAAGGTCCGCGCCGACGGCACGCTGTGTCGCGCCGAGACCAAGGGTTCGATCCATCAGGTCGGCGCGGCGCTGGAAGGTGCGCCCGTCCTGCAACGGCTGGACCTACTGGCACTTCACGCGCGACGGCCAGATGGTCCCGATCGACATCCTCCGCCAGCAGATCCGGGCCGAAATGGATGACGGTCCGGCCCACTGACACACGGCAGACGCACAGTTACCGCCCGCCCGCCGGTGTCATGCCCGGCAGGCGACCTGGCCCGCCATGTTTGCATGGCGGGCCCTTTTCCCGATGCGAAAGGAAAGCGGAATGAAGCCCCCGGTTCCCAACCCGACCAGCGTGATCGCCGGATACGTCAACATAGCGCAGGCGATACCAGCCGCGTTCCGAAACCCCAACGTCAAGGCCCTGATGATTCTGGCGGGTGGCATCGTCACCTTCAGCGCGCTGATCTACACCGTCCTTGAAGGCTGGGGTTTCCTCGACGCCGTCTATTTCTGCGTCGTCACGATGTCGACCGTCGGTTACGGCGACTTCGCCCCCAAGACCGCGCTCGGCAAGATCTATACCATCTTCTACCTGCTGATCGGCATCGGCATCTTCGTGCTGACCGTCACCGCCATCGCCGAGGCGATCTACACCGAATTCCGCGCCCGCAACGACCCCGCAAAGCCGGAGGAGTGAGGGATAGCGGCGGGGCGGGTGACGCTCCCGCCGTCGGCGCACAGTTCAAGCCCCTGGCCGTATCGCACCTGGCGCCGACCACGGCGCAACGCCTGGGCCACTGCTATCGGCAGGCCTCGTCCTAGAGGCAAAGGAACAGCAACTCGGAATCGTAGTCGGAGAGTTGCCGGGCCGAGGCATACTCAGCCCGCTTGCCGACCTTCTGACAGATCCGGGCGGCTTCCGCAGTAGCCTGTTCCTGCGCGTTGGAATTGAAGACAGAGGTCTGGATCTTGACGCTCGATCCGTTGAAGTCCGAAACGGCAGGTGCGGGAACAACGCAGGCAGAAAGCAGGAACAGACAGACCAAACCAAGATATTTCTTCACAACTCTCACTCACCAGCTTCAGGATCAGGCGTTTGCCCGCCCAGTCCATGAGCAGCCACAAGTGTTAACAATTCATTTAGATTTTCTAGAAGTCAGGACTGCACCGGCACCGGGTTGCGCGCCTTGTTGTAGGGCTTCCAGTCGATGATGTCCGGATAGTGCCGCTTGCGCCACGCCTTTACCCGGCGGTTCATCATCCGCTTCCAGAGCGGCGGCACCATGGCCAGCGTGGTCATCACCGGATATCCGTAGGGAAGCTGCGGCGCATCCGCGTCGTCATAGGTCTGCAACAGCGGAAACCGGCGGTCAGGCTTGTAGTGGTGGTCCGAATGCCGCTGCAGATTGATGAGCAGCCAGTTCGACGCCCTGTAGTCCGAATTCCAGCTGTGGCGTGGCAGAACGTGTTCGTATCTTCCCTGCCCCAGATGCCGCCGCGTCAGTCCGTAATGCTCGATGTAGTTCACCAGCTCCAGCTGCCAGATCGCGACGAACGCCTGCCAGACGAACAGCCCCAGCCCGATCCACCCCCCCAGCCCGAAGGCCAGCCCCAGAAACCCGCCCTGCAACACCGCATAGCGCCAGAACGGATTGCCCCGATGCCAGACGCGGACGCCCCCGCCGCGCCAGCATCGCCCGTTCCGCCCGAAAGGCCGAACGCGGCGACTGCCGCAGCACGCGCGGGAAGAAGCGGTGAAACCCCTCGTTATAACGCGCCGTCACCGTATCGCGCGGCGTGCCCACCCAGGTGTGATGCACGCGCAGATGTTCCGACCGGAAATGCGAATAGAGCACGCTCGCCAGCAGCAGGTCCGCCAGCCACCGCTCCGCCCTCGACCGCTGGTGCATCAACTCGTGGGAATAGTTGATCCCCACCGTCCCCGACACAACGCCCATCCCGAAGAACAGCCAGATCCGCTCCGCCCGTCCCAGATGGTCCGCCTGCGGCACATACCACAAGAGCCAGCACAGCAGCGCCAGCTGCACCGGAAACCACAACAGCGTGATCGCCCGGTACCAGACCAGCTCGCTGTCCGGTGTCGTCGGATCGGCGTTCGCCGTCTCCACCCCCTCCACCGCATCCAGCACCGTAAACAACCCCCAGGACGCCAGCGGCACCAGCGCGATCGTCCACCCGCCCTGCAGGGCCGCCAGCACCGTCACCGGCACCAGCCCCAGCGACAGCCAGAACGGCAGCGCGCGGCCCGGTCGGGCCACCTGATCCGCAGGAATCGTCTCGAAGGTCATAACCTCACACTACCCCGTATCGCGTCCCGCTCAACGCGGCGAAAACGCCCCGGATGCCAGGTCGAACGCCTTTCGCATCACCGTCGGCAGGTCCGAGGGACGAAACGCCTGCCGCTCGACGAACCGACCCCGCAGCGGCACCGCCTCCATCTGCACCTCTGCCACTTCTATCCCCAGCCGAAGTTGAAAATGCGTGAAGGTGTGACGCACCTCCGCCCCAGCATCGCGCCACGGTGCGGTCAGCGGTGCGCCCCCGCCTGCGCCGTCCCAGTTCGACCCGGGCCAGCCCAGCATCCCGCCCAGCAACCCCCGTCCGGCCCGCGTCTCCAGCAACCACGCCCCGTCCTCGCGCCGCGCGATCCAGACCTTGCCCTGCCGCAGCGGCTTCTCCGCCTTTGCGGCCTTGCGCGGCAGGTCGCCCTGAACCCCGGCGGCCCGCGCCGCACAATCCTGCAACCACGGACAGATCCCGCAGGCCGGACTGCGCGGCGTGCAGACCGTGGCGCCCAGATCCATCACGGCCTGCGCATAGTCGCCCGGCCGTTCCGCCGGGGTCAGCTTCGCCGCCAGCCGCGTCAGCTCCGCCTTCGCCCCCGGCAGCGGCACGTCCACCCGGAACATCCGCGCCATCACGCGCTCCACATTCCCGTCCACCACCACCGCCGGCTCGTCGAAGGCAATCGCGGCCACCGCCGAGGCGGTGTAGGGCCCCACGCCCGGCAGCCCCAGCAATCCCTCGCGCGTCGCGGGAAACCGCCCGCCATGGTCCCGCACCACGGCCCGCGCGCAGGACAACAGATTGCGCGCCCGCGCGTAGTAGCCCAGACCCGCCCACTCGCCCATCACCTCGGCATCCCCGGCGGCGGCCAGCGACCCCACATCCGGCCAGCGCGCGACGAAGCGGCGGAAATACGCGCGAACCGCCGCAACCGTCGTCTGCTGGAGCATCACCTCCGACAGCCAGACATGGTAAGGATCGGGCCGCATCCCCGCCCGCCGCTCGTCCGGCCCCACGCGCCACGGCATCACCCGTGCATGGGCGTCGTACCAGGCCAGGAGGTCGCCTGCCAAATCCCTGTCACGCAATGTTTATGCCCCTTCCCCCGCCATTTGTCTGGTATGCGCCGCGCACCTGCCTAGAATAGCCGCCGACAGGACCATGACCAGATGACCCGCGCACCAACACCCTCGCCAACGCCCGCCCGCCGCTCGCGCGGGTTCGAGGCGGCGTCGAAACTGGTCTCCGACCGCATCCGCACGGCGGGCGAGGCGCGCGGCTTCGCGGTATCCCGCCTGCTCACCCACTGGGCCGAGATCGCGGGCGAAGACCTCGCCCGCATCACCCGCCCCGTCAAGATCGGCTACGCGCGCGACGGTTTCGGCGCCACGCTCACGTTGCTCACCACCTCGGCCCAGGCGCCGATGGTGCAGATGCAGCTCCCGAAACTGCGCGAACGGGTGAATGCCTGCTACGGCTACAACGCCATTTCCCGCATCGCCCTGACCCAGACCGCGCCCACCGGCTTCGCCGATGGGCAGGCCGGGTTCGCACCCGCCCCCAAAGTCGCGCCCGCCGCCGATCCCGCCATTGCCGCCACCGCCGCACGCGTGGCAGAAGGCGTCCATGACGACGGATTGCGCAGCGCGCTGGAACAGATCACCCGCAATTTCCTGACACGGCAAAAGACATGAGGCACTCGATGGCAAAGAAACTCTCGGCCGCAGTACTGGCCCTCGCGCTGGCGCTCGGCGCGGCCTTCTGGCTGGGGCAGTCCGACAGCACGGGCATGACGCAGATCACCTCGACGGCCGCGCTGGCGGACGAAGCGCCCGCAACGGCGCCCCTGCCCGACGTCCCCGACATGACGATCGGCAATGCCGACGCGCCGATCACGATGATCGAATACGCCTCCTACACCTGCCCGCATTGCGCACATTTCCACGAGACGGTCTTCAAGGATCTCAAGAAGGACTACATCGACACCGGCAAGGTGAAGTTCGTCTACCGCGAGGTCTACTTCGATCGTTACGGCCTCTGGGCCGCGATGATGGCCCGCTGCGGGGGCGAGAACTCGCTATTTCGGGATCAACGGGATGCTGTTCGACCAGCAGAAGGTCTGGGCCGCAACCGAAGACCCGGCTGTGGCGGTCGAAAATCTCAAGAAGATCGGCCGCACCGCCGGGATGGACGATGCCGCGATCGACGCCTGCATGCAGGATGCTGTGATGGCCCAGGCCCTCGTCGCGAAATACGAGGAAAACCAGAAGACCGACCAGATCGAAGGCACGCCCACGATCATCATCAACGGCGAGAAGCACAGCAACATGAGCTACGAGGATCTCAAGAAGATCCTCGACGAAAAGCTCGGCTGACATGTCTGCCCCGCTCGCCGGCCTGCGGGTCATCGAACTGGCACGGATTCTGGCCGGTCCATGGGCCGGCCAGACCCTGGCCGACCTCGGGGCGGATGTCATCAAGGTGGAGGCTCCGGAAGGCGACGATACCCGCCAATGGGGGCCTCCCTTCATCGACCACGGGGGCGAGCCTACCGCCGCCTATTTCCATTCGGCCAATCGCGGCAAGCGTTCCATCACCTGCGATTTCCGCACGGCAGAGGGTCAGGCGACGGTGCGCCGCCTTGTCTCCGACGCCGACGTGGTGATCGAGAACTTCAAGGTCGGCGGCCTGGCCAAGTACGGGCTCGACTATCCGGGCCTCTCCGCCGTGAACCCGCGCCTGATCTACTGCTCGATCACCGGCTTCGGGCAGACCGGTCCCTACGCGCATCGCGCGGGCTATGACTACATCATCCAGGGCATGGCGGGGCTGATGAGCTTCACCGGCGAACCTGATGGCCAGCCGATGAGGGCCGGCGTCGCCATCGCCGATATCTTCACCGGGGTCTATGCCACCACCGCGATCCTCGCGGCCCTGCACCAGCGCGCAGGAACCGGCCTCGGTCAGCAGATCGACATGTCGCTTCTGGACGTGGCGACCAGCATCACGGCCAATCAGGGGCTGAACTACCTTGCCACCGGCAAGCCCCCGAACCGCGTCGGCAACACCCACCCGAATCTCGTGCCCTATGCCGTCTTCGACTGCGCCGATGGCTGGATCATCATCGCCACCGGCAATGACTCGCAGTATCATCGCCTCTGCACCATCCTTGGTCTTCCCGCTCTCGCCACCGCGCCGGAGTATCTGACCAATGCCGACCGGGTCGCAAACCGCGCCGCCCTGACCGCCGCCCTCACGGCCGCCACCACCCGGTGGACCAAGGCCGATCTTCTCGCCGCCTGCGAGGCCGAAGGCGTTCCTGCCGGTCCGATCAACGACATGGCCGAGGTCTTTGCCGATCCCCAGATCATCCACCGCCAGATGCAGATCGCGCCCCAGGGCATCCCCGGCGTCCGCTCCCCCTTCACCTTCTCGGGCGCGGAACTCTCCCTCGGGCGCGCCGCGCCCCGGCTGGGCGAGCATCAGGACGAGGTGCTGGGCTGACAGGCCCGCACCCCTGCTGATCCGATCCGATCCGCCCGCACACCGCCGGTCCCCTGACCTTCCGGCTTCTTCTGTTCAGAAATATCCCGGGGGGAGTCGCGGCCTGCCGCGACAGGGGGGCTGGCCCCCCTGACCTGCGCGCGCCAAGGAACGCCACCCTGCGGACTGTCGTACACCCGAACCCGCCAAAACCAGTTAACGGCGCAGCCCGAAACCCTGCAAGATCAAACTCATGGGAAAACGTCGCCCTGTGCGACACCCACCCCTTTCACGGCCCCGCCGCCCCCATCTGATCCCTCAGGTTCAGAAGCAGCGCGCTGCCGGGGTTCAAGGCCAGCGCCCTCGCCAGCGTCGCCCGCGCCTCCGCGCCGCGCCCCAGCCCGTCCTGGATCCGCACGACCATCCCCCAGGCCTCGTCCAGCTGGGGGTCCATTGCCGCCGCCTCACCAAAGGCCTGCTCTGCCACGCCCCAGTTCCGTATCTGAAGCGCCGCCCCCCCGATCTGAAGATGCGTCTCGGGAAAGTCCTGCCGCAGCATCAGCCCCCGCTGCCACTCGCCCATCGCCCCCTGAAGCGCGTCGAACCCCGGCGACCCCGCCCCCGGCTGCGCGTCCAGCAATGCTTTCGCCGCCGCCACCCGCACCAATTCCATCGGATCGCCCAGCGCCGGTGTCAGCAGGTCCAGCCGCTGCTCCGGCGGCACCCCCCGCAGCGCCCCCGCCGCCGCCGCCCGGACCAGCGGATCGGGATCGTCCAGAAGTTTGCTGACCCGCCCTGCCGACGCCGCGTGCCCCAGCGGCCCCAGCAAGTCCAGCGCCGAGGCCCGGACGATACCCGGCCCGTCCCACTCCGCCAGCGCCAGCAGTGCCTGCACCTGTGTCTCCGGCGCCTGACGCGCCGCCGCGATCGTGGTCGCATAGTGCGGCCCGCGATGGGTGCTCTGCGGGAACCATGCCTCCAGCGTCGCCGCCGCCCAGGCTGCATCCCGGTCGGCATGGCAATCCGTGCAGCCGTCCGGCGCCCCGGTCGAGGCGAGGTCCGGGCGCGGGATGCGGAACCCGTGATCATGCCGACGGTCGATGCCCATGTAGGTCCGCTGGATCATGTGGCACGAGGTGCACTTGCTGCCTTCGCTACCCGCCGGATGATGGGTATGCTCCGGCCCGTCAAAGACCTTCAGCGGCAGCGACGGAAACTCCGGGTTCCCCGCCGGCGAGTGGCATTGCACACAGACCCCGTTCCCCTCCGCCCGCAACTCTCCGCTGTGCGGCTCGTGGCAGTTGGAGCAGCGCACCCCCTTGGCGAACATCTTCGACTGCAGGAATGACGCCCCTTCGAACACCTCGCTCTGGATGGCGCCGTCTGCGTGGAACAGCCCCTCGCGCAGCAGCGAGAGGGTGAAGGCGTCATGATAGGGCCTGCCGGGAACCGGGTTGCCGTCCGACAGCGCCTCACGCAGCGAATGGCAGGTCATGCACTGCTGGACCTCGACACTCTGCGACTGGCCAAGGTCCACCGTCAGGCCCACCGCCGTCAGACCCGCAGCGACCGGCTGATCCGGCCCCTCGGCCCAGGCCACATGCGCAGCACCCGGGCCGTGGCAACCTTCGCAGCCCACGCCCTTCTCGGCCAGTTTCGGCGCGTAGACCTGCGCGGCGGGATCATAGTTCCGGCTGTAGCCTGTCGCGTGGCATTCCGCGCAACGCGCCTCCCAACTCTTGTATGGGCCGGTCCAGTGCATCCCGTTCCCGGGAGAGGCGTCCTGATCGGGAAAGACCGGATACCACCGCTTCCGGCCGACATCCCAGGCAATGTCGAATACCTGGGTTCGGCCAGGCATCGGCGCCAGAAGGTATTGCTGCAGGGGATCGACACCGGCGACGCCGACAACCGGATAGGCGGCGGTCTGGCCATCCGCTCCCCGGGTCTCGATAACGAACCGGATGCCGTCACGTCGAAACGTTGTGGTTGTCCCGCCGTGTTCCAGTGTGACGCCGCTGAAATCGCCCAGCACGTTCTCTGGCGTCGGCTCGGTCCAGGCCAGGTGGTGGTCGGATTTGCTCCACGCTGCCGTCTCGTCCTGATGGCACGTGGCGCAAGCCGCGGAGCCGACATAGGCCGGAGGTTCGGCCCGGACCGGCCCGTGGAGTGCCAGGACAAGCGCGCAAAGCGCCCAGACGAAACGGCAAAGCGATGATCGTTCGAGCGGCACGCCGTTCCCTCACTCCCGCCGGCACCCGGACAGGGCGCGAGCGGCTGGTTGTACGGAAGAACAGTCGACCTAATCCGCGGGTCTTTTCAAGGGGCCTGCTTAACCCCGGCGGGACGAGATTGGAGCATCGTCGATATCGGTGACGATCGCACCGGCACCGGAAGGGGCGCAGGCCGGAGGTGCGCAAGGGAACGTGTCACGCCCTGAGCGCGGCAATGGCGACGTCGGCTGCCGCCTCGCCCGCGACGACGGCACCTTCAAACCAGCCCGCGTCGCGGAACGTGGTGTCGGATGTCGCGAAGCTAAGGCGCGGGTGGCCCGCCCAGGTTTCGGGATCGAAGATTGCAAGCTGCCCGGAGGCGGGGCTGACCCAGGTTCCCGATGACCACGGATCGCGGACCCAGTCATGCCAGTCGAAACCGATAAGTCGCGCCTCGGGGAAGAAGCGATGCAGCACCGCCTCGACCATCGCGCGCGTGGGATCGTGCCACTCGTCGTACAGCGAGAAACCGATAATCGCGGTCGTCCCGTCGGTCATCCTGCGTTCCGAGAACATCCAGCGAGGTCCGCCGGAGTCGCCGGTCACCAGAATGCCCGGCTCCACCCCTTCGACCTGCATCAGCAGCTTGACCGCGCGGCCGAGATGCCCCTGCGTGACCTGTTTCGCCTGACCAGGCGGCAGCGGCGGATCAAAGCGAAGTGTCTTGAGCGCGTTGAGCGGCACGGCCACGATGGCACGTCGCGCCCGCACGACCCGGCCCGACGACAGGCGCACAACCATGCCTGTCCCGCTGTCCTGCACCAATGTCGCTGCATCGCCAAGGACCACGTCGCAACCGCTGGCCTCAACGGCGCGGCGGGCGAGATTGCCCGCACCACCCTCGACCGTATGGGTCAGAACCGCCATCATTCCATCAAGTGTTCCGTCGGTATGGCTGGCAAAGCTGTGCAGGTCGGCGACGGCGACGCGCGACGGGTCGCCCGAGCCGGAGATCGACCACCAGGCCATGAGTTCCGGGATCGCATCGGGCGAGGCACCGATGCGCTCAAGATACTCGACGAAGGTCTCGCTGTCGTGCCGCCCGGCCCCGCCCTGCTTGACGATCAGCGCATCCGCCCGGACACGGTCCATTGTCGCGGCAAAGGCTTCGCGCACGTCGTCGCCAACCGGCGCATCGTCCCGCAGCCGGGTGCCGTCGTGCCAGCGGCGCTCGCGCACCGGCAGGGTGGGGCGCAGCGTCATCCCGAACCGCGACGCCAGGCGCTGCATGCCTTCGTGCCATGGGGCCAGCCAGCTTCCCCCGAATTCGAGCACGTCGCCGCCTTCGGCAATGGGTCTGGAATAGGCCCGGCCGCCGAGGCGTCCGCGCGCTTCGATCAGGATCGTCCGCAATCCTGCATCGCTCGCGCGAAGCGCGGCACTCGCCCCGGCGAGGCCACCGCCGATGATGACGACGTCATATTGGTCAAGCGAGTCTGACATTGTGCCTCCCTCTGCCTGCGAGGATAGGCACCGAAATTACTTTAAGAAAGAAATAAATTTCGCCAGTGGCGAAATTTTTACGGAAAGTCCGCCTTACCCGCCGGGTTGCGGAGAAAGCACGCAGATGGTCCGGCAGACGCGGTCGGGCGACGGATTGGTGTAGCGATGCAGACGGCGGGGATCGTGGGTCAGCGCGTCGCCTTCGAACAGATGGAACCGTTCACCATCAACCTCGAGAACCAGTTCACCTTCGAGGATGAAAACGAACTCTTCTTCCGCCTGAACCATGTGCAGCTCGTCTCCCGACGTTCCGCCCGGCAGAAGCACGGCATGCACGACCGACATGCGCGTCGCGGTCCGGGCCGACAACAGCTCGTACTGAATCAGGTGCCCGCCATAGCGCATCTGCTCGCGTGCGCCGGCCCGCACCAGTTCCGGCTGGTTGCTCTGGAACAGCGAACCGACAGGAATTCGAAGAACCGCACAGAGCCTGACGAGTGACGCGACGGACGGCGAGGCCTGATCCCGCTCGATCTCGCTCAGGAATCCCGTGGCGATGCCTGCCTGGCTTGCCACAGCCTCCAGCGTGAGGTCGAGAGCCCGGCGCCGAGCGCGCAGCATCGGGCCCATCGGTGGCGTTGCAGGCGCTTCCGGCCGGATCGTGCGCGTCGCGTCCATCATGAGAGAAATCGATCCTTGATGCGGTAATAGACGAAAGACGGTTTCAGAAACCACGGGTTTCCCCGATACATCGGCCGCGTCTCGAACGGGATGCCGTCAAGCGCCGTGGCACCCTCGGCCCGTCCGAGGATCTGCTGGCCGATCCGCATCCCGAAATACAGCGACAGCGAGATGCCAGACCCGCAATAGCCCATGCAGTAGTGCAGGCCGTCCTGAACCCCGATGTGGGGAAGTTCATCAAATGTGTAAGCGACAAAGCCGTTCCAGCTATGGCTGATGGGCACGTCCCCCAGCTGTGGAAACACGTCAAGCATCATCCGGTGAAGCGCAGGCAGACTGCGCGCCGGGTCGGTTTCCGAAAGCGACGCCCGCCCACCGAAGATGATCCGCCGACCGTCGGGCGAGCGGCGGAAATAGATCACGACCTTGCGGCTGTCGATCACCGTGCGATCGCGCGGGATGAGTGCGGCACAGCGACCCGGGTCCATCGGAGCGGTGGCAAGCATATAGCTGCCGATCGGGATGACGCGGCGCCGGTGCCAGGGTGTCAGCGCGCCGGTGTAGCCGTTGGTCGCGATCAGGACATGGCGCGATTGCACGGTCCCGCGCGGCGTGGTCACCACAAATCCTGCCCCCTCGCGCGCGATGGACGTTGCGGCGCAG
The DNA here is from genome assembly GCA_963777765.1 of uncultured Alphaproteobacteria bacterium. GTDB lineage: Bacteria > Pseudomonadota > Alphaproteobacteria > Rhodobacterales > Rhodobacteraceae > Aliitabrizicola. The sequence goes on along the minus strand of CAVZRP010000006.1, from coordinate 201,049 downwards.
TTCCCCGTTACGGTGACGCCTGCTTTCCTTGCGGCCGACAGAAGGCCCGCGTGAAGCTTTGCGGGATGGACGGAACCGTAAGAGGGCGTAACGACGCCTCCGAAGTAACGGTCTGAACCCAATTCCTGCAATTGATCGGATCGCGGCACGATCTGAAGTGCAGGCTCGCCATCCTTCACGATCTGATCCGACCAATGTCGAAGCTCGTCGAACGCACGCGGCGAATGGGCGGCACAATAGCGCCCCGTCTGCCGCCAGTCGGCGTCAATGCCATGCAGCGCGATCAGTCGCGGCAAATGGGCCAGCGCCGCCCAGCCTTCGGAACGGATGCGGCGGGCAACAGCCTCGCCATGGCGCGCCGTCAGCTTGCCCAGGTTCGGCTTCAGGCTGGAGGAAACCTGACCGCCATTGCGGGTGGAGCAGCCCGCACCGATCTGCCCGGACTCAAGCACCAGAACCGACATGCCGCCCTCGACCGCCTCCAGCGCAGCGGCAAGCCCGGTATAGCCAGACCCTACAATGACCAGATCCGCTCGTTGCGGAAGCGGCGCAGCTTCGGTTTCCGCCAGTGGCGCGTCATCCAGCCAGTAAGGATGAAAAGAGCAGGAATGAAAAATCATTTCGTCGTGCCTTGGCACTGCAAGCCTCCGGGTCGGTAGGATCAGCCTAGCCGCCTTTTCGATCCGGACGCAAAAGATTAGTTAATGGTGAAACACGCGGTCGCCCATGGCCCAATTCTAGCGCTTCGAGCGCACGACCCAGCCCGTCAACTCGCCCAGCACCTGGCGTGTCGCAGTCTCGAACGCCGAGACGATCACGATGGTGCCGTCACCCGGCGCGTCTGACGTCGCCTCGAACCGGCGAGTTGCGGCGATACTGCGATCCTGTTCGTCCACCAGCGTCGCCGATAGCGCAACGCGCACCGTCCAGGGTGCGCCCTCTATGGCAGGAGCCTCGGCCTGGAATTGAGTCAGGTCAAGCAGCAGGGTCAGGTCGGGACTCAGCCCGGCATCGTCGCGCCCCACAAGCCGGAACCCGCCGCTGTTCTGCAATGACGCGACGACAAGCGACTGGATCAGGATCGGGGCCGGATCTACCCAACGTCCGCCAGGCAGGTAGGCGGCCTGAAGGCGGTTCGGCTTCACCAGAATCCGGTCGGTGGCGATGGCACCGCCTGCCGTGGGTGGCGGGACGACGATGTGCAGCCGACCGCCGACCGCCGCCGTTTGTTGGGCAGGCGAGAGCGTGAAGGCATCGAGCGACTCTGTCGCATCCGACACGGCGCTCAGGGTGCCACATCCCGACAGACCCGCAAGGATGACGACAAGACATATCCAGCGGGTCATCTCGAGTACTCCGGTGTGCGGTTGCCCAGAAAGAAACGCCCCGGATCGCGCTCGATCTGCGCGGTCACGCGGCGCAGCGCCTCGATCAGCCGTGAGGTCTCGGCGGCGGCGTCGGTGATCTGGGGCAGGCCGGTTTCCCCGAAGGTATTCGCGCGAGAGAGCACAGCTTCGGCACTTGTGAGCGTCGCCTCGGCACGGTCGGCAACCTTGTCCAGGCGCGCGGTGAAGGCCGTGATCTGCTCGACACCCGTCGAGACATTCTCGGTGAGGTCCGCGAAGTCGGTCAGGGCATCGTCAAGCCGTGCGGTTGCCACATCCACGTTGGACAGGATGTTCGCCACCGACTTACGGTTCGCCTCGTCGGCAAAGGCGCTCAGATCCTTCAGCAGGCCGGTCGCCTCGCGCAGCAGATCCGGGGCATCTTCGATCAGACCCTGCACCACCGACGCCTCCGACGGAATCTCGGGCACGCCGGTGTCCGGGTCGCGCGGAAGCCGGTCGGCGTCGAACGCCCCACCCTCCAGCCCGACAAAGGAAACACCCGTGACGCCTTGCGATTCCCGCCGCGCCACGGTGCCCTGACGAACCGGCGTGTCCGCCCCCACCTCGATCCGGACCCGCACGCGGGACGGGTCGGCGCGGCTCAGGTCAACCGACAGTACCTGCCCCACATCTACCCCGTTGAACCGCACGGGACTGCCGCGCGACAACCCTTCGACCGAGTCGAAGAGAATGTCATACTGGGCATAGGTTCGATCGATCTGCACCCTTGCGAGCCAGAGAAAGAAGCCGAGTGCCGCAATGATCGCAAGCAGCGTCGCGGCCCCGACAAGAACATAGTTCGCCTTGGTTTCCACCGGTATCCCCGTTCACGCCGCCGCCGAAGCGGCGCGGGCCCTTGGGCCATGAAAATAAGAATGCACCCAAGGGTGATCGACCTTCTGCATGTCTGCCATCGTACCCGTCACCAGCACCCGTTTCTCGGCCAGCACTGCAATCCGGTTGCAGGTGGCGTGCAGCGTGTCGAGGTCATGCGTGACCAGAAAGACCGACAGGCCGAGCGCTTTTTGAAGCGAACGGATCAGATCGTCGAACTCCGTCGCTCCGATCGGATCGAGGCCCGCCGTCGGCTCATCCAGAAGCAGGATCTCGGGGTCCAGCGCGAGGGCGCGGGCGAGGCCCGCGCGTTTTCGCATCCCGCCGGACAGCTCCGACGGATAAAGCCCCCCCGCACGCGGCGGCAGGCCGACGAGACTGATCTTCAATGCAGCCAGCGCACGCCGAAGATCCGGGGCGAGGCTTGTCCGTTCGCGCAGCGGCACCTCGACATTCTCTGCAACGGTCAGGGCGGAAAACAGCGCGCCGTCCTGGAACATCACGCCCCAGCGCCTCTCGACGTCCCGGATCTCCGCCGGTCGAGCCTGCAACACGTCCGTTCCCAGGACGCGCACCGACCCCGCCGCAGGCTTCCGCAGGCCGACGATGGTGCGCAGCAGTACGGACTTCCCCGTGCCAGAGCCGCCGACGATGCCCAGCACTTCGCCGCGCCGCAGGTCCAGGTCCAGCCCGTCGTGAACGACGGTCGTTCCGAAGCGGTTCACCAGCCCGCGCACCTCGATCACCGTCTCGCCGTTCATCACAAGCCCGCCGCCGCGAAGAAGATCGAGAACAGCGCGTCGACCAGAATCACCGCGAAGATCGCCTGAACGACGGCGCGCGATGTCATCCGGCCCAGCGACTCGGCATTCCCTTCGACAAGCATCCCCTGGTAGCAGCCGATCACGGCAATGATCGCGGCGAAGAACGGTGCCTTGGCCATTCCGATCAGAAAATGGCTGACATCCACATCCAGTAGCCGCGTCTGAAACACCGTGGGCGAGACACCGAGTTGCCCCCACGCCATCAGCATCCCGCCTGCCAGCCCCGCGATATCGGCGATGAAGGCCAGCGCGGGCAGGAAGATCACCATGGCAAGCACGCGCGGCAGCACGAGAAGCTCGATCGGGTCAAGCCCGATGGTGCGCATCGCGTCTATCTCCTCGCGCATTTTCATCGAGCCTATGGCGGCCGTGAAACCCGAGGCCGAACGCCCTGCGACAAGTATGGCCGTCAACAGCACTGCAAGCTCGCGTAGCAGCGAGACGGCGACAAGTTCAACGACAAACACCTCGGCGCCGAACTGCGTGAGTTGCTGCGCGCCCTGATAGGCCAGCACGATGCCGATCAGAAAGGACATCAGGGCAACGATCGGCGCCGCGCCGAGACCTGCCTGCGCGATATGTGCCACCAGCGCTGTCAGGCGAAGCCTGCCGGGATGCAGACATGTGTAGAGGGCGACGGCCACGATCTGACCGAAGAAGGAGAGAAGCCCAGCGAGCCCGGCGAGGCCGGCATAAACCGCTTGCCCCAGTCGCTCGAGCCCATGGGCGATGCGGGGTCGGGTCGTGCGGCCAGTGGCCTGCGGCATCGCCTGTGCCACGGTATCGAGCAGCCCCTGCTGTGACGGCGTGGCATTTGAAAATTCGCCGCCCAGTCGACGCAGCATATCGGTCACCAGCCACGCCCCGGCAGTATCAAGCGCGGACGCGCCCGCAAGGTCGATTGTCACCGGACCGGTCAGCCGCCCGGCCCGCACCTCGTCCGACAGGTGCTGAACTTCGGACAACGTGATGGGGCCGACGAAATGCAAAACCGGGCGATCGCCGGTGGTGTCTGCGGCAAGGCGCGCTGCCGTCATCGTGCAGGGCCATCCGGGCGTAAAGACCGAGCCATCGCGGATTTCCTGTCGTTGCATCGCGAACAAACGCTCGACGAGCCGAAACGGTTCCGGTTTCGAAGCCTGCAATGTTCGCATTTGACCTTCTGCGTCGTCGCCACGCCGAGGAAAAGCAATCCTCTGTTAAGCCACCGAACGTAGGACTCGGCGATAAATCCGCAGCGCCGCGAGGGTTGACACGATGCAGACGTCCCGCCAGCCCAGAAACGTGACACCGACAGAAGGCGATGTGCCGTGTTACAGCCTGCCCGCACGCTGGTCGCCGAAAGCGCAGAGTGAGCTTGAGGCGTTCCTGCGAGCGAACTCGACCCGCCCCGTGCAAATCAGTGCCGCCGGGTTGAAACGGGTGGATTGCTTGATGCTTCAATACCTTGCTGCGGCCGCACGCGCATGGGCCGCAGGCGCGCAAGAATTCTCACTGATCGAGGTGCCGAAACAGGTCGATGAGGTTTTCGGTCTGCTCGGCGTCACGTCCGACATGCTGACAGGGAAAGTCTCAGGATGACGATCCGGGTCCTGGCAATCGACGATTCCCGCACCATCCGAGGATTGGTGAAGCGCGTGATGGAAGATGCGGGCTTCAATTGCATATGCGCGGAAGACGGTGAACAGGGCGTGGCGTGTTTTGCCGAAGAACCGCCGGATATCGTCATCACCGACATCAACATGCCCCGCCTCGATGGCTACGGCGTGATTCGGGCGATCAGAAGCGGCACCGCGAATCCGTCCGTGCCGATCCTGGTTCTGACGACAGAGAGCGCAGACCACCTCAAGGCCAAGGCCCGCGACGCCGGAGCGACGGGTTGGATCGTGAAGCCCTTTGACGATGCCACCCTGGTCTCGGTCGTGCGCCGCGTGACAGGGGCGAAGGCGTAAAATGGCGTCGATGGCCTCAATCCGCGACACCTTCTTCGAGGAATGCGAGGATCTTCTTGCCGCCCTTGCCGATGGCCTTGCAGCAATGGAGGCCGGGGCGCAGGATATCGAAACGGTGAATGCCGTTTTCCGTGCCGTCCATTCCATCAAGGGCGGGGCGGGCGCGTTTGCGCTGGCAGATCTGGTTGCCTTCGCGCATGGATTCGAGACAGTGCTCGATGCCGTTCGATCCGGCGGGCTGGCCGCAGACGCGCATGTCATGCGCCTGCTGCAACGGTCGGCCGATCACCTCTGCATCCTTGTCGAAGCCGCGCGGGATGATGTTCCCGCTGATGCAACGCAGACCGAGCGGTTTCTGGAGCAACTGGAGGCCTGCCTTGGCCCCGGCAAGAGCAGCGCCGTGGACGAGGAGTTTTCCTTTGCAGCCGTCCAGCTTGATCTCGGCGGGATCGGTGACGCCGAAAGGGTCGAGCCACCGCCAGGTCCGGATATGTTCGAGATCGTCTTCCGACCTCACGCCGCGCTCTTCGCCAATGGCCATGATCCGGTGCTGCTTCTCGCGACGCTGGCTGAACTTGGGCAGATGGATTGCGTACTCGATCTGTCGCAGCTTCCCGACTGGGGAACCTTCGACCCGGCCACACCCTATCTCGGTTGGTCGATCCTCCTCTCCGGCGTTGAATCAGAGGCGTCGCTGCATGAGGTGTTCGAGTTCGTCGAGGGTCTCTGCACACTCGAGATAAAGCCGCTTGCGGGCGGGCCAGAGGCTGTCGCCAGACCGGACCCCGGCCTGGCTGACCCGTCCGCCGGGCAAGCTGGCGAAACGCCGGTTGCGGCTGCTCAACAGGCACAGCCCGACCCGAATTCCCAGGCCCGCGGCCCCCAGCCCACACTGCGCGTCACGCTTGAACGCGTGGACCGCCTGATCAATGCGGTCGGAGAGTTGATCATCAACCAGGCGATGGTGTCGCAGCGAGTCCAGGAAATTGCCTTGGCCACGGACGCGCGGCTTGCCAGCCATGTCGAGGACTATCGACTGCTTGCGCGCGACATCCAGGAAGCTGTGATGGCGATCCGGGCGCAGCCGGTCAAACCTCTGTTCCAGCGCATGTCCCGTATCGTCCGCGAGGCGTCGGAGGCAACCGGAAAACCCGCGCGCCTTGTCACTTCGGGGCGAGGCGGCCGAGGTCGACAAGACCCTGATCGAGCAACTGGCCGACCCGCTGACGCACATGCTGCGCAACGCCGTCGATCATGGGCTCGAGCCGACCGACCTCCGCCGCCTCTCGGGAAAGGATCCGTGCGGGACGATCAGGCTTGCGGCGGCGCACCGATCTGGAAGCGTGATCCTGACCATCGGCGATGACGGAGGCGGCCTGAACCGCCCCAAGATCCTGGAAATCGCCCGTCGCAAAGGCCTCGTCGCCGCCAATCTGGAACTGACGGAGTCCGAGATTGACGCGCTACTTTTCCTGCCCGGCTTTTCGACATCGCAGACAGTCTCGAACCTGTCGGGCCGCGGTGTCGGCCTTGACGTGGTCCGAAACGCGGTTACTGCGCTTGGCGGCCGGATCGGCATCTCCTCCATCCCCGGCCAGGGCACAGAATTCACCCTGTCGCTGCCGCTGACCCTCGCTGTGATGGACGGCATGCTGATCTCTGTTGCAGGCCAGACCCTCGTCGTTCCGACGAGTTCGATCATCGAAACCATCCGTCCCCTGGCAGATGACCTGCATGCGGTAGGGCCGACTGAGTCTTTGCTGCGCATCCGCGGCCGGTTCATCCCCATCGTCGATGTTGCGCAATGTCTCGGATTCACGCGGCCGGACCTGCAATCACCGTCACTGCTGCTGCTGGTCGAGACCGAGAACCACACGCAATGTGCCTTGATCGTGGATGCGGTGCACCACCAGCGGCAGGTGGTCATCAAGGGCCTCGATGAAAACCACGGCGCGATTCCCGGCGTCTCGGCCGCGACCGTTCTGGGCGATGGCCGCATTGCCCTGATCCTTGATACCGATGCACTTGCCGCCACCCGTGCCCCCACGCGAGTTACGATTGCATCCACCTCCTCAGTCCTGGAAGGAGCCGACCATGACGGCTGAAGCCCTCGCCAATGCCGCCGCCGCTGCCGAGTTCGTCTCGTTCTACGCAGGGGGGCAAAGCTTCAGCCTGGCGATCACGCAGGTCCGCGAGATCCGACGGTGGAGCCCCGTCACACCCCTGCCCCACGCCCCACGAGAGTTGCTGGGCGTGATGAACCTGCGCGGTTCGGTCATTCCGATCTATGATCTTGCCGCAAGTTTTGGACTCTCCCCACTGCAGAAAGTCCGCGAAACGTGGTTGTCGTCGCAATGCACGACAAGCAGACGTTCGGCCTTCTGGTCGAGGCAGTCTCCGAGATCCTCTCAGTCGATCGCACCCAGATCCAGGACGCACCCGACATCCGCTCGGACAATGCGCGCCGAAGCATCACGGGAGTCATCACCGTGGAAGACGGCATGACCCGCGTGATCGACCTGGGCGCGATGCTGCAAGGCGCCAGGAAGCCTGCGGCATGAAATCCCTGGAGCGGACCGAAACCACCGCAGGCGACATTCGCTTTACGGATGCAGATTTTGTCGCGATTGCGCGTCGGGCGCACCGGGATTTCGGCTTGTACTTGCCGGACACCAAGAAAGATCTTGTCTACTCTCGTCTTCTCAAGCGTCTGCGCCAGTTGGGCCTTCGCGACTTTCGGCCCTATTGTGCCCTGATCGAAGGGCCCGAGGGTGCGGATGAGCGTCTGCGGATGCTGTCTGCATTGACCACCAACGTCACCCATTTCATGCGGGAAGAGCATCATTTCCGGATGCTGCGCGAGACGATCCTGCCGCCTGTCCTGGCCGCAGCCCGCTCGGGACGGCGCGTGCGGCTTTGGTCGGCAGGATGCTCTGCAGGGCAGGAACCTTACTCGCTCGCCTTTACCGTTCTCGACCTGTGCCCCGAAGCCGCGAAACTCGACCTCCGCATCCTGGCGACCGATGTCGACCCCGAGATCCTGGCCCGTGCGCGAGACGGAGTCTATCGGGCCGAGGAACTTTCCGCGATCCCCGAACCTGCCCGCAGCCGGCATGTCGAACGGTCGCGCGATGGCGATGTGTTTTCGATCGGGCAGGTCGCGCGGGCCCTCATCCAGTTTGCCGAGTTGAACCTGATCGAGTCCTGGCCCATGCGCGGACAGTTTGACATCGTCTTCTGCCGCAACGTGGCGATCTACTTCGACAAGGACACGCAAGAGCGGCTCTGGCAGCGCTTCGCCGACATAGTTGCACCTGGAGGACACCTTTTCATCGGGCACTCCGAACGCATCTCTGGCCCGGCCGAGGCCCGTTTTCGAAGCGTCGGCGTAACGGTCTACCGGCATGACGCAAGACGCATCGGCAACCAGACCGAAACGGAAGGAACACTGGAATGGCGCTGAGGGACTCACTGCATGTGATGGTGGTGGACGATATGTCGGTCAGCCGCGCCCTGATCGAGCAGGCGCTCGATGAGATGGGGATCAGACACTACGTGACGGAAAGCGACAGCAGGGTGGCGCTTGGCAAGCTCGTGGCCAATCCGGTTCATCTTGTGATTTCCGACATGAACATGCCGGGGCTGACTGGCCTGCAGCTGCTTCGCGCGCTGCGCGAGAACCGCTTGACCCAACGGATCGGCTTCATCCTGATCACCGGTTCGCCCACACCGGATGTGGTCAGTCAGGGCCAGCAACTGGGCCTCAATAATCTCGTGCGGAAGCCCTTCTCGACAGCCACGCTGCAGGCGAGCATCGAACAGGTCGTGGGTCGGCTGTGACGAGCGCCGGCGAATCTGGAAGCGACTCCGCCCGAACCCTTCTGCTGCGCGCGGCTGACGAAGTAACGCTCTGCCGCCTGATCGTCGCCCGGATCGAAACCACGCTTGCGCCCATGATAAAGTCAGGGAGCATCGACAGGACGGCGCCGCAGGCCATTGACCTGCTTGATCAGATACTCGCGGATCTCGTTACCTGTGTGGCCGGTCTGGCCCGTCGCCTGCCCGAAGAGACCGAGATCGAGTCAGGGCCGGTCCTCGACCTGTTGCGGCTTGACGATCTGCGGCGTCGTCTGGCGGGGGAAAAGACCATGCAAGGTCAGCCGGCTGAGGGTGTTTCCCTGTTTCTGACCTGAGCCTGGTACCGCAGGAAATGTGGCTAAGACTCTATCGATCCCCGCCGTTTAAGTGATGCTTAAGGGCAAGGTCGCTATGACGAGCAAGACCAGATGCCTCGGGCGCCGGATAGCTCGCGGCTGATCCTCAGCAACAGGTGAACGCGATGCCGAGATTTCCAACCCTGCCCCTCAGACACAAGCTGCCGGCTCTTATCGTCGGGTTTTGCCTTGCCGTCGCGACGTGCCTTCAGGTCTATTCATTTCTAATTTTGCGCAGCCAGGCAGAGCTTCGAGCCGAAACTCAGTTCAGCTCGGCAACGCAGCAGCGGCATGACAATGTCCATAAATGGCTTGATGAGACTAAGGCCGACGTTCTGACTCTCGCCATCACCCCCACCACCCAAGACGCGATCGAGCGGCTTGGGCATACGTTTTCCGCCATCGTCGACGATCGGACACGGACCCTGCAGGACGTCTATATAGCCGCCAATCCCAATCCCCCAGACCAGCGGGAACTGCTGATCGACCACGACGGTCCGCTGCTGTACTTCCACCAGCACACCGTCTTTCACCCGACCTTCGCCGCGATGAAGAAGCTGCGCAATTTCAAAGATATCGTGCTTCTTGATCTCGAGGGCAACGCTGTCTATTCGGTCGTAAAACAGCAGGATTTTGCGGCAAACGTCGTCCAGGGGCAATTCTCAGACACGAGCCTTGGCGAAGTCTTTCGCGCCGCCCGCGACGGCGAACCCGGCCAGATCTACATGAGCGACGTCGGCCCATACCCCGCCAGCCAAGAGGCGGTCGCCGGTTTCATGGCGACGAAGGTAACGGACAAGAAAGGTCAGCCCTTGGGCGTCCTGGCCGTCCAGATCGACGTCAGCAGACTGACGGCCATCGTCAACGACACGGACGATGTAGGAGAGACGGGCGAAGCATACCTGGTCGGTATGGACTTCAAGCTGCGGACCAATTCGCGCTTCGAAGGTCGGTTCAGCGCGATGGACCAGCTCGAACCCACACCGCAGCTTGAGGATGTTGCGGCCCTGCGGGAAGCTCTGCACGAAGATGTTCCCCTGCTTTCAGGGAACCGCGGCATGGCGCAGACCATGATTATCGAGGCACCGGGCCGGAATTGGGGTATCGTCGTGGAGCGCGACATTGCCGAGATCACGGCACCGACATGGACCGCCCTGATCTACATGCTGGAGATTACCGGAGTGGCAACACTCGTCGTATTCGGCCTTGGCATCCTGATCGCACGCAGCATCACCCGCCCGCTGGGGCAGATCGGCGATGCGATGACGACCGTTGCGGAGGGAAATCTTGCCACTGAGGTGCCGCATGTCGGTCGGCAGGATGAACTTGGACGGATTGCCGCCAACCTCGAAGGCTTGCGCACGAAACTTTTGGTCGCCGAAGAGATGCGACAGGCGCGTGAGGCAGAGCAAGCCGCCCAGCATCATGTCGTGAACGCCCTTTCCGTCGCCCTCCAGGGGTTGTCCAGCGGCGACCTGACCCGGCCGATCGACCACCCCTTCGCCCCCGAATACGAAGCGCTGCGCCTCGACTTCAATGCGACGCTGGAACGGCTGGACGTCATAATGGTTCAGATCATCGAGACCGCTGCGACGATCCGCGCCCGGTCGGATGAAATCAACAGCGCTTCAGAAGACCTGTCCCACCGGACCGAGAACCAGGCTGCAGCACTCGAAGAGACAGCCGCGGCGCTTGACGAGCTGACGGCGAGTGTACGATCTGCTGCCGACGGCGCCCGTGAGGTGGAAACGATCGTGCGCCAGGCACGTGCCGAAGCCGAAGAAAGTGGCACCGTCGTGCAGGGAGCCGTCGCTGCCATGACCGAGATCGAGAAATCTTCCGAACATATCTCGCAGATCATCGGAGTGATCGACGATATCGCATTCCAGACCAGCCTGCTTGCCCTCAACGCCGGAGTCGAAGCCGCCCGCGCGGGCGATGCAGGCCGCGGCTTCGCCGTCGTCGCCTCGGAAGTCCGCGCGCTTGCCCAGCGGTCTTCTGCTGCGGCAAAGGAGATCAAGACACTGATTGGTGCCAGCACGCAGCATGTCGGGCGGGGTGTGGAACAGGTGGGACGGGCCGGCACCGCGCTCGCCAGCATCGTCGACCGCGTGGCACATATCTCCACACTGGTTTCCGACATCGCGTCTGGCGCCGGCGAGCAGTCGACAGGCCTTGCCGAGATCAACATCGGTGTCACGCAACTCGATCAGGTCACGCAGAAAAACGCAGCAATGGTCGAAGAATCCACCGCCGCCAGCAATGCGCTGCACCAGGAAGCGACCGCCCTGAGCGACCTTGTCTCACAGTTTACCACCCGAGGCTCGCACAGTGGGCCGTCCAGCGTGATAGACATGAGACGGCCCAGCGAGGGCAGAGCGAACGTTCCGGCCAAGTCATCCTCAACACCGGCGGGCCGAGTTGCGGCGATGGGAGCAGGCTCCCCGGGTCGCGGCCTCTGGCAAGACTTCTTAACAGCCTTGCCTGAAGCCTCTCGGAAGGGAACGACATGGAAAAGCCAATGCGGCTGGTTGTGGCAACCCCCAGTGTGGTCGATCGTTCGCGACTCGTCAGGACGCTTGCAAAATGCCCGAAAATCAGGGTGATCGCGCAGCCTGCAGATTTGTCTGAAACCTATACGATCTGCGAAGCACAGGAACCCGACATCGTTCTGGTGGGAAAAGACTACGCAGCGAGTGACGAATTCGTCTGCATGAAATCGCTGTTCAACGCGGTGCGGGCCAGTTGGATCGTGATCGGGGATCCTTCGCGGTGCGCGCCGTTGCCGCTCAACGCCGCTGGCGATCCGGGCCGAGAACCGATTGTCTCCTCTGCAATGGCTCCGGAAGAGCTGATGGCGGAATTGCGCGCCGTGCTGATCCTGAAGAACCGGGAAAAGCGACCGCCCCGACCACCTGCTCCGGCGCTGGTCATTGCGCGGCCGCGCAATGATCGCTTGATCCTGATCGGTGCATCGACAGGTGGGGTGGATGCCCTTCTGAATGTTCTGGCCGGGCTACCCGCCAATACCCCGCCCGTCGCCGTTGTGCAGCACACCGGGCAGGGCTTCTCGGAAAGCCTCATCCGGCTTCTGGACCGGCGTGCCGCAGTCGAGGTGCGCGGGGCAATCGACGGGATGGCTCTGCTTCCCGGCCTCGTCTGTCTTGCAGCCGGAACCGCCGCGCACCTCCGCATAGGCGGCCACCCGACCCGGACCCTGCGGGCCCAGTTTGCAGCAGGCCCGCCAGTCTCCGGCCACACACCTTCCGTTGATGAACTGTTCCGCTCTGCAGTTCCCTTCGCCGGTTCTGTCATCGCCGTGCTGCTGACCGGCATGGGGCGCGATGGAGCAGCGGGGATGCTGGCATTGCGGCAGGCCGGAGCTTCGACCATCGCCCAGGACGAAGCGAGTTCGGTCGTCTACGGCATGCCGCGTGCCGCCTGGGAGAGCGGAGCGGCGGAGGTCAGGTTGCCACTGGACCAGATCGCACCCGAAATCTTGCGCCTCTGTTCACAGGACGCCGAGCAGAGAGCAGTCGCAAAATGATGGGAGCGAGCACAGATCGAACAACCTATGTCGTACAGGGTGAATATCGCGTGTCCGGCAATCCGGAAGAGGTCTTCTCGACCCTTCTCGGGTCTTGTGTAGCCGTATGCCTCTGGGATCCCGCCGCGAAGGTCGGCGGAATGAATCACTTCCTGCTGCCAATTGGTCCCGAGGGCGGGAAAGATTGTCAGATGCGCTACGGCGTGCATGCAATTGAGGTGCTGATCAACGCACTGCTGCGCAACGGAGCACACCGCGAGAGACTTCGGGCCAAGCTTTTCGGTGGGGCTCGCATCTCTTCGCGATTGCGTGACGTCGGTGCAGCGAATGCCAGCTTCGCGCGCGAGTATCTTTCCACTGAAGACATTCCCTGCGTGGCGGAAAGCCTGGGGGGCAACACCGCAAGACGTGTGGTTTTCCGTCCCTCGACCGGCCATGCACGACAATTGCTTGTCCCCGATCCTGTACAAGAAGAGGTGTCGTCATCTCTGAAACGCGAAGATGTTACGCTGTTCTGATCAATCACGACTGGCGGACCGAAATGCTTCGTCCGTCCCGCCAACAGGCCAAAAGTCGCAAGGGCAGCAACCCCGCGCACCGTTCCGTCGAAAGCTCCTGATGGGTCGAGCGGCAGCTCGAAGGCGCGGGCAACTTCTGCCCTCACCTCGCCCCGGCTTATCACAACGATTCGCTCCGCGTTGGCTTCCAGCGTCTTTTATCGGGCGCCCCGGGCCGCCCGGAGATCCTACTGATGAAGGAGTAGGAATCGTGCTGACGCACGGCTCTGCCGCCTTGGGCATGTCCGGTGTGGGCGGCGGTGCACCCGTTGCCCCTCGTCAAAACGCGGCGCGGGTTGGTCCCATGGAACAGAAAATCGAACGAAAAACCCACCGTTGCAACAGCGCTGGGGTGACAATCAAATGCCTGATGTCGCATGATTTCCGCGGAAGTGTGGTGCCCCAAGACGGATTCGAACCGCCGACCCCTTCATTACGAATGAAGTGCTCTACCAGCTGAGCTATTGGGGCATCGGCGCCTTCTACTGCCATGACGCAAACAATTCAAGACACCCGATCGCACGTCGGAAGATCATTGCAACGAGGCGTCGCGCCGTCGCCAGAATGATCCTTAGCAGAGGATTCTGGCCCCTCTGAAATCGCACTGCGCCGGGCTTTGGTGGCGACCTGTCGGGAAGCGTCGAACCGCGAGGACTCACGCGGGATAGTCACTCCCGTCGGGCAGGGTCATCACCACTTTCGGGCTCGGGAGCGGTCGACATTCCGACCAGAAGCGGAAGGAGTTCCGACTGGGTTGCGCTGGGGCCCGTCGCTTCCACGGGTTCCCGCCAGGACAGCGTGTCGAAGCCGCCGCAGTTGCTGCAGACGGGCGACCATTCGCTGTGGATGCTCTGGCACTTGTCGCAGATCCATTGTGGCCCGCGCGGAGCGGTCAGAGTTCGCGCAAGCCAACCCCGAACGACGGCATCATCCGCGCCCTCGCCGCGTTCGATTGCTGCCATTATGGCGAGACTCCTGCGGGTCGGATGGCGCGAGACCAAGTCTCCCAATGCGCGGCGGGCGGCGGGGAAATCTTCGGCCGCAAGGTTGAGCTCCGCCAGAAGCATCCGCGTTTCGTCATCGTTCGGCTTGATCGCCGTCAGCGTGCGGAAGCGTTTAAGCCGCTCGGCCGGGGTTTCGTCCGGGGCGATTTCTGCAAACGCAGCGGCGAGATCGGGGTGGGGCGTACCTTCCCATGCCTTTTTCAGCACTCGCGTTGCATTTTTCATATCGCCCTTGGCGATATAGCTGCGGGCGGCCATGGTGGCCGCTGGGATGAGGTCAGGCGACAGGCGATGGGCCTCGATCGCGGCCTCGCGCGCCTCGATGTCGGATCCGTCGTCGATGATCGCCCGCGCCTCTTGCAGCGCAAGAACGGCATCCCGTCTGCGGTGAACGTCCCGTGGAATTGTTCCGCTGCGCAGCTTCGCACCAAGCGTGGCGCGCGCCCCGGCCCAATCCGAGCTTTCGGCCTGAAGTTCCAGCAACAGATCCTGCGTCTCGCGGTGCCTCGGACGCAGCTCGAACGCCTTCTGCGCCAGCTTCAAGGCAGTTTCCCGGTCACCCTCGGCCAGCTTCTGGTCGATCAGGCCCCGAATGCCGATGAAGCGGGACTTGGGACTGGCGAGCAGCGCCTTGTAGGCCGCCGTCGCCTTTCTGGTATCGCCCGCCGCAGTAGCCGCCTGGGCGGTGAGAATGGTCGTCAGTTCCGGCTGCGCGAGATAGCGCTCTGCCTTTGTCGCGCGGACGAGCGCGGTCTTCGGTTCGCCCGAGGCCAGCGCGATCATCCCTTCGGCAAATGCTTCGTACCCCTTCCGCTCGCGATTGCGGTCGAAGTAGCGCGAGATGGCTGTCTCATCGCCATTGATGAAGCGCAGGACGGCAACGATCAGGCCGACGGTCTTCATCAGAAGCCAGATCAGGGCGAGCAACGCCGCCGCCACGATCACGGCCTGCAACGGGCCGAGAGTGAACTCATAACCCCCGACCGCCAGCTGAATCCCGCCGCCCGTGTCGATCAGGAAACTGGCAGCCAGGGTCAAGATTGCAACGAAGGCGACGAAAATCAGAACTTTGAGGAGAGACCAGATCATACCCGACCCCTCACTGCGTATCGACGGCGGCAGCGAGAGTTCCCGCCGCTGACGCTGTCTGCTGGCGCAATTCGGCCGCTGCGACCCAATCGGCCATTGCCGCTTTCGCCGCGTCGGGCAGGGCCGCGATCTCGGCCAGCGTGGCCGACAAATCACCTGCCTGCAGCGCCGCCTCGGCCCGCGACAGGATTGCGTCCGGGTCGGTGCCCGCGCGCGGTTCAAGCGACCGGGCGCCCGTCTGGGTCCGCAAGAACGTCGCAAGTCGATCGCCCCATCCCTGGCCCACATCCGAACGCAGAGCGGCATCGAGCGCCGCACGCGAGGCCGCAGGAAACGCGCGTTGCAGTTCGGTCAAGGTCAGCACGCCGGTCGCGGCGACACTCGAGATGGCCGGCGGAACTTCAATGCCTTCTTCGGTCAGATCGCTTACCGCTGACGAGAAGGGCCCGCCCGCCTCGAGCGCGGCATCAATCCGACCCATGGCCGCATTAAGTCGCGCGGTGCGGGCGGCGGCGGCCGCATCCGCCTTGAGCTTTTCGGCCTCTTGCGCGGCGGCTGCAAGCTCCGCCTTCGCACTGGCCACTGCCTGCTGGATTTCGTCCGTTGTAGCACCGCCCGAGCTGGCAATCTGCTGCACTTGCGCGCGCAGGGCCTGCAGATCGCGCTCGTATGCTGCGACTGCCGTCGCCGAGGCACCTCCTGCTGCCCCGGCGGGCGCCTTTTCGACCTGCGTCAGCCGCGCATCGAAGCCCGCCAGAGCATCATCCACGGTCTGCCGCATCGCCGCGATGTCGGCACTTGGATCAGGAGCGGTCGAAAGTGCCGTGAGTTTCTGATCAACTTCAGCCCTCAGCGCGGAAATTTCGGCTGCGACATCCGGGCTGGGCTTTGCCGAAAGCTCGCCCAGAGCCGCTTTCAGAGAGGTAATCTCACCCTCCTGCGCGGCGAGCGCCTGCTGCAGGCTGTCCGTGTTGCCAAGCGGCCAGCCCTGCGGGACAAGCTGCGCGGCACCGAAGCCGGCTGCCGCGGCAATGATTCCCCCGAGGAACACGGGAAAGAAGGACGAGGAACGTTTGGTCGCGACAGGTGCCGACGGTCGATCCTGCGCCTTCGCCTTGATCCGTTCTTCCACCACCTCGGCGTCGGGGACGATGTCTTCCACGACGGATGTGTTTGGCAGGATCGCTTCTGAAACCTTGTCGTCTTCCGGCATCGCCGACCCTCCTCGCAGTGCAGCGGACGTCAGCCCGACTTCCGGTCAACCTTACGCTGTCGGAGACGAACGCTTCAAGGCTGGCCCGCCGTTCCATACCATTCTTCAACTGCGGCAATCAGCGCATCGGCATCGGGCCGCGCGGCGACCACCGCGCGCTCTGCCCGTGCCGGTGCCGCCGCCTGCAGCACCGCATCGCTGAGACACGCGATCCAAAGGCCGCACCGGCGCTTCTGGATTTCCGGCAGCAGGGAAAAATGGGCGGCCGTCCGAACAGAAAAGAGCGGCGCCACGACAGTACTGTCACCTGCCAGAAGCGCCCGTGCGGCACTGGTCAGCGGCTGCAAATCCTGGGCATAGACCACGGCTTCAACAGTCTCTATTCCTGCCGATTTCAGCAACTTCGCAACATCTACCGCCTGATCTTCACCTCTTGCAACAAGCAGAGGGCCTCGGACCCTGGCCGCGATGATCCGATCAACCATCGTGCGCGCATCTCCCCCTCCATCCAGCGAGTGAAACCCCGCCGCATTTGCCGCAACTGCAGTCCTTGCCCCGACACACCATGCCGGTACGTCCGTTTCAGCGGCTAACCGCCGAAGCCCTTCAACGCCGGTCTCGGATGTAAAGACTACGGCACGCACGGACTGTGCCGGCAGCGGGGCTTCAAGGAATTGGGGGGCCAGAAGCGGCGACTCGATGATCTTCAGGTCGGTTCCGAAGTGCGCGATCATCTGCTTGGCGAAGCGCCTATTCTGGGCGGCCGGTCGGGTCAGCAGGAGCGTGGGTACGGACAGCCGGGATTGTCTGCGCATCCCTGCGGTGTTACCTGCGACGGGTCTCTCTGGCAATCGGCTCTCCATGCAGACCATGCTTACCGTCCTCGGGCTTGAAAGCAGCTGCGACGATACTGCTGCTGCGGTCGTGCGCCATCGCGCCGGGGGCGGCGCAGAAATCCTGTCATCGGTCGTGTTCTCACAAACGTCCATGCACGCCCCATACGGTGGTGTCGTTCCCGAAATCGCGGCACGTGCCCATGCCGAACGTCTTGATCTTGCTGTGGAGCAGGCGCTGCGCGAGTCGCGCTTGTCTCTTGGCGACATGGATGCAATTGCGGTCACAGCCGGGCCGGGACTGATCGGCGGTGTTCTATCTGGTGTGATGACGGCGCGGGGGCTTGCCGCAGCAGCGGGTTTGCCACTGCTCGGCATCAATCACCTGGCCGGCCACGCGCTGACTCCGCGACTGACCGATGGCACGGGGTTCCCGTATCTGCTGCTGCTGGTGTCGGGCGGGCATTGTCAGTTCCAGATCGTCTCCGGCTCCGACGGCTACAGGCGTATTGGCGGCACGATCGACGACGCGCCCGGCGAGGCCTTCGACAAGACAGCCAAGCTTCTCGGCCTGCCGCAGCCGGGCGGGCCGAACGTCGAGGCAGAGGCGAGATCGGGGGATCCCACGCGATTCGCCTTTCCCCGGCCGCTGCTGGATCGGCATGGGTGCGATATGTCTTTTTCCGGCCTCAAGACCGCCCTTCTTCGCGCCCGAAATGCACTGGTCGCCGAGAAGGGGGGCATCACCCTGCAAGACCGGCGGGATCTTTGCGCCGGGTTTCAGATGGCCGTGGCGGATGTGCTTGCCGAGAAGACGCGACGGGCGATCGGAACTTACCTGGAGCTGCGACCTGAGGTTCCGGTGCTTGCGGTGGCCGGGGGTGTCGCGGCGAATGAAACGCTGCGCCTGGCCTTGAAGAAGGTTTGTGACGACCAGGGCGTCCGGTTGCTCGCGCCGCCGCTGTCACTCTGCACCGACAACGCGGCAATGATCGCCTGGGCGGGGATCGAGCGGATACGGGCGGGTATGACCGGGCCGGAGTCCTTCGCCGCCAGATCGCGCTGGCCACTGGATGAGCGAGCGCCGGCCATGATCGGTTCGGGCAAGCGAGGCGCAAAGGCATGATCGGCATCGTGGGCGGCGGGGCGTTTGGAACGGCGCTTGCGCTTGCGCTGGTGCGAAATGGCGTGGCGGTTTGTCTGTGGGCACGGCGCAGAGATGGGCCCGGCGCCCGGCTGCCTGGGGCAGAGCTACCGGAGGCGGTGGCAATCACGACCAACCTGGGCGATCTTGATCGGTGCGAAATGCTGCTCGTCGCTGTGCCGATGCAGGTGCTTGGAGCCTTTCTGGCAGAGCACGCCGGAACATTCGATGGCAGGCTGCTGGTGCTGTGCTGCAAGGGGATCGACCTTGCGACAGGGCTGGGGCCAACGGCCGTGGCGCGTCAGGCTTGCCCCGAAGCGCGGCTCGCGATCCTGACGGGACCGAGCTTTGCGGCGGATATCGCGAAGGGGCTGCCGACGGCGCTGACGGTGGCCGCTGACGACAGGCTGGTGCGAGGACAGGTGCAACATGCGCTCTCGACCCGCACGCTGCGGCTTTATGGAAGCAGCGACGTGACAGGCGCGGAGTTGGGCGGAGCACTGAAGAATGTGGTGGCTATCGCGGCCGGGGTCGTGATCGGGGCCGGTCTCGGGCAATCGGCGCGGGCGGCACTCATGACGCGGGGCTATGCCGAAATGGTCCGGCTGGCGCTGTCCTTCGGGGCGCGGGCAGAAACGCTGGCAGGACTGTCCGGCCTAGGCGACCTGGTGTTGACCTGCACATCGGAGCAATCGCGGAATTTTCGGTTCGGGCGGGCACTGGGGGCTGGCGAGGCGTTCGACCCAACGGTTACGGTCGAAGGGGCTGCGACGGCGCAGGGGGCCGTGAGGTTGGCGGCCGAGCGAGGGGTGGAGATGCCTGTGGCCGCGATGGTCGCGGCACTGGTCGAGGAGCGGATCAGTGTGCAGGATGCGGTCGCGGCGCTGCTGAGCCGGCCGCTGAAGGAGGAATGAGATGAGAGTGGCGTTGATCTGCCGGGACAGGCCCGGCGCGCTGGCGGTGCGGATGGAGAACAGGCCGGCGCATGTGGACTATCTCAAGGCCACGGGTGTGGTCGAGATGGCGGGGCCTTTCCTGAACGAGGCGGGGGAAATGACAGGCTCGCTGATCGTGCTGGAGGTGGCGTCGCTCGCGGAGGCGCGGGCCTGGGCTGCGGCCGATCCCTATGCAAAGGCAGGGCTGTTCGAGGAGGTCCGCATCCAGGAATGGAAGAAGGTGATCGGGTGATGGCCTACTGGCTGTTCAAGTCGGAGCCTGACACCTGGGGCTGGGACGATCAGGTCGCCCGTGGCGCTTCGGGGGAAGAGTGGCACGGGGTCCGGAACTATCAGGCCCGCAACAACATGCGGGCCATGAAGGTGGGGGATCTGGGATTCTTCTATCACTCGAACATCGGGAAGGAGATCGTGGGGATCGTGGAGGTGTGCCGGGAGAGTGCGCCGGACAGCACGACCGAGGATCCGAGGTGGGACTGCGTCATGATCCGGGCGGTGCGGGCGCTGGACAGGCCCGTGAGCCTGGAGGACTGCAAGGTGGCGCCGGGGCTTGAGGATCTGGTTCTGGTGAAGAATTCGCGGCTTTCGGTCCAGCCGGTAAGGCCGGAGGAATGGCGGATCATCTGCCGGATGGGCGGCATCGAGGCGTGAGCGTCGCACAGCGGGACACTCAGACCGCCCATTGATTCAAATGGATTTTGCATTCTTCGTTAAGGAAGATTTCGAAAGAGAACAGGGCACATCACATCAGTCGGCGCTCTTTTGCCCTTGGGCCGGACACCTGCGGTAAGGGAGTCACGGATACGGAAGCGGCGCGGGCCTGTTTAGAAATGGAGGGCCCCGACCCCGACAGGACCCTCCATCCACCCCACGTGCTCCCTTCGCACCACACGTGTTCTGAAAAAGGTCCTGAGCGTTCTGCCCGTGTCCTCATATTGTCCGGGTCTGCTGCCGCGCGCAAATGAGGAGTAGTGACGAGTTGAAGAAAATGAACGGCACCCCTCCCGCCATCGGGACGGGCGCCGGTGGCCGTCAGGCGTAGATGCCTTCCTTGCCGAAATGCTTGACCAGCATGTAATAGACGACAGCGCGATATTTGTTCCGTTCGGACTTGCCGTAGGTCTCGACCACGGCCTTGATCGCTTCGATCAGCTTGGGGCTGTCGGCCAGGCCGAGTTTCTTGATCAGGAATTTCGCCTTGATGGTCTCGAGTTCGGATGCCTGCGAGGCGGCGACGGTTTCGGCATCAGCGTTGTAGATGGCGGGGCCACAGCCAATGGTAACCTTGGTCAGCAGGGCCATGTCAGGCTCGATCTTGCACTTCTTGCGCAGATCGTCCGCATACTTCGCAATCAGGTCGTCACGCTTGCTCATTCCTCGTCTCCAATATCATACGCCGCGCCGGCGGCATCCCCCGTAATCCGCGCCGCTCTGGCGAGGTGGAGGGAGGCTAGGCGAAACGGGCCTTCGGACAAAGTGGAAATTCCAAACGCGTCCTGCGGAGCGGATGCCGGACCGTGCCCGCCGCGCGACAGACGAGCGACGCCCCGACGGGGGACGCGCCTCCGGCGGGGATATTTTTGCCAAGATGAATTGGGACGGTCAGCCGGAAGGGAGGCGGGCCGTGAAAGGGCTGCCGGGCGGGATCAGGCTTTGGCGCAGGCCGCTGCGGTCAGCTGCCGGAGCGTGTCAGCGCGGCCAGATCTGCGGCATCGAGCGTCAGCCGCGCGCCGCGCGCGAGGCTTTCAAGCTGGCGGACCGAGGTCGCGGAGGCGATGGGTGCGGTGATACCGGGCTGGGCGATGATCCAGGCGAGGGCAATCTCGGCCGGTGACGCGCCGGTGCGGTCCGAGACGGCATCGAGTGCCGCCAGAATCCGCAGCCCACGCGCATCGAGATACTTCGCGATATCCTCGCCCCGCTGGCTTTGCGACAGATCGGCGGTGCTGCGATACTTGCCGGTAAGGAAACCGGAGGCGAGCCCGTAGTAGGTGATGGCCCCCAGCCCTTCGCGCAGCACGAGATCCTGCACCGGGCCTTCGAAGGCGCCGCGGCTGTAGAGGTTGTATTCGTTCTGGATGGTCTGGTAGCGCGGCAGGCCCCGGGTGGCGGACAGATCGAGCGCGTGGGCAAGCTGCTTCTCATCATAGTTCGAGGTGCCGATCGCACGGACCTTGCCCGCGCGGATCAGTTTGTCATAGGCGCCGAGGGTTTCTTCCTCGGGTGTCTGGGGATCAGGCCAGTGGGTCTGGTAGAGGTCGATATGGTCGGTCTGGAGCCTGCGCAGCGACTCCTCCACCGCCTTTTCGATCCACGAGGCGCGCAGGTCGCGACGGCCCTGACCCATGTCGGAGCCGACTTTCGTGGCGAGAACGACCTTGTCGCGGGTGCCGCGCGCCTTGAGCCAGCGCCCGATGATCCTTTCGGACTCGCTGTCGTTCCCCGGAACCCAGCGGGAATAGACGTCGGCCGTGTCGATCATCGTGAAGCCTTCGGCCAGGAAGGCATCGAGGATGGCGAAGGACGTGGGTTCATCCGCCGTCCAGCCGAACACATTGGTTCCCAGCACAAGCGGGTCGATGTGGATGCCTGTCTGGCCGAGGGGGCGTTTCATGGTGTTGACCTTTGCCGGGGCATGCCGCGCGCCGTGTCGGCGCGGGGCGTCTGTCTGGGCGGACGGTTCAGTAGCGGTAGTGCTCCGACTTGAACGGGCCCTCGACGGCGACGCCGATGTAGTCGGCCTGATCGGGGCGAAGCTCGGTCAGCTTGACGCCGATCTTCTTGAGATGCAGGCGGGCCACCTTTTCGTCGAGCTGCTTGGGCAGGATGTAGACGCCGGGCGCATAGTCCTTGCCCTTGGTCCAGAGCTCGATCTGCGCCAGCACCTGGTTGGTGAAGCTGGCCGACATCACGAAGGACGGGTGGCCGGTGGCGTTGCCGAGGTTCAGCAGGCGGCCTTCGGACAGCAGGATGATCCGGTTGCCCGAGGGCATCTCGATCATGTCCACCTGTTCCTTGATGTTCGTCCACTTGTGGTTGCGCAGCGCGGCGACCTGGATCTCGTTGTCGAAGTGGCCGATGTTGCCGACGATCGCCATGTCCTTCATCGCGCGCATATGCTCGATGCGGATGACGTCCTTGTTGCCGGTGGTGGTGATGAAGATGTCGGCGGACGGCGACGTCGTCCTCCAGCAGCGTCACCTCGTAGCCGTCCATCGCGGCCTGCAGCGCGCAGATCGGGTCGACCTCGGTCACCTTCACCCGGGCGCCGGCGCCGCGCAGCGAGGCGGCCGAGCCCTTGCCCACGTCGCCATAGCCGCAGACGACCGCGACCTTGCCGGCCATCATCGTGTCGGTGGCGCGGCGGATGCCGTCGACCAGCGATTCCTTGCAGCCGTACTTGTTGTCGAACTTCGACTTGGTGACGCTGTCGTTGACGTTGATCGCCGGGAAGGGCAGCTGGCCCTTCTTGTGCAGCTCATAGAGGCGGTGGACGCCGGTGGTGGTTTCCTCGGACACGCCCTTGATCGCGTCGCGCTGTTTGGTGAACCAGCCGGGGGACGCCTTGAGGCGCTTGCGGATCTGGTTGAACAGGCAAACCTCCTCTTCCGAGGTCGGGACCGCGATCAGGTCGGTCTCGCCCGCCTCGACCCGGGCGCCGATCAGGATGTACAGCGTGGCATCGCCGCCGTCGTCGAGGATCATGTTGCAGGTGCCTTCGCGGAACTGGAAGATCCGGTCGGTGTAATCCCAGTAATCCTCGAGCGTCTCGCCCTTGACGGCGAAGACCGGGAGCCCGGACTCGGCGATGGCGGCGGCGGCGTGGTCCTGGGTCGAGAAGATGTTGCACGAGGCCCAGCGCACGTCGGCGCCCAGCGCCGTCAGCGTCTCGATCAGCACGGCGGTCTGGATCGTCATGTGCAGCGATCCGGCGATGCGCGCGCCTTTCAGCGGCTGCGCCGGGCCGAACTCCTCGCGGCAGCGCCATCAGGCCGGGCATCTCGGTTTCGGCGATGGTCAGTTCCTTGCGGCCGAAATCGGCGAGGGCGATGTCCTTGACGATGTAGTCCTTCATCGCGGTCTCGCCGTGCGATCATGATCGGGGTCACATAGCAGCGTGACCGCCGACGCGACAACGGCGGGCGGGTTGACGCGGGGCGCGCGGGGGGCATTGTTGCCGGGAAAGCAGGGAGGGCCGGGGCAATGACAAGGCGGGCCGCGCGCGTGGCAACGGATGCTGTCGGGGCGGCGGCTGGACCTGCTGGACCCGACGCCGGTGGATATCGAGATCGAGGACATCGCCCATGGCCTGGCCTTCGTGGCGCGCTGGAACGGGCAGACGCGGGGCGACTGGCCCTATTCGGTGGCCGAGCATTCGCTGCTGGTGGAGGAGATCTTCGGCGCGGACGAACCCGGGAGCGGCCGCGCTGGCGGCTGGCGGCGCTGCTGCACGATGCGCCGGAATATGTGATCGGCGACATGATCAGCCCGGTGAAGGCGGCGGTCGGGCCGGGCTATGGCGAGCTGGACGCGCGGCTGACGGCGGCGGTGCATCTGCGCTTCGGGCTGCCGGCGGTGCTGCCGGTGCCGGTGAAGAAGGCGATCAAGGCGGCGGACAAGATCTCGGCCTGGCTGGAGGCGGTGCAGATCGCGGGGTTCTCGCGAGGACGAGGCCGACCAGCTGTTCGGCAGGCCCGAGGCGGGAGTGATTGCAGGGGCTGGAGATCCGGCTGCGTCCGCCCGCAGAGGTGCGGGCGGACTATGTCGCGGCGGCATGCGGTGCTGCTGGCCGGCTGCGGTGATCTCAGCGCAGCCAGTGATCCGGGCTTCCCAGGCGGCGGCGGTCAGCGGCGGTCGCGATCGGGGTCAGCGTGGCGGCCGGCTCACGGCGCGGCGGAGCGCCTGGCGGGTCGGCGATCAGCAGGGCATCTGCGAAGATGTTTAACATGGTCTTTCTCCTTTCCTGATGCTGGTCATGACTCGATATTAGCTGCATATACTGGCAGGTTGTCGAATCAGAATAGTTTTGATACTGTTAGGCTGGCTAACATATGACAATCGACTGGCGCACGCCTTCCCTCGCTGACCGCGCTGCGCGCCTTCGAAGCGGCGGCGCGGCTGCGCAGCTTCATCGCAGGCGGCGCGGGCGCTGAACGTGACCCATGCGGCGGTGGCGCAGCAGGTGCGCGCGCTGGAGGCGGAGCTGGGCGTGGCGCTGGTGCTGCGCGAGGGGCGCGGGGTGGCGCTGACGGCGGAAGGCGCGCGAGCTGGCGCGGGCGCTGGGCGAAGGCTTCGGGGCATGGTCGCAGGCGCGGGTCGAGGCGCTGCGGGCGCGGCGGGCGGACGCGCCGGTGCGGGTGACGCTGACGCCGGCTTTCGCGGCGCAGTGGCTGATGCCGCGGCTGCGGGAGTTCTGGCGACAGCATCCCGACATCGCGCTGTCGCTGCACCCCGATCCGCGGGTGGTCGGACCTGCGGCGCGAAGGGATGGACCTTGGCATCCGCTATGGCAACGGCGACTGGCCGGGGGTCGAGGCGGAGTTTCTGGCCCGGCGCGGATGGCTGTGATCGTGGGCGCGCCGTCGCTGCTGGCGGGCGCAAGACGCTGACCGCGGCGGAGATGCAGCGGCATGGACTGGGTCCTGACGCAGCGACTGGCCCGAGCAGGAGAACTGGCTGAAAAGCCTTGGGCTGGATCCCGACGCGCTGAGACGTCACCGACATGTCCCGAGCGAGGAATTGGCGCTGTGCGGCGGCGCGGCAGGGGCTGGGGCTGGTGGTCGAAAGCCTGGCGCTGGTGGAGGACGATGTGGCGACGGGCCGGCTGGTGATCGTGCAGGACAGCCGGGACAAGCTGCCGGCCTATTTCGTGGTGACGTTGCCCGGGCCGCAAACGGGCCGCAGCGCGGGCGTTTCTGAAATGGCTGATCGCGGCAGGCCTGAGCCGTCAGATCGCCATGTCTTCGGGCGTTTTGCCCTTGGCACAGCGCGCTTCGAGAACCAGCGCGGCTTGCGGCCACGGCCGGACCAGGTGTCGGCCTTGTTGGCCGGATTGGCGTATTTCGCCGCCGACGGCGCGCGCTTGCGCGGCCGCCGCGGCGCCGGTCAGTTCAGCCAGCGAAAAGCCCATTGCGCGGGCCTTTTCTTCAAGTTCGGCAAGGGCCTCTTTCTTGCTTGCGGTCTTCAAAAGTCGCAATCGCCTTTGCCACCTGCGATTGCAGGTCTTTCAGCTCTTTCAACGAAAGAGTGTTCAGATCCATGTGCCATGTGCGTGTCCTCCTCTGATGATGTTGCCAGTACGTGTAAATAGGACCAATTGCCGAATAGGAGCAATAATCGATAGCTTATTTCGGGCTGCGCTTGGCCAGAATGCGCTGCAAGCGTGCGGCGATGCATGTTCAGCCGCCGCGCGGTTTCCGAGACATTGCGGTCGCACATTTCATAGACGCGCTGGATATGTTCCCAGCGCACGCGGTCGGCCGACATCGGATTTTCCGGCGGCAGCGGGCAGCGCCTCGCCCTGCGCCAGCAGCGCATTGGTCACGTCATTGGCATCGGCCGGTTTCGACAGATAATCGATCGCGCCGATCTTGACCGCGGCCACGGCGGTGGCAATGGCGCCATAGCCGGTCAGCACGACGATCCGGCAATCGGGGCGCCGTTCGCGCAGCGTCTCGACCACGTCGAGGCCGTTGCCGTCTTCAAGCCGCAGGTCGACCACGGCATAGGCCGGCGGACGGGCCATGGCGCGATGGCCCGGCCTGCCGCCACGCTTTCGGCCGTTTCGGGGAGAAAGCCGCGCTTTTCCATCGCCTTGGCAAGGCGCTTCACGAAGGGCTCGTCATCATCGACCAGCAGAAGCGTGCGGTCCGGCCCAAGTTCGGCGCGCAGGTCTTCGGCATCGTGTCCTTCCTTCAATTGCCGAGCCTGGGGCATTCAGCGGTCAGCTTACCGCGTCTGCCTGCCTCAAGAAAGCAGGCGACGCTTGTCCGCCATCTGGTCGGGCGTGATGCTCGCGCTTGAAGAAATCCACAAAGCCGATGCCCGGCAGCATCAGATAGGTGAAGGTCGAATGGTCGATGAGGTAGAACTCGGGATCGCCGGCTCGCTGCTTGCTTGTAAATAGGTCTTGTAGGCCTGTGGCCGCCGCCTTGACCTGTTCGGCGCGTGCCGGTCAGGCCGATCATGCTGGGGTGCATGTTGGCGGCGAAATCGGCCAGCACCTCGGGCGTGTCGCGGTCGGGGTCGATCGGAGATGAAGACCGGCGTCACGTCGATGCCGCGTTCGTCCAGGATATCGACGGCCTCGGCATTGCGGGCCATGTCGAACGGGCAGACATCGGGGCAGAAGGTGTAGCCGAAATAGACCAGCGTCGGCTTGGTGAGCACGTCGGCGTCGGTCACGGTCTTGCCCGTCGGTGTCGACCAGCGTGAACGGCCCGCCGATGTCGCCGCCGGCGACCTGGCCCTGCGCGGCATTCGGCAAAGGCGTCGCCGTGCGCCGCGTGCAGAACGTAGCCAGGCCGAGCCGCCCAGCAAGGCCGCACAGACCGCGACGCGGCAGCGCCGGCGTAAAGCCTGTGTCATCGGCGTCCCCTTCTGGTCGGCATCCGGCCGCATTGATCCGGCAGCTGGCGCGCCTTAACAATGGCCAAACTGTCAGCTTGCAGGCAGAATGTCACAGCATGGTCTATCGGCGAGTCATCGGGCTTCTCGATCGCGAGACGCAGCAGCGACTGGGTCCGGCTGCGGACGCTGATCCTGCTGCGCTGGATGGCGATCGCCGGGCAGTTGGCGGCGATCACTGGTGGCAGACCGGCGTCTACGGCCTGCAGCTGCCGCTGGGCCTGTGCTACCTGGCGGTCGGCGCGTCGATCATCGCCAACCTGATCTCGATCTTCTCTTTCCCGAGAACAAGCGCCTGACCGAGGCGCGAGGCGCTGCTGACGCTGCTGTTCGACCTGTCGCAGCTGTGCGTTCCTGTCTGTTCCTGACCGGCGGGCTGAACAACCCCTTCGCGCTGCTGATCCTGGTGCCGGTCACCATCTCGGCCAGCGCGCTGGGGCTGCGGTCGACGCTGCTTCTGGGGGTGGCTGGCGATCGTGCTGATCACGGTCGTCGGCGTTCTGGAACATTGCCGCTGCGCTTTGCCGACGGCGCCGAGCTGGCGGTGCCGCCGATGTTCGAGTTCGGCTTCTGGCTGTCGATCGTGATCGGCATCCTGTTCCTGGCGCTGTATTCGCGCCGGGTCGCGACCGAGATGCGGGCGATGTCGCGATGCGCTGCTGGCGACGCAGATGGCGCTGGCGCGCGAACAGAAGCTGACCGACCTGGGCGGCGTGGTGGCGGCGGCGGCGCATGAGCTGGGCACGCCGCTGGCCACGATCAAGCTGGTCAGCGCCGAGCTGATGCGAGGAGCTGGAGGACCAGCCCGAGCTGCTGGAGGATGCGCGGCTGATCCGCGAACAGGCCGACCGCTGCCGCGACATCCTGCGCGTCATGGGCCGGGCGGGCAAGGATGACCTGCACCTGCGGCAGGCGCCCCTGGGCGCCGCTGCTGCGCGAGGCGGCCGAGCCGCATATGGCGCGGGGCAAGGCGCGTGGAGTTCGACTTTGCGCCCGGCCATGGACGGCGACGGACCGCCAGCCCACTGGTCCTGCGCCGGCCCGAGATCATCCACGGCCTGCGCAACCTGGTGCAGAACGCGGTCGACTTTGCCCGCAGCGACGGTCTGGATCGACGGCGAGCTGGACCGGACGAACGCATCACCGTGCGGATCGTCGACGATGGCGAGGGCTATCCGCCGCACGTGCATCGGCCGGATCGGCGACCCGTTCGTGCGCAGCCGCCGGCCGACCAGACGCGGCGCAGCGCCCGGAATACGAAGGCATGGGGCTGGGCCTGTTCATCGCCAAGACGCTGCTGGAACGGTCGGGGGCGGAGCTGACCTTCGCCAACGCGACCGATCCGTTCCTGACGGCGGAAGAGCATCCGACGAGGTCGGGCGCGATCGTCGAGGTGATCTGGCCGCGCGGCGCGATCGAGGCGGCTCGGGCCGATGCACTGGGGCGAAACCGGCAGATCGAAAGCTGACAGCGCCGGGCGGGTGCAGGCGCGATCCGGCCTCCTTCGTCATGCAGAGTCTGAGATATTCAGATTTCGTTAATAAATTCATCAGATTGTTACCGTGTAGTTAAGGCCGCACCCGGGAGATGATATCGTATGGGCTTCGACTGGGCGCTGGGCGCGTCCGTGCTTCTGACGGCGCTGCTGGCGGCCATGACGGGGATCTGGTTTCTGGCGCTGATCGCCCGGAACACCGCACGCGACTCCCGTTCGGTGTTCCAGGATACGCACAGATCGGACACGCTGTTCGTCTTTGACGGGGAGACGCTGATTGATGCTTCGCCAGCGGGGCGCGCGCTCCTGTCCGCGGCGCCGATGCGGGGATCGGCCTGGCAGAGACTGATGGGTTTTCTCGCACTCCGTTTTCCGCAGATCGACACACGGCTGGCCAATCTCCAGACCGAGGGGCGGATCGCATTGAACGGCAGCACAGGGAGCGGGTGAGCGGCCGATGACGCTGCTAGCGGAATGGCGCAGCGGACTGGCGCGGATCACGCTGAGCGATCCGGACGGGGAGGGGATGGTGAGCCTGGCCGACCCGCTCACCTTCCGCGCGATGGAAGAGGAGTTGCGGCGGCTGCGCGGGACGGTGGCCCATGCGCCCATGCCGGTCTGGCTTGAAAATGCGGCGGGTGAGATCGTCTGGGCGACCAGCGCATATCTGTCACTGGCAAAGACGCTGCTCGGGCCGGAGCATGACTTCGCATGGCCTTTGCCGCGCCTGATGAAGGTAAACGGAAACGAACGTCAGCGGGTGCGCGCGGGGTCTGCGCACTGGTTCGAGATCCACGTCCAGCCGGTGGATGACGGCCGGATCATCTATGCGATCCCGATCGACTCGCTGGTGCAGGCAGAAGTGCAGTTGCGCGATTTCACGCAGACCCTGACCAAGACTTTCGCCCATCTGCCGATCGGCCTCGCCGTGTTCGACCGGCAGCGCGAACTGGTGCTGTTCAATCCAGCGCTGCTTGACCTGACCGGACTGCCTGCGGACTTCCTCACGTCGCGCCCCTTGCTGTTCCACGTGCTGGACAGGATGCGGGACAGCCAGATGATCCCCGAACCGAAGGACTATGTGGGCTGGCGGCAGAAGATCATCGATCTGGAAAAGCAGGCGGCGGCGGGGCTGTACATGGAGACCTGGAACCTGCCGGGGGGGCAGACCTATCGGGTGATCGCGCGGCCGCATCCCGACGGGGCGCTGGCAATGCTGTTCGAGGATATCTCGACCGAGACGAGCCGGACGCGACGGTTCCGGGCGGACCTCGAACTCGGCCAATCGGTGATCGACGCGATCGACGAGGCCGTCGCGGTGATTTCACCTGCCGGGACGCTGGTGATGTCGAACCTCGCCTATTCGATCCTGTGGTCGCACGACCCGGCGGGATCCATCGGGGCGGAGAGCGGGATCGGAGCGCTGATTGCCTATTGGCGGAGCCATGCGGCGCCGTCATCGTTGTGGGCCAAGATCGAGGATTTCGTAGCGGGCTCCGGCGGACGCGGGGAGTGGGACGGCGAAGCGCGGCTGAGCGACGGGCGGCTGTTGGCCTGCCGCTTCGTACCTCTGGCCGGGGGGTCCACGATGATCGGCTTTCGCGTGGTGCGGGGGGATGAGGCACTGACTCTGGGCCCGCAGTTCCAGCGAGCGCGCATCGCGGGTAACTGACGCCTCGAAGCCGCTTGCGGCGGGCGGGACAGGGGCTAGACTTCAGCCATGTCCGCTGTGCCAATCGTTCCTTCCTTGTTTCTGCCGGCTGCCGAGGACACCGCAGCCCTTGGCGTTCGGCTGGCCGGGATGGTTCGTCCCGGGGACACGATCCTGCTCGACGGGCCGATCGGATCGGGAAAGACCCATCTGGCGCGGGCGCTGATCCGGGCGCGGCTGGGTCGGGAAGAGGACGTACCTTCGCCCACATTTACGCTGGTGCAAACCTATGGTGAGGGCGCCGACGAGATCTGGCACGCGGACCTCTACCGGCTGAGTCATCCGGACGAAGCGGTGGAACTGGGCCTGGATGATGCGTTCGGACGTGCGCTTTGCCTTGTGGAATGGCCGGATCGGCTGGGGCGGCATGTACCGCCGGACGCGCTCCGACTGCGCTTCGTGGCAGAGGGCGACGGGCGGCGGGTTCATTTTGAAGGCGGCGCGCCCTGGGTGGCGCGCCTTGAGCATTTGCCCGGATGCCGCGATGGATGATCGGTCAGCACTCGCAGCGGCGTTTCTGAAGCGGGCCGGATGGGATGACGCGCGACGGGTGGCGCTGGCGGGCGATGCTTCGGCCCGACGCTATGAGCGGCTGTTTCTGGGGGCGGCGCGCGCGGTGCTGATGGATGCGCCGCCCGGGCAGGGGGAAGAGATCGAACCGTTCGTGCGGGTGGCGGAACATCTGCGCGCGGCGGGCCTGTCGGCGCCCGCGATCTTCGCCCAGGACGCGGCGCAGGGGTTCCTGCTGCTGGAAGACCTGGGGGACGATCTGTATGCCCGGGTGATCCCCGAGCAGCCGGATCTCGAAGAGGCGCTTTACCGCGAGGCGGTGGACGTACTGGTGAACCTTCAGGCACGCCCGACGCTGGCCGGATTGCCGGATGCGACGGCGGCAGAGTGGGCCGGGGCGGCAGCGTTCGCGGTGGACTGGTACGCGTTTGGCGTGACGGGACAGCGCGCGGACACTGCAACCTTCGTTGCAGCACTGGCCGAGGCGCTTGCGGCTCATGCGGACGGCCCTCGGGTGATGATCCTGCGGGATTATCACGCCGAGAACCTGCTGTGGCTGCCAGAGCGGCAAGGGGTGGCCCGGGTCGGCGTGCTTGACTTCCAGTTGGCGCAGATGGGGCAGCCGGGATACGATCTTGTCTCGCTGTGCCAGGATGCGCGCCGGGATGTTCCGCCCGTGATCGAGGCTGCGATGGTGCGGCATTTCGTGGAACGGACGGGGACGGCGGACGAGGCGTTCGGGCGGGCCTATGCGGTGCTGGGCGCCCAGCGCGGATTGCGGATCATCGGAGTCTTTGCGCGGTTGGCGATGCTTGTCGGCAAGCCCGGCTACCTGCCGCTGATCCCGCGCGTCTGGGGGCAGGTGCAGCGCAATCTGGCCCACCCCGCGCTGGCCGGGGTGGCACGCATCTGCGCGGATGTGCTGCCAGCGCCCGGGTCAGACAGTCTGGAAAGGATACGCGCCCGATGCCCCGTCCGCTGATGCTCTTTGCAGCCGGGTTCGGCACGCGGATGGGCGCGTTGACCGCCGACCGCCCGAAACCGTTGATCGAGGTGGCGGGACGGACGCTGATCGACCACGCGCTTGCACTGGCCGAAGAGGCGGGCGCCGCGCCGGTGGTCGCGAACCTGCATTACCGGGGCGAGCAATTGGAACGGCATCTGGCGGGGCGCCAGGTCGCGTTGTCGTGGGAGCGTGACGAGATTCTGGAAACCGGGGGTGGGTTGCGGCGGGCGCTGCCGCTTCTTGGCGACGGGCCGGTGTTCACGTTGAATACGGATGCCGCATGGACGGGGCGAAATCCGCTGGCACAGCTTGACGCCGCATGGGATGCGGAACGGATGGACGGGCTGTTGCTGGTCGCGCCGCTGATAGCCGCGCGGGGGCACGGGGCGCGAGCGGATTTTGCAATGTCGGATGACGGCCGGCTGGAGCGGGCCAGCGAGGGCGTTGTCTATCTGGGGGCGCAGATTCTGCGGACCGAAGCTCTGTCGTCTCTGTAACAGCGACGGTGTTCTCGCTGAACGTCATATGGGATCGGATGATCGCGGACAGGCGGTTGTTCGGCGTGGTGCATGACGGAGGATGGTGCGACGTAGGGCGGCCAGAGAACATCGCCGAGGCGGAAGCGATGCTGCGTGATGCTTGAGGGCGAGGCACCCCGGCTGTTCGGCTTGCCGCCGGGTGCGGATTTTCCGGGGGACTTCGCGCGCGGGCTGCTGGAGCGTTTCCGTGCGGGGCCGCCGGAGGCTTTGGCGCGGATCGAGGTGTTCCTGAACAGCGGGCGGATGTTGCGCGAGGTGCGCGAGGCGCTGGCCGACGGCGGAGCGCTGCTGTTGCCGCGGTTGCGGCTGGTGACCGAGGCGGGTCTGGAACCGGGGCCGCAGACGCCGCCGGCCGCCGTATCGCCGCTGCGGCGCAGGCTGGAACTGGCACAACTGGTCGCGGGGCTGATCGAGGCGCAGCCGGAGATCGCGCCGAGGGCGGCGCTTTACGATCTGGCGGACAGCCTGGCGCTGCTGATGGAGGAAATGCAGGGCGAGGGGGTCGGGCCCGATGTGGTGTCGGGGCTGGATGTCTCGCACCACTCGGCGCACTGGGCGCGGACGCAGGCCTTCCTCGCGATCATCCTGCCGTTCTTTTCGAGCGAGGCGCCGGATGAGCCGGCCCGGCAGCGGATGGCGGTGCTGCGACTGGCGGCGCGCTGGGCAGTAGATCCGCCCGCCCATCCGGTGATCGTGGCGGGGTCCACCGGATCGCGCGGGACGACGGCGTTGCTGATGCGGGCTGTGGCGCGGTTGCCGCAGGGGGCGGTGGTCCTGCCGGGGTTCGATGGCAACATGCCGGGTACGGCATGGGGGAGCCTGGCGACGCGCTGACGGCGGAAGATCATCCGCAGTACCGCTATCG
This sequence comes from uncultured Alphaproteobacteria bacterium, assembly GCA_963777765.1. Classification (GTDB taxonomy): domain Bacteria; phylum Pseudomonadota; class Alphaproteobacteria; order Rhodobacterales; family Rhodobacteraceae; genus Aliitabrizicola. The sequence continues at coordinate 167,742 of CAVZRP010000006.1, read as the reverse complement.
TGCGCTGTTCGATGCGGTCGGCGCAGAACCGGGGGACGTCCGGACCTGGGTGGCGCAAACGGGCGAGAATCAGTCTCTGAACAGGCTAATTTCATTGTCGCTTAGGCCTGCGCCGGTGACGGATCAGTGGCTGGTCGAAGGGCCGGGCCTGCCTGATCTGGCGGAGGCGACCGCGGCAGTCAGCCTGATCGAGGCGCCGGACCCTGGGGCGGAGGCGATGGCGATCGCCCTTGTGCTGCGGCGGGCGGCAGAGGAGGGGCGGGAGGTGGCGCTGATCTCGCCGGACCGGATGCTGACGCGGCGGGTGACGGCGGCATTGGACCGCTGGGGTATCGTGCCGGATGACAGCGCAGGCCGGCCGCTGGCCCTTTCGGCGCCGGGGCGGCTGTTGCGGCATGTGGCGCGGCTGTTCGGGCGGGTGATGACGGCCGAGGACTTGCTGGTGCTGCTGAAGCATCCGCTGGTGGCCTCGGGCAGCGGGCGCGGGGACCATTTGCGCTGGACGCGGGATCTGGAACTGAGCCTGCGGCGGAAGGGGCCCGCGTTTCCGACGGGGGAGACAATCCGTGGCTGGGCGGCGGAGCAGAAGGGCGACGGGGTGGTGGCCTGGTCCGAATGGCTGGGAGCGGCTCTGGACGGTGTGGCAGAGGTGGGTGCGCGGGCGCTGACCGCGCATGTGACACATCATCTGGCGGTGGTCGAGGCGCTGGCCGGGGGGCCGGGAGGGGAAGGCGCAGGCGAGTTGTGGGCGCGGGAGCCGGGGGTAGCGGCGCGGGCGGCGATGGACGGGTTGCTGGCCGAGGCCGCGCATGGCGGGGTGCTGACCTCAACAGACTACGCCGATCTGTTCGATGCGCTGATGGCGCGGGGCGAAGTCCGCGAGGCGGTGACCGCGCATCCGCTGGTAAAGATCCTCGGCCCGCGCGAGGCGCGGGAGTGCCGGGCGGGGCTGGTGGTGCTGGGCGGCTTGAACGACGGAAGCTGGCCGCAAGTTCCGCCGCCCGATCCGTGGCTGAACCGGGCGATGCGGCAGGCTGCGGGGCTGTTGCTGCCGGAGCGGCAGATCGGGCTTTCCTCGCACGACTACCAGCAGGCGGTGGGCGCGCGCGAGGTGATCCTGAGCCGGGCCGTGCGGGACGCAGAGGCCGAAACCGTTCCGTCGCGCTGGGTGAACCGGCTGCTGAACCTGATGAGCGGGTTGCCACAGCGGCGGGGGCCGGAAGCGCTGGAGGCGATGAGGGCGAGAGGGCGCGGCTGGCTTGCGATGGCGCAGGCCATCGACCGGCCCGAGGCAAAGGTGCCGCCCGCGCACCGGCCCGCGCCGCGGCCGCCGGTTGAGGTGCGCCCGAAGGAACTGGCGGTCACGGGGATACGGACGCTGATCCGTGACCCCTATGCGATCTATGCGCGGCATGTGCTCAAGCTTTATCCGCTGGCACCGTTGCGCGCCGAGCCGGATGCGCTGGCAAGAGGATCGGCGCTGCACCGTATCCTTGAAACGTTCATCAAGGAGCGGCCGCTTGGCGAGACCGACGCGCTGGCAATTCCCCGACTTCTGGCTATCGCAGACACCGTTCTGGCCGAGGACGCGCCTTGGCCAGCAGCGCGGATGCTCTGGCGGGCGCGGCTTGAGCGGGCGGCGGGAGCATTTCTTGCGCGCGAGGCACAGAGTGACGGAAGGCCGGTGTTCATCGAGCAGAAGGGCGGCGTGGACCTTGCGGGGATGAACTTCCGCCTGACAGCGAAGCCGGACCGGATTGATCGAACTGCCGGACGGGCGCCTGCATATCCTTGACTACAAGACCGGCGCGCCGCCGACGGCGAAACAGCAGAAGGCGTTCGACAAGCAACTGTTGCTGGAAGCGGCGATGGCGGAACGCGGGGCCTTCAGCGCGCTTGGCGCGCGGCAGGTGGCACGCATAACCTATGTGGGCCTGAATGCGGCGGCGAAGGTGGAAACCACCGAGATGACGGAAGAGTTGACCGGCGAGGTCTGGGAAGGGCTGACCCGGCTGATCGCCCGCTACATGACACCGTCTCAGGGGTACGTCGCGCGGCGTGCGGTCTTCGACATGCGGACGCCCGGAGACTATGACCACCTCGCCCGGTTCGGCGAGTGGGAGATGACGGATACGCCCAAGCCCGAGGACGTGGGATGAGCCGGAACGCGGCCAGCGAGCGGCAGGTGCAGGCAGCGGATCCCGCGACCTCGACATGGCTATCGGCCAATGCCGGGTCGGGCAAGACACGGGTGCTGACCGATAGGGTGGCGCGGTTGCTGCTGAACGGGGTGGAGCCGCAGCGGGTGCTGTGCCTGACCTATACCAAGGCTGCGGCGTCCGAGATGCAGAACCGGCTGTTCAAGCGGCTGGGAAGCTGGGCGATGTTGCCGGCCGACCGGCTGCGGACCGAACTGGCGGCGCTGGGTGTCGAGGACGCGCCGGATGACGAGACGCTGGCGCGCGCGCGGCGCCTGTTCGCGCGGGCCATCGAGACGCCGGGCGGCTTGCGCATTCAGACCATCCATTCCTTCTGCGCGTCGCTGTTGCGGCGGTTCCCGCTGGAGGCGGGGGTATCGCCGCAATTCTCGGAACTGGATGACCGCGCGGCGGCGCTGATGCGAAGCGAGATCGTGGAAGAACTGGCAGAGCGGACTGCGCCGGAGGCAGTGGCGGCGTTGGCGCGGGAGTTCACGGGCGAGTCACTGGACAAACTGGCGGCCGAAGTGGCGCGGAACGGCGATCTGCTGGGGCGGACGCTTTCGCGCGGGGCTGCGCTGGCGCAATTCGGCCTGGCAGCGGAGGTGACCGAGGAGGCCCTGATCGCGAGCGTGTTTCTGGGCGGCGAGGCGGCATGGCTGCGAGAGGTGGCTGCTGTCATGGCGGGCGGATCGTCGGCCGACCTGAAGGGGGCAGCGGCGCTTTCGGGAATGGCGCTGGATCGGCCGGATATGACGACACTCGCGACACTGGAAGATGTGCTGCTGACGGGCAGCAAGGCTGCGGAGCCGTTTTCGGCAAAGGTGGGAAAGTTTCCGACCAAGGCAACCCGGGCGGCACTGGGCGATCTGACCGACCGGCTGGACGCGCTCATGCTGCGGGTCGAGACGGCGCGACCCAGGCGCATTGCCCTTCGGGCGGCAGAGCGGCTTCTGGTGCTGCACGGCTTCGCCGCCGCCTTCCTGCCCAGTTATGCACGGCGGAAGGCGGCGCGGGGATACCTCGATTTCGAAGATCTTATCCGCAAGGCGCGAGGGCTACTGACCGATCCTTCGGTCGCGCAGTGGGTGCTGTTCCGGCTGGATGGCGGGATTGACCATATCCTTGTTGACGAGGCGCAGGACACCAGCCCGGAACAATGGCGCGTGATCGAACTTCTCGCGCAAGAGTTCACGACCGGACAGGGCGCGCGGCAGGTTGAACGGACGATCTTCGTCGTCGGCGACAAGAAACAGTCGATCTATTCCTTCCAGGGGGCGGACCTTGCGGCTTTTGACCGCATGAAGGCGCATTTCCGTGAGCGGCTGGCGGCGGTGCGAATGCATCTGGCGGACCTGACGCTTGAATACTCGTTCCGCTCGTCGCCCGCGATCCTGCGACTGGTAGACCTGACTTTCGACGAGGCAACAGGCCGGGACATTGGCGGCGAGGTGAAGCACATCGCCTTCCGGGGCGACCTGCCTGGTCGGGTGGATTTGTGGCCTGCGATGGAGCCGGTGAAGGATCCGGAGACGGACGTGTGGTTCGAGCCGGTTGACCTGATCTCGGAGCAGCATCATGCGGCCCGGCTGGCGCGGCGGATCGCGGGCGAAGTCGCGGGGATGATCGCGCGGGGCGAGCAGATCCCTACGCACGAAGGGCCGCGCCCCGTAACGGCGGGGGATGTGCTGATCCTGGTACAGCGGCGCTCGGCACTGTTCGCAGAGATCATCCGGGCCTGCAAGGAAGCGAGCCTTCCGATTGCGGGGGCGGACCGGCTGAAGCTGGGGGCGGAGCTGGCGGTGAAAGACCTTGCCGCGCTCCTGGCCTTTCTGGCGACGCCGGAGGATGACCTGTCGCTGGCTGCCGTGTTGCGCTCACCCCTGTTCGGCTGGACCGAGGGAGAGCTGTTTCGGCTTGCACAGGGTCGAAACGGCTACCTCTGGACCGCGCTTCGCGAGGCGATGGGCCATGACGAGACCCGGCGTGTGCTGCAGGATCTTCGGAACCAGGCGGACTACCTTCGGCCCTACGACCTGCTGGCGCGGGTGCTGATCCGGCATGACGGGCGACGCAAGCTTCTCGCGCGGCTTGGGGATGAGGCGGAAGACGGGATCGACGCGCTGATGTCGCAGGCGCTGGCCTATGAACGGACCGAGGTGCCGAGTCTGACGGGCTTCCTCGGCTGGCTGCAGGCCGACGAGGTGGAGGTGAAACGCCAGCTCGACGCCGCGGGCGGGCGTATCCGGGTGATGACGGTACATGGCGCGAAGGGGCTTGAGGCGCCCATCGTGATCCTGCCCGAGACACAGGACCGCAAACCGCCGGAGGGTGGCGAGATCGTGCCGCTGGACGAAGGGGTGGCGGCATGGCGGGTTCCGGCGGACGAAAGCCCGGCGGTGATGGCGGCTGCCGTCGCGGCGCGGCGCGTCAGGGCTGCGGAGGAAAGCCTGCGTTTGCTCTATGTGGCGCTGACGCGGGCACAGGTCTGGCTGATCGTCGCGGCTGCAGGCGAAGTGACGAAGCCGGACTGCTGGTACAACATCGTCCGCGCCGGGATGGACCGGGCAGGAGCGAGTCCGCTGGAAGATGGCGTGCTCCGGCTGGCGCACGGGACATGGCCGACGCCTGCGGCGGTCGAGGCGCCGATGGCTGGTGATGACGTCGGGCTGCCGGACTGGGCGCGGCAACCCGCGCCGGTGGTGGAGCGCGCGCTCGCGGTGCTGTCGCCCTCGGACCTGGGCGGAGCGAAGGTGCTGCCGGGGGAGATCGACGCGGGCCTGTCCGACGAGGCGAAGCTGCGGGGGACGGAACTTCACCTGCTGCTGGAGCATCTGCCGCGACATGGAGAGGCGGATTGGTCCGCGGTGGCATCGAATGCAATCGGCGACGAAACCCGCGCAACGGCGCGGCTGGCCGAGGCGCAGCGGGTGATCCTGGCCGAGGGCCAGGCGGCGTTGTTCGGGGGCGACGCACTGGCCGAGGTGGGGATTGCGGGCGAGATCGGGGGGCGGCGGTTCCTGGGGTCCATCGACCGGCTGGTGGTTGACGAAGAACGGGTGCTGGCGGTCGATTTCAAGTCGAACCGGCTTGTGCCGGACCGGGCAGAGGACGTGCCGGAGGGTATCCTGCGGCAAATGGGGGCCTATGCAGCGCTTCTGGCGCAGGTTTATCCGGACCGGGAGGTGGAGGTGGCGATCCTGTGGACGGCCGCCCCCCGCCTCATGCCCCTGCCCCGCGCGCTGGTCATGGCGGCCTTGCAGCGGGCCGGGTTCCCTTGACGTTCACGGGCCAGATCCATAGGTTTGGGGTCAACACATTTCCCGGAGACAAGATCATGGCTACCCACAAGGTCACAGACGCCACTTTCGATGCAGAAGTGCGCAAGTCTGCCGTTCCCGTCGTCGTCGACTTCTGGGCGGAATGGTGTGGCCCCTGCCGCCAGATCGGCCCGGCGCTGGAAGAACTCTCGGCCGAGTATGGCGAGCGCGTGAAGATCGTTAAGGTGAACGTAGACGAGAACCCCGACAGCCCGGCGCAGCTTGGCGTGCGCGGGATTCCGGCGCTGTTCCTGTTCAAGGACGGCCAGGTGGTTTCCAACAAGATCGGCGCGGCCCCGAAGGCGGCGCTGGCGAACTGGATCAACTCGGCAATCTGAACGGATTTTCGGTTTCAGGAAAGGGCGCCTCCGGGCGCCCTTTTGCTTGAGTGGTGGAGCGGGTTGTGCCGCAGGGATCGCGCAGCCATATTCCAGCCGAACGGAAGGGCGAGGCGCAGATGGCGGATGACAGGTTTCCAGGCTGGCACGGGACGACCATCCTGGCCGTGCGCCGGGGTGGCGAGGTGGTCGTGGCGGGCGACGGACAGGTGAGCCTGGGGCAGACCGTGATCAAGGGGACAGCGCGCAAGGTGAGGAGACTGTCGCCCGGCGGACGCGACGTTGTTGCGGGCTTTGCCGGGTCCACGGCGGATGCATTCACGTTGCTGGAACGACTGGAAAAGAAGCTGGAAGCGTTGCCCGGACAACTGGCGCGGGCGAGCGTCGAACTGGCGAAAGACTGGCGCATGGACAAGTATCTTCGCAACCTCGAAGCCATGCTGATCGTGACCGACGGAAGGGAACTGCTGATCATCACCGGGGCGGGCGACGTGCTGGAGCCCGAACATGACGTGGCCGCCATCGGATCAGGCGGGAACTTTGCGCTGGCCGCGGCGCGCGGGCTGATGAGCACGGAGCTTTCCGCTGAAGAGGTGGCACGGCGCGCCATGGCGATTGCGGCGGACATCTGCGTCTACACCAACGGAAATCTGACGGTGGAGACGATCCGTGGCTGACGTTCGCACGGCGCTCGGCGCAGAGGATCTGCGTGCGGCGGTGGCGGCGGGCATCCTGACCGAGGCGCAGGCGGCGTCGGTCTCGGCGCTGGCGCAGGACCGGGCCGGGATGCGCGCTGCCATGCCTTCCGAGGACGAGCCGTTCGAGTTCTTCAAGGGGTTTTCCGAGATCTTCGTCTCGGTTGGTCTGGTGATCCTGCTCACCGGGATTTCCGCGACGCTCGCCCTGTTCGGCGGATTCGCGGTGCTGGTCGCCCTGCCGTTGATCACCGCCGCGATTGCGTGGTGGTGGGCGGGATACTTCACGCTGAAGCGGCGGATGAACCTGCCGTCGATGGTGCTCGCCTCGGCCTTCGGTGGCGGGCTGTTCCTCGCCTCGGTCACGCTGCTGGGCGGCGCCGATCCCGGGATGCGGATGGCGGTGGTGGCCAGTTTCCTGATCGGCGCGGCGGGCATGGCGCTGTGGTATCGCCGGTTCCGTCTGCCGTTCTCGATGTTCATCCTCGGGCTGTTCGTGCTGGCGGCGGTCTACACGATGACGGCCTCGGTCGATTCACTGGGCGGGTTCGTGAACGGGGGCCGCTGGGGCATCGACGGGCTGTTCGACCTGCGCGAGAGCCCGGCCTTTGCGCTGGCCACCCTAGGCTTCGGGATCGCGGCCTTCCTTGCCGCCATGTGGTTCGACCTGAGGACCGCTACCGGCTGGGCCGCCATGCGGCGACGGCGTTCTGGCTGCACATGCTGGCGGCCCCGGCGCTGGTGAACACGGTGGCGCTGACACTCTACAACGTGGGCGGCGGCGCAGGGATCGCGTCGCTGAGCGTGGCGCTGGCGCTGATCGCGGTTCTGGCGCTGGTGATCGACCGCCGCTCGTTCCTGACGGCGGCCATCGGCTATATCGCCGTCCTGATCGGCTGGATCGTGCGGGGCGAGGATGGCGATTTCGGCGTCCTGGACCTTCGTTCTGATCCTTCTGGGCGCAGTGATCACGGCGCTTGGCACCTGGTGGGTGCCGCTGCGGGCGGCGCTGATGCGCGCGCTGCCGAACTTTCCGGGCAAGGATCGCCTGCCCCCCTATGCGGAGACAGCATGACCACCCTTACCCCGCGCGAGATCGTCTCGGAACTTGACCGCTACATCATCGGCCAGAAGGACGCGAAGCGCGCCGTGGCCGTCGCCATGCGCAACCGCTGGCGGCGCAAGCAACTTGCCGATGATCTGCGTGACGAGGTGTACCCGAAGAACATCCTGATGATCGGGCCGACCGGCGTGGGCAAGACCGAGATCAGCCGAAGGCTGGCGAAACTGGCGAAGGCACCGTTCCTGAAGGTGGAAGCCACGAAATTCACGGAAGTCGGCTATGTCGGGCGAGATGTGGACAGCATCATCCGCGATCTGGTGGATGCGGCCATCGTCGAGACCCGGGCGCAGATGCGCGACGAGGTGAAGGCAAAGGCACACCGCGCGGCGGAAGAACGGGTGATCGAGGCGCTGGCCGGCAAGGACGCGCGCGAGCAGACGCGCGAGATGTTCCGTGGCAAGCTGAAGCGGGGCGAGCTGGACGACGACGGTGATCGAGACTGGAGATGGCCGAGGCGGCGCCCGCCATGCCGATGCTGGGCGGGATGCCCGGCATGGAGCAGCAGATGCAGGGGCTGCAAGACCTGTTCGGCAAGGCGTTCGGCGGGCGGACAGTCCGCAAGCGGCTGACCGTGGCGGAAAGCTATGACCTGCTGATCGGGCGAGGAGGCCGACAAGCTTCTGGACGACGAGACGGTGCAAAGGCCGCGGCTTGGAGGCGGTGCAGGAAAACGGCATCGTGTTTCTCGACGAGATCGACAAGATCTGCGCGCGGGCGGACACGCGCGGCGCCGATGTCAGCCGCGAAGGCGTGCAGCGTGACCTTCTGCCGCTGATCGAGGGCACGACGGTTTCGACGAAGTACGGGCCGGTGAAGACCGACCACATCCTGTTCATCGCGAGCGGGGCGTTCCATGTGGCGAAGCCTTCGGATCTGCTGCCCGAGCTGCAGGGCCGACTGCCGATCCGGGTCGAGCTGACACCGCTGACCGAGGGCGATTTCGTGCGCATCCTGACCGAGACCGGACAACGCGCTGACCCGGCAATACAGTGCGTTGATGCAGACCGAAGAGGTGTCGGTCAGCTTCACCGAGGATGGCATCGCGGCGTTGGCGCGAATTGCGGCGGAAGTGAATTGCTGCGGTCGAGAACATCGGCGCGCGGCGGCTCTATACGGTGATGGAGCGGGTGTTCGAGGAGCTGTCATTCGCCGCACCCGACCGGGCGGGTGACGAGGTGGTCGTCGATGCCGGCTTCGTCGAGGCGAATATCGGCGCACTCTCGCGGTCCGCCGACCTGCGCCGCTACGTTCTGTGAGGGCAGCGGAGCGGACTTGACGCGCTGTGCGGTGCAAGGCAGGTAGTTCTGCACGGCGGGTTGCCCTGCCACGCCAGGGGGAACCTTCGTGATGCGGAAACTGCTTCTTGCGATGTCGGTGATCGCCGCCGCTGGCTGCACCCCGCGCGGGCAGATCACGCTGGACCCGGCAGCGCAGGGCGTGGGAACAGACAAGCGGATCTGGGTCGCGACGACGCGGGCGATCGACCCCGAGACGGGAAGCTATGGCTCGAAGCGGTCGCGTTCGGTCAGCTTCTCGAGGTATGACATCTCGGTGCCGCCGGACCGCAAGGTGGGCGAGATCAGTTGGCCGAAGAAAGGGCGTGCGCCCGATCCGCAGACGGAGTTCCTGACGACGGACATCGTTCACTACCCGTCGCCGAATGCGTTCCGCTCAAGCCTGGCCAGGCAGTTGCGTGAAAAGCCGCCGGGAAAGCGGAGCGCCACGATTTTTGTTCACGGCTTCAACAATACCTTTGCCGAGGGTCTGTATCGCCTGGCGCAGCTATCCTATGACCTCAACGTGCCGAACGAGATCGTCCACTACTCGTGGCCCTCTGCGGGCGAAGCGCTGGGTTACGTCTACGACAGGGATTCCACACTGGTCGCCCGCGACGGTTTCGAGCAATTGCTGGACGAAGTGCTGGCGGCGGGGGCGGATGACGTGGTGCTGGCCTGCCATTCGATGGGCTGCCAGCTGATGATGGAGTCGATGCGCCAGATCGCGATACGGCATCCCGGCAAGTTAAGCCGCGAGGTGGCCTCGGTCATCATGCTGTCGCCGGACATCGACGTGTCGGTGTTCTTTTCCCAGGCCCAGGCGATGGAGGAGCTTCCGGAGCCGTTCTTCATTTTCTCGTCACAGAAGGACAAGGCCTTGCGGCTTTCGTCTTTCATCACCGGGCAACCGGACCGGCTGGGCAACATCACGGACCTGACACCAGTGCAGGATCTGAAGGTGACGGTGCTGGATACGACAAGCTACTCGACGGGCTCAGGACACCTGAACGTGGGCGAGTCTCCGGCACTGATCGCGTTGATGGATCAGGCGCGGCAGGTGCAATCTTCGCTGGATCAGGACCGGGCGGGCCGACCGGGCCTGCTGCCCGGTGTGGTTCTGACGGCGCGGGCCGCGACCGAGATCGTCGTGTCGCCTGTCGTGGCGCTGGAGAATGCGGCGCAGCAGTAGCGACGGGTTCAGCGGGCGCGACGCAGGTAGACGTAGAACGCGCCGCTGCCGCCGTGCTTCAGATGCGCCTCGGCGACCTGCAGGACCGCCTGGCGCAACGGGGCCTGTGCAAGCCAGACGGGAAGCTGGTGGCGGAGCGCGCCCTGCCGCTGCGGCATCGGGCCGTGATCTTCGGACGGGCGACCCTTGCCTGTGATGACGAGCACAAGGCGCAGGCCATCGGACTGGGCGTTGAGGACAAAGCGCACAAGTTCGGGGCGGGCTTCGGCCAAGGTCATGCCGTGCAGGTCGATGCGTGCCTCGGGGGCAAGCTTGCCACGGGACATCCGCGCGAAAGCCTTGGCATCCATTTTGAGTGGCGCGGTTGCGAGGCGGCTCGAGAGGTCCGGCACAAGCTGATGTGTCGGAGCCATGCGAGACAGCGCCCCGACGCGGAACGGTTCGACAGGGGTCGGTGCCGGCACCTTCGGGCGGGGCCTGGACAGCGACGGGGGAAGCTCGATGGGCTCAGGGCGCGGCTTGTCGGGATGAAGGGGGTGGGCCGTGCGCGCGACCGTGTGCCACAACTCCTCTTCCTCCGGTCTCAGCGGCCGACGACGGCGCGTCACCTCGTCACTCCCCGGACAGCATCGCGTAGGCGCGGTCGATGGGCAGAAGCACGACCATGCGCCCGGCATCCTTCACATGGCCGGCCCGCTTGCCGGCCTCCGGGCCGGTGCCGAAATAGAGGTCGGCCCGCTGCGGGCCCTTGATGGCCCCGCCGGTATCCTGTGCGATCATCAGGCGCCGCATCGGGGCGGCACCACCCTTTTCGATCCAGACCGGCGCGCCGAGGGGTACGAACGCCGGGTCGATTGCAACCGAGCGCATGGGGGTGATGGAGCGCCCCATGGCGCCGATCGGGCCTTCTTCAGGATCAAGATCCGCGATCTTGCGGAAGAAGACGAAGGAGGGGTTGTGGTTCAGCAACAGTTGCCCTTCGGCCGGATTGCGCCGGACCCAGTCCTGAATCGTTTCAGCGGATGCCTCGCTGGCCGTCAGTTCACCCCGGCGGATGAGCTCCTGCCCGATGGAGCGATAGGGCTGGTTGTTCTTGCCGGCGTAGCCCACGCGCATGACGTGGCCGTCCGGCATCCGGATGCGACCCGACCCCTGGATCTGAAGGAAGTAGACCTGGACCGGATCTTCCAGCCAGGCAAGTTCAAGTCCCCTGCCCTGCAGCCTGCCGGCAATGTCGATCTCGGCCCGGGAGTACCATGTGCCGTCCGACGTCAGCTCGGGCGGCTTGCGATAAAGCGGGTAGGCGAAACGGGGGGTGCGGACAGGAGAACCGAGCAGTTCCGGTTCATAATATGCGGTGAAGAGCGCAGGCGGATCGCCGATCAGGACCGGGCGGAAGAAGACTTCGAAAAAGCTGCGCGCTGCCTTGGGGTCGGTGTCGCGGGCGAGGCTGCACACCGGCCGCCAGTCGGGCGCGTCGAGCAGGTCGCAGCTTTGTACGAAGACCGACAGCGCGGCGGCCTGATCGTCGTCGCGCCAGCCGTCAAGCGCCTCGAAGTCGAGCACCTGCGCGGTTGCGCCGCCGGCCCCCAGCATCACGGACAGCGCAAGGGCAAGAGCACGGCCACGCATCCGGTTCCCTTCACGCGCCCGTAGCGACGAGGTTCCAGTTCGGATCGTCAACGCCCATTCTGCGCGCGAAGGTCCAGACATCGCGCTGGCGCTTGATCGCCGTCGGACTGCCCTCGACGACCTCGCCGGCCTTGTTGCGCACGACCGACGTCAGTTCGCCCACGAACCGAACGGAGATCTCGCCCTCGCGCGTCGCCGCGTCAAAGGTCGCATCCTGAAGGCCAAGTTCGCGAAGGCCAACGAAGGTCGACTTCGATCGTCAGGCCTTCGCGTTCGCGGGCCTCGATCACCTCGGTGAAGCTCGCATTCACATCCTCGGACAGAAACGGGCGGATGGTCGACAGATCGCCCTTTTCGAAGGCCATCAGGATCATCTCGTAGGCACTTCGCGCGCCCGTCAGAAACTCGCTCACCGAGAAAGACGGCTCCGCGGCCTTCATCGACGCGAGCGCCTTTGCGGCGGGGCTGCCTTCGGGGACGTGATCCAGGATGTCGCGGTCGGGCCCGCCTTCGATCACCTCGAAGTCGCGGCGCGCGGCGCGCGGGCGCAGATCCTCGACCGGGGCCGCGGGCTTCTCGAATCCCTCGCGCGTTCCGAGGACGGAACGCAGTTTCAGGATCAGAAATATGGCGACCCCCGCCAAAACCAAAAGCTGAATCACGGAAGAACTCATCTTGACCTCGGAACCGGCGGTCATCGGACTGTTCACCTGCCGCCTCGACGCCTATGTAGGTGAGCGTCGGGCCCAAGTCTACCGCTGGTCCGGAAACTCGGGGGATGACATGTGGCTTTTTGCCCTGATCGTTGGCCTGCCCTTGGTCGAGATCTCACTTTTTGTCACTTTGGGGGCCTGGCTCGGCCTATGGGCGACACTTGCAATCGTGGTTGGAACGGCTGCGCTCGGGTTCTGGCTGATCCGGCGGCAGGGGGATCGGGCACGGCTGGACCTGCGGGAAGCGATGATGTCGCAGGCCGATCCGGGGTCTGCACTCGCTTCCGGTGCGCTGAGGGTGGTTGCCGGGGTTCTGCTGATCCTGCCCGGGTTCCTGACCGACACGCTTGGCGCGCTGCTGCTGATCCCGGCGGTGCAGCGGGCTGTGATCGCCTATGCAACCCGGCGCGCGACGCAGCGGGTCGGTGCCCACCTGAAGCAACGGGTTTGGGAAGCGGATACAGCCGCCGCCACATCCGGCTCCAGCTCCGTGCGGCGGAAGGACGAGATCATCGATGGAACCTGGGAAGAATTGCCGGACGACCATCCCCGCCGCCCCTCGGGATGGACCAGGCATTGAGGCCAATTGGCCGACCTGCTAGAGACAGGCCCAATTCACGGAACCAGGGAGACCAAGATGGCCGAAGCCAATGGCAATGCGAACCCGGAGGCGCAGGTCCGGATGCAGGTCCTTGCACAATACATTCGCGACATGTCGTTCGAGAATGCGGTGGCCCAGAAAGGCCTTCAGGCGGGCGAGGTCGTGCCGGACGTTCAGGTTCAGGTCAGCCTTGATGCGCGCAAACGCCCGACGGACCATCAGTACGAGGTGATCACCAAGTTCCGGGTCACCTCGAAGAACAAGACATCGGGTGATGTCCTGTTCCTGCTGGAGCTGGACTATGGCGGCATCTTCCATGTGGAGGGCGTGGCGGATGAACAGCTTCACCCGTTCCTGATGATCGAGTGCCCGCGCCTTTTGTTCCCGTTCGTGCGGCGCATCATCTCGGACGTGACGCGCGACGGCGGGTTTCCGGCGCTCAACGTCGATACGGTGGATTTCCTGGCGCTCTACCGGCAGGAACTCCAGCGGCGCGCCGAGGCGCAGAAAGTCGTTTCCTGACGGCTCAGCCGCGCTTCAGCCAGAGCGCCGCATCACCCATCTCCGCGATAAAGGCGGCATGGGCGGCCGCTTCGTCCTCTGTCAGGCGCGAGGCAAGGGGAACGGGGCGCAGCGGGGGCCGCCAGTCGGCAGGAGCGGCTGCGCCGTGCGTCGGGGCACGAGCCGTGCCGCCGAGAACCAGATCCGGCTGCCTGCCGCCGATCAGCTCCAGATAGACCTCCGCCAGAATCTCGCTGTCGAGCAGCGCGCCATGCTTTTCGCGTGCCGAGTTGTCGACGCCGAAGCGACGGCAGAGCGCATCGAGAGAGGCGGGCGCGCCGGGGAATCGCTGGCGGGCGATCAGCAGCGTATCCAGTGCGCGGTCGAAGGGAAGAGCGGGAAGGCCAGCCCAGCCCAGTTCGGCATTCAGGAACTTCATGTCGAAGCTCGCATTGTGAATGACCAGACGCGCATCGCCGAGGAAGTCAAGGAAGGCGCGGCCTATCGCCGTGAACAGCGGCTTGTCGCGCAGGAAATCATCGCCGAGACCGTGCACCTCGAACGCTTCGCGCGGCATGGGGCGTTCGGGATTGATGTACTGGTGATAGGTGCGCCCCGTGGGCATGTGGTTGAACAGCTCCACCGCGCCAATCTCGACGATGCGGTGGCCTTCGGCGGGTTCGAACCCGGTGGTTTCGGTGTCGAGGACGATCTCACGCAACGGGGCTGCTCCGGATATAGTCGATGAGGGCGGTCACGCAGGCGCGGACAGAGGCAAGGACTGAGTGTCTCGATCACATGGGTGGCGCGTGCTCGTTTTTGCGGATCGGGAAGCTGTCTGGCAAGGATGGTGTCGAAAAGCTCCTGCGGTCATGCCGGGGCGAGCGAGGACTCGGCTGCGCTGGAGGGCGGACGGAGCGGTGACGACGAGCGTGGCATCGAGGGAGGACTCCGCCCCGGTCTCGAAGAGCAAGGGAATGTCGAGCAGGACGATGTCGGCGGTTGCGTTCGCAAGAAAGCGGTTGCGGTCCATCACGACAAGAGGGTGGACGACCCCCTCGATCCGTTTGAGCGCTGCAGGATCGCGGGCGATCCATGCCTTCAGCGCACCGCGGTCGATCGCATTTCCGACCAGCGCCGCGGGGTGAAGCGCGGCGATCGGGGAAACGGCGTCTCCCGCCTTCCCCATACAGGCGGTGGACGGCATCATCGGCGTTCCAGACGGGGATGCCCTGCTCGGCAAAGAATCCGGCAGTTGTCGATTTTCCCATGCCGATTGAGCCGGTCAGTCCGAGGCGAAAGGCGCTCATGCCGCAAGGACGGCCGCACGGGTGGCGGCGTCAACCTCGGGCCGGGTGCCGAACCAGCGCTCGAACCCCGGTGCGGCCTGATGAAGCAACATGCCCAGACCGTCAACAACGGTGCAGCCCGCTTCCGCCGCATGTTCGAGGAGGGACGTCCGCAGCGGCGTATAGACGAGGTCGGTGACCAGGGCGCGCGGGTTCAGCGCATCGAGCGGAACACGGAACTCGGGTTTTCCTGTCATGCCGAGTGCCGTCGTGTTCACGACGGTCACGGCATCTTCGAGCAGATTTCCGGCCTGCACCCAATCATGCACATGAACCTTTGCACCGAAATCCGAGCGCAGGGCATCGGCCCGTGCCCGCGTCCGGTTGGCGACGCGGATCTCCGGAGCTCCGACCTCGACCAGGGCCGCGACGACGGCCCGCGCGGCACCTCCCGCACCAAATACCACAGCGGGGCCGGCGGAAGGGAGCCAGTCAGGTGCTTCCTGTCGCAGGTTGGCGATGAAGCCGGAGCCATCGGTGTTGTCTGCGAAGATCTTGCCATCCTTGCGGAAGATCAGCGTGTTGGCCGCCCCGATCAGCGCGGCGCGATCCGTGACGATATCGGCCAGACCAAGGACCGTTTCCTTGTGCGGGATGGTGACGTTCAGGCCGACGAAGCCCAGGCGCGGCAGCATCGCCAGAGCCTCCCTCAGGTCGGACTGCGTGATGTCCATCGGGATATAATGACCCCTGAGGCCGTAACGCTTCAACCAGTAGCCATGCAGCGCGGGCGAGCGGCTGTGGGCTATCGGGCGAGCCGATGACTCCGGCAAGGGGAATACGGGGAATATCGGTCATGTCTCTATGAACCCACGTTCAGAGAGGTAGGAGAGAAGGGGAAGCAGGGGAAGGCCAAGGATCGTGAAATGGTCACCTTCAATGCTGGAGAACAGGCGGATACCCTCTTCCTCCACCTTGTAGCAGCCCACGGAGTGGCGCGCACTCTCCCAGTTTCGGGTCAGGTAGGAGTCAAGGTAGTTGTCGGAAACCTTGCGCATGGTCAGGCGGGCGCGGCCGACATATCGCCAGATCGGTAGTCCGTCTTGGTAAAGGACGATGGCCGAGTGCAGGACATGTGTCTGGCCAAGCAGCGTGCGGAGCTGCGTCCGGGCCGCGTCCGGATCGGCGGGTTTTGCGAAGACTTGACCGTTCATGTCGAGCACCTGGTCGGCGCCGATCACGCAGGCTTGCGGGTTGCGTTCGGCAAGTTTGCGAGCCTTGGTTTCGGCCAGCGCATCGGCCATGTCGCGAGGACTGGCGCCTTCGGCTGTCAGGGCGGCACGGATCTGTTCCTCATCGACGCGAGGTGCCTGCTGGGTGAAATCCACGCCCGCGGCGCGGAGCAGTTGCGCGCGGATCAGGGATGCCGAGGCAAGAATGATCGGGGGCGGGACGGTCATCGGGTTTCCTGAAGGGCTGTGCATAATCCTGATATGTTCCAAGGGAGACGGCAAGGCGGCGAGCGCGGAAATCATTGCGCCTGCCGACCTAGGGAAGGGTCACGCAAGATCGGCCTGGCTTATCCACGACGGGACAAAGTGAGAGGCAAGATGTTGGCAACATGGCGAGCCGGCGTTCGGGAGAAATTCCATCCACAGCAAGAAACTGAAACAATTTATACCAAGTATTTGAAGTTAAACATAATTGGAAACGAAATATTCGTTCGCATCGGGTTTCTCCCCGGCTTCTCCACAGGGTGGCGGCTGTGAACATCTGGAAGGACAAGACTGGATATTCCGTTATCCCGAGAGCCTACTGCATCATTCCTTTCAGAGTCTTTTCTTACTAGAAGAAGGGGTGCGAAGCAGGAGTAGCGCGATGGAAGATCTGCTGGCGACGGCCTATCCTTGGGTCAAGACGGCACATGTCGTTTCGGTGATCGCGTGGATGGCGGGACTGTTCTATCTGCCGCGCCTTTTCGTCTATCACGTCGAGCAGGTCGGACAGGGCAACGCGACCGACCTGTTGTTTCAAACGATGGAGCTTAAGCTTTATCGTTACATCATGGGGCCAGCGATGATCGCGGCATGGCTGTTCGGTTTGGCGCTGGTCATGACCCCGGGGATCGTGGACTGGTCGGTGCTGTGGCCTTGGTTCAAAGCGGTGGGTGTTCTGGGGATGACCTGGTTCCATCATTGGCTGGGCGCGCGGCGGAAGGACTTCGCGCGCGGCGTGAACCAGTTTGACGGGCGTCGCTACCGGATCATGAACGAAGTGCCTACGCTCCTGATGATCGTCATTGTCGCGTCAGTGATCGTCAAGTTCTGAGCGATTGACTTCACACGCACTGGTGCATATGTGGGCGTTGCACGGCCGTCCGGCCCATGCGCCCCCCTTTTATGACCGTGTCGGCCAGCGATAGGTCCGGACCGTCTGCGCGAGATCTTCCCATGACCAATGACCGCTTGAACCTGTCTGACCTCAAGGCCAAGACACCGGCCGATCTGCTTTCGATGGCGGAAGAGTGGGAAATCGAGAACGCCCCTTCGATGCGCAAGGGCGAGATGATGTTCTCGATTCTGAAGGAGCATGCCGAAGAGGGCTGGGAAATTGGTGGCGACGGTGTTCTGGAAGTGCTTCAGGACGGGTTCGGGTTCCTGCGATCCAAGGAAGCAAATTATCTGCCCGGGACCGGACGACATCTATGTCTCGCCCGAAATTCTGCGGCAGTTCTCCTTGCGGACCGGAGATACCATCGAAGGCGTGATCCAGGCACCGCGGGAAACCGAGCGTTACTTCTGCATGACGAAGGTGACGCGTATCAATTTCGACGATCCCGAGAAAGCGCGCCATAAAGTACATTTTGACAATCTGACACCGCTCTATCCTGATGAGAGGTTCAAGATGGAGGTCGACGATCCGACGCTGAAGGATCGTTCGGCCCGGATCATCGACCTGGTTGCTCCCATCGGGAAGGGACAGCGCGGGTTGATCGTAGCGCCGCCACGTACCGGCAAGACCGTTCTGTTGCAGAACATCGCGCATTCCATCGCGACCAACCATCCGGAGTGTTACCTGATCGTGCTTCTGATCGACGAGCGTCCCGAAGAAGTGACGGACATGCAGCGGTCGGTGAAGGGCGAAGTTGTCTCTTCTACCTTTGATGAACCGGCAACTCGGCATGTGGCGGTTGCGGAAATGGTGATCGAGAAGGCCAAGCGGCTGGTCGAGCACAAGCGTGACGTCGTCATTTTGCTCGATTCGATCACGCGCCTTGGTCGAGCGTTCAACACGGTCGTGCCATCGTCGGGTAAGGTTCTGACCGGCGGTGTGGATGCAAATGCGCTGCAGCGGCCGAAGCGCTTCTTCGGTGCGGCGCGGAACATTGAAGAGGGTGGGTCGCTGACGATTATCGCGACCGCGCTGATCGATACCGGCAGCCGGATGGACGAGGTGATCTTCGAGGAGTTCAAGGGTACCGGCAACTCGGAGATCGTGCTGGACCGGAAAGTGGCCGACAAACGGGTATTCCCCGCGATGGACATCCTGAAGTCGGGGACTCGGAAGGAAGATCTGTTGGTAGACAAGGCGGATCTCCAGAAGACATACGTCCTGCGTCGAATCCTGAACCCGATGGGCACGACGGACGCGATCGAGTTCTTGATTTCGAAGTTGAAACAGACAAAGTCGAACGCCGAATTCTTCGAATCGATGAATACCTGAGTTGGCCCCTGCCCGGACTGAACGACGATGGATACCATTTTTGCCCTTGCCACAGCGCGTGGGAAGGCTGGCGTTGCCATCGTGCGGGTCTCTGGCTCGCTTGCGCACGAAGCGGTGCGGCTGCTCGCCGGTGATGTGCCGAGGTCACGTCAGGCTGCGCTGAGAACGCTGCGGCTTGGCGAAGATGTGCTGGACCAGGCGCTGGTGCTGACCTTCGCCGAGGGGGAGGGATTTACCGGCGAAGCGGCAGCCGAGTTTCATCTGCACGGAAGCCAGGCGGTTGTTACGGCGGTATTGCGTGCTCTGGGCGGGATGGCCGGACTTCGGCCTGCCGAGGCGGGTGAGTTCACGAGGCGGGCGCTGGAGAATGGCCGGCTCGATCTCACGCAGGTCGAGGGACTGGCCGATCTGATCGAAGCCGAGACCGAGGCGCAGAGGCGGCAGGCTCTGCGGGTGCTGAGCGGCGCCATCGGTGAGAAGGCGGATGCGTGGCGGCGCGACCTGATCCGGGCGGCGGCGCTGCTGGAGGCCACGATAGATTTTGCAGATGAGGACGTGCCAGTCGACGTTCGGCCGGAAGTTCTCGGACTGGTGGGGCGACTTCTGGTCGATCTTCGGCGAGAGGCGATCGGCGCCGTGCACGCGGAGCGGATTCGCGAAGGCTTCGAGGTCGCTATCGTGGGGCGGCCGAATTCCGGAAAATCTACACTTATCAACATGTTGGCAGGTAGAGAGGCGGCGATAACCTCGGATATTGCGGGCACTACCCGCGATGTGATCGAGGTTCGCCTGGACCTTGGCGGCATGGCGGTGACATTGCTTGATACTGCTGGGCTTCGGGAGGCTGAGGACAGTCTGGAGCGGATTGGGGTACAGCGCGCATTGGAACGTGCGCGCGATGCCGACTTGCGGGTGTTCCTGAAGGACGACCTCGGTGTACCGTCGGATCTTGTGCCTGCGCCGGAGGATATCGTAGTCCAGGGGAAGGCGGACCTTTATGGGTTCGGAGTTTCCGGAAAGACTGGCGAAGGGATACCGGAGCTCATGCGGCAAATGAGCGAGGTGCTGTCCCGTCGAGCTGCAGGGGCGGGAGTTGCAACGCGCGAACGGCATCGTCTTGCAATCATTTCGGCCATTGGGGCTTTAGAGGAAACGCAAACTCGGCTATCAGAAGATGGTCTGCAGGTGGAACTTGCAGCGGAGTCGCTTCGCGTTGCTATCCACGCCTTGGATGTCTTGGTGGGGAGAATCGATGTCGAAATCGTTGCTCGGTGAGATATTCGCGAGCTTTTGTATCGGTAAGTAAGGATGTTTCACGTGAAACAGTTTGATGTCGTCGTCATCGGGGGCGGGCATGCCGGGGCTGAGGCCGCGAGCGCGGCTGCCCGCATGGGCGTTCGCACCGCTTTGGTCACGTTGAGCAGATCCGGGTTGGGTGTGATGTCGTGCAATCCTGCCATTGGCGGCCTGGGAAAAGGCCATCTGGTTCGGGAGATCGATGCTCTGGATGGAGTCATGGGTCGCGTTGCCGATAGTGCGGGGATTCAGTTCCGGTTGCTGAATCGGCGTAAAGGGCCTGCCGTACAGGGGCCGCGGGCGCAGGCTGACAGAAAACTATACCGTATCGCCATGCAGGAGGAGATCGGGAGACAGCAGGGCTTGACGGTGATCGAAGGCGAGGTAACGGACCTTTGCATCGCTGGAGGCCGAATTTCGGGGGTCGTTCTAGATGACGAGAATGAAATTCGCGCTTCCACGGTTGTTCTGACAGCCGGTACCTTCTTGCGTGGGATCATGCATGTCGGAGACGTGCGTCGGCCTGGTGGTCGGATGGGCGATCGACCTTCTGTTCGCTTGGCCGAACGGCTTGCCGACCTCGGCCTTGAACAGGGGCGCTTGAAAACCGGAACTCCGCCGCGGCTTGATGGACGAACGATTAACTGGGATTCACTCAAGAAACAGGAAGGCGACGAACATCCCGTTATGTTCTCGTTCCGGAACACCGCCCCGATTGCGCGGCAGGTGACCTGCGGGATTACCGAAACGAATGAAAGAACTCATGATATCGTACGGAGCAATCTGCATCGTTCCGCGATGTACGGCGGCCATATCGAAGGTGTCGGCCCGCGCTACTGCCCCTCGCTTGAGGACAAGGTTGTAAGGTTCACCGACAAGACGAGCCATCAGATTTTCCTCGAGCCCGAAGGACTTGATGACGATACGGTCTACCCGAATGGAATATCGACCTCGCTTCCTGCCGAAATCCAGGAGGATTACGTCCGGACGATCTTTGGCCTGGAGGGTGCACGGATCGTGCAGCCTGGTTATGCGATCGAGTATGACTACTTTGATCCCCGTCAGCTTCGAAGCACACTTGAACTGAAATCGCTCAGCGGGCTTTATTTTGCGGGTCAGATCAATGGCACGACCGGCTATGAAGAAGCTGCGGCACAGGGCCTGGTTGCCGGACTGAATGCAGCGCTGGCGAGTGCTGAGCGTGAACAGATTACCTTCAATCGAACAGATAGCTATATCGGCGTGATGATTGATGATCTGGTCAGCCGTGGTGTTTCCGAGCCATACCGAATGTTCACGTCTCGCGCAGAGTACCGCTTAACCTTGCGAGCAGACAATGCGGATCAGCGCCTGACCCCACTTGGGATCGAACTGGGGCTGGTTGGGCTGGCGCGGGGAGCAGAGTTCAACGCGAAGCGCGAAGCTCTCGCAGCAGCTCGTAGGCGGCTTGACGACATCACGCTCTCGCCACGCGACCTTGACCAAGCTGGCATTCGAACAGGCGTCGACGGCGCTAGGCGGTCAGCCTTCGCTCTTCTTGGTTTGGCGGATGTTGCGATTGAGAAGTTGCGGATTTCAATCCCTGAACTTGCCGATATGCCCGACGGTCTTTTCAATCAGATCAGAACTGAAGCGCTCTATGCGCCATATGTTCTCCGGCAGTTGGGTGAGGCTGCGGCGCTTCGGCGAGATCATGACATCTTGATTCCGGAAGGATTCGACTACCGATCACTCGGCGGACTTTCTGCCGAGTTGCGGGGAAAGCTGGAGCGTGTTCAGCCGGCCAATCTTGCGCAGGCCGCACGAATTGAGGGGATGACGCCCGCTGCGCTGACTCTGATGCTTGCTCGATTGAAGAGAGACGGACGGATGCGGGGTGCGTCATGAGCAACTCGTTGGATAGCTTGCTGGACGATTTCACCTTGAACTCTGAAGTTTTGGCACGCCTTCAAATCTATAAATCCCTTCTTGCGAAATGGAACAAAGCGATAAACTTGGTGTCTGCCGGAACGGTTGATCGCATTTTTGAAAGGCATTTCCTAGATAGTGCCCAGCTTTTACAACTGGCTCCGGAGGAGGCCAGAACTTGGGCCGACCTGGGGAGTGGTGGTGGTTTCCCCGGTTTGGTCGTTGCCGTCTTTGCCGCTTCTGAGCGGCCAGAGTTGCGGATCACCCTGGTCGAGGCAGATCTGCGAAAGGCAGAGTTCCTGCGGACTGTTTCACGTGAAATAGAATTGAGCGTCGAGGTGCGGGCTGAGCGGATTGAAGTCTGCGCACCGCTTGCCGCTGATGTGGTTTCAGCGCGGGCGCTTGCGCCGCTTCCACGGCTTTTCGGCTATGCTGCGCGCCACTTGGCCAAGGATGGCATGTGTTTGTTCATGAAGGGAGCGCGCTACGATCAGGAGGTCCAAGGGGCCAGCAGGACCTGGTCGTTTCGCACTGAAGCTGTGATGAGCAAGACCGAGCCAGGATCATCAGTGCTACTGATCAGGAACCTACATCGTGCCTGACGTAACTCGTCCGAACCTGCCAAGGATTGTCGCGATCGCCAACCAAAAGGGCGGCGTGGGAAAAACGACGACGGCGATCAATCTCGCTGCGGGCTTGGCCGAGAAAGGGGCAAAGGTTCTGCTCGTCGACATCGATCCCCAGGGGAATGCTTCGACTGGGCTTGGGATAGACCCGACGATGAGGGAATTGACAAGTTACGACCTGATGATCGACGACGTTCCCGTCGCTCAGATAATTCAGAAAACCATTGTTCCGGGAGTATGGATCAGCCCTGCAACTGCCGATCTCTCGTCGACGGATATGGAACTCGTCGCCAATGAGCGCAGAAGCTTTCCTATTGCGGGATTCGCTTCGCCAGCGAGCGCTTGATGATTTTGCCTTTGATTTCATCTTGATAGATTGCCCTCCTTCACTGAACCTGTTGACGGTGAATGCGATGGTCGCGGCAGATTCAGTCCTCGTTCCCCTTCAGACTGAATTCTTTGCGCTCGAAGGCCTGTCGCAGTTGATGCTCACAATTCGTGAAGTCAGGCAGACTGCAAACCCCGACCTTCGGATAGAGGGCGTCCTTCTGACGATGTACGACCGAAGGAACAACTTGTCTCAACAGGTCGAGCGTGATGTGCGCGACACTCTGGGAACACTGGTGTTCGCAACGGTGGTCCCACGGAATGTGCGCGTTTCGGAGGCGCCGTCGTACGCACTTCCGGTGCTGTCTTACGATACCGCCTCCAAGGGCAGCGAGGCGTACCGCGCTTTGGCGCAAGACATACTTCAACGCCATGGCCTGGCAGGACATCTCAGGGAAGGCTCTGCATGAACGATAAGAAACCCGAGAAGCGCGGACTTGGTCGCGGACTTTCTGCATTGATGGCCGATGTAAACCTCGATCCGTCGGCCACAGCGGCATCATATCGTCGTCCGGACACAATGGTTCCGGTTGAGCGCGTGTTCCCTAATCCGGACCAACCCCGGCGCGACTTCTCTCCTGAAGGGCTGCAGGATCTTGCCGCATCCATCCGCTCACAGGGGATCATTCAGCCACTTATCGTCCGCGAAACGGGGAATGGTGAATATCAGATTGTTGCCGGCGAGCGTCGCTGGCGCGCCGCGCAGCTCGCCCAATTGCATGACGTCCCCGTGCTGGTTCGATCCTTTTCGGATGAAGAGGTTCTTGAGGTCGCCCTTGTCGAGAATATCCAGCGTGCCGACCTCAATGCGATCGAGGAAGCGCTTGCCTATCGGCAGTTGATGGATCGGTTCGGACACACTCAGGATAAGATTGCGGAAGCATTGGCGAAGAGCAGAAGTCACATCGCCAATACCTTGCGTCTTCTTCAACTACCAGATGAGGTTCAAACCTATCTTCGCGAGGGGAAACTGACCCCTGGCCACGCCCGCGCCTTGATCACAACACCAAACGCGGGCGACCTCGCGAGGCAGATCATCGCTAAAGGGCTGACTGTGCGACAAGCGGAAGACTTGGCAAAATCTGCCAGCCTCCGCGTTCCCGGCGCCCAGCGCCAGCGACGCAGCCCCGAGAAGGATGCCGATACGCGCGCGCTGGAGATGGATCTGTCCGGAAACTTGGGTATGTCGGTCAGCATCAACCACGAACCTGGCGGCAATGCAGGTACGTTGACGATCCGGTACAACACGCTTGACGATCTTGATCTGCTGTGTCGCGGTCTATCACTTTTGCCGAGAGACGGGTCGATCTGACCTAGAAATCACGGGCGAGGCGACGGATCACAGCATTCAGTAAAAGTCGTCCGCTTGAGGTCGCTTTTAGTTGCTCCGGCGTATCTTCAATATAGCCCAGATCAACCAACTCGGCCAACGCCTCAGGGTCGAGGCTTCGTCCTGCAATCCGCAAGAACCGAACCTTGTTCATACCTTCCGAAAGACGCAGGCTCATCATCAGATACTCAAGCGCCTGCTCCGATTGGACGATGATGTCGCGGGTTAACTCCCCGTTGCCAACGCTCTCAACTCCCGACAACCACGCACCGGGCGCGCGGATCGCTTCGGTTGCCACTCGCCCGGATTCAGACGTTAGCCGCCCGTGAGCACCGGGCCCGATTCCTATATAGTCACCCGTTCGCCAGTATATCAGGTTATGCTTTGACTCCGATCCTGGCCGGGCGTGATTAGAAACCTCATACGCGGGGAGTCCCGCCGATTCGCAAAGATCCTGCGTAATCCTGAACAGTTCGACTGAGCGGTCGTCATCTGGTAATCCAGACAACTTCCCTCTTGCATGCCGATCACCAAAGGCTGTCCCGTCCTCGATCGTCAATTGATACAGGGACAGATGATCGACAGCCAAGGAAAGCGCGAGCTGTAATTCATTCTCCCACATCTCCGGTGTTTGATCCTGCCGGGCGTAGATCAGGTCAAAGCTGATCCTGTCAAATGCGGCGCGAGCCACTTCAAATGCTCGCAAAGCGTCTTCGACCGTATGCAGCCGGCCCAACCGACGCAGATCCGGATCGTTCAATGCCTGTATGCCCAGCGACAAGCGGTTGACTCCTGCCTGACGAAACGCCTGAAATTTTCCCGCCTCCACCGATCCCGGATTGGCCTCCAGCGTTACCTCCCAGTCATTTGCAACGCCCCACCGGAGTCTGATCCGGTCGAGAATGCGGCCAACCAGATCTGGCGACATCAGCGAGGGCGTCCCACCCCCGAAAAACACCGAGTTCAGACGTCGTCCCTCGGTCTCCATCGCTGCCCGGTCAAGTTCATGCAAATAGGCTTCTGCCCATCGGTCCATGTCGATGCGATCGGTGACATGGCTGTTGAAATCGCAATAGGGGCACTTGGATTGACAGAACGGCCAATGCAGGTACAGGCCGAAACCTGGATCGGGCCCTTCAGAATCCCTCATCCCTTGAATGCCGTAACTTCAATCTCGATCAACATTTCGGGCCGGATCAGACCGGCGATCACCATCGTCGCCGCCGGCCTGATCGTGCCCAGGGCGCGACCCAGTTCGGGTACCACGCTGTCCACAAGCTCGCCGTCGACCACCGTGTATTGAACCCGGACAATGTCAGACATCGCAAACCCCGCTTCGCCAAGCACTGCCTTGATCGTCGCAAAACAGTTCCGCGCCTGCATTGCAACGCCCTTTGGCATCACCATCGTCGAATAGTCATAACCCGTTACGCCAGAAACGAAGCACCAGCCTCCCTTCACAACCGCCCGCGAGTAGCCCATGGTCGCCTCGAACGGAGAGCCGGTAGAAATGTGTTTCATGTGAAACAATCCTCGACGAGTTTTCGGAACGCATCGGCCCTATGGCTGATCTGGTTCTTTTCCCAGCGATCCATTTCGCCGAAGGTTGTCTCGTATCCTTCGGGCTGGAACATGGGATCGTAGCCATGTCCTTCGCGTCCGCGTGGCGGCCAAATCAGATGACCCATGGCAAAGCCTTGATAATAAACATCTTTTCCAGAGGGCCAGGCCAACACCAAGGTGCAGCAGAAGCGCGCGCGCCAAGGTTCCGGTGCGCCGACGGCCTTGAGTGCATCCCACGTTCGCCGCATCGCGAACTCGAAGTCTCGCCCCGTCGGCGTCTCGGCCCAATCCGCCGTGTAAACTCCCGGTGCTCCGCCAAGCGCATCCACTTCCAGCCCGCTGTCGTCCGCCAGCGAGGGCAGCCCGGTGGCCCGTGCTGCGGCGTGGGCCTTAAGCCGCGCATTTCCCAGGAATGTCGTCTCGGTTTCTTCCGGCTCCGGCAAACCCAGGTCTGCAACCGAGGTGACCTCGATCGAATAGGGCTCCAGCAACCGTTCGATCTCTTCCAGCTTGCCGCGATTGTGGCTGGCCAGAACGAGCTTCCTCCCCTCGAACCGTGCCATTCCGCGACCTCACCCCACGGCGGCCCGCTGGGCTGAAACGAGGCCGTTCACACCCGCTTCCGCGAGATCGAGCAATTGTCCCATCTCTTCACGCGAAAAGCTCGCACCCTCGGCAGACATCTGCACCTCGATCAACCTTCCCCGGCCCGTCAGTACAAAGTTCCCATCCGTCCCTGCTGCACTGTCCTCGGCATAGTCGAGGTCGATCACCGCCTGTCCCGCGTAGATGCCACAGGAAATCGCCGCCACATGATCTACGATCGGATCCGAGATCAGGACTCCCGCCTTCAACAGCTTGTTCACCGCCAGCCGCAGCGCCACCCATCCCCCGGTGATCGACGCGCAGCGCGTCCCGCCATCGGCCTGGATCACATCGCAATCCACCACGATCTGCCGCTCTCCCAGCGCCACCCGGTCCACGCCGGCCCGCAGGGCGCGCCCGATCAACCTCTGGATTTCCTGTGTCCGGCCCGACTGCTTGCCTGCCGCCGCCTCACGCCGATTGCGCGAGTTCGTGGCGCGCGGCAGCATTCCGTACTCCGCCGTCACCCAGCCCAGCCCCGTGTTCTTCAGAAAGGGCGGTGCCTTTTCCTCAAGCGTCGCCGTGCACAGAACATGCGTCTCGCCCATGCGGATCAGGCACGAACCCTCGGCATGTTTCATCACGCCGGTTTCAATTGAAATCGGGCGCATGTCGCCCAGGTTCCGGCCGGATGGTCGCATGACGTGCCTCTCTTTGATGCTGCCGCCAGATACCCACCCCCGGCCTTGTGATGCAACCCCGATTGACGCGGCCCCTCTGCTCTCCCTAGTGTAGGTCGCCCCTACTGCTGGTCGATGGATGACAGACGGAACCCGAATCCTCACGGATATGAACGACCGCTCGCGTGAGGTCTTCCGCCGCGTGGTCGAAGGCTACCTCGCCTCCGGCGAGCCGGTCGGCTCGCGAACCCTGACGCGCAGCATGCAGGAAAAGGTCAGCGCCGCAACGATCCGCAACGTGATGCAGGATCTGGAGTTCATGGGCCTGCTCGACAGCCCGCATATCTCTGCCGGGCGCGTTCCCACGCAGCTCGGCCTTCGGATGTTCGTCGATGGCTTGATGGAGGTTGGCGTCGTCGCGGACGAAGACCGCGAAAAGATGGATGCCACGCTAGGGTCGAACAACAGCGATGTCTCGTCCCTGCTCGACCAGATCGGCGCAGCGCTCTCCGGCATTACCCATGGCGCGAGCCTTGTTCTGACGCCAAAGCGTGAAGCCCCGATCCGTCATATCGAATTCGTGAGCCTGGCACCTGACCGCGCGCTCGTCGTGCTGGTTTTTGCAGACGGCACGGTCGAGAACCGCCTCTTCACCCCTCCCCCCGGCCAGACCCCGTCGTCGATGCGGGAAGCGGCGAATTTCATCAATGCCCTGGCCGAAGGGCGAACCCTCACCGATCTTCGCCAGTCCATCGTCACCGAAATCGGTGCGCGGCGGCAGGAAATCGATTCGCTGGCCCGGGCCCTCGTCGAAGGCGGCCTGGCGCTTTGGGAGAACGCAGGGGAACCTTACGAGCGATTGATCGTGCGTGGCCGCGCAAATCTGCTCGACGCCGGCGCCGAAGCGCAGGATGTCGAACGAATCCGCCATTTGTTCGACGACCTGGAACGCAAGCGGGACATCGCCGAATTTCTCGAATTGACCGAGCAAGGCGAAGGTGTGCGCATTTTTATCGGCTCCGAGAACAAGCTTTTCTCACTTTCGGGTTCCTCTCTGGTGGTCTCTCCCTATATGAACGCTGACCGCAAGATCATCGGCGCGGTCGGGGTCATTGGCCCCACGCGACTGAATTATGGGCGCATCGTGCCGATCGTGGATTACACGGCACAGCTCGTGGGAAAGTTGATCTCCGATCGCGGCAAGGGGTGATGGAATGACGAAGGACAGAAACATGGCGCAGGATCAGGCCACCGCAGAAGCGCTGGACGAGGCGTTCGAGGATGCACCGGACTCCGCCGAGGCCGCGATGGAGGCTTTGCGCGCCGAACGCGACGAATTGAAGGATCGCTTCATGCGCGCCCTCGCCGATGCCGAGAACGCGCGCAAACGCGGCGAACGGGAACGGCGTGAGGCCGAGCAGTATGGGGGTTCGCGCCTGACCCGCGATATGCTGCCGGTCTATGACAACCTCCGTCGCGCGCTCGATGCCGCGACCGAAGATCAGCGCGCGCAGTCGTCCGCTCTGATCGAAGGCGTCGAACTGACGCTGCGCGAACTGACCAATGTGCTGACGAAGCATGGCGTGACCACCATCAGCCCCGCCATCGGCGATACCTTCGATCCGCAGCTCCATCAGGCGATGTTCGAGGCGCCGCTTCCTGGCACCAAGGCAGGCCAGATCATCCAGGTGATGACAGAGGGTTTCCTGCTGCACGACCGTCTGCTGCGGCCGGCGCAAGTTGGCGTTTCATCCAATACACAGGGTTGATCCGGACCGGCAGCGGCCCGGCATTCGACAGTGCCGGGCCTATCCCTTTGCGCCCTGTCCCCGCGCGTAGATATCGTCGTATCGGATGATGTCATCCTCGCCCAGATAGACGCCCGTCTGGACCTCGATCAACACCATTGGCACTTTCCCCGGATTCTCCATCCGGTGGACTGCGCCAAGCGGGATGTAAACCGACTGGTTTTCGCTCAGCAGCCGCACATCTCCGTCCACTGTCACCTTCGCCGTCCCTGCCACCACAATCCAGTGTTCCGACCGGTGAACATGGCTCTGCAGCGACAGTGCGGCGCCCGGATGCACGACGATGCGCTTCACCTGGAACCGATCGGCCAGCGCCAGCGTCTCGAACCAGCCCCAGGGGCGATGGTCCCGCCGGAATGATTCCGCCTGCATGGCCCCCTTTCCCTTCAAGGTCGCCACCGCTTGCTTGACCTCCTGCGACCGGGAGCGGTCCGCCACCAGCACTGCATCCGGCATCGCCACCACCATCAGGTCGCGCAGCCCGATTCCCACCAACTCAAGGCCCTCGGACTCCGATCGCAGCAGGCTTCCCTCGCAGTCTATTGCGGTTACCGGCCCATGCGTGACCAGCCCGCCTTCGTCCGGCCCCGTCTCACGCCAGACCGAAGCCCAGTCGCCCAGGTCCGACCACATCCCGTCGAACGGCACCACCTGCAAATTCGATGCGCGCTCCATCACCGCAAAGTCGATCGAGATCTCTTCGGCCTGCGCCCACTGCGCCGCATCCAGGCGCAGGAACCCGAGGTCAGCCTTCGCGTCGCTGACCGCTCCGCCAACCGGCCCCAGCAACCCCGGCGCGTGTGTCTCGAAGGCTGCCCGCGCCGTCCTGACCGACATCAGGAAAATCCCCGCATTCCACAGATACCGACCGGCCGAAAGCATCTCTGCCGCCCGCGCCGCGTTCGGCTTCTCCACGAACCGCGTCAACGGCACCGGAGCAGGCTTTCCCACACGCGGTTCCGTCGCCAGCTCCAGCCAGCCATACCCCGTCTCGGCCCGATCCGGCCGGATGCCGAAGGTCACGATCTGTCCCGCAACCGCCGCCTCCACGCCTGCCCTCACCGCGGCGCGGAACGCCGTACGGTCCGGCACCACGTGATCCGTGGGCATGACCAGCATCAGCGCGTCCGGATCGAGCGTCTCCAGATAGATGCGCGACGGCCAGCACAGCGGGCGCCGTGTTCCGCGCTGATGGCTCGATCAGGATTGACCCGGGATCGATCCCGGCCTCGGCCAGTTGCTCGGTCACGATGAACCGAAAGTCCGAACTGGTGATCACCGTGGGTGCCGCCACATCCGGCCCGCCCATGCGTGCCGCTGCGGCCTGAAACAGCGTCTCCTCCCCGATCAGTCGCGTGAACTGCTTCGGAAAACTCTTGCGCGACAGCGGCCAGAGCCGTGTCCCCGAACCACCACACAACAGGACTGGATACACCGTCGACATTCTTGGCCTCACCCTCGGTCTCTTCTCGGAAGAACTGCTCCATTCTGTCTGCCGCCCCAGGCAGAAACAAGCACGGCTTCCACCAGATGCTTGACCGCAGCCTGGTTCCATGGTCCCAACCCTCCGACCCAAAGGAAACAGCCATGGCTCCCCTTACCTGCTTCAAGGCCTATGACATTCGCGGGCGCCTCGGCGTCGATCTTGACGCGGGCATTGCTCGCCGCATCGGGGCGGCTTTCGCCCGGGCGCTCGGGGCCTCGCGCGTCGTCGTGGGGCGCGACTGCCGCGCATCGTCCGAGGAATTGATGGCCGCGGTCGTCGATGGGCTGGTCTCGGCAGGCGCCGACGTGATCGACCTTGGCCTTTGCGGCACCGAAGAGATGTACTTTGCCACCACCCATTTTGATGCCGATGGCGGAATCGAGGTGACGGCCTCGCACAATCCGATGGACTACAACGGCATGAAGCTGGTCCGTCGCGGCTCCGCCCCTCTGGATGCCGCGACCGGACTCGCCGCGATCAAGGCGCTGGCAGAGCAGGACAACCCGCCGGTCGCAACGCCGCGTGGCATCGTCATCGCCGCCGAAGGCGCCCGCGCCGCCTATGTCGATCGCATCCTGTCCTTCGTCGATGTTCCCGTCCTTCCGCCCCTGACGATTCTCGTCAACGCGGGCAACGGAACCGCAGGGCCCACCTTCGATGCCCTCGCTGAAGCCCTCGCGCGGCGCGGCTCGCCGCCTGAGCTTCATCCGGATGCACCACACCCCCGATGGCAGCTTTCCAAACGGTATCCCAAACCCGCTGCTCCCCGAGAATCAGCCGGCCACCAGCGCCGCGGTCCTTGCACACCACGCGCCAGATGGGGGTCGCGTGGGATGGCGATTTCGACCGCTGCTTTCTGTTCGACGCGACCGGCCGCTTCATTCCCGGCGAATACATCGTGGGCCTGCTCGCCTCCGCTTTCCTTGCCAAGGAACAGGGTGCCACCATCGTCCACGACCCCCGCGTCATCTGGAACACGCAGGATATCGTCGCGGCGGCAGGCGGGCGCGCCGTGCAGGCCCGCACCGGCCATGCGTTCCTGAAACAGGCCCTGCGCGACACCGGCGCGGTCTATGGCGGCGAGATGTCCGCACATCACTACTTCCGCGATTTCATGGCCTGCGATTCGGGGATGATTCCCTGGCTCCTTGTCGCCGAACTCATCGGCCGCTCCGGCAAATCCCTGGCCGAACTGGTGTCGGACCGGATGACGGCCTTCCCCTCCTCGGGCGAGATCAACTTCATCTGCCCCGACCCCGACGCCGCCATCGCCCGCGTCGAATCGGCGCTCGCCGACCTGAACCCGCAGCGGGATGAAACCGACGGCCTCAGTCTCGCCTTTTCCGACTGGCGGCTGAACCTGCGCAAGTCCAACACCGAACCCCTGCTCCGCCTGAATGTCGAGGCGAAGGGGCAGGCGGTGGACATCGCCGCCAGGGTCGCGCAGCTTCGGGCTCTTGTCGAAACGGCCTGAGCTACCGTCCCAGATAGTCCCGCAGCGCGGAAGGGGGCTGCGCGAACAGGGCCTCGGTCGGCTGCGGCGGCAGCGCCTGCCCCTCCGCCACCAGAATGACCTCGCGCGCAAAGCGCCGCGCATCCTCGGGGTCATGCGTTACCATCACCACCAGAGCGCCCGTCTCGCCTGCGATCTCGTCCACCAGCGCCAGCATATCGGCCTTCAGGGCCGGGCCGAGGGCCACAAACGGCTCGTCCAGCAGAAGCACCGGGCGCGCCCGAAGCAACGCCCGCGCCAGCGCCGCGCGTCCCTGCTGCCCGCCAGACAGGTTCGCCGGTCGCCGCTCGCCCATCCCGCCAAGGCCCACCCGCTCCAGCGCGGCTGCAATCCGATCCCGCTCCGCCGCACCAAGGCGGAGCTTCGGCGACAGCCCAAGCCCAAGGTTCTGCGCGACGGTCAGGTGCGGAAACAGGTTCTGATCCTGGAACAACACGCTTACCGGCCTGTCCCCCGGCGCCAGTCCTGCAAGATCGCTGCCGCCGAACAGGATTCGACCCTGTTCAAGCGGAATGAAGCCCGCAATCGCCATCAGCAGCGTCGATTTTCCCGCCCCCGACGGTCCAATGACCGCCACCCGCCCGCCCTCGGCCACCGCCCAGTCGGCGCAGAGCCTGAACTCCCCCTGCCGGATCACCACCCCGTCACAGCGCAGCATTCCGCCCTCCCCGATCCAGCAGCCAGAACAGCCCGAAGCTCAACACCACCAGCAGCAAGGCGGCGCCCGCCGCGTCGTCCATCCGGTATGCACCCATCAGCCGCTGCACCAGCAGGGGCAACGTTTCCCCCCCATCTCCCGCGAACAGCGCGATCACGCCCAGATCGCCCATCGACAAGGCTGCCACCACCCCCGCGCTGAACCCCAGAACCGGGCGCAGTCGCGGCAGGATCAGCCAGCGCACCCGCGCCCACCCCTCCAATCCCAGCGAGGTTGCAAGCCGCCCATGCGCCGCCTCGATGTCCCGCAGTGCGGGCAGCAGCAGCCGCAGCGCGAAGGGCAGGGCCATCGCCGCATTCACCAGCGCCGTCACCGGCAGCGCCAGACGTTCCGGCGCGATCCAGGGATGAACGATCAGGAACAACCCCGTCCCCAGAACCAGCGAGGATGCAGCGAGCGGCAGCATCCCGGCCACCTCCATCCATCGCCGCCCCCGTTCGATCTGTAACGCGAGCGGAAGAACCGAGCGCGATGCAGATCCCCGTCGAAACCAGCGCCACCAGCACCGACCGCCCCGCCGCGGG
The DNA here is from genome assembly GCA_963777765.1 of uncultured Alphaproteobacteria bacterium. Lineage (GTDB taxonomy): Bacteria > Pseudomonadota > Alphaproteobacteria > Rhodobacterales > Rhodobacteraceae > Aliitabrizicola. The sequence goes on along the minus strand of CAVZRP010000006.1, from coordinate 134,719 downwards.
CCACACCCCATCCGGCAGTCCTGTCAGCCCCGGCGCCCCCCGCGCAACCACCAGACCAAGCGGGACCAGCAGAAACAGCCCCGCCGCTGCCAATGCCACGGTGTCCAGCGCACGCAGGCCCGGCCCGTTTGCATCCCATCTCTGAACCGGATGGTCCAGCCCGGCCCCAAATCCGGCATGAACAGACACGAAGGACGCCATGAGCACCGCCAATCCGCACAGCCCGAACTGCACGGCCGCCAGCATCGCCGCGCGGCCCAGGTCGAACTCGAACCGCACCGCCTGAAAGATCGCAAGCTCCACCGTCGTCGCCCTCGGCCCCCCGCCCAGCGTCAGGGCAACTGCGAAACTTGTCAGGCAGATCAGGAACACCGCCACCAGCGCGCCCGGCACCACGGCGCGCAGCATCGGCACCTCCAGATGCCGGAAAACCGCCCCCGCCGGCATCCCCAGCGCGGCCGCCAGACGGAACCGCTCCGACGGAATGCCCTGCCACCCCGACAGGATCATTCTGACCGCCAGCGGCAGGTTGAAGAATACATGCGCCAGCACGACACCATGGAACCCGTAGATCGAAACATGCGGCAGCCCCAGCGCCCCCAGCGCGCCGTTCACGATCCCCGACCGTCCGAATACCGCGAGCAACCCGAGCACGGCCACGATCACCGGCAGCAGGAACGGCGCCCCCATCAGCGAAATCAGCAACCGTCGGCCCGGAAATCGCCGGCGCGCCAGCGCCCGCGCCACCGGCACCGCCAATCCCACGGACAGAACTGCCGAAACGGCGGCCTGCACGACGGTAAAGCGCACGGCTGCCCAATCCGCAGGACCAAGCGTTGCCGACCCGCCGCGCAGCAGCACGACCACCAGTGTTCCCAGCGTCAGAAGCGAAAGGATCGCCGCAACGGCGATCCCCGCCCCCCTCATCGCGACAGCGCCGCGCGCCATTCATCCAGCGCCCCGGCCCGCGCAGCCGCCGCCTCATCCGCGCTCATCAGCAACGTTTTTTCCGGCCGGATCAGTGTCGCGAAACCCTCCGGCAACCCCGCTGCCGGTGTCACCGCCGGATACATCCAGTTCGTCGTCGGAATCGCCCCCTGAAATGCCTCCGACCCGAGGAAGGCCAGAAACCGGTCTGCCAGCTCCGGCTGGTCCGTTGCCGCCAGCTTCCCGGCCACTTCCACCTGCAGGTAGTGTCCTTCGCGGAACGAGGCTGCCGCCTTGGTATCGTCCTTCTCCGCGATCAGGTGATAGGCGGGCGACGTCGTGTAGCTCAGCACCATATCCGCCTCGCCCGCCAGAAACAGCCCGTAGGCTTCGGACCAGCCCGGCGTCACCGTCACGATGTTGTCGGCAAGCGCCTGCCAGATCTCCGGTGCCCGGTCGCCATAGGCCGCCTTCACCCACAGCAGCAGGCCAAGGCCGGGCGTCGAGGATCGCGGGTCTTCGATCACGATCTTCACGTCCGATGCCGCCAGCTCCTCGAACGACGCGGGCGGCGCGGCCAACTTCGTCTTGTCATAGACGAAAGCGAACCACCCCCAGTCAAACGGCACGAAAAGCGGGTCTGCATAAGCCAAAGGCAGGTCATTCTTCGGTGCAAGACCATGCGGCGCGAACAGCCCGGTCGCCGCCGCAGCCCCCGTCAGGCTCGTATCCAGCCCCAGCACCACATCCGCGTCCGACCGCGCCCCCTCAAGCTGTATGCGCGACAGAAGCGCGGCCCCGTCGCCCGCCGTCACGAAGCGCAGATCGCAGGCGCACTCCGCCTCGAACGCCTTTTCCACCACGGGTCCGGGGCCCCATTCGGTGGTGAAGCTGTCATAGGTCAGAACGGTAAGAACGGGTGTTTCCGCCGCCGCCATCGTGGCCGCAACAGAAAACCCCGCAGCAATGATCGAAGATCTCATCTCTTCCTCCTATTGCGACGGGACAGGTCGGGCAGGAGGACTTCCTTGCACCTTCCCTCCGCCGGTATGAGCCGGTTCAGGTTCAACGGGTCCGCTTGCGCATCTCAGCTCGTCTCCGAGCACCCCGAGGTATCGGTAAACATAGGCCCGCCGCAGCCGCCTGCAAGCCGAAAAGCCCAGCGCGCCGGAAACCCCGACCTGCCGAAAAACCTTGAGCGCCCCCGGCCCCCCCGCTAGACCCACGGGCAAAGGAGCAGCGCATGAGCTTCAACACCTTCGGCCACCTCTTCCGCGTCACGACCTGGGGCGAAAGCCACGGACCGGCCATCGGCGCCACCGTTGACGGCTGCCCGCCCGGCATTGCTCTGTCCGAGGCCGACCTTCAGCCCTGGCTCGACGCCCGCAAGCCCGGCCAGAACAAGTTCACCACCCAGCGGCGCGAGGATGACCTTGTTCGCATCCTCTCGGGCGTGTTCGAGGGGCACACCACCGGCACGCCGATCCAGTTGATGATCGAAAACACCGACCAGCGATCCAAGGACTATGGCGACATCGCGCAAAGCTTCCGCCCCGGCCATGCCGACATCACGTATCACCAGAAATACGGCGTCCGGGACTATCGCGGCGGCGGCCGTTCCTCCGCCCGCGAAACCGCCAGCCGCGTCGCAGCCGGCGGCGTCGCCCGCGCCGCGCTGGGCCTGCTCGTCCCCGATCTTCGGATCACCGGCTACATGGTGCAGATGGGTGACCGACCGATCGACCGGACCCGCTTCGATGCCGGCCGGATCGCGCAGAATCCGTTCTGGTGCCCCGATCCCGTCGCCGCCGCCGACTGGGCCGAGTATCTCGATGACCTGCGCAAGTCCCACAACTCGGTTGGCGCTGTCATCGAGATCGTCGCCGAAGGCGTGCCCGCCGGTCTCGGCGCCCCTCTTTATGCCAAGCTCGACTCGGATCTGGCGAGTGGCATGATGTCGATCAACGCCGTGAAAGGGGTAGAGATCGGCGCCGGAATGTCCGCTGCCGCCCTCACCGGGACCGACAATGCCGATGAGATCCGCATGGGCGCGAACGGACCCGAATACCTCTCGAACCACGCCGGCGGCATCCTCGGCGGCATCTCCACCGGCCAGCCCGTCGTCGTCCGTTTTGCGGTCAAACCCACCTCGTCCATCCTGACTCCCCGCCGAACGATCACGGCAGAGGGCAAGCAGACCGACCTTGTGACGAAGGGGCGGCACGACCCCTGCGTCGGGATTCGGGCGGTTCCGGTCGGCGAGGCGATGATGGCCTGCATCCTTCTCGACCATCTGCTGATGGATCGCGGCCAGACCGGCGGCGTTCGCGGACGAATTGGTTAGCGGACAGGCTTCTCTGCGGTCCGTCGCTGCACGGTCACCCGCGGTCGCGCGGGTTTGCTCGCTGCCATGGGCCGTTTGCCCATCGGCGCCCTCAAGCTGATCCGCGCGGTCAAAAGGCGAAAATCACGGTTGGTCACCTCGGCCTCCCCCGGTTTGGCACGGCAGACTCGGTCTGCCCGCACCGGTCAAGACTGACAGCGACCCGCCCCTCTGTGAAACCACGCTTGCGTGATGTTCCGCCCGTTACTCAGGGCGCGGGCACGACGTCGCGCCGCGACCATTGGACGGCCAGAATCCCGGCCGCGATGATCGCCACGCCCAGCACATCCCACATCTCCAGCCGTTCGCCCAGCAGCAGCGCCCCCACGGCGACCCCGAAGAACGGGTTCAGGAAGTGGAACGTCGCCGCCCGCACGGCGCCGATCCGTCCCACCAGACGGAACCAGACCCAGGTCGCAAGCAGCCCGGGCACCAGCGTCGTATAGGCAAAGGCCAGCCCCAGCCGCGCCGTCCAGGTCACCTGCCACGTCTCCAGCAGCAGCGCGGCCACCGCCAGCACCGCCGCGCCTACCAGCATCTGCATCCCCACGATCATCAGCAGGTTCCCGCCCGAGGTCGCGCCGCGCACCGTCAGCGTCGCCACCGCAAGCGCCACCATTCCCACCAGGCACAGGCCAATCCCACCCGCATCGACGCCCCCCGACAGCCGCGACACCATGATGATCGCCGCTCCGGCGAACCCCGCCACCAGCCCCGCAAGGCCGAGCGGCTTCACCCGGTCGCGGAACACCACCCAGCCGAGGAAGGCGACCATCAGCGGCATCATCGACGCGATGATCGAGGCCAGCCCCGCTTCCACCCGCCGCATCGCCACGAAGTTCAACCCCAGATACAGCGCGTTCTGGCAGATGCCGAAGATTACCACGCTCTGCCATTGCGCCCGCGTCAGCCGCGCGCTCTGCCCCAGAGCCGCCGCCAGCCCGATCCCGATCAGGCCCGACACCAGAAACCGGACTGCCAGCGCAGTCAGCGGCGGCGCGTCCATCACGATCATCCGTGCGCTGGTGAAGGCCGACGACCACATGAAGGAAAAGGCAAGCCCCATCCAGATCGCGCGGAAATCCATCGCCTGCCGGCCTCCCCCGATCTGCCTCGCCAGACCCGACCCTACCGGCGCCCCCTGCGGACGCAACCCCGAACCCCTTTCCGGCGTGCCCCGCCTCGTCTATGTCGGGGTCACGCCAGCAAAGGACACAGCCGTGGCCCTCACCGCCCCCATCCCCGCCCGCGCCGCAGTGCAGGACCGCGTCGTGCTCTGCATGAAATGGGGCACGCTCTATCCGGCCGACTATGTCAACGTCCTCTACACCGCCGTCCGCCGGAACCTGACCGGCTCCTTCCGTTTTCTCTGCCTGACGGACGATCCCTCCGGTTTCCTTCCCGGCATCGAACATCGCCCGATCCCCGATCTGAACCTGTCTCCGGGCATGAAGAAATCCGGCCAATGGGCCAAGCTCGGCATCTATCTGCCCGATCTCTACGGCTTCACCGGGCGCGCACTGTTCACCGATCTCGACATGGTGATCTGCGGCTCGCTCGATGCGATGTTCGACCGACCCGAACCCTTCATCACGACCGACATGGGCACCGACTGGCGGCCCGAACCGACCGGACACGGCACGGTCGAACCCGGCACCTGCCTCTTCGCCTTCAACCTGGGGCAGGAACCGCAGATCCTCGACAACTTCCTGGCCGACAAGCAGGCCGCCGTCGATGCCTGCGTGATCGAACAGGCCTGGGTCGGCGCGCAGGCCTCGTCGATGGCGTTCTGGCCGCGCGGCTGGGTCATCAGCTTCAAGCGCCACCTGCGCCAACCCATCGGACTGGACCTCTTCCGCCAGCCGAAGGCGCCCCCGCCGGAGGCAAAGGTCGTGGCCTTCCATGGCGAGCCGCGCCCGATCGACCTGCTGCGCCCCGGCAACCGCCTCTGGGACCGCCCCCCGCATTTCGGCCACGGCCAGGTCCGCTGGATGGCGGACTACTGGACCTCGCATGGCGGTCGCCTTCCGACCTGAGCACGTCTTCTGGCACCAGGTATCCTGCGGGGAAACGAGCATCCCGGAAATCCTCAAGCGGGGGATTTCAGCGAACACGCGCCGGTCGCTGGCCGGTCCGGGATATGAGACTCCCGGCGCCCCGGGCGTAAGCCGCATCACCCTTTCGGAAACAGCCGTCCCTGCCGCGCCAGATGCCCGGCCTTGCCGAACAGGTTGCCCCAGCGCACCCCGTACATCGGCAGACGCCGGTACCATCGCGCCTTCTTCACCGCCGAAAACCCCGTGCCGGTGATCGTGCTCTCGTTGCCGTCATCGACATGGCTCGGCCACGGCTCCAGTCCGAAATGCCGAAAGTCATGCACATGGATGCGGTCCAGCTCATGGTCGATGGGCCGCGTGATCGGCAGCATCGCGGGCAGCAACCGCGCCGCCAGTTCGCGGGTGATCAGATAGGCCCCGGTGCCCGTCGCGGGCCCGAGATAGGCGTTCAGCACCCAGTCGCCGATCCTCTCCTGCCGGATCGGCTGCTTGGCCCGGATGCGGTTCAGCTTCAGCAGATCCCAGCGATCACGGGCGGCCAGCGCTGCCTGCACTGCTGCCATGAACTCGGGGTGGAAGACCACGTCATCCTCCATCACCAGCGCCACATCCGCGTCGCCCGCCAGAAAGTCGCGCCAGACGTCCAGATGCGCGTGATAGACCCCGATCTCGCCCGGAAGCGCCTCGCGGCCCACATTGCGCCGGTAGGCCGCGGCATCGAGCGTCGGTGCCAGCCGATCCCATTCCGCCTTGCCGTCGACGGCGGGAAACAGCCGATACTCCAGCCCCATCGCCCGCAACTGCGCCTCCATCCGCTCGCGGCGGGCGACGGAACGGGGCAGGTTGATCACATAGGTCGCAAGACGCGGGGCATCGGTCATCGGTCATCTCCCTCGCCCCGTGGTATAGTCCATCGCGCGTCACGCCATAAGCCCCGCTTCCGTCCCGCCGCCGATGCCGCTAAGCAGGGCCGGACCCGAAGGGAGTGTCCCGATGCCCGCCAGACAGATCGTGGTGACGCTCACCACCATTCCCCCGCGCTTCGCAAACCTCCCGGCCAAGCTGGCCTCGATCGGGCGGCAGACCGTTCGCCCCGACCGGGTCGAGGTGCAGATACCGAAGGCATATCGCCGCTTCCCCGGCCCTGTCCCGGCCCTTCCCCCGTTGCCCGACTGGGTCCATGTGTGCGAGGCCGAAGCGGATTATGGCCCCGCCACCAAGGTGCTTCCCGCCGTGCGCCGCTGGCGCGGCACGCCGACCGACCTGCTGATCTGCGACGACGACCGGCTTCAGGACCGGCTCTGGGTGCACCGTTTCGTCGAGGGCCGGAAGCTGCGCCCGGACGATATCCTGTGCGAGCGCGGCTGGACGATCGAGGAACGCTTCGGCATGATCCGCGACTTGCCCGACCTGCCCCTCGCCGAATTTGCGCCGCGACGGGGCCGCACGCTGGGGTATCGCCTCAAGCGCATCGCCTCGCTCAACCGCGCCCATCCGCCGCGGCTGCTCTATTCCAGGGCGGGTCATGTCGAGGTGTTCGAGGGTTTTCTCGGCGCCCTGATGCCCGCCGATGCCCTGCCCGACGCGGCTTTTGACATCCCCGAGATCGTCTGGACGGTCGATGATGTCTGGCTGTCCGGCATGGCCTGGATGAACGGCACGAAGGTATGGGTCAATGCCATGCCCCGCCCGGTCTATTCCGACGGCCATTTCGACAAGGTCGCCTCGCTGCGCGACCACGTCGAAAAGGGGCTGGGCCGCGAGAATGCCGATCAGTACGCCGTCGAGTATCTGCGCAAGACCTACGGCATCTGGCCATAGCTCCGTGGCATTGCCCGGTCGGGGCCCGGTCTGGGTTCGCCCCCGGCCATGCCTGGGGTGGCGAGAATGCAAAAGGGGCCGCCCTTCGGCAGCCCCTTCCGCAGTTTCGGGGAAATTCGGTCAGTTGACGCTGTCTTTCAATGCCTTGGCGATGGTGAACTTCACCTGCTTGTCGGCCGGCTTGGTCAGCGTCTCGCCGGTGGCCGGGTTGCGAACCTGGCGCTCGGGGCGCGCGCGGCAGGCGACCTTGCCAAGACCGGGCAGCGTTACCGTTCCGCCCGCAGCCATCTCGCGGGCAACCAGCGCGGCGATCCCGTCCAACGCGGCGTTGGCGGTTTTCTTGTCGGTGCCGATCTCTTCGGCGAGAGCGGCGACGAGCTGCGTCTTGGTCATCGGTTTCGACATGGGTTTTTCCTTGTTCTTGCCCCGGATGACCGGGACTGTCCCTGCCCGCAAACGGGCGATGCGGTCCCTTCCATCGTGTTTCGCTGAACAAATCAAGCGATTTCGTGACCGGAGGGTTGGTTTTCCCGGCGTCACTCCGCCGGTTCAGAGGAAGGCAGTTTCCTCGAAACTGCGCAGCTTGCGGCTGTGAATCTTCTCCAGCGGCGTCTCGCGCAGCAGTTCCATCGCGCGCACGCCGATCTTCAGATGGCTCGCGACCTGCGTCTTGTAGAACTCGCTCGCCATTCCCGGCAGCTTCAGCTCGCCGTGCAGCGGCTTGTCGCTGACACAGAGCAGCGTGCCGTAGGGCACGCGGAAGCGGAACCCGTTGGCGGCAATCGTCGCACTCTCCATGTCCAGCGCGATGGCGCGCGACTGGCTCAGCCGCGCCACCGGCCCCGACTGGTCGCGCAGCTCCCAGTTGCGGTTGTCGATGGTGGCCACCGTGCCTGTCCGCATGATCCGCTTCAGCTCGTAGCCGTCCAGCTGCGTCACCTCCGCCACCGCCTGCTGCAGGGCGATCTGGATCTCGGCCAGCGCCGGGATCGGCACCCAGACCGGCAGGTCGTCGTCCAGCACGTGGTCCTCGCGCACATAGGCATGGGCCAGCACGAAATCGCCGAGGCTCTGCGAATTCCGCAGCCCCGCGCAATGCCCCACCATCAGCCAGGCATGGGGCCGCAGCACGGCGATATGGTCCGTCGCCGTCTTGGCGTTCGACGGGCCGACGCCGATGTTCACCAGCGTGATCCCCTGCCCATCCGCCCGCTTCAGGTGATAGGCCGGCATCTGCGGCATCTTCATCAACAGCCCGATCGGCGCATCCGCCGTGTCGATCTCCTGATTGCCCGGCGCCACGAAGGAGGTATAGCCAAGCCGCTTGTCCGCCATCGCCTCGCGCGCGAAGGCCTCGAACTCGTCGACGTAGAACTGGTAGTTGGTGAACAGGACGTGGTTCTGGAAATGCGCCGGGTCCGTCGCCGTGTAGTGGGTCAGTCGTGCCAGCGAGTAATCCACCCGCTGCGCCGAGAACGGGGCCAGCGGATAGGAGCCGTCCGGGTTGGTCAGCCGCGTCCCGTTCACGATATCGTCGTTCGTGGTGGCAAGGTCCGGCACGTCGAACACGTCGCGGATCGAGAAATCAAGCACCCCTTCCTGCGGCACCGACACCGCCGGGTTGCCCGCAACCGCGAAATGCACCGGGACAGGCGTTTCCGATGCCCCGATCATCACCGGCACCCCGTGGTTCTGGACCAGAAGGCCGATCATCTGCTCCAGATAGTTGCGGAACAGGTCCGGCCGGGTGATCGTCGTCGAATAGCTGCCCGGTCCCGCCACATGGCCGAAGCTCAACCGGCTGTCGATCTTGACGAAGCTTGTCGTGGTCAGCCGGATCTCGGGATAGAAGGCCCGCACCCGTGCCGCGGGCCGCCCCTCGAGCACTGTCCGGTTGAACTGCTCCGACAGGAAATCGGTCGCGATGCCGAACAGCTCCTCCAGCCGCCGCACGGCCGCCACCGGATCGGTGAAGGCTTCGGGGGGCGGCGTGTCGGGCGTCAGGACGGGCAGGCTGGTGTCGTCGGTCATCGTCGGTTCTCTGAACTGGTCCGGCATGTAACACGCAACCGGGGTTGCCCCGCAAGGGTCGCCCCCTCTTGCACCCCCGCCATGTCAGCCCCGTGACAGCCATTGCAATCGCCTGACCCGGCTTGCAGCCCCGACCCGTCCCGCCGATAGTCGCGGCCATGACCGGAACGCTTCTCTCCCTCGGCCACGGCTATTCAGCGCAGGCCCTGTCCCGCCTGCTGATCCCGCTGGGCTGGACCGTGATCGGAACCACGCGCAGCCCCGACCAGGCCGCGGCGCTGCGCGCCCAGGGGGTGGAACCCATCCTCTGGCCCGGCGACCTTGCGCCCGCCCTCGCCCGCGCCACGCACCTGCTCTCCTCGATCGCGCCCGACGACCAGGGCGATCCGGCACTACGGCGCTACGGCGGACTGATCGCCGCAGCACCCCTGCGCTGGGCGGGCTACCTCTCCACCACGGGCGTCTATGGCGACCATCAGGGCGGCTGGGTCGATGAGACCACGCCCCTCACCCCATCCACCCAACGCGGTCTCCAGCGCGTCCGGGCCGAGGCCGAATGGCAGGCGCTTCCCCTGCCGCTCCATATCTTCCGCCTCGCGGGCATCTACGGCCCCGGTCGCGGCCCCTTCGAAAAGGTCCGCGACGGCACCGCGCGCCGCATCCTCAAACCCGGGCAGGTGTTCAGCCGCATCCATGTCGATGACATCGCGCAGGTGCTGCACGCCTCGATCCGCCAGCCCGATCCGGGCGCCATCTACAACGTCTGCGATGATGATCCCGCGCCGCCCGAAGATGTGATCGGCCATGCGGCCCTCCTCCTCGGCCTGCCGCTTCCTCCCGCAATTCCCTATGACCAGGCCGAGATGACGGCGATGGCCCGCAGCTTCTATGCCGAAAGCAAGCGAGTGCGGAATGACAGGATCAAGCACGATCTCGGCGTCACCCTGCATTATCCCACCTACCGCGAGGGGCTGGCGGCTCTCCTTGCCGGCGAATCCGGAAGAACCTGAGCGAATTTCTGGAACCCGCCCCTTGCCGCGCTGCCGCATCACACCCATGTGATCGCAGCGGACCGGGCCCCTCTGACGACAGTCACCTGTCGTGATGTCGGACCGCATCGAGCGCGCTCGGTGCCGGCCCGGTCAAGGTCGACACCGTAGCGCATGTTTCGCTGCAAGAGGTCGCAATCGTGGAAACCATTCTCTTCTCCCTGTTCCTGGGCACCCCGCTCTGGCTCTGGTTCACCTTCATCGCCACCGTCCTTACGCTCCTGGTCCTCGACCTCGGCGTGCTGAACAAGGGCGATCACGAAATCGGCGTGTCCGAAAGCCTGAAGCTCTCGGCGCTGTACATCACCCTGGGCGTCGCCTTCGGCGGCTTCGTCTGGTGGCAGTTCGGCGCGCAGCCGGCCGCCGAATACCTGACCGCCTTCGTGGTGGAAAAGACCCTCGCACTCGACAACGTCTTCGTCATCGCGCTGATCTTCAGCTACTTCGCGATCCCGCGGATGTATCAGCACCGGGTGCTGTTCTGGGGCATTCTCGGGGTCATCGTCCTGCGCGGGATAATGATCGGCCTCGGCGCAACCCTCGTCGCACAGTATGGCTGGATTCTCTACATCTTCGCCGCCTTCCTGATCTTCACCGGCCTCAAGATGCTGGTGACCGACGAGCAAGGAGATGGACCTGAACGCGAACCCCGTGCTCAGGTTCATGCGAAAGCACTTCCGCGTCACCGACAAGCTGCACGGCAACAACTTCTTCGTGCGCGAGGCCGATCCGAAGATCGGGCAAGCTCGTGCGCTGGATGACGCCGCTCTTCCTCGCGCTGGTCCTGATCGAGATTGCCGACCTCGTCTTCGCGGTCGATTCGGTTCCTGCCGTGTTCGCGATCACCACCGATCCCTACATTGTCTACACCTCGAACATCTTCGCGATCCTCGGCCTGCGCGCGCTCTACTTCGCGCTGGCGGCGGTGCTGCACCGCTTCCACTACCTGAAATATGCGCTGGCACTCCTCCTGGTGTTCATCGGATCGAAGATCTTCGTGGCCGACGCTTTCGGCTGGGAAAAGTTCCCCGCCTCCTGGTCGCTTGGCATCACCTTCGCCATCCTCGCCGCAGGTGTGGCCTACTCGCTCTGGCGGTCGCGCAACGAACCCGCGGCCCTTGCCGACGACCACGCCAAGCCCGCCGCCTGATCCGGCAGCAAGTCAAGACGACAGGGGCGCCCCGGACCGGTCCGGGGCGCCCTTTTTTCGGACCGGACGGGCGGTTTCACGGGATCGTCCATCAAGTGGCTTGTTTCTGCCATCCGAGATGTCCAAATCGAAGGCATGACACCACAGCGCCTTGAAGACCCCGACGACTTCGACCTCGACGATGACCTGTCAGACGACGGTTATGATGAGGCCGACGATCACGCCGAAGGCGACCTCCCGGCAGGTCGACTCGGGCGTTTGCGTCGCCGCAAGCGCAGGCCGCGCAAGCGCCTGTCACAGAATTCTCGATGAAATCTCCGCCGATGAAAGCCGCAGCCGCGTTTCCGTCGCCGATCTGCTCCACGTGATGAGCGGCCGTGCAATCGGGGCGCTGCTCCTCCTCTTCGCGCTGCCCAACATCCTGCCGGCCCCGCCCGGAACCTCGTCGATCCTCGGGATGCCGCTTGTCTACCTCTCGGCACAGATGATGCTGGGCCGTCTGCCCTGGCTTCCGGCGTTCATCGCCAACCGCTCCATGTCACGCGAGGATTTCGCAGCCACCATCTCCCGCGCGACCCCGCTTATCGCCCGGGCCGAGAAGCTCCTGAAACCCCGCCTGTCGTTCATTGTCCGCCACGGCGCCGAACGGGTCATCGGCGCCGTCTGCCTGATCCTCGCCATCGTCCTGCTTCTGCCGATCCCGCTGGGCAACATGCTGCCCGCGCTCGCGATAGGTCTGATTGCGCTTGGTGTGCTGGAACGGGACGGGGTCTGGGTGCTCGTCGGGCTGACCGTGGCGGGAATCAGCCTCTTCATTGTCGCGGGCGTCGTCTACGCCCTCGCGAAGGCGGCCGTCTTTGTCTTGATGAACGCATTTTGAACGTGATGTAACGCGGGAAACAGTGGGCAGGCGCAGCGTCTGATTCCGGCCATATGTCTTAACGCTGTCCCGAATGCATCAGACCTGCGCCAATGTTTGGCCTTTTTTCAGGCTTCACACTGTTCATGTGAGTATCGTTGCTCGGTCAATCCCACGAGGGGAGGGTAATAGCGTTGATGATCGTCCATCTGCTTTGCACGTTTCTGTTCGCCCTTGGTTCTGTGATCTTTGGCTGGGCCATGGGTCATTTCGGCTGGATCAGCCTGGCGTTCTACTGCGGAGGCGGCGTGGCGGGCCTGCTGCTCGCCTATCCCTTCGTCGTCCTGCTTCGCCGTCGCTTCGCCGTTGGCGAAAAGCCGACCTCAGATGACCTGACCGAGGTCGCCGCCTGAATCCGGAAGCCGGTTGCCCGCGGCAAGGGTTTCACGCCGTGCCGCGTTCACGGCCTGAGACAGCGGAAAGTGGTTAACAAAACCGGGAATAGCGTGAGGTTTCAAGGCTCTGCAAAAGCGTCGCACAGTGCGACACTCAGGCCCGCCGCTCCATGACGGCCACGCCCAGCGCCTCCAGTACCTTGCTCTCGATCTGGGCCGCACTCAGCCCCGCGACCCGGTACATCGCCTCCGGGCTGGCCTGATCTATGAAGATGTCGGGCAGCACCATCGCCCTGAACCTGAGGCCACGGTCGAACACCCCCGCCTCGGCATATAGCTGGGCCACGTGGCTGCCGAAACCGCCGACCGCCCCCTCCTCGATCGTCACGACCGCCTCATGCTCCCGCGCCAGCCGCAGGATCAGCGCCTCGTCCAGCGGTTTCGCGAACCGGGCATCCACCACGGTAGTCTGTACGCCCCGCCCCGCCAGCGCCTCTGCCGCGGCCAGCGCCTCTGCCAGCCGTGTGCCGAGGCTCAGGATCGCGGCCCGCGACCCTTCCCGCATGACCCGCGCCCGCCCGATCTCCAGCGGCACACCCCGCGCCGGCATCTCCACCCCCACGCCATCCCCGCGCGGGAACCGGACGCTGATCGGCCCCTCATCATGGGCCGCAGCCGTGGCCACCATATGCACCAGCTCCGCCTCGTCCGCCGCCGCCATCACCACGAAGCCCGGCAGGTTGGCGAGGAATGCGACATCGAACGCCCCCGCATGTGTCGCTCCGTCCGCCCCGACCAGCCCCGCCCGGTCAATCGCGAAGCGCACCGGCAGGCGCTGGATCGCCACGTCATGCACCACCTGGTCGTAGCCCCGCTGCAGGAAGGTCGAATACAGCGCGCAGAACGGCTTCAAGCCCCCCGCCGCCATCCCTGCGCTGAATGTCACCGCATGTTGCTCGGCAATCCCCACGTCGAAGCACCGCTTCGGGAATCGTTCCGCGAACAGGTTCAACCCCGTCCCGTCCGGCATCGCCGCCGTCACCGCCACGATCCGTTCGTCCCGCTCGGCTTCGGCGACCAGCGTCTGCGCGAACACCTTGGTATAGGAGGGCGCGTTCGACGCCGCCTTCGCCTGCACCCCGGTCAGCACATCGAACCTGCCAGTCGCATGGCCCCGGTCGCGCGCCGCTTCCGCAGGCGCATAGCCCTTGCCCTTCTTGGTCAGCACATGGATCAGCACCGGCCCCGTCGCCCGCGCCTTCACCGTCCGCAACAGCGGCAGAAGCTGGTCAAGGTCATGCCCGTCGATCGGCCCGATATAGCTGAACCCCAGTTCCTCGAACAGCGTTCCACCCACCGCCATGCCCTTGAGCAATTCCTTCGCCCGCCGCGCTCCTTCCTGGAACGGTTCCGGCAGCAGGCTCACCGCGCCCTTGGCCGCCGCCTTCAGTTCCTGGAACGGCTCGCCCGCATAAAGACGCGAGAGGTAGCTCGACAGCGCCCCGACGGGAGGCGCGATGCTCATCTCGTTGTCGTTCAGCACCACGATCAGCCGCTTCTTGAGGTGCCCCGCATTGTTCATCGCCTCAAAGGCCATGCCCGCGCTCATTGCCCCGTCGCCGATCACGGCAATCGCATCGCCTCCCCCGGCACCCAGATCCCGGGCCACCACGAAGCCCAGCGCGGCGCTGATCGAGGTCGAGGAATGGGCGGCCCCGAACGGATCGTAGGGGCTTTCCGACCGCTTGGTGAACCCGCTCAGCCCGCCTTCCATCCGCAGCGTCCGGATGCGCTCGCGCCGCCCGGTCAGGATCTTGTGCGGGTAGCACTGGTGGCCCACGTCCCAGATGATCCTGTCGCGCGGTGCATCGAAGACCGCGTGCAGCGCCACGGTCAGTTCCACCACCCCCAGCCCGGCCCCCAGGTGCCCGCCCGTGACCGAAACGGCGCTGATCGTCTCGGCGCGCAGTTCATCCGACAGCACCCGCAGCTCCCGATCCGTCAGCGCCTTCAGGTCCGCAGGGTAGCGTCACGCGATCCAGCATCGGGGTTTTCGGTCGGTCGGTCATGCCTGCCTTCTGTCTGCCCCGCCGGGGCGTCTTACCTTTCGCGCGCAATAACGAACTGCGCGGCAGCCTTCAAGTTTGCCGCCTCATCACCGTAAGGGGCCAGCGCCGCGCACGCCTCGTCCACCAGCGCCCGCGCCCGCGCTTTCGCCGCCTCCAGCCCCAGCAGCGACACGAAGGTGGCCTTGCCTGCCGCCGCGTCCTTCTGCAGCCGCTTGCCCGCCTTGTCCGCATCGCCCTCGATATCGAGGATGTCGTCCGCAATCTGGAAAGCAAGGCCAAGCGCCGTGGCATAGCGCCCCAGCGGGGCAGGGTCCGCCCCCGCGATCACGGCCCCCGCCTCTGCGGACCATCGGATGAGCGCCCCGGTCTTTCCGGCCTGCAGGGCCGTGATCTCGTTCAGTGTCAGCGCCTGCGCTGCCGTCTCGGCAGCGATGTCCAGCGCCTGACCCAGCACCATCCCTTCGGCCCCCGACGCGCGGGCGAGCGAGGCGACCAGCGCTATCCTGACCTCGGCGCTGCCCAGTGCCGGATCGGTCAGCAACTCGAACGCCAGCGTCTGCAACGCATCACCCGCAAGGATCGCCGTCGCCTCGTCCCACTTCCGGTGCACCGTGGGCTGCCCCCTCCGCAGATCGTCGTCGTCCATCGCGGGCAGATCGTCATGCACCAGCGAATAGGCGTGCAGCGCTTCCACCGCCGCCGCAGCACTCACCGCCCGCGCCTCGGCCACGCCCAGCATCCGCGCACCTTCCAGCACCAGAAAACCCCGCAGCCGCTTGCCGCCGAAGACCGCGTAGCGCATCGCATGGATCAGCGGCAGGTCCGCCCGCCCAGCCAGTGCCGCGTCGAGCCGCCCCTGCACCGCCGCCGCAGCGCCGGCCAGCGCAGCCTCGAAGCTCACAGCCCCTCGGCCGGGGTCACGCCCACGGCGCGACCCTCGGCGGCGCGGATCAGTTCCACCTTCTCCTCGGCATCCCGCAGTTTCGCGGCACAATGCGCCTTCAGCGCCGCGCCCCGCTCATAGAGCGCGATCGACTGTTCCAGGGCAACATCGCCCTTCTCCAGCGCGCCGACCACCTGTTCAAGGGCGGCCATCGCCTCCTCGAAACTCATCTCGCCAATCGGCTTGTCGCTCATCTGCCCCGCTCCTCCAGCACGCCCACATGCGCGGCAACCGACCGTTCCAGCGCGCCCAGATCATAGCCGCCCTCCAGAACCGAAACCACCCGCCCCTTGGCATGGGCATCGGCGATGTCGCAGAGCCGCCCGGTCAGCCAGGCGAAATCGTCCTCGATCCAGTTCAGTTCGGCCAGCGGGTCGGCAGCGTGGGCATCGAACCCGGCCGAAATCAGGATAAGCTGCGGCTTGAACGCTTCGAGGCGGGGAAAGACCTTTGCCTCATAGGCCGCCCGCATCTCGGCCCCGCCCGTACCCGGTGCCAGCGGCACGTTCACCACCTGCCCGTGCGCCCCCGTCTCTGACGGATCGCCGGTTCCTGGCCACAGCGGCATCTGCTGGCTCGTCACCACCAATGCGCGCGCCTCGTCCCAGAGCAGATCCTGCGTGCCGTTGCCGTGATGCACGTCGAAGTCCACCACCGCGACACGGCTCAGCCCGTGCACGTCCAGCGCCCGCTTCGCCCCGATCGCCACGTTCCCGAACAGGCAGAAGCCCATCGTCTTGTCGCGCTCGGCATGATGCCCAGGCGGGCGCATCGCGACAAAGGCATTCGCCGCACCTGCCACCGATCACCAGATCGACCGCCGCACAGACTCCCCCCACGGCGCGCAACGCCGCCTCCAGCGTTCCGGGCGACATCCAGGTATCGGGGTCAAGCTGAACGATACCGTCCTGCGGTGCAGATGCCCGTATATGCTGGATGAAACCGGCGGGGTGACAGCGCAGGATATCCTCGTCCACCCCCAGCGGTGCGTCCCGTCGGTCAACGCCAAGCGCCGCCAGTCCCCGAGCCACGGCAGCCATCCGCGCCACCTGCTCCGGATGCCCTTCGGGCGTGCTGTGCCGCAATCCTGCCTCGTGCGAGAACACCGCTGTTGTCATTCAATCCTCCCGATGCCGCATCGCTACGCACCCCGCCACGTCCTGTCGCACGTTTTCTCGGGTTCACGGTCAATCTACCCGCCCCACCGCCGGATGCGAGCGAATAACCCTGCATCAAATGCAAGGGCCGGGCGACCCGCTGGGATCGCCCGGCCCCCCTGGGCGGCAAACCGCCGTCAGTTCACTCGGACTGGCAGACCAGAGCCTGTGCCAGCGCGTCTTCGCTGCCGGTCAACGCCACGTCGATCCCTGCGCCGCCGTTGACAGCCAGGTTCACGCTCTTTTCCTTGGCCAGCGCGACCAGCAGATCGATGCTGTTCGACTTGGCGATGATCCCCGGCATTTCGGCAAGCTTGGCACCACGGCCTTCGCCCACGAAGCTCTGGTCGCCGAAGGTCACGGTGACGTCGTATTTCTTGTCTTCCTTGATATCGACCCATGCCGGGTTGAAGCTCGAGATGTAACCCGTGCCGTCGCCCTTCTTGTCGAAACCGATGCGCAGGTAGGAGCCGTCGCTCAGCGCGGTTTCAACAAGGCAGCCATCGCCATGGTTCGGGTCCTTCAGGATCTTCCACGGTCCCGATTCGCCCCAGGGAACCAGGTCGACATTGGCGAGAGCCGGCGTCATTGCGGCCAGGCTCAGGACAGCGGGCAGAACATAGTGTTTCAGCATCATCAATCTCCCAAAACAAGAATCCAAGGCGGCCAGCGGAACGCTCCGGACCGAGTCTCGGATGCGCGGGATATGGTCACAGCTTTCTCCGGCGTGCTTATCCGCAGGTGCCAAAACCACGCGCGCCCCATCAATCCGGCGCGAGCATGTAGCCCTCGCCGCGCACCGTCTGCAGGTAGCGGGGTTGCTTCGGGTCGGCTTCGATCTTGCGGCGCAACCGTGTGATCTGCACGTCCACGGCGCGCTCCTGCGCGCCGCCATCGTCGCGGCCCAGATCGCCCACCAGCCGTTCGCGGCTGACCGGAGCGCCGGCGGCGGCGGCGAAGATACGCATCAACTGCGCCTCTGTCGCCGTCAGCCGCACGATATCGGTTCCGTGCCACAACTCGCCCCGGTCCACATCATACCGCACGGCACCCAGGTGCAGCATCTTCGGCCCGGAGTCTGCCGCCTTTACCTGCGGCACACGCCGCAGGATGGCATTTATACGCAAGAGCAGTTCCTTCGGCTCGAACGGCTTGGGCAGGTAGTCATCTGCCCCCGCCTCCAGCCCCTCGATCCTGTTGCCGGTCTCGGCCTTGGCCGTGAGCAGCAGGATCGGCGTCGTCATCCTCCGGCGCAGGTCGCGGGTCAGACTGACCCCATCCTCTCCCGGCATCATCACGTCCAGCACGATAAGGTCGAAATCCAGCCCCGACAGGATGCGCCGCGCCTGCGCCGAATTGCGGGCCGTCGTGACGAGGAAGCCGCTGCGGATCAGGAATTTCTGCAGAAGGCCGCGGATACGCTCGTCGTCATCCACCACCAGAAGGTGCGACTGAAGGTCCGTCGTCACGCGCTGCCCTCCTTCGATGCCTGGTACTGCCGCCTCAGGTCGGGGTCCATCATCGCTTCCAGAACCTGGCGGAAGCCCTGCACCGCCACCGGCCCGGCTGCCCGATAGGCCGCCCGCATCCGCGCGCGCTGGGCGTCCGACAGTTCACGCTCAAGTGCCGCGCCCTTGTCGGTCAGAACCAGGTGACGTTCGCGCCTGTCCTGCCGCCCGACCCGGCTTTCCACCAGACCGTCTTCGATCAGCGTCCGCAGAACGCGGTTCAGGCTCTGCTTCGTCACGCCAAGGATCGACAGCAGATTGTTCACCGTCGTGCCGGGGCTGCGATGGATGAAGTGGATCGCCCGGTGATGCGCCCGGCCATAATCCATCCCTTCCAGAATCCGATCCGGATCGGCCGTGAAGCCGCGATAGGCAAAGAACATTGCCTCGATGCCCTTGCGAAGCTGTTCGTCGGTCAGGAAAAGCAGCGTCTCGCCGCCTCCCGGTCCACCTGTACCCGCTGTCATCCCGCCTCCAAAGTCTGGCATGATTTTATGTCAGCCTTGTTGACTTTCCAAGACTCAACTGTTAGCCAGCCGATGTTTTCGCGCAAGATTATGTCCGTAGCGGACCTATCTGGCGCAATATTCGAAAAAGATGCCGATGCTGGAGGGCAAGATGGCTGGTTATGACGATCGCGACGGAAAGATCTGGATGGATGGCAAGCTCGTCGACTGGCGCGACGCCAACGTGCATATCCTCACCCACGCCCTGCACTATGCCTCAGCCGTGTTCGAGGGCGAGCGCTGCTACAACGGCAAGATTTTCAAGGGCCACGAGCATTCCGAGCGCCTGCGCAAATCGGGCGAACTGCTCGACATGCCGCTTCCCTATTCGGCGGATGAAATTGACGCGGCAAAAGAGGCCGTGCTCCAGGCCAATGGCCTGACCGATGCCTATATCCGCGCCATCGCCTGGCGTGGTGCGGGCGAAGACATGGGTGTCGCCTCCAAACGCAATCCGATCCGCCTCGCCGTGGCCTGCTGGACCTGGGGCAGCTACTATGGCGACGCCAAGATGAAGGGTGCCAAGCTCGATATCGCCAAGTGGAAGCGCCCCTCGCCGGAAACCATTCCCTCGGCCGCCAAGGCGTCCGGTCTCTACATGATCTGCACCATGTCCAAGCACGCGGCCGAGGCGAAGGGCTGCTCGGACGCGATGATGTTCGACTGGCGCGGCTATGTGGCCGAAGCGACGGGCGCCAACATCTTCTTCGTCAAGGATGGCGAGGTTCATACTCCGCTCGCGGATGCCTTCCTCAACGGCATCACCCGCCAGACCGTCATCGGCATGCTGCACGACATGCAGATCAAGGTTCACGAACGCCACATCCTGCCGGAAGAGCTTGAAGGCTTCCAGCAATGCTGGCTGACCGGAACGGCCGCCGAAGTAACGCCCGTGGGCGAGATCGGGCCGTATCACTTCGAGGTCGGCGACCTGACCCGGCGGGTCGCCACGGAGTATGAGAAGCTCGTTCGGAGTTGATCCGAGCCGAACCGTCATGGAACGGGCCGCGCCGATAAGGCGCGGCCCGTTCCGTTTCGGGCAGTCCCGCACGTTCAGGTTGAATTCCCTGCAAGACATGCTACTCTATGCGAGGGCAATTTTGGCCCGAGTGTGCTGTTCCATTTTGCATAGCCTTTTTGATCTAAACCATTTTTTACAGGAGCCATTCCGATGGACGTCTCGCATTTTGAACTGATCTGGAAACCCCAATCTCCCGCAGCACCTGCCGGCACAACAGCCGTTGCCACGCTGATCCAGGGCTACTTCCTCGAGATTACCAACCTCGAGTCCGTCGCCTATTCCTATCGCGTCGAACTGGTCGCGGCGCCGGTAACCGATCCCAAGCGCAGCCTGTCGGGCAATGCCATCGTCTTCATCGACACACCCGGCACGAACAACGCGCCCGGCGTGCTGAATGGGGCGATCACCTCGACCTCGTTCTTCCCCTCGAACGGCCTCATCACCATCCCGCCCAGGGGCACTGCGCTGGTGGCCATCCTGCCCTCGGCCTTCGGTCCGTTGCCGGGCGAGACGACTCCGCTGACGGCGCCGGATTTCGAGGTGCGCGGCTATGTCCGCCTCACCCTGCCCGCCACCTTCCGCCGCGTCGGCAACTTCTTCGTCTTTGGCCCCCAGTCCGCCGCGCCCGTCAAGGTGCTCCTGACCCCACAGAACCGCACCAGCTACTTCTCGGCCACCGGAGCAATCACCGACCAGACGCAGGCAAGCCTGCCGCTGGCCTCCGGAAATGCGCTGAACACCGTCCCGCCGGAGCCGGGCCGTTTCTTCCCCGACCGGTTCGATCTCGATACGCTGTCCGTGTTGGAGATGGAGCGGATGCTGCCAGAGGTCACTCCGGCTATGCTGGGCGGAATGCTGGCAATGGTCGATCCGAAGGCCAACCTCGATGCCTTCAACGCCTCCCTGAAAGATGCGGGCGTGCAACTGGCGCTCGCTCACCGCCCGGGCAAGTAACGCGGCGGGGTGCGGTACTGCCGCACCCCGGCTGTGTCATGCGGTCAGTCCGCGCGCGATCCGGCAGAACTCGATCAGGCGGCGGTTGCCCGCCGGCGCTTCAGAGCGGTGCCAGATCCGCGCCTCGCCCCGCGCGATGCGCAGGAAATGCCGCAGCCGTCCCCCGTCCGACGGCGCCCGGTGGTCTGCAATATGCTTGGTCATGGCAGCGTCTCCCTTGGTGAGCACTCTCTGTTTACCATCGAATCGCATCCGCTGCACCCTGCCTTCACCTCGCTGGCGGATGCTGGCCTAGTCCGCCTGACTGCCCGGGCCGAACCGCCGCGGTAATTCCCGCCGCGTTCCCTCCGACTCGGGCCGAACGACCGAAGCGACAGTCTCGTCGACCCATGCCGCAACATCCGTGAGACCCGCGTTCGACCGGACCACAGCGGGCCCATGGATCGACACGGCACCCACCCCGACAAGGATTGCCCAGCCTACCGGAACCAGGTTGAGGTGAAGGGCAAAGGGTTGCTTGCGCGTCTTGTGGCGGAAGCCGCGCTGCGCAACCTTGGCCCCGGGCCACCCGCCCAGGAACGCAAACATCAGCAGCGTCCGCTCGGGAATACGCCACCCGCCCTGCACGGCGCGAGACTTGTCCAACCCGAACAGCGCGAACGTCAGGACGTTCACGAAAACGACAAGCGCAAGGCAGCACAGCAGCAGGAAACCCGTCGTTCCGGGCACGAAAAGGTCAGTCGATGTCACGTCGGGCCACGCAATCATAAGTCCTGCCGCGGAAATGGAGGCAGAATGCGGCGGTTTTCAGGACAACCGCTTCACCGCCCAGCAGGCCGCATCCGCCACGGCTTCATCCGCATCCCGGGTCAACCCTGCGGCCACAACCGCCAACGTCCTGTCGCCCGAATTTCCGATCGCATAGAGCACGTTGCGCACGAAGCGGTTGCGCCCGATCCGCTTGACCGGCGAACCCGCGAAGAGCCTGCGGAATCCCGCATCGTCCAGCCGCGCAAGGTCCGCCAGCACGGGCGGCCGCCCACGCGCGACTGATAGCCCGATCTCGCGCGCCGCCACCGCGAACTTGTTCCAGGGGCAGACGGCCAGGCAGTCGTCGCAGCCGTAGATGCGGTTGCCCATCAGGGCGCGCAGGCTCTCGTCCACCGGCCCGTCGATGCTCGATCGTCAGGTAGGAAATGCAGCGCCGCGCATCGAGTTGGAACGGCGCCGGGAACGCCCTCGTCGGGCAGATGTCGAGGCAGGCGGTGCAACTGCCGCAATGCTCCGCCTCCGCCGCGTCTCGCGGCAGCTCCAGCGTGGTGAAGATCGCCCCCAGGAAGAACCAGTTGCCAAGGTCGCGGCTCAGCAGATTGGTGTGCTTGCCCTGCCAGCCCAGCCCGGCCGCCTGCGCCAGCGGTTTCTCCATCACCGGAGCGGTATCGACAAACACCTTGATCTCGCCGCCCGCCGCCTCGATCAGCCAGCGCCCAAGCCGCTTGAGCCGCCGCTTGACCAGATCGTGGTAGTCCTTCCCCTGGGCATAGACGCTGACCGCCCCCCGGTCGCGCTGCTCCAGCACGGCGAGCGGATCGCTCTCGGGCGTATAGACCTCGGCGAGCATGATGACCGACCGCGCATCGGGCCAGAGCGCCGCCGCACTCCCGCGCCACTCCACCCGCTCGGCCATCCAGCCCATCTGCCCCTGCCGCCCTTCGGCGAGCCAGGCCCCAAGCCGTCCGGCCGCCTCGGGCGCCGCATCCGGCGCGCAGATACCGACCCTGGAGAACCCTTCCTCCACTGCCCGCGACAGGAGCCGCGCCTTCAAACCCGAAACGCCCCGTCCCTCTGCTTTCATCTTGGCAGAAATATCCCACGGGGGTCCGGGGGTGTGAAACCCCCGGCCTCGCCCTCAGAAATCCAGATCGGCATAATGTGCAGGCGGCGGGAAACCCGGCACCTGGTCGGCCAGAAGCGGCCGGAAGCTGGGGCGCGACTTGATCTTGGCATACCAGTCCTTGACCGTGGCAGACCGGTGCCAGTCCACGTCCGAGATGTAGTCGAGGCAGCTCAGATGCGCGGCCGCCGTGAAATCCGCAAGGCTCATCTCGTTGCCCGCCAGCCAGCGGCGCTGGTCAAGAAGCCAGCCGAGATAGTCGATATGATACTTGATCCGTCCCGCCCCCGCCTTGACGTTCTTGGAATCCGGATAGCCCGCGCCCTGCATCTTCTTGTTCACCCGCTCGTAGAGCAGCTTCGACGTGACCTCGCTGTGGAACTTGTCGTCGAACCAGGCGCAAAGCCGCCGCACTTCATAGCGCCCCTCGGGGTCGCGCGGCATCAGCGCGGGCTGTGGCACCGTCTCGTCCAGATACTCGCAGATCGCCTGGCTCTCGGCCATCACCCTGGTATCCAGCCGCAGCACGGGCACCTTTCCGGCGGGGTTGCGGCGCAGGAAATCGGGGCTGGGGTCCCAGTAGCGCTCCTCGATCAGCTCCACCTCGATCTTCTTCTCGGCCAGCGTCAGCCGAACCTTCCGGCAGAACGGCGAAAGGGGCGAGTGGAACAGTCGGTTCATCGGCACAATCCGATCGGTGAAAACGTCTGCACTCTTAGCGCCCCCGCGACGCGGAATTCAACCCGCCCTGCGTCATTCCGTCCCCTGCCGTTCGAAACAGGCGGCGCGACCGTCGACTGCGACGGTTTCGGCCCCCGAAATGATCGCCCGCGTCCGGTTCCGCACGAAGCGCGACGGGTCGACCGCGCTGCGGCCCTTCGGGTCGGGCAGCACGGCCGCCAGCCGCGCGGCCTGCACCGCTGAAAGTTCGGCAGCGCTCACGCCGAAGAAGTGCCGCGCGGCGGCTTCGACCCCGAAGATGCCCTCACCGAACTCGGCCACGTTCAGATAGACGACGAGGATACGGCGCTTGGTCCAGACCAGCTCCATCACCGGGGTAATCGCGGCCTCCGCCGCCTTTCTCGCCCAGTTGCGCCCATGCCAGAGGAACACGTTCTTCACCACCTGCTGGCTCAGGGTCGATGCGCCCCTGTTGCCGCCTTGTTCGACCGCAAGGCGGATCGCCGCCATGTCGAAGCCCCAGTGCAGGCAGAAATTCGCATCCTCTGCCGCGACGACCGAGCGGAACATGACGGGCGCGATCTGATCCCCGCCCACCCATTCCCGCTCGACCGTGCCCAGGCGCCAGCGTTCCTGCAGGATGTAAAGCGTCGTCGGCGGCGGAACGACGGCGTAGACCAGCACCAGCAGCATGAAGAACGCGGCAACTGCCAGAAACCCCCGCCCGACCCAACGCAAGACACGGCGCGCCGGCCGGCGCTGCACGGTTTCAGCCGCGTCGGATTTTCCCGGCGCGGCTCTGGATTTCTTCGTCTTGCTGCCCGTCGCTGCCATCGCCGCAGCTTGACCACGGGCGACGGCCCCGGGTCAAGCCCGAGCCGCCCCGGCGATCAGGCGCTCGCGGTGTCCGACCCGATGAAGGCCTTCAGCTTGTCTTCCTGCTCCTTCGACAGCGAGGTCTGAAGGACGCGGCCCTTGTGCTTGAACGATGCAAGCCCTTCCAGAACCTTGTCGCCCGTGACCTTGCGCACCAGCACGCAGACTGCGGCACCGCCATTCGTCAGCGTCGCGCCGATGTCCTTCATCACCTGGTCGTTGATCCCGATGTCGGTCAGCTTGCCCGAGATCGCGCCCGCGCCCGCGCCCACGGCGGCACCCAGCAGCGGGTTCAGGAACAACAGGCCCACCAGTGCGCCCCACATCCCGCCACCCACCGCGCCGGTCGCGGTCAGGTTCACCGCCTGATGCAGCGCCACCTTGCCGTCGGCCGACTTGGTCACGACGACCGCATCTTCCATCTCGATCAGATATTCCTTCTGCAGCTTCACCAGAGCCGCGCGCAGCTCGAACGCCGTCGCCTCGTCATCAAATGCCACAACGATAAGATCGGACATGTCGTTCTCCCCCAATAAGGAAACCCGCGCCACAACCGGCGCGGGTTACTCTTGGCGCAGGAATGTCACGTCAACAAGACGCTTTCGGTTTTGGAAGTGCAGGCGCTACATCTTGCCGGTGCCTTCACCGGGACCGCTTCTTGTAGCGGCGTACACAAGTCTGCGAAGCGCTCCCGGAGTCTAACATTCTGATTCCATTGGATTCAAATGACTCCACCGGGTTCAGCGAACATACTATATTTGGAAGCGGCGAGACAGTTGCAGCTGTCTCGCCGAACTCAACTCCCAAGACCATAGGAGGTTTTCATGGGAAACATGTCGAGCGACTTCAAGCTAAACACGATAGAGGTGCGTCGTTCAAGCTTGACCTTTGAGGAGGCTATTCTTGTTTGGCGCCTCCGATCACACGGTGAGAAGCAACACGTCATCGCAGCAATGCTCGGGACAAATGCTGGCCGCGTTGCAGACGTTCTTACTGGCAAGACGCATGAAGGCGCACAGTTGGCGGCGTTATCCGTAAGGTAGCGGAGAAGAGGGGGTTTCCGCCCCCTCTACTTATTCCGCCGGAACCGCCTGCCGCTCGTCGCTCAGCGGCACGGGCAGGTGAACCAGCATCTCCTTCGGGCAGACCTGGATGAAATTGGCCCGCTCGTCCGCCCAGTCGGCCAGGATCTGCCGCGCCTTCAGGCTGCCGGTTTCCGCCGCGTGCCGCTCGATCAGGCCCTTCAGTTGCGCCTCCCAATGCGGGTGGCCGACGGCGCAGGTCACGATGAACTCAAGGTTCATCATGTCCTCCGCCGTGCCGTCCGGGTCGTAGACATAGGCCATCCCGCCCGTCATTCCCGCGCCGAAATTGGCGCCGATCCGGCCCAGGATCACGGCGACCCCACCCGTCATGTACTCGCAGCCGTTCGACCCGCAGCCCTCGACCACCACCTTCGCGCCCGAGTTGCGGACGGCAAAGCGCTCGCCCGCGCGCCCCGCCGCGAAAAGCTGCCCCGCAGTCGCGCCGTAAAGAACGGTGTTCCCGATGATGGTGTTCTCGCTCGCCACCAGCGGCGAGGCCATCTGCGGGCGCACGACGATCAGCCCGCCCGACAGGCCCTTGCCGACATAGTCGTTGGCATCGCCCATCACCTCGATCTTCAGCCCGGGTGCCGCAAAGGCGCCCAGCGACTGCCCGGCATTGCCGGTCAGCTTCACCGTCAGGTGGTCGGGCTGCAGCGCGTTTCGCATCCCGAACTTCCGCACGATGTGGCTCGACGCCCGCGTGCCGATGGTCCGGTGCGTGTTCCGCACGGCGTAGGACAGCTGCATCTTCTCGCCATCCTCGAAGAAGCGCGCGCCGTCCTTCACGATATCCGCGTCCAGCGTGTCGGGCACCGCGTTGCGCGGCTTGCTGCGGTCGTAGGTGATCTTCGACGCGCCATCGACCGTGATCAGCAGCGGGTTCAGGTCAAGGTCATCGAGATTCGCCGCACCCCGGCTCACCTGCGTCAGCAGGTCCGCCCGCCCGATGATCTCGTCCAGGCTCCGCGCCCCGATCTGGCTCAGGATCTCGCGCACCTCCTGCGCGTAGAAGGTGATCAGGTTCACCACCTTGTCCGCCGTGCCGGTGAATTTCGCCCGCAGCGCCTCGTTCTGCGTGCAGACGCCCACCGGACAGGTGTTCGACTGGCACTGCCGCACCATGATGCAGCCCATGGCGATCAGCGCCGCCGTGCCGATGCCATACTCCTCGGCCCCCATCATCGCCGCCATCACGATGTCGCGCCCGGTCCGCAGGCCGCCATCCGTCCGCAGCGTCACCCGCTCGCGCAGGTTGTTCATCGCCAGCACCTGATGCGCTTCGGTCAGGCCCATCTCCCAGGGCAGGCCCGCATACTTGATGGAGGTGGCCGGCGAGGCGCCGGTGCCGCCGTTGTGCCCCGAGATCAGGATCACATCCGCCTTGGCCTTGGCCACCCCGGCGGCGATGGTGCCCACGCCGCTGGCCGAGACCAGCTTTACCGTCACCTTGGCGCGCGGGTTGATCTGCTTCAGGTCATAGATCAGCTGTGCCAGATCCTCGATCGAATAGATGTCGTGGTGCGGCGGCGGGCTGATCAGCGTCACCCCCGGCGTCGAATGGCGCAGCCGCGCGATCAGCTGCGTCACCTTCATGCCCGGCAGCTGCCCGCCCTCGCCGGGCTTGGCGCCCTGCGCGACCTTGATCTCAAGCTCCTCGCAGGCGTTCAGGTATTCCGCCGTCACGCCGAACCGCCCCGACGCCACCTGCTTGATCTTGGCGCTCGGGTTGTCGCCGTTCGCCTCGGGCGTGAAATGGGCCGGGTCTTCGCCGCCCTCGCCCGAGTCGCTCTTGGCCCCGATCCGGTTCATCGCGATGTTCAGCGTCTTGTGCGCCTCGGGGCCAAGCGCCCCCAGCGACATCCCCGGCGTCACGAAGCGCTTGCGGATCGACGTGATCGATTCCACTTCGTCGATCGGCACCGCCTTGCCCAGGGGCTTGATGTCGAGCAGGTCGCGGATATGGATCGGCGGGTTCGCCCGCATCGCCGCCGAATACTGCTTCCAGATGTCATAGCTCGCCCGGTCGCAGGCCGACTGCAGCATGTGCATGGAGGACGCCTCCCACGCATGTTTCTCGCCCGAGCGCCGCGCCTTGTAGAACCCGCCGATCGGCAGCACGTCGGTGCCGCCCAGCCAGCCCTTGGCGTGAACCTCTTCCAGCTTCTGCTCGATGCCCGAAACGCCGATCCCCGAGATGCGGCTGTGCATCCCCGGGAAATACTCCGCCACCATCGCGCGGCTCAGGCCCACCGCCTCGAAGTTCAGCCCGCCGCGATAGCTGGAGATCACGCTGATCCCCATCTTCGACATGATCTTCAGCAGGCCCGCATCGATCGCATCGCGATAGCGCCGCATCGCATCGGTCAGCGTCCCCTCGATCAGCCCCCGGTTCACCCGGTCGGCAATCGAATCCTGCGCCAGATAGGCGTTCACCGTCGTCGCCCCGCAGCCGATCAGCACCGCGAAGTAATGCGGGTCGATGCACTCTGCCGAGCGCACGTTGACCGAACAGAACGTCCGCAGCCCCTTGCGCGTCAGCCAGGAATGCACCGCGCTGGTGGCCAGGATCATCGGCATCGGCACCTTCGACGGCCCCTGATGCTCGTCCGTCAGCACCAGATGCGCGGCACCCGAGCGCACGGCATCCTCGGCCTCGGCCCGGATGCGTTCCAGCCCCTGCCGCAGGTCGTCCAGACCCGCGCCGACCGGGAAGGTGCAGTCGATGAAGGCCACCTGCGGCCCGAACTGCTTCACCATCACGTCGAATTCGGCGTTGGCGATGAAGGGGCTTTCCAGCACCAGGATCTCGGCCTGGCTCTGATGCTCGTCCAGCACGTTCTTCAGGTTGCCGAACCGCGTCTTCAGGCTCATCACCCGGCTTTCGCGCAGGCTGTCGATCGGCGGGTTCGTGACCTGGCTGAAGTTCTGGCGGAAGAAATGGCTGAGCGGGCGATAGACGCTCGACAGCACAGCAGCGGGCGTGTCGTCGCCCATGCTGGCCACCATCTCTTTCCCGTCCTCCGCCATCGGCGCAAGAACCTGCTCCAGCTCCTCAAGGGTATAGCCCGCCGCGATCTGTCGGCGGCGCAGCTCCGCCCCCTCGAACAGCGCGCGCTCCGGCACGTCGCGCAGCAGCGCGTTCAGGTCCACGACCTTCTCGATCCAGTCGCCGAAGGGCTGCGCCGCCGCCAGTTTGTCCTTCAGTTCGGCATCGTGATAAAGCCGCCCCTCGGCCATATCGACGGCGATCATCTGCCCCGGGCCAAGCGCGCCCTTCTCGCGGATCGTGGTCTCGTCGACCGGCACCATGCCGGCTTCCGACCCCGCGATCAGCAGCCCGTCGCCCGTCACGACATAGCGCATCGGCCGCAGCCCGTTGCGGTCCAGCCCGCCGCAGACCCAGCGGCCATCGGTCATCGCCAGCGCCGCCGGGCCGTCCCACGGTTCCATCACCGCGTTGCAATAGGCGTACATGTCCTGCCACGCCTTCGGCATCTCACCGGTCATCTTCGACCAGGCCTCGGGCACCAGCATCGTCTTGGTCATCGGCGCATTCCGCCCCGAGCGCACCATCACCTCGAACACCGCATCCAGCGCACCCGAGTCGGACGTGCCAGAGGGGATGATCGGCTTGATATCCTCGGCCGCATCGCCGAACGCGCTGGAGGCCATGCGGATCTCGTGGCTCTTCATCCAGTTGACGTTGCCCTTCAGCGTGTTGATCTCGCCGTTATGCGCCAGCATCCGGAACGGCTGCGCCAGCCACCACTGCGGGAAGGTGTTCGTCGAATACCGCTGGTGATAGATCGCGAAGGAACTCTCGAACCGCTCATCCATCAGGTCGGGGTAAAAGACCGCAACCTGCTCGGCCAGCATCATGCCCTTGTAGATGATGCTGCGGCACGAAAGCGAACACAGGTAGACGCCCTGAATCTGTGCGGCGATCGCCGCCTTCTCGATCCGGCGGCGGATGATGTACAACTCGCGCTCGAACGTCTCTTCGTCGATCGCCTTGTCGCAGCGGATCAGAATCTGCTCGATCTCGGGCCGCGTCGCGTTCGCCTTGTCGCCCAGCACCTCGGTATTCACCGGCACATGCCGCCAGCCGTAAATGTAGTGCCCCATCCGCAGCACTTCGGTCTCGACGATGGTCCGGCACCGCTCCTGCGCGCCGAAATCGGTGCGCGGCAGAAACACCTGACCCACGGCGATCAGCTTGTTCATGTCCGGCTCGTGCCCCGTGCGGCGCACCTGATCGTAGAAGAACCGCACCGGGATCTGCACATGGATACCCGCACCGTCGCCGGTCTTGCCATCGGCATCCACCGCGCCCCGATGCCAGACCGCCTTCAGCGCGTCGATCCCGTTCTGCACCACCTTGCGGCTCGGCTTGCCGCTGATCGACACGACAAGCCCCACCCCGCAGGACGCATGTTCATCGTCCAGCTTGTAAAGCGAATGCTCGTTCATATAAGCGCGCTTCGCCTCTTCCGAGGCAACCCAGGCGTCGTCATAGGTCATGGCGCATCTCCCGCAACATACTGGTTCTTCGTCTCATATTCCGCCTGCGTCGCCCGCCGGTGATCGCCTCCCAGCCGGACCGAGGCCATGGCCCGGTCGGAATAGACCTCCGACCGCAGCGGCCAGTCGCGGGCTTCGTCGAACAGGCCCGGCATCAGGTCATAGGTCTTGCCGGTGTTGTTCCGCATCCACAGATGGCTGCCGCAGACCGCGCAGAACGCCCGCTCCGCGAAGCTGGACGAGGCATGGCGCGTCACCGGCCCCTCCACGGTCACGCCATCGGCATCGGCGTTGAAGCACAGGAACAAACCACCCGACCAGCGCTGGCACATCCGGCAATGACATGCCCCGGGGCGCGGGTCATGCGCTCCCGCGACGGTGATCGTCACCGCGCCGCACAGGCAATGCCCGGTCAGGCTCACGGCGTCACCGAAGCTGGCACAATGTCCTCGCCCGTCTCGCCCTGCGACATGGTCGCGTCGCAGTCGAAGATCGGCTCGGTCGTGAAGAACCCCTTCTCGCCCGGAAAGATGAACTCCTTCGGGCTGCCATCGACGGGCAGGTTCCCCTCGTCCGTCACCCATTCCGACGGACCCGAGAAGAAGAGCCGCCAGTCGGGGTTGATATACTCGTTCCCCCTGGCGCTGCGGATCACCGCACCGTCGGGCGAGGTTTCGCGGAACTCGAACTCCGTCTCCTGCAATGCGATCCCGTCGATGGTCACGCCCCGCCCGGTCAGCTTGTCGAAGCCCGTCACCCGGCTCCGGTTTCCGGTGTCCTCGGTCAGTCCGAAATCGAACGTGTCCGTCCCTGATGACAGCAACTCGCTGAACGAGGCTGCATCCGCAGGACTTGCGTCCAGCGTCTGCCGCACCGTCGGGAACATGTCGTAGCTCTCGATCCACTGCGTCTCGCGGTCGATGCGGCTGACGAAGAAGATGCCCTCCTGATCGAAATCTGCGCGCCACTGGTCTCCGGCCGGGTCGGCCGAGCATTTGTAGTGGTTCGACACGCGGCACCCGCGTGACTGAACTGTCAGCCAACCGGTGCAGCCCTCGGGCGGCGTGAACACCCCCGGCACGGGCGACTGCGCCCGCGCCGCACCCGCCCCCAGCGCCATCAGGCCGACGATCAGGCCGACCGACAGAAGGTCAGCACGCGCGACCTGTGCGACAAAACCCGACGGTTTCTGTCTGCATACGCTTGCTGCATGGGTTCTGCATGGTTTGCACATCGCCATTCCGCTCACTCCGCCGCCACCCGTGCCGGCTGCGCGATGTAGTCCAGGATCGCCTCGGCGGCCTCGCGGCCGTCACGGATCGCCCAGACCACAAGGCTCGCCCCGCGCACGATATCACCGGCGGCAAAGACGCCGGGAAGGTTCGTTTCATGCGTGCGGAAATCCGCCTTGATCGTGCCCCAGCGCGTCACGCCCAGGTCCGGCACGCCCCAAAGCCGCGGCAACTCCTCCGGCTCGAAGCCAAGCGCCATGATCGCCAGATCGGCAGGCTCCACATAGTCGGCACCTTCGATCACCTCGGGCATCTGTCGGCCTGTCGCATCCGGCGCACCAAGGCGCATCCGCTGCACCATCACGCCGTCCACAACGTCTCCGCCCGCGAAGCCCCGGGGCGCGGAAAGCCACACGAAATCAACGCCTTCCTCCTCGGCATTCTGCACCTCGCGCTGTGATCCCGGCATGTTCGCCCGGTCGCGCCGGTAAAGGCACTTCACCGAAACTGCACCCTGTCGGATCGCCGTGCGGACGCAGTCCATCGCCGTATCGCCGCCGCCGATCACCACCACGCGCTTGCCGCTGGCGTTCAGTTCTCCGCTGTCGAAGGCTGCAACCTCGTCCCCGAAGCTCTTGCGGTTCGACGCGGTCAGATAGTCCAGCGCCGCCACGATTCCCGCAGCCCCCACGCCCGGTGCCGCCAGATCGCGCGCCTTGTAGACGCCGGTCGCGATCAGCACCGCATCATGCTGCCCCCGGATCGCCTCAAAGCTGATGTCGACGCCGACGGCACAGTTCAGGACGAACTGCACGCCACCCGCCTCAAGCTGTTCGATCCGTTGCATTACAACGGGTTTTTCCAGCTTGAAGCCCGGAATCCCATAGGTCAGCAGACCTCCGGCGCGATCATTGCGGTCATACACCGTCACCTGAACGCCCCTGCGCCGCAGCATGTCCGCCGCCGCCAGGCCCCCCGGCCCGGCACCGATGATACCGACCAACTCTGTCCGCTCCACGTCGGGCCGGATCGGTTTGACCCACCCCTCTTCCCAGGCCGTGTCGGTGATGTATTTCTCGACCGACCCGATCGTGACCGTGCCGTGGCCGCTGCTCTCGATCACGCAGTTGCCCTCGCACAGCCGGTCCTGCGGGCAGATCCGGCCGCAGATCTCGGGGAAGGTGTTGGTGGCCTGGCTGATCTCATAGGCCTCCTGCAACCGCCCCTCGGCGGTCAGGCGCAGCCAGTCGGGGATATTGTTGTGCAGCGGGCAATGGCTCTGGCAATAGGGCACACCGCACTGGCTGCACCGCCCCGCCTGTTCCGCTGCCTTCTGATCGGCGTACTCCCGATAGATCTCGTGGAAGTCCTGCGCCCGCAGATCCGGCGGGCGCTTCTCCGGCATCTGCTTCTCGACCGTGACGAACTGAAGCATACGTTGCTTGGCCATAGCTGCGCTTTCAAAAAACTGTCCGCGCCGCAGTGATACGACCCACCCCCGGAAATTAAAAGTCAGCAGCACTTACCTATTTGGGGCTTTCCTGCCGTTCAGGCCAGATTTTCCGGCCTGCAGTGCGAAAAATGGGTCAGCAATATTAACCTATGCGATCAAAAACCCAGCAATAGCGCGACAAGGGAGAGCGAACCGACGATGATTCGCCACCAGCCAAACAGGGCATAGCCGTTCCGGCTGACGTA
Source organism: uncultured Alphaproteobacteria bacterium (assembly GCA_963777765.1). Taxonomy (GTDB): domain Bacteria; phylum Pseudomonadota; class Alphaproteobacteria; order Rhodobacterales; family Rhodobacteraceae; genus Aliitabrizicola. The sequence continues at coordinate 101,899 of CAVZRP010000006.1, read as the reverse complement.
GCCGAGCAGCCAGCGAACCACCAAGACCGCGCTGATGAAGGCCATGGCGAACCCAACGGCGATCTCTCCCATCGCGCTCGCGTCCAACGCATCGCGGTTCTTGTAAAGGTCAAAGGCGAAAGCGCCCGCCATCGTCGGCATCGACAGAAAGAACGAAAACTCCGCCGCCGCCCGCTTGCTTGCACCCAGCCAAAGCGCGCCCACGATCGTCGCACCAGACCGTGACACACCGGGAACCATCGCCAGACACTGAAAAAGACCGATCTTCAGCGCCATGCCCAGAGGCAGTTCCATCGCATCCTCATAGCGCGGCTTGTCCGCCAGCCGATCCGCAAACAGCAGAACGATACCCCCAAGGATCAGAACGACGGCAATCAGCACCGGTGTTTCGAACAGCACGTCCTTGATGAAATCGTGCGCGAGCACCCCGATGACGACTGCGGGAAGAAAGGCGATCAGGACCGAGACAAGAAACCGGAACGCAGCCGGATCGTGCGGTGCCGCCCGAAAGACAGACCAGAGCTTGCCGGCATAGACGGTCAGGATCGCCAGCACCGCGCCAAGCTGGATCACAACCTCGAAGGTGCGGCCGGCACTGTGAAATCCCAGGAAATGTCCGGCGAGCAGGAGATGCGCTGTTGAGGAAACGGGGATGAACTCGGTCAGCCCTTCGATCAGCCCGAGAAGGGCCGCCACCAAAGTCGAACTGTCGGCCATCGCCGCCCCTTTCAGGAATCAGGTATTGCGCAGGTTCTTGGCCGACGCCTTGATCGCCGCAAACTGCCCTGACGGGCGGTATCGCCAAAGATACTCCGGCAACACGGCATCCAGTGGCGTAGGCGCAATTCCGAGCGTCTCCAGCCCATGCGCCCCTTCGGCCACAACGTTGTCCCGCGCGAGATTTCGCACCTGATCACGCGTCAGCATCCCGTTGGAAATCAGCCCGAGAGAAACCGCCTGCACGGCATCCAGCGCGAACGCCATGATTCGCGCCACGAAGAACGGAATGTTCACCACAGCCCGGCGGCGCTGGATGACCCCGAGCATCTTCTTCATTAACTCGCGGAACGTATGCACGTCCGGCCCGCCGAGTTCATAGATCCCAGGCGCTGCCTGCCCCGTCGCGCCCTTTACTGCCGCCTCGGCGACGTTGTCGACGTAAACCGGCTGGAATTTCGTCGCTGCCCCCACCACCGGAAGGATCGGCCCGATGCGGGACATGGCGGCGAAGCGATTGAAGAACTGATCCTCCTGCCCGAAGACGATCGACGGGCGCAGAATAACCGCCTCCGGAAATGCAGCCAGAACGGCAGCTTCGCCCGCAGCCTTGGTCCGGGCATATTCACTGGGCGACGTCGCATCGGCCCCTATGGCCGAGATTTGCACCAGTCGCTCGACACCTTCTTCTGCGGCGATCCGCGCCACGCGACCTGCGCCTTCGGCCTGCACCAACTCGAAGCAATTCTTCCCATGCTGGGCCAGGATCCCCACGCAGTTCACCACCGCATGTGCGCCCTTCATCACCGAGCGAACCGAGGCATCGTCGCGGATGTTGCACAGGACCGGCTCGACCTGTCCAACGACGCCGTAAGGCCGCACAAAGAGCGCCTCGTTCGGGCGGCGCACCGCCACGCGCACCCGCCAGCCCTCCTTCGCCATGCGGCGCGCAATGTAGCGCCCGATGAACCCCGAACCGCCGTAAATGGTGACAAGCTTGTCCATCGGCCCCGCTCCTTGTCGTCCAAGTGGGAAACTGCCCGAGGGAATAGCTTCTCATACCGTCACGAACAAGCACCAAAGCCCGCGACGAATTTTCATGACAGCCCGTTGACACTCCATGCCCCCCCCGGTAAATCGCCCCCCACGACACCAGCCCAGGTGGCGGAATTGGTAGACGCGCACGGTTCAGGTCCGTGTGCCGCAAGGCGTGGAGGTTCGAGTCCTCTCCTGGGCACCATTTGGCCGGTCAAACCGCCAATTGTGTAACGGTTTCAACAGCATCGCGTCCTCTCCGGGGCACATTCCGGGACACAGAGGGGACACTACCATGGCGATGACGATGACTCTCAAGCACCTTCAGAAGACCCCTTCGGGGAAGTGGCAGTATCGCCGCAGGTGGCCGACAGCGCTCTCTGCGGTGGTATCCAAGGCCCCCTTCAAGATGACCCTGCGGGGACAGTCTGAGGCAGAACTTATGCGGGAATATCCGAGGGTTGATGCCGAGTATCATCGACAGGTGAAGGCGATGCTCACTCAAGCCGCGGCCGGGAAAGTCGAGTCTGCCCGCGCGGCGTGGGTAGCGGCAATGCGTGAAGCTGACCGGATGGTCGCCGAGGTGGTTGGTCTCGACGATGACAGCGACCGAAGGAGCGTCCTTGCAGACAGCCTGCTCGCGCGGAACGCCGACCCGGTCCTCATCAGGGCCGTAATGGCTCCCTCCCTGCCCCCTCCTGCACACTCCCTCTGGGATGCCCAAGAGATTTACTTGCGGGAGAAACTCAAGGGTGGGCAGGGGTCGGAGAATCGAGAAGCGAGGGTGCGGCTTGAGCGGGTCTTCGGGCGGGTCAGGGTAGCGCTGGGCGAGCGCGCAGACGTCTCGTTGATCGACATGACCCGGCAAGATGCCAAGGACATAGTCGCTCACATGCTGGCCAGCGAGAAGAACGGGGGCGGGATGCTGTCGCCCGCCTCGGTCACGATCCTTCGTGCCAGTTCGAGGGATCAGACCGTGACAATTCACCACTACAAGAACGACCTTCCGGATGGCCTCGATCTTGGCCCTGTGGTGGCGATCGACACGGAAACAATGGGTCTAGACCCGCGCCGCGACAGGCTTTGCGTGGTGCAGTTGTCGTCCGGCGACGGGAATGCCCACCTTGTCCAGATTTCACGCGGACAAACCGCTGCCCCGAACCTGCAACGTCTCCTGACCGACCCGCAGACATTGAAGCTGTTCCATTTCGGCCGCTTCGACATCGCGGCGCTGAAGAACGCCTTCGGCGTGGTCACCGCCCCGGTCTGGTGCACCAAGATCGCCTCGCGCCTGATCCGCACGTTCACCGACCGTCATGGCCTGAAATACCTGCTGCAGGAACTGGTGAACGTGGATGTCTCGAAGCAGCAGCAGACCTCCGACTGGGGCTCGACCGAGCTGAGCGAGGCGCAGAAGGAATATGCGGCGTCAGACGTGCTGTATCTGCACAAGCTCAAGGCAGAACTTGAAGCGCGGCTGATCCGCGAGGGGCGGCTCGACCTTGCACAGCGTTGCTTCGATTTCCTGCCGACACGGGCCGAGCTGGACCTGATGGGATGGGATGAACCGAATGACCTCTTCCACCACTGACGCTGTCCTTGCCACGGCTCGCCGCGTCATCACCCGTGAGGCCGAGGCGCTTGGCTTGCTGGCGGCGGACTCGACAGTTCGGTGGCCGACGCGGTCGAGGTGATCCTGATGGCCGAAGGTCGCGTGATCGTCTCCGGTATGGGAAAATCGGGCCACATCGCCCGCAAGATCGCCGCCACGTTCGCCTCGACTGGCACGCCCGCCCAGTTCGTTCACCCGGCCGAAGCGAGCCACGGCGACCTTGGCATGGTGATGCGGGGCGACGTGGTGATGGTCCTTTCCAACTCCGGGGAAACGCCGGAGCTTGCTGATATCGTCGCCCACACCCGCCGCTTCGACATCCCGCTGATCGGCATCGCAGCCCGCCCGGATTCGACACTGCTTCGCCAGTCGGACGTGGCCATCCTGTTGCCCGACGCGCCGGAAGCCTGCGACACCGGCGTGGTGCCTACGACCTCCACCACCATGGCACTGGCCCTTGGCGATGCCATCGCGGTCGCGCTGATGGAACACCGCCAGTTCACCCCCGACCAGTTCCGCGTCTTTCATCCCGGCGGCAAGCTGGGCGCCCGCCTCACCCGCGTGGCGGATTTGATGCACACCGACTTGCCGCTCGTCTCCATCGGCACCCCGATGAGCGAAGCCTTGCTCGTCATCAGCCAGAAGGGCTTCGGAGTGGTTGGCGTGACCGATCCGGATGGTTACCTGATCGGGGCGGTGACCGACGGTGACCTTCGGCGGCACATGGACGGGTTGCTTTCGCTGACCGTCGAGCAGGTGATGACAGCCTCGCCCCGCACCATCGGGCCGGAGGCGCTGGCAGAAAAGGCGCTGGCCGTAATGAACGATCGCAAGATCACCTGTCTTTTCGTGGTTGATCCCGCAGCCAGCCGGTCTGCAGTCGGCATCCTGCATATTCACGACTGCTTGCGCGCCGGTGTCGCTTGAGCCATGGCGCAGACGGACAACGCCTATTCCCGCCTCGTGACCTGGCTGAAGATCATCCTGCCGCTGATCGCGCTCGGGATGCTGTCGTCGATCTTCCTTGTCTCGCGCAGCATCGACCCCACGGCCACGCTCCCCTATTCGCAGGTGGAACTTGACGAACGGGTGCGCGAGCCGCGCCTCACGACGCCCAGGTTTTCGGGCGTCACAAGCGATGGCGCGACCGTCTCCCTTGATGCCGCCGACATGCGGCCCGACCTTGCCAATCCAGGACGCGGCAGCGCGGTCGACATGCATGCCCGCATGGAGACGCCCGATGGCGAAACGACCCAGGTTCAGGCCGACACCGGACGCATCGACAGCGGCGCGGGGACGTATGACATGCAAGGCGCCGTGGTCATCACCAATTCGGCCGGTTACCGTGTCACCTCGCAAACCTTGAGCGGGCTGCTTGACGCAACGGCCCTTGATGCCACCGGCTCCGTGGTGGCAGACGCGCCGATGGGGCGGATCACCGCCGACGAGATGCACCTTCGGCCCGATCCTGCGGTGCCGGGCCAGTATCTTCTGGTTTTCAAGGACAGGGTGCGGCTGGTATACGAGCCGGGCAAGTGAATTTCAAATCAAGGCCAGGCATGCAGAAGTCCGTTCGCGTCATCGCGCTGTGCCTCGGCCTCGGGGTTTCCGCGTCGTTTGCCCAGACGAACGGCGCAACGGTCGCTTTCGGCAGCATGAAGGGCGACCCCACGCTGCCGGTCGAGGTTACGGCCGACCAGTTGCAGGTCAACCAGGCCGACGGCACGGCGGTATTCACCGGCAATGTCGTTGTCATCCAGGGCGCGATGCGGCTGACCGCGCCGCTGGTCAAGGTGAACTATGCCGAGGATCAGAAGGCCATTGAACGGCTTGATGCGTCGGGCGGAGTGACGCTGGTGAATGGCGGCGAGGCCGCCGAATTCGAAAGAGGCTGTGTATACCATCGACACGGGTGAGGTCGTGATGACCGGTGACGTGCTGCTCACGCAAGGCACCAGCGCGCTGTCCGGCAACCAGTTGACCGTCGATCTGAATACCGGGCTGGGCGTGATGCAGGGCCGTGTCCAGACGGTTTTCGTGCCCGGCAAGGCAACGCCGTGACTTCGTCTGCGCCCGACCTTGTGGTTACGGACGGAACTGCGGGCCTGCGCGTCCGCAACCTGCGAAAAAGCTACAAGCGCCGCCTGGTGCTCCGCGACATGAGCCTCGATTTGATGCGGGGCGAGGTTGTCGCGCTTCTCGGTCCCAACGGTTCCGGAAAAACCACCTGCTTTTACGCTGTGGCGGGGCTTGTCACGCCCGAAGGCGGGAGTGTCAGCATCGACGGGCGCGACGTTACGCAACTGCCCATGTATCGCCGCGCCCGCCTCGGCATCGGGTATCTGCCGCAGGAAGTCTCGATCTTCCGCGGGCTGTCGGTCGAGGACAACATTCTCGCCGTGCTGGAAGTCGCCGTGTCCGATCGGCACAAGCGGCGCGAGCGGCTGGAAGAACTGCTCTCGGATTTCTCGATCACCCATATCCGCCGTGCGCCAGCGCTGGCCCTTTCGGGTGGCGAGCGGCGGCGGGTGGAGATCGCTCGTTGCCTTGCCGCCGATCCGAAGTACCTGCTGCTCGATGAACCCTTCGCCGGTGTGGACCCGATAGCGGTCGGCGAGATACGCCATCTGGTGCACGACCTCAAAGGGCGGGGCATTGGCGTTCTGATCACGGACCACAATGTCCGCGAAACTCTCGACATCGTGGATCGCGCCTACATCCTGAACGACGGTGCCGTCCTGATGAGCGGCACGGCGGACGAAGTGGTGCGGGATGAAAATGTTCGGCGCGTTTATCTGGGCCGCGATTTCCGGATCAGCTAGACCTTGCCCGCCTTTGTGGCACGTGGTTGACGAAGCTGTTGACAAGCCTGCCCGACCTGCCGCCAAATACCCGTGATGTTTGCGCAACCCGCCCCTACCGAATGCCCGTCCACGGCAGACCGTCTGCCTCGAAAGGCGCAGGTTCGCAACCGATCCAGTCACCCGAACCATGTACGAGAGTGGATGGTCCTGCCCCCGGCAGGATGAGTTCGGTCGCCTATCCGGAGGGAGGGATCATGCGGTACCAGATCAGCGGAAAACAGATTGACATCGGCGAGGCTCTTCAGACCCACGTGAAGGCCGAACTCGGCGAGGTGATCGAGAAATATGCGCAGCGCCCGACCGATTGCGTCGTCGTCTTTTCGCGCGTGGCGCATGAATTTGTCTGCGAATGCATCATCCATCTGTCCACCGGCCTGACCGCGCAGGCCAAGGGGCATGCTGCGGAAATCTATGCGGCATTCGAATCGTGTCGCGAGAAAATGGACAAGCAACTGCGCCGCTACAAGCGCCGCCTGCGCAGCCATCACCGTGACCGTACGGCACCTGTTGAATTCGACGGCGGCTCCTCCTATATCCTCGCGTCATCCGAGGAACCCGAGGATGTGGAGCCTGATACGCTTCAGCCCGTCGTGATCGCCGAGATGGAAACGAAGATACCTTCGATCACCGTCGGCGAAGCCGTGATGCAGCTGGAACTTGCAGGGCAGCGCATGCTGGTTTTTCGCAACGAGGGTCACGGTGGTGTCAATGTCGTCTATCGCAGGGATGATGGGAACATCGGCTGGATCGACCCGCGCAACAGCAAGTAGCGCCCTCCCGCGCAGGAATTGAACGACCCATGGAACTTTCCAAGCTTCTGAAGCCGGGGGCCGTCAGGGTCGTCGGGCACCTGACCAGCAAGAAACGTCTGTTCCAGGAATTGGGCGAGGTGGCATCGCAGGCCTACAGCCTGAACGCCTCTGTCGCTGTCGACGGCTTGCAAGAGCGGGAAAGCCTTGGCCCCACCGGCGTGGGTCACGGCATCGCACTTCCCCATGCAAGGCTTGAAGATCTGACGAGTATCGTGGGCATCTTCCTGCGGCTGGAGAAGCCGCTCGATTTCGATTCGGTGGACCGCCAGCCTGTCGATCTGGTCTTTGCGCTTTTCGCACCAAAGGATTCCGGGGTGGATCACCTCAAGGCGCTCGCCCTCGTCAGCCGCACGATGCGCGATCCGTCGATCTGTGCAAAGCTGCGTGCCAACAGCGATCCGGCCAAGCTGCACGCCATACTGACGGAAGGCCGCGCCAACCAGGCGGCCTGAGTTCTAGCGCCAGGCGCCGAAACCAAGGCTCACATAGTCTCGCTGGTAGGCATCGCGCACCGCCAACTCGATTTCGGCGTCGTATAGTTCGGCCAGACCTGCCGGCACGGGCGACGGCAGCAGCGGCGGGGACGGCACCCCGACCTCGTCTGCCAGCCACCGCAGCCCCTCTGCCAGGCGATCCTCGCGCAGGATATGATCGGGAAGATGCGCCTGCGCGAAGCCCTGAAGGATCGTGCTCTGGCTGGCCCAGGCCGCTGCGATGCGCAGGTGTGACTGGCCCGACAGCGCCTGCTTCGCCAGTGTCAGGAAGCCCAGAAAGCCGGTCCGCATGGCATTCGTGTTGCCCGGATCGGGCAATCCGGTCTTCAGGTGCCTCTCCAGTGCATCGGCCAACTCTGGCAGCCTTGCCGTCAACACCTGTCCGGCGAAAACCTCATATGCCCGCACGACCGGGTGGCGCAGGACGGTGAAGCTGCGAAATCCCGGATTGTGCCGCTTCCACTGGCGCAGCTCCTTCCGCCCGAACCCGCCGAGCAGGCCCTTGCCTTTGATCGCAGCCAGCCATTCCGGCACCGGGTCTTCCCCGCCCTTGATCGGCAGGTAGAGCAAAGGTGCGCCCGCCGAAGCCTGCACCTGCGGAATCGCCGGCCCCCGGCGAGGCTCGAAATTTGGCGTGCGCGAAAGATCGAACCGGTCGATCCGCGCCAGAGCTGCTGCCATGTCCTCGGCATTCTCGATCTTGTCGGCCAACTCCCCCGGATTTTGCTTCTTCAGCGCACCATCGGGTGCGGTCAGCCGCCCCTCAACCCCTAGGAACGCAGCCATCCCGTTCAGCACGGCCAGATCGCCGATATCCTCGTAATCCAGATAGAACGCCGTCTGCCCCGTGCGCTGCAATCCATGCTGGAGGTAACGCTGAAACGCGTGTTGTGCGTCAAGATGCGCCTCGAACTCCGCCGCCTCGAACCGCACCCTGGCACTGCGCTGGTTCTTCGGATTGGTCAGCTTCCACTGCCCGGTCGCCTGCGCGATCTTGAGCGAGATGTAACTCTCCAGCGGGTTGCGCGTCAGGATGATCTTGGCACAGTCGGGATCGACGAGAGTCGCCTCCAGAATCCGCGGGTCGTGATCGTGAAAGAAACGGAAGCCCGGCAGGCCCGCCGTTTCTTCGCTCATCCGGGTCAGCAGATGCAGCGGATCCTTGTCGCGCTGCCGGATGGTAACCCCCAGATACTCGAGCCGGTCCTTTTTCCCGATGAAATGAGGATTGAACGCCTCGCCATGACAAACCACGTCCGGCAAAGCGTTGAGGTTGGCCTCGAGAAAATTCGATCCGGTCCGCATGCCAGCGAACATGACGAACCTGGCAAAGCGCTTTGTCATCTACTTGACCAGATAGGGTCTGCCGCGACGGCTGGCAGCCGGTACGGCCGGATCGCCCGTTGGAAAGTCGCCCATCAGTACGGGCTGCATTCCCTGGTTCCGCAGATTCTGCAGGAACTGCCCGAACCCCGTCAGATCGACCAGCCGCGGCGCTTCCGTCAACCGGCGCAACCCGCGCGGGCTGATTTCGTCGATGATGGTCTGCAACGGCTCCATCGGGTTCTCGACGAATTCGGCGAGCGTCCAGATTCGCACTCTCGCCTTGGTATGGGGCGAATGCAGGATGTTCAGGAAAGCGGCCTCGATCTTCTGAAGCCGCGCCGCCATCTGCCGTATCTCGCCAAAATTCAGGTTCGCACGGAACAGCGGCACAGCCCAGGCACCGGAGATGACGGAAATTTGCGCGTTCGCATCCGTCGCGGTGAACCAGGCGATGTCCTGCCGATCGGCAGGGCCGAACTGAAAGCACTGCCGCTCTCCCCGCGTGTTCCAGATCAGGCTGGTCAGGAAAGACTTCGGATTGTAGTCGCGCAGCAGCGCACTGTCGCTGAGTGCGCCACTGTAGACTTTTTCCCCACCGGCGAATTCCACCCGGTTCGGCGCAAACAGATGGCCGTGCACCCGCGTGCCGGTCATCTTGCCCAACCAGGTCTCGAAATCCTCGAAGATGTCGGCAAAGCCCTGAAAAACGGAATAGGACGCGCAGGTCTTGCCATATTCCCAGCTGCTGCCGGGAAACCGACTTTGCATGTAAAGCCCCGGCCGTCCCTTCAGCCGCCGCTCCACCGCCTTGGAAAACAGCCGGTCGATCTTCCCCGGCTTTGGCTCGGCCATCGTCGGCACGCCCGGCTCGCCCTTCAGAAAGGCCCCATAGAGCTTGTCCGCATGGGGCCAGATCTTGCGCGCGACAAAACAGTCCGATCGCCGCAGAAGCTGCAGATGATCGTCATAGAACATGTGCGGCTTACCCTGAAAATCGAACTTGGACAGCGTCAGGGACCGGCTTTCGATGTTGCTCGAATAGCGGCGCACGAGGGTCTGGAAATAGCTTTCATCGGGGATCCAGACATGTCGGAAATAAGCGTCATGCGCCTTGCGATCCGGATCGTCGAGAATGGCCGACAACGTGCGCCGCGTCAGGCACCACCACTGGCTTCCCAGGTGCGGTACGATATCCGACGGGATGCGACGGCGAAGGCCCACTCTGCGCTGAAGCTTCACATAGGCGTCGAACAGTCGTCGCTGCGTTCGAAACGAAAATGGAAACCGCAGCGTAAAGCGCTCGATATCCAGACCGCCGACGGTCCAGCCCACGTCGCGGGTGGTCACCGACTCGATGAAGTCCGTGCGCGGGCGCGCCTGCAGGTACTGCACCAGCTCCTCGACCGGGCGCAGCGGCAGACAGGACCCCGACGCAAGGTAGACATGCTGCACCGCCGGAAACTCGCGCAGCATCATCTCGGACGCGGTCTGGGTGGCGGCGACAAGGCCCCACGTGCCCCAGCGGCACGAGTGGCGGCCACAGAAGCGAATGTCCGGCACGTCATTCAACGCCGCCATGAGTCCGGCCGCGGCTGAGCGTCCGACCCGGCGGTCCAGGTGGATCACAACCGGGCAACCCCGCTCGGCCCAGTGTCGTGCAACTTCAGCAGCGCGATCCAGCGCTGTGTGACACAACATGATGAAGCCGACGGTCATGCGCCTCCCTCAGGCCCAGTTACCCTTGGACATCAGCCCCAGAATCTCGAGCTGGCGCCAGTTGATGTATTTCTCCGACCATTTGCACCACAGGTCCGTCCGCGTATCGGCCGAGGCGCGATACGCCTTGTATTCCTGACTGTTCGCATAATGCTGCGCGCGCGTCATCTCTTCCGTTGCCTTGCTCGCAAAGGTATCGAGGAACTTCGCATGCAACAGGCAGCCCGAGGCCTTTTCGCCCCCCCAGGTGTCATAGACCTGGTTCAGCCCTCGTGGCAGCAGCATGTGGGTGGAACTGGCATAGGCAAAATTCCGGTGCCATTTCACCAGCGGTATCTTGTTCAGGGCGGGGGCGTGCAGGGGATCGTCGGCGAAGAAGATCCGTGCCCGTGGTCCGCCTTGAATCCACAGATTTCCATACCGGTTGTTCTGAGAAATCATGTAGTTGCCCGAATCGAACCAGCTTGCGATCTCGAACGGATCCTGTCCGTCGCGGTAAAGCTGGGCCGAAATAGGGCCCTTTGGATACATGTCCAGCAGCATTGCCGAGAACGACCGAAGGGACGAGGCATCAAGCCAGTCCGTCAGCGCCCGGAGCGAGCGCGTGTCGCAGAACGGGTAGACGAGGAATTCGTCCACATCCACCGTCAACGTCCAGTGCCCGTGGCAATAGCGCCGTTGCAGCCAGGTCAGCCAGTCCACCCCGAAGTGCGACCGCTTGTAACTTGCCTCCGTCCGCCAAAGCGATACGTCGGGCTGCGCGGCCAGATACTCTGCCGATCCGTCGTCCGACCCGTTGTCCACCATCAGGAAATGGTTAACGCCGAGGTCTCGGTAATAGCGCATGAAGAACGGCAGCCGCACCCGCTCATTCCGAAGCGTCGAAAGCGCCATGATGGCGCCCGGCCTGATCGAACGTGTGCGATCCTGTACGGGCGTGAGGTCGCGGGATCGAAGGAATGCGCGCAGGTGGCAGCGCTTCCGCCGCAAGCGCATTCGGTACGAACTAACGATACCCAAGATCCGCACCTGTACCTGATCGAGACCGCCGCACGATCCAAGTCATAGGCCCGCAGGCTTGATAACTGGTTGACCGCTCTGAGCGTCTCACGTCGCTGCCCCGTTTTCTCCGCGCAATTTAGGCCTGCGGCGGTTGACGCAACGGTAGTGTCTCGTTCGAATCATGTAAACACGCTCTGCCAGGGTCCAAGCGGTCTTTCGCCCGCCCGTCACACCCAGCCCCCGCGAGACATCAGGCCCATCGCCTCCAACTGGCGCCAGCCGGTCAGGCGGCTCGACGCCTCGCACCACAGGTCCGGACTCTCCGCAATGCGGTCGTAGTACTGCTCATACTGTTCGCTGCGCGCGAAATGCTCGCGACGCACGCGCTCTTCCCGCGCCCTCGCGACGGTGACGGGAAGAAACTTGCTGTGAAGAAGCACGCCTGACCCCATCTCCCCCCCCGACTGATCGTAGATCTGGTTCAGCCGCCGGGGCAGCACCGCGTGGGTGGAGTTCACATACACGTAGCGCCGGTTCCATTTCACCAGCGGTATCTTCGTCAATGTCGGCGCTTTCCTCGGTTCGTCGGCGAAGAACATCCGCCCCCGTACCCCGCCCTGAATCCACAGGTTTCCCAGAGGCATCTGGCGCTTGATCGAGTAGTTTCCCCGATCGAACCAGCCAAGTACCCCCGTCGGATCGTCCCCCGCCCGATAGTGCTGCGTCCCGAGCGGACCCTTGGGATAAAGGTCAAGCATCATGGCCGGATAGGCCTCGATCCCACTGCGGTCCAGCCAGTCCGTCAGCGCCCGCAGATCGCGGGTGTCCCAGCGCGGATAGATGAACAGTTCGTCGGCATCGACCGCAAGGCACCAATGTCCGTGTGCATGACAGATCTGCAGCCAGGTCAACCAGTCCACACCGAACCGCGCCTGCTTGTAGCTGTCGGCGGTTTGCCACAGCGAAACGTCGGATTGTGCCTGCAGGAACCCCGTCGTGCCATCGCTGCTGTCGTTGTCGACGATAAGAAAGTGGCCAACCCCAAGCCTGCGATAATGGTCCAGGAACCAAGGCAGGCGGATGATTTCGTTCCGCACGACCGACGCAACAAGGATCGTCCCGGGCCCAATCGCTGCGACGCGATCCTGTACCGACCGCAACTGCCGCCTGCTGCGAAACGCCCGCCATAACAGCCTTCGCCGTTTCAGGCGAAGCCTGTAGGCCGTCCACACCTCTTGGGCGGACAGCCCTGTCACACCCTTTCCGCGCCCCCTGACTTGGGTCGCAAACGGCGCATCCGTTACTGCGCCGCCTTCTGCTGAGCGATCATCTGGTGCAGGAATTCCGAGAACTCATCATGCAGTTCATCCCGCGCCAGACCGAAGGCGACCGTTGCCTGCAGGAACCCGGCCTTCGATCCACAGTCATAACGCTGCCCTCGGAACCGGTAGCCGTAGACGTTGCGGCCAGCGGTAATCTCCTCCGCAATCGCATCGGTGAGCTGAATCTCGCCACCCGCGCCCTGTTTGATGCGGCTCAGGTTCTCCAGCACATGCGGCGACAGGATGTAGCGCCCTATGACCGCAAGGTTCGACGGTGCCTCATCGGCTTTGGGCTTCTCCACCATGCCCTTGACAGACACCAACGCACCCATGTCCTCGGACACATCCAGCATACCGTAGGACGACGCCTTTGACGGCGGCACTTCCATCGCGGCAACCATGTTGCCACCGATATCGGCGTAGGCTTCCACCATCTGCTGCAGGCACGGCTTCTCTGCCGCGATCACGTCGTCGGGCAGCATCACGGCAAAGGGCTCGTCCCCGATCAGGCGCTTTGCGCACCATACGGCATGACCCAGCCCCAGCGCCCTGTGCTGGCGCACATAGGCGATCGCCCCGCTCTCCATGTTGCTTTGCTTCAGAAGCTCCAGCAGATGTTCCTTGCCGGAGCGGCGCAGCGCGGCTTCAAGCTCGGGGGCGTGGTCGAAATAGTCCTCGAGCGCCCCTTTACCTCGCGAGGTTACGAAGATGAATTCCTTGATCCCGGCCGATCGCGCCTCGTCGATCGCATATTGAATCAGCGGGCGGTCCACCAAGGTCATGATCTCTTTGGGGATCGACTTGGTGGCAGGAAGAAAGCGCGTGCCCAACCCCGCAACGGGAAAGACGGCCTTCGTTACCTTATGCTTCTTCATCTGATGTACTTTCCACGATCTCTGAGTTTGTCGCCAGTTTTCATCTTCTAGTCTTAGGCTCGTTTCGTCGTTACATACAATTCTGACCGGATTTCGGCAGAGCACCGACCCAAACAGGCAATTTCTTGCCGTTGTGTCTCACTGCATGAAACAACTGGCAATTGCGACGCACCAATCCTTGTGGCGTGCCAAAGGTTCCCTCTGAAAGACTCTCGATCAAACGTCCCACAGATTTTGCCAGTCGGCCTTGATCCTCGTCAACTCCACTGCATCTCCGCAAGCATCGCTTCGATACGGGGAACGTCCTGCGGGTTGTTCAGTTCCCAGAACAGCCGCCCCCGCGCTGCGACTTCGACGCACAGCACAGATTTTCCCTGTTCGAGAAAGCGCAGTTGCTCCAGCCCTTCCAGCTCTTCTAGCGGACCGGGCGGCCAGCTCGCGTAGGCGGCCAGCGCATCGGGGCGAAAGGCATAGACACCGACGTGATGAAAGACAGGTGTCGCCTCGTCCTCCGCGTAGGTGCGCGAGGTGAAGGGCAGCACCTCTTTGGAAAAATAAAGTGCCCGCCCCCCTGCACCGAACACCGCTGTCGTGCCGCCAACCCGACCGGCGCGACGATCCGCCAGAAGCCCGTTCAGGGCGCGCCCGTCGGTCCGCAGCACCGGCGTTGCAAGATCCGCGTCCGGGGCAGCCCGCAACCCTGCCACCAGGTCTTCGATGAACCAGGGTGGGGTCAGCGGCGCATCGCCTTGCAGGTTCACCACGATGTCATGGCCGGGCAGTTGCTGCGAAACCTCGGCACAGCGTTCCGTTCCGTTGCGGCAGTCGGCGGAGGTCATGATCACTTCGGCGCCAAACGCGCGGGCTGCGTCGCGAATACGAACATCGTCGGTTGCAACCACGACCCGGTCGATCCCCCGCACCGCCATTGCCGCGTCCCAGCTCCGGCGGATCAGGCTTTTGGATGTTCCATCGGCGCCGCGCAGTTCCACCAGCGGCTTGCCGGGATAGCGGGTCGAGGCATAGCGCGCCGGAATGGCGATCAGGACCGGCATGTCAGCCCTTCAGCGCGACGCCGGGCGCATAGGCGATGAAGAACGGATTGTCCCAGCCCGGCTTGCCGTAGCCAAGCGGCGTATGGTCGTCAAAGCGGACCACTGTTCCACCCGCCCCCCGCAACACCGCATCGCCCGCTGCGGTATCCCATTCCATCGTCCGCCCCAGCCGCGGGTAAAGGTCGGCCTCGCCCGTCGCCACAAGACAGAATTTCAGGCTCGACCCGGCGCTGCGCATGTCGCGCACGGCATAGCGCGAGATATAGTCGTCGGTCGCCTGATCGCGGTGGGATTTCGAGGCGACGACCAGAAGTGCAGCGTTGTCGGGCGTCGAAACCCGGATGTCGCGCACCGCGCCCGCCTTGCCCACCTCATGGGGGCCGATCTCCTCCACCGCCGATCCATCCGCCCGCGTATAGAACAACCGGTGCTGGGCCGGGGCATAGACGATGCCGCGAACCGGAACGCCATTCTCGACATAGGCGATGTTCACCGTGAAATCGCCGCGACGCTGCACGAACTCCTTCGTCCCGTCCAGCGGATCGACGATCAGAAATGTCCGAGCCGTCAGCGCGTGCGAGGTCGCCTGCTCTTCGGTAATCAGCGGCAGATCGGGAAATTCGGCCCGCAAGCCGGCCGAGATCAGCGCATCCGCCACCTCGTCGGCTTCCGTGACGGGGCTCGTGTCCGATTTCGCCTTCACCTCGAATGACGGCGAATTGTAGACCTCCATGATCCGCGCGCCAGCCTCCAGCGCAAGGCGGCGCATCACCGCGACCAGCCGGTCATAGTCCATCGGGCACTCCCTGCCGCGGCGTCCTGGCCCGGCTGTTGAAAATTCCTGCGGTTTCCTTATGCTTCGTCATCAAGGGAACGGCAAGATTTCCCCGCCTAGGATGGTGAACCCGCCATCCGGGACAGCAGAAAGCAGAGCAGGTCATGTTCCGGCCCAACGTTCGCAAGACACCAGCCCGCTCGGCCTTGACGCTGCTCGAGGTGATCTTCCACGCCAGTGTCCGGAGCATTCGCAAATCGCACCGCAATGCCGCGTTCGGCCTTGTGATGAACATGATCCAGTCGGCGATTTTCGTCGCGATCTTTCTGCTCACCTTCTACATCATCGGCATCCGGACGACGCCCCTGCGTGGCGACTTCATGCTCTACATCATGACCGGCGTGTTCATGTACATGACGCACATAAAGGCAATCGGCGCGGTCTCGGGGGCCGAGGCGTCGACGTCGCAGATGATGAAGCACGCGCCGATGAACACCATCGTGTCGATCTCGGCCGCAGCCCTTTCAAGCCTGTACACTCAGGTGCTGTCGGCCATGTGCATCCTGTTTCTCTACCACACGGTCTGGACACCGATCACCATAGACCAGCCCGTCGGGGCACTCTGCATGCTGCTTCTGTCGTGGATCAGCGGCTGCGCCATCGGCATGATATTCATGGCTGCGCGCCCGTGGAACCCGGCGCTGGTCGGTATCCTCGCGATGGTCTACCAGCGGCTGAACATGATCGCCTCCGGCAAGATGTTTCTGGCCAATGCCACGCCGCCGCGCGTAAGGGCGTGGTTCGACTGGAATCCGCTCTTCCACACGATCGACCAGACCCGGGGCTTCGTCTTTCTCAACTACAACCCGCATCACAGCTCGATCCTCTACCCCGTCCAGGTCACGCTCGTGTGCATTCTGATTGGCCTGATGGCCGAGTCCTACACGCGCAAGCACGCCTCCGTCAGTTGGAGCGCGAAGGGCTGATCAGGCGACAACGCGCAGCGTCAGGTTGATCCGCCCCCCCTTCGGCATCAGGGCAGAGCTGCCATGCCTGACCCGATCCACCCCGTGCCAGGCCAGCCGCGCCGCGCCTCCCATCACCACGCAGTCGCCCGAGCGCAGCCAGACGCTGGACGTCGGCGCCTGTCGCTCTACCCCGCCCATCCGGAACAACGCCTCGTCCCCGAGAGAGATCGACAGCACGGGAAATGTGAAGTCCCCTTCGTCACGATCCTGATGCAACCCCATCCTCGCCCCCTCGCCATAGAAGTTGACCAGACAGCAATCCGGCGCGCGCGCCAGCCCGGTCACGCGGTGCCACAGGGCCAACACGCGCGACGGTATCGGCGGCCAGGCGACGCCGGACGGATGCCGGTCGGCATAGCGATATCCCGCCCGGTCCGTCACCCAACCCAGCCGTCCGGCAGCGGTCATCCGCACGCTCATCGGTCGCCCTCCGGGTGTCACCGGTGCCATCAGGGGCGCCGCCGTCACGACCTCCCGCAGATCGTCCAACAGCAACGCCTGCACGGCTGGTTCGATCAGTCCCTGGTACAGCTCGAAGCCCGCCACCCGCAGGCTTGGCCGGGGCCGTTCGGCAGAATCATGTGACTTCATTCCATTCCCCCGATTTTCCTCTCGCCACCACGCTTGCAGCCCCCCCGACCCCCTCTTATATACCCCCGAAGCCGGATCGGGGCGGCCGCCCCGGCCGGATTTCATTGGGATCGGGGACCAGAGGCCAAAACGGGTCTGGGCTCCATAACATCGCCGAAAGAAGAGGTAGCTTTACATGGCCAAAGTCATCGGGATTGACCTCGGGACCACGAACTCCTGCGTTGCGATCATGGACGGCGCACAGCCCCGCGTGATCGAGAACTCGGAAGGCGCCCGCACCACCCCCTCCATCGTCGGTTTCACCGAAACCGAACGGCTCGTGGGCCAGCCGGCCAAGCGTCAGGCGGTCACGAACCCCTCCAACACCATCTTCGCCGTCAAGCGCCTGATCGGTCGCCGCATGGATGATGTGCACATCGCCAAGGACAAGAAGAACCTGCCCTATGCGCTGGTCAACGGCGGCAATGGCGACGCCTGGGTCGAAGTCCGGGGCGAAAAGTACTCGCCCTCGCAGATCTCCGCCTTCATCCTGCAGAAGATGAAGGAAACCGCCGAGTCCTACCTCGGTGAAGCGGTCACGCAAGCCGTCATCACCGTCCCCGCCTACTTCAACGACGCGCAGCGTCAGGCCACCAAGGATGCGGGCAAGATCGCCGGCCTTGAGGTGCTTCGCATCATCAACGAGCCGACGGCAGCAGCCCTTGCCTACGGTCTCGACAAGAAGGAAGCGAAGACCATCGCGGTCTATGACCTCGGCGGCGGTACGTTCGACATCACGATCCTCGAAATTGACGACGGCCTGTTCGAGGTGAAATCCACCAACGGCGATACATTCCTCGGTGGCGAAGATTTTGACATGCGCATCGTCAATTTCCTGGCCGATGAGTTCAAGAAGGAACACGCCGTCGACCTTACGCTCGACAAGATGGCGCTCCAGCGCCTGAAGGAAGCAGCGGAAAAGGCCAAGATCGAGTTGTCGTCCAGCCAGCAGACCGAGATCAACCAGCCGTTCATCAGCATGGACCGCAACACGGGCCAGCCGCTGCACCTCGTGGTGAAGCTGACCCGCGCCAAGCTGGAAAGCCTGGTCAGTGACCTGATCAAGGGCTCGATCAAGCCGTGTCAGGCGGCGCTGAAGGATGCGGGCCTTTCCGTCGGCGACATTGACGAGGTGGTGCTGGTCGGCGGGATGACCCGGATGCCCAAGGTGGTCGAGGAAGTGACCAAGTTCTTCGGCAAGGAACCCCACAAGGGTGTGAACCCCGACGAAGTCGTGGCGCTTGGCGCGGCGATCCAGGCCGGCGTGCTTCAGGGCGACGTGAAGGATGTGGTCCTGCTCGACGTGACGCCGCTTTCGCTCGGCATCGAGACCCTGGGCGGTGTGTTCACCCGCCTGATCGACCGCAACACCACGATCCCCACCAAGAAGTCGCAGATCTTCTCCACGGCCGAAGACAACCAGAACGCCGTGACCATCCGCGTCTTCCAGGGCGAGCGTGAAATGGCGGCCGACAACAAGATGCTGGGCCAGTTCAACCTGGAACAGATCCCGCCCGCCCCGCGCGGTATGCCGCAGATCGAGGTGACGTTCGACATCGACGCGAACGGTATCGTTTCGGTCAACGCCAAGGACAAGGGTACGGGTCGCACCCAGGCGATCACGATCCAGGCCTCGGGTGGTCTGTCCGAGGACGAGATCGAGAAGATGGTCAAGGACGCCGAGGCGAATGCCGACGCCGACAAGGCCCGCCGCGAACTGGTCGAGACCAGGAACCAGGCCGAAAGCCTGCTGCACTCGACCAAGAAGTCGATCGAGGAGCATGGCGACAAGGTCGATCCCTCGACCGTCGAGGCGATCGAGCTGGCCATGGGCGCACTGGAGGAAACCCTCAAGTCCGACGATGCGGGCAAGATCAAGGGTGGCATCCAGAACGTGACCGAAGCGGCGATGCGTCTGGGCGAGGCGATCTACAAGGCCACGCAGGCCGAAGCCGAAGGTGGCGATCCCGACGCGCCGCGGGGTGTTGACGATGACATCGTCGACGCCGACTTCGAGGATCTTGGCGACAACAAGCGGAAGTGACACCGCTGTGAACGAATGGGGGGCGGCCGAAGTTCGGGCCGCCCCCTGCTGTTCACCCAATGGGGTTTGCCATGGCAAAACGCGACTTTTACGACGTGCTGGGTGTGCCGCGTACCGCGTCGGCAGATGACCTGAAGAAAGCCTATCGCGCGAAGGCGAAGGAACTTCACCCCGACCGCAACTCTGACAATCCGCAGGCCGAGGCCCAGTTCAAGGAAGTGAACGAGGCCTATGACACGCTGAAGGACGCCGACCGGAAGGCGGCCTATGACCGGTACGGCCACGCAGCCTTCGAAGGCGGGAGGGGCGGCGGTGCGGGCTATGGCCAGGGCGATTTCGCCAGCGCCTTTTCGGACGTGTTCGAAGACCTGTTCGGCGATTTCATGGGTGGCCGCGGGGGCGGCGGCGCACGGTCGCGCGCGCAGCGCGGCTCTGACCTGCGCTACAATCTGCGGGTCTCGCTGGAAGAAGCCTATCTGGGCGTTCAGAAGACCATCAACGTGCCCGCGTCCATCACCTGCGACGTGTGCCGCGGTACCGGTGCCGAAGGCGGGGCGGAACCCGTTACCTGCCCGACCTGCTCGGGCATGGGCAAGGTCCGTGCCCAGCAGGGGTTCTTTACCGTCGAACGCACCTGTCCGACCTGCGCCGGCATGGGCCAGATCGTCAAGAATCCCTGTCGCACCTGTGGCGGAGCGGGCCGGATCGAGAAAGAACGCGCCCTGTCGGTCAACATCCCCGCCGGGGTGGAAACCGGCACCCGCATCCGCCTTGCAGGCGAGGGCGAGGCCGGATTGCGCGGTGGCCCGACGGGTGACCTCTACATCTTCATCGAGGTGAAAGAGCATCCCATCTTCATCCGCGACGGGGTGAACCTGTACTGCCGGGTCCCGGTCAGCATCGCCACCGCAGCACTTGGCGGCGAGGTCGAAGTGCCGACCATCGACGGCGGCAAGAGCCGGGTGAAGGTTCCCGCGGGCAGCCAGACCGGCAAGCAGATGCGCCTGCGCGCCAAGGGCATGCCGGCGCTCCGCGGCGGCGGCCAGGGCGACATGCTGATCGAGATGGCGGTGGAAACGCCGGTCAACCTGACCTCACGCCAGAAGGAGATCCTGCGGGAGTTCGAGAAGCTGAGCGAGGACAACAACCCGGAAAGCTCGACCTTCTTTTCCAAGGTCAAGACGTTCTGGGATGGGATGAAGGGCTGAGGCCGGCGCTTGCGGAGAGGCCGGGGGGCCGTCTGCCCCCCGGACCCCCCGAGGATATTTTTGCCAAGATGAAAGCGGATTAAGGTTTTCTTCACCAGGGTGGCCGAGCCTGCCGCCATGTCCACGCCCCGCGCATTTCACGACGCAAGTCCCTCGCTCTTCGCGCCGGTCGGCGATGACCAGGCGGCGCGGCGACAGCTTCCCGACCGCCTTCCCTCGTACATCAAGGATCACCGCAAGCGCCTCCGCAGCCGCTTCATGGAGGGCGGCGCGGCAGCCATGCCGGATTATGAGTTGCTGGAGCTGCTCCTGTTCCGCGCCATTCCCCGGCAGGACGTGAAGCCACTGGCGCGCCTCCTGCTCGACACCTTCGGCGACCTGAATCGGGTGGTGGCGGCACCGATCGCCCGGCTTGCCGCCGTCTCGGGCGTGGGCGAGGCCGTGGTGCAGGAGCTGAAGCTGTGCGAGGCCATCGCACAGCGTATGGCCCGCGCGCGGGTGATGAACCGCCCCGTCCTTTCCTCATGGGATGCGCTGCTCGACTACTGCCACACGGCCATGGCGCATCGGGAAACCGAACAGTTCCGCATCCTCTTCCTTGACCGCAAGAATGTGCTGATCGCGGACGAGGAGCAGGCGCGCGGTACGGTCGATCACGTACCCGTCTACCCCCGGGAGGTGGTCAAGCGCGCGCTGGAGCTGAACGCGAGCGCGCTGATCCTTGTCCACAACCATCCTTCGGGGGATCCGACGCCGTCCGACGCCGATATCGCCATGACCGCGCAGATTCAGGATGCGGCACAGGTTCTGGGCCTGACGCTTCACGATCACCTGATCGTGGGCCGGTCGCGCGAGGTCAGTTTCCGGTCGCTGGGGTACTTGTGACCGGCCGCAGCCAGACCTCCACCCGCCGGTTCAGCTGCCTTCCGATCGCGCTTTGATCGCACGCGATGGGCAGTGCCTCGCCGAAGGCGTCCGCCGCCAGCGTCACCTGTCCGGCCTGCAGGTCAGGCAGTCTGTCGGCCAGGTCCAGCCGCAACATCTCCGCCCGGTCGCGGGAAAGGTCCAGATTCGCCGCCGCACTCCCCGAACCGTCCGAGAATCCGACGAAGACCAACTCCTGCCCGTCGAAGCTGCCCATCTCTGCAAGCCGCACCAGATCCAGAAGGTTGTCACGCGAGGCCGCGTCCAGCGTCCGCGCGCCATCTTCGAACCGGAAGGTGAGAGACAGCCGCTCCGCCCCCTGCATCGCCAGCGTCAGCCGCTGCAACTCGGCGACCTGCACCTCGTCTCCCGCCGCACGGATTGCATTTGCCAACCGGATGCCATCCGTCAGAAGGTCGACCCGTTCCACGTCCCGGTCGATCAGGCCCGATTGCGCGACGGCGGGCCACGCTGCGGGCGTGTCGAGGAAGTCCAGAAACTCGCGCGCGACCAAGGGAAGGCGGCGTTTCGGCGTCAACACGAAGAAGGGTTGGGTGAGCGGATAGTCCTCGGCTTTCGCCGCCAGCGATCCGGGCTGCAGCGTGAAGCCGCAACTGTCGGTCAGGGTCAGCACCCGCGCCCTGGTCACTGCCGATGCCGCCGTCACTGCCAGCCCCCAGGGATCGCGCGCGACGGCGGCGTCGAGTTCGGCCAGGGTCGCGTGATCGACTTGCGACACCACGGCCTGCCCCAGCCGCGCCTCCAGCGCCTGACGGAACCCTGCCTCCACCCCAAGCGCGTGGATCGCCAGCGGCCGGTCCGGCCCCCCGAACCCCGCCCAGTTTGTCACCTCGCCCGACAGCGCCTGCGCCAGTTCGGTCGTCGCCATCCGTTTCACGGGGTTGTCCGGCGAAACCACCGCCACGAGTGTTTCGTGCCCGATCGTGCGCGCGTTCAGGTCCGGTTGTTCAAGCGAGGCGAGGGCCATGTCGGCGTCTCCCAGCCGAAGCGCGTCCGCCGCCGCACCTGCCATGGCAGCCCGATAAAGGAACCGCGCCACCACGCGGTCCGAGCCTGCCTCCAGAAGCTCCGTCTTCCCGTCACCGGTCACCCGCAACCCGTATCCCCGGTCGCGGGCAAATGCTGCCAGCAGAGGGTCCAGCAGCCGCGCCCCCATGTCGGCTTCGCCGGTGACGCGCACTTCGGCCACGAATTGGGTCAGATCCGGGCAGGCAGGCCCGTCGCAGATCACGCTTTGCCCGTCCAGTGTCAGCAGCCCATACTCGGTCATCACCCGATAAAGCTCGCCATCGTAGCCGCGCAGTTCGCCCGAAACGGACAGGGTTCCATCGCGCGAGGTCAGCGTCACGTCCTGCGCGACCCCAGAGAAGGGCAAAAGGCAAAGCACGGCGGAAACCGCCGCGCGCCGTAACCAACTTTGTGCCAAACCTCGTCCCTTGCGTCAGTTCGCAGAGGCGAGTTTCAGGTCCGGCACAAGATTTTTCAACACAAGATAGTCTCCGATGGCATCACAGCCCGGCATGGTGATCGAAAGGTCAGACAGGCGGACCGTCCCGCGATCGGCGGTCAGCACTTCGCCCAGCATCTCGCGTCCGCAGGTCGCGTCGGTCACCGCAGCCTCGATCAGCACCGGCACCGGCTCGGGCGTGCCGGGGAAGCTGTAAATTTCCGCAAGCATCGGCGAGTCCGTCGACGGATCGCCCAGCACCGTCAGGAACCCGTCGAGCGGCAGCATCGTCTGCGCCGGTTCGTGCGGCGAGGCGGCCGAGACATGGCCGGGTTGCCCGAAATCCGCGCCATTCTCGAAGGCGTTCACCTCGAAGCTCTGCGGGCCCATCCATTGCACGCCGAACCTGCGGAACTCGGCAGCTTCGGGCAGGTTCACGCGCGCCTCCGCCGTCTCGCCCCCGGCAAAGAGGACCGACACCGCCGCCTCGGGTGAAAGCGCTGGCAGCGAGGCAAACAGCGCCCCGGCCGCGTTTGTGCTGTAAGTTACGGCAAGACCCGCATGGCGCAGAACGACCCGCTCGTCGCCGCGGCAGGGCGCACTCAGCAGGATGTCGATCATCGCTCCGGGGCGGGGCGACAGGGCCAGAAGCGGCGTGCAATCGCGGGGCACCCGGGCCGTGGTTGCATCGGCCGTCTTGTCGGACGGCGCTTCGATCTGCATGGGGGCTTCCATCGCGGGGCGCTTCGCCGGTTCTGGCAGAACGGGAAGGCTTGTCTCCGTCAGCGCGGGCGGGACCAGTGACGGCCCCGTCGTACCGGACAGTTCCACCACGGCTTTGGCTGTCACCGGAGCGGACGCACCAAGGCCGGGGACCATTGACGCT
Organism: uncultured Alphaproteobacteria bacterium; assembly: GCA_963777765.1. Classification (GTDB taxonomy): domain Bacteria; phylum Pseudomonadota; class Alphaproteobacteria; order Rhodobacterales; family Rhodobacteraceae; genus Aliitabrizicola. Next base: position 78,106 of record CAVZRP010000006.1, on the reverse strand, counting down.
GTCCGCAAGGATGCCTGTCCCTGACCTGATTGCGCCACGTGCCCCGCGGCCAGCGCGATGGCAATGACTGCAACGACGCGCAGCAGCCTACGACTGGGTTTCATCGCCGCCACTCCCGATTCCACTCGATCAGGAAAGTGTCGGCGGATTCAGGCCGATCCGTGGCAGAAGCGCGGTTTCATTTCATCACGCGCCGCGCCAATTGGGGCGAAGCGAAGCGCGCTCCGCCCCTTGGTCGTCAGACGATCTTGCCGTGGCAGTGCTTGAACTTCTGTCCGGATCCGCAGGGACAGGCGTCATTGCGGCCGGGATTGCCCCATGTCGACGGATCAGCCTCGTTGAAACCGGCCAGCAGCGGGGCAGGGGCCGGAGCGCCCGCACCCACCAGTTCGGCCTGCGGAGCGGCCGCCCGCACCTGCGCGGGTGCCTGAGCCGGGGCCGTTTGCGTGGCGGCCTGCTGCTGGGCCATGAACTGGGCCATCATCTGGTCCTGCTCTTCCTTGGTGATCGGCCGCACCTGCGAAAGCTTCTGGGTCACGTCCAGCCGCAGCGAGTTCAGCATGGATTCGAACAACTGGAAGCCTTCGGTCTTGTATTCGTTCAGCGGGTCGCGCTGGGCATAGCCACGGAAGCCCACGACCGAGCGCAGATGTTCCAGCCGCAGCAGATGCTCGCGCCACTTGCCGTCGATGGTCTGCAACAGGAGCTGCTTCTCGATCGTCTTCATCGTCTCGGGGCCGAAGGCTTCCAGCTTCTCGGCCATCAGCTTGTCCGACGCCTCCACGATCCGGTCGCGCATCGCATCCTGATCCACGCCCTCTTCGGCGGCCCAGGCGGCCAGCGGCAGATCGAGGGTCGTCCATTCGCGCAGGTCGGCTGCCAGCCCGTCGATATCCCACTGATCGGCGTAGGACTTGGGCGGCAGGTGCTGGTCCACCAGGTCATCCACCACCTGATGGCGCATGTCCTGCACAATCTCCGAAAGCTCTTCCGCTTCCATGATCTCCATGCGCTGGCCGAAGATCGCCTTGCGCTGGTCGTTCATCACGTCGTCGAACTTCAGAAGCTGCTTGCGGATGTCGAAGTTGCGCCCTTCGACCTTGGCCTGAGCCTTCTCGAGCGATTTGTTGACCCAGGGATGGACGATGGCCTCGCCTTCCTTCATCCCCAACGTAGACAGCACCTTGTCCAGCCGTTCCGATCCGAAGATACGCATCAGGTCGTCTTCCAGGCTCAGGAAGAACGATGACCGCCCCGGGTCGCCCTGACGGCCGGAGCGGCCGCGCAGCTGGTTGTCGATCCGGCGGCTTTCATGGCGCTCCGTGGCCAGCACGAACAGCCCGCCGGCGGCCTTCACCTTTTCCTTTTCCTCGGCATGTTCCGCCTCGATGCGCGCGCGCACCTCGTCCGGGTGAAGGTGCGGATCGGCACTGATCGCCTCCAGCACCTTCATCTCGACGTTGCCGCCCAGCTGGATGTCGGTTCCGCGACCAGCCATGTTGGTGGCGATGGTGACCGCGCCGAACTTGCCGGCATCGGCCACGATCTGCGCTTCCTGCTCGTGCTGGCGGGCGTTCAGCACATTGTGCGGTATTCCCTCTTTCTTCAGCAACTCCGACAGGAATTCGGATTTCTCGATGCTTGTCGTGCCGACAAGGATCGGCTGGCCCCTTTCATGGGCTTCGCGGATCGCCTTGACCACGCCCTCGTACTTCTCGCGCGCGGTGCGGTAGACCTGATCGTGCTCGTCCTTCCGCGCCACGGGCCGGTTCGTCGGAACCTCGACCACGCCCAGGTTGTAGATCTCCCGGAATTCTTCGGCTTCGGTGGCGGCTGTCCCTGTCATCCCGGCCAGCTTTTCGTACAGGCGGAAATAGTTCTGGAACGTCACGCTGGCGAGCGTGGTGTTCTCGGGCTGGATCTTCACGCCCTCCTTCGCCTCGATCGCCTGGTGCAGACCGTCCGACAGGCGGCGGCCCTTCATCATGCGCCCGGTGAACTCGTCGATCAGCATCACCTCGTCATCGCGCACGATGTATTGCTGGTCCTTGTTGAACAGCGTATGCGCCCGCAGCGCCTGGGTGACGTGGTGCACCAGCGTGGTGCTTTCGGGGTCGTAGAGCGACGCGTCCGGGTCCAGCAGGCCCGCCTCGCGCAGAAGCGCTTCGATAACCTCGTTCCCCTCATCCGTGTAGGTCACGTTGCGGGTCTTCTCGTCGACCTTGTAGTGCTCCGGCAGCAGCTTCGGGATCAGCTTGTCGACGCTGATGTACAGGTCCGACCGGTCCTGCGACGGTCCCGAGATGATCAGCGGCGTCCGCGCCTCGTCGACCAGGATCGAGTCCACCTCGTCGACGATGGCGAAGTAATGCCCGCGCTGGGACATCTCCTCGATCGACCCCTTCATGTTGTCGCGCAGATAGTCGAACCCCAGCTCGTTGTTCGTGGCATAGGTGATGTCCGCCCGATAGGCCGCCCGCTTTTCGGCGTCTGGCTGATAGGGATAGACCGCTCCGGTCGTCAGCCCCAGCGCACCATAGACCTTGCTCATCCAGTCGGCGTCGCGCTTCACCAGATACTCGTTGACGGTGACGACATGCACACCCTTGCCCGCCAGCGCATTCAGATAGGCCGGGAAGGTCGCGACCAGCGTCTTGCCTTCACCCGTCTTCATCTCGGCGATGTTGCCCTGGTGCAGGAAGATCCCGCCCTTCAGCTGCACGTCAAAGGCGCGCAGCCCCAGCGCCCGCTTCGCCGCCTCGCGGCAGTTGGCGAACGCTTCCGGCAGCAGGTCGTCCAGGCTCTCGCCCTTCGCGATCCGCGCCTTGAACTCTTCCGTCTTCGCGATGATGCCTTCATCGGTCAGGGCGGCGAATTCCGGCTCCAGCGCATTGATCTTCGCGACAAGCGGACGGACCGACTTGACCTTGCGTTCGTTCGGCGTGCCGAACACCTTCCGCGCGAGCGTTCCGAGACCCAGCATGTTTTCTCCGCCTGGTCGTTCCTGACAAGATCGTGTGAGGGGCAGGTCTTGCCCGCCTTCACCGCCTTCCATAGAAGGGCCAAGAAGGCCCGAGGCGCCCTGTCTCACGTGACCAACGCGATGTAAGGGGGCAGGGGCAAAGTGTCAACGCCGCTCAGGGAAGCGGCACCTTCAGGAGAATGTGAGATGTCGAAACAAGCGGGTTTCCGGGCAAAGGTCGCCCTGGCCGTGGCGCTGTCGCTGGTGCCCTTCGGGGCCGTCCATGCCGCAGGCGAAACCGCCGAGACCGTGGTGGCCAGCGTCAACGGCACCGACATCACCCTCGGCCAGGTCGTGGCGCTCGGCCAGCAGTTGCCCGAACAGTACCAGCAACTCGCCGATGATGTGCTCTACAAGGCCATCGTCGACCAGTTGGTGCAGCAGCTGACCCTTGCCCAGACCGTCGAGGGGAAGCTGACCAAGCGCGACGAACTCACCCTTCAGAATCAGCGCCTCGCCTACCTCGCCGGCACCATTCTGCAAGGCGTCGTTTCCGCCGTGGTCACGGAAGACGCGATCAAGGCCGCGTACGATGCCCGCATCGCGGCACTTCCACCCGCAACCGAGTACCACGCCGCCCATATCCTTGTGGCAGATGAGGCCAAGGCGAAGGACCTCAAGACCCAGATCGACGGCGGCGCAGACTTTGCCGAACTTGCGAAGGCCAACTCGTCGGACGGCTCGGCGGCGAACGGCGGCGATCTCGGTTGGTTCGGCGTCGGAATGATGGTGAAGCCCTTCGAGGATGCCGTCGTCACCATGAAGCCCGGCGACGTGTCCGCCCCGGTTCAGACCCAGTTCGGCTGGCATCTCATCAAGCTGAGCGAAACCCGCCCCGCCGCTCCTCCCACGCTTGACGACCTGCGCGCCGAAATCACGCAGGAACTTCAGCGCAAGGCGGTCGATGACTATGTCGCCAAGATCTCGGCCGACGCCAAGATCAGCCGTGTCGACGGGATTGACCCCAAGCTGCTTCGCGATCAGAACCTGCTGGGCAACTGATCAGCACGGAGACGGGGATGGGCAAGACCGACTGGAAGGCCGAGGCCAAGAAGCTGAAGAAGAAGCTGGCGGCGCTTGGCGAAACGGTCGAGGCGGCTGTCGCCAAGGTCAAGCCTTCTAACCCTGTCTCGCCACTGGCCCCGGCCGGCGGCTTTCCCGACCTTCCGGTCATCGACGGCGTGGCGTTCTCCGCCGTCGAGGCCGGGGTGCGCTATGCCAACCGGACCGACGTGACGCTGATCAGCCTCGCCCCCGGCACCGCCATCGCCGGGGCATTTACCCGCTCGTCCACTCGGGCGGCCTGTGTGCGGGATTGCCAGGCCAAGCTTGCAGCCAAGGTGCCCTCTGGCGCCGGTGCAGCGATCATCGTGAACTCGGGCAATTCCAACGCCTTCACGGGCGCAGGCGGGCAGACGGCGGTCGATGCCATCACGGGGGCTGTCGCCTCTGCCCTGAACCTGCCCGCCAGCCGCGTCTTTTCCGCCTCAACCGGCGTGATCGGCGAACCGCTGCCTTTCGAGCGGATCACGGCGAAGATCGACGCACTCGCCGCAGGCCTTTCTCCCAGCGGCATAACCCGGGCCGCCCGCGCCATCATGACCACCGACACCTTCCCCAAGGGCGCATCGGCCACGGTCCAGGGCGACGGCGGTCCGATCCGCATCGCCGGCATCGCCAAAGGCTCTGGCATGATCGCGCCCGACATGGCGACGATGCTCGTCTACATCTTCACCGACGCAAAGATTGCGCCGACCCTTCTCCAGAAAATGCTCTCGCGTCAGGTGGATGATACGTTCAATGCCATCACTGTCGACAGCGACACGTCCACCTCCGACGCCCTGATCCTTGCCGCCACCGGCAAGAGTGCCGCGGCAGAGATCACGGCCCGCTCCGCCATGGCCAAGCCCTTCGAGGCGGCGCTGCGCGGGGTGATGATGGACCTTGCCCACCAGGTCATCCGCGACGGCGAAGGCGCCACCAAGTTTGTCGAGATCCGCATCACCGGTGCGAAAACGACCGAAGACGCGCACAGGATCGGGATGTCCATCGCCAACTCGCCCCTCGTCAAGACCGCCATTGCCGGTGAGGATCCGAACTGGGGCCGCATCGTCGCCGCGATCGGTAAATCCGGGGCCGAGGCTGACCGTGACCGTCTTTCGATCCGCTTCGGGGATATCCTTGTCGCCGAAAAGGGATGGCGTGCGCCGAGCTACCGCGAAGAGGATGGCGCGTCCTACATGAAGCGGCAGGAGCTGGTGATCGCCGTCGATCTCGGTCTCGGCAAGGCGGCCAAGACCGTCTGGACCTGCGACCTGACGCATCGTTACATCGACATCAACGCCGACTATCGGTCGTGACCACGAAGATCGTCCTCGTCTCGGCCGTCGCGCTGATCGACGTGGACGGCCGCGTGCTCCTCGCACAGCGCCCCGAGGGCCGATCCCTCGCCGGACTGTGGGAATTCCCGGGCGGCAAGGTCGAGCCGGGCGAAAGCCCCGAAGCCGCCCTGATCCGCGAGCTGAAGGAAGAACTGGGCATAGACACCTGGAAAAGCTGCCTCGCGCCGCTGACCTTCGCCAGCCACGCCTATGAGTCGTTCCACCTGCTGATGCCGCTGTTCGCCTGTCGTCGCTGGGAAGGCACACCGATCGCGCAAGAGGGGCAAACCCTCGCCTGGGTGCGGCCTGAACGCCTGCGCGACTATCCGATGCCGCCTGCCGATCTGCCGCTGATCCCGATCCTGCGCGACTGGCTCTGACCCGGATTGTGGCTATTCTGTGACAACCAGCGCGTGCAGCCTATGCTTTCGTATATATTCCGCGTTTCGATGACGAATTAATGATGCTTTTGAGAACAATCTATAGATACATTTATATGGCATACGCTGATGGGGGGGAGCTCATGCTGCGGACCATTTCTTTGGGGAGTTGCGTGTCCGTTCAGGGGCTGATGGTCAGTCAGCTGGCGGATGGCAAGATCGTCATCAAGGTCGATGAAAAGACTTTCGTAGGGTATCCGGTGCAGTCCAAGCGCGCTTCGTGATATCCTGAATCGACCGTCAGACGGAAAAGGCCGGGCACATTGCCCGGCCTTTTCCGTTATTGCGTCCGCCCCGGCTCAGGCGAGCTTGCGCTCGACTTCCTGACGCTCGAAGATCTCGATGACATCGCCCTGCTGGACATCCTCGTAGTTTTCGAAGGCCATCCCGCATTCCTGCCCCGATTGCACTTCCTTGACCTCGTCCTTGAAGCGCTTGAGCGTCTTGAGGGTGCCTTCGTGAATTACGACGTTGTCACGCAGCAGGCGAACGCCCGCAGACCGGCGCGCTACGCCTTCGGTCACGATGCAACCGGCCACCTTGCCGACGTTCGACACCTTGAAGACTTCCTTGATCAGCGCGTAGCCGATGAAGGTTTCACGCACTTCCGCCTTCAGCAGGCCAGACGCCGCCGCCTTCACGTCGTCCACCAGGTCATAGATCACGCTGTAATAGCGAATCTCCACGCCCTTCTGATGAGCGCTGTTGCGCGCGCTGGCATTGGCCCGGACGTTGAACCCGATCACGGGCGCACCGCTCGCTTCCGCAAGGCCCACATCCGAATCGGTGATTGCGCCGACGCCGTAGTGCAGAACGCGCACGCGGACCTCGTCGTTGCCGATCTTTTCCATGGCCTGAACAATCGCCTCGGCAGAGCCCTGCACATCGGCTTTCACGATGATCGGCAGCTCCGATACGCTCTGGTCCGCCTTGGCTTTCGCCATCAGCTGTTCCAGCGTGGTCGAAGCCCCCGCCGCCGCGCGCTTGTCCTTCGCGGCCTTCTCGCGATAGGTCGCAATCTCGCGCGCCTGCGCTTCGGTCTCGACGACGTTCAGCGTATCGCCCGCCTGCGGCGTGCCGTTCAGCCCGAGCACTTCGACCGGCACCGACGGTCCGGCCTCGGCCACGGTCTCGCCCTTGTCGTTGATCAGGGCGCGCACCTTGCCCCACTGCTCGCCGACAACGAAGATGTCGCCCTTCCGCAAAGTTCCGTTCTGCACCAGAACCGTCGCCACCGGCCCCCGGCCGACATCGAGCTTCGCTTCGATCACGGCCCCCGACGCTGCCCGCTTTGGGTTCGCCTTAAGGTCCAGAATCTCTGCCTGCAGCGCGATGTTTTCCAGCAGTTCGTCCAGTCCCTGCCCGGTCACCGCCGAAACTTCCACGTCCAGAACATCGCCCGACATCTTCTCGACGACGACTTCATGTTGCAGAAGATCCGTCCGCACCTTGTTCGGGTCGGCCGATTTCTTGTCGATCTTGTTGATCGCGATGATCATCGGCACCTTCGCCGCCTTGGCGTGGTTGATCGCCTCGATCGTCTGCGGCATCACGGCGTCATCCGCCGCCACCACCAGAATCACGATATCCGTCACCTGCGCGCCCCGGGCGCGCATGCTGGTAAATGCCGCGTGGCCGGGCGTATCGAGGAAGGTCAGCACGGCACCATTGTCGGTCTTCACCTGATAGGCACCGATATGCTGCGTGATCCCGCCCGCCTCGCCGGATACGACATTGGTCTTCCGGATCGCGTCCAGAAGGCTGGTCTTGCCGTGGTCGACATGGCCCATGATCGTCACGATCGGCGGACGCGAGGCCAGATTCTCGTCGCTGTCCTGCACCTGGTCGATGACCTGCTCGACATCGGCATCCGACACGCGCACAGCCTTGTGGCCGAATTCCTCGATCACCAGTTCGGCGGTATCCGCGTCGATCGTCTGGTTCATCGTCACCATCATGCCCATCTTCATGAGCGATTTGACGACATCGGCCGCACGTTCGGCCATGCGGTTCGCCAGTTCCTGCACCACGATGGTTTCAGGAAGCTGCACGTCGCGCACCATCTTCTCGGCACGCATGTTCAGGCCCATCGCCTTCTGGCGGGCCTTCTCCTGCTTGCGCTTCATCGCGGCGAGGCTGCGCGTACGTCCGCCTTCACCTGCCAGCGCCTCGTTCAGCGTCAGCTTTCCGGCACGGCGATCGCCTTCGCCCTTGGCCTTCGCGCGGGCGTCGCGCTCGCGGTCCTCGCGTTCACGGTCGGTCTTGCGCGGGCTGAGGCCCGGCTTGGATGATCCCGGCGCATTCGCGGGGGTCACGGCGCGGCTCGCTGCCTCTTCGGCGGGCTGCGCCTTGGCTGCGGGCTTCTTGACCTCTTCGATGCGGCTCGCGCGCACATCGGCCAGCGCCTTGGCGCGCTCTTCCTCCGCCAGCTTCTCGCGGGCGGCTGCGGCGCGTTCCCGCTCTTCGCGTTCCTTCGCCTCGATCTCGTCGCGCTTGCGCTGACGCTCTTCTTCGCGCGCCGCACCGTCGGCCGCCCGCTGCAAAGCCTCTCCGGCCTCGCGGGCTTTCGCGTTCCGCAATGCCGAGAGACGACGCTCCATTTCGGCATCCGAGATGCCGGCCGGCCGTTTCGAAGGATCGCCCAGATGGGTAGCCGTGCCAGGAGCGCCAGAGCCGGGCACACCCGGCTTGGTCACCACGACACGCTTGCGCTTGGTCTCGACGACGACATTCTTGGTCCGGCCGTGGCTGAAGCTCTGCTTCACCTGCCCCGACCGTGACCCGCCAAGGCCAAGCGGTTTCTTACCGTCAGTATCGCTCATGCGTTCTTCGTATCCTTCGATGCGGCATCGCCGCTCATCTGCTTGCGTAAGCCCGCGAGTCTTGCGGCTTCCTCTACAACACGGTCGGTGAGTCCACCAGACGCAAGCGCGCCGTGTATTGCATGTTCGCGCCCGAATGCCAAACCCAATTCCCCGGCAGTCAGACAGCCGATGAAAGTGTCCGGTCCTTCGGGGGGATGCAGCTTGGTCTTGCCACGCTCCGATCCGTCGCTTGCCTGGATCAGGATCGCCGCCTGCCCCTTGGTCAACCAGTCCTTCACCTTCTCGAACCCCATCACCGCCGCGCCCGCCTTGCGCGCCAGCGAGATCAGCTCGACCACGCGTTTCGCCAGCTGGCGCTCCACGTCATCGGCAAGGGCGTCGGGCACCACCACCGCCTGCCGCGCGGCCCGGGCAAACAGGCCCTTCGCCGCCGCCTTGGCGATGGCCGCCCGGTCGGCCACCACATACATGCCCCGCCCCGGAAGGCGGCCCAGAACATCCGGCACCACTTGCGCGTCGGGCCCAAGCCCGAACCGGATCAGCCCTGCCTTGGGCTGGCTTTCGCCCGTGACGATGCACTTGCGCTCCGGGTCGTCCCTGGTCTTGTCCTGCCCGCCGCGCGTCATGCGCTACCCCGAGACCTGCGATCAGGCCTCGGCCTCCTCGTCTTCGCTGGCCCCGGCTTCGGCGTCCGCGTCATGCTCGGCATAACCTTCGGCCTCGGTCGGATCGACCCAGCCCAGCATGACCCGCGCGGTCATCACCAGGTGCTGTGCCTCTTCCAGGCTCATGTCGAACTTCTCCAGCACGCCCTCGTCCTTCTTGCGCTGGCCGTTCTCGGTCGTCCAGCCGCCGGCCAGTTCCCAGTCGGCGCAGGTCGCAAAGTCTTCCAGCGTCTTGATGTTGTCCTTGGCCAGCGCTTCCAGCATCTGGGGCGTCAGCCCCTCGAAGTTGACCAGACTGTCCTCGACACCAAGGGCGATGGCCGTCTCCAGCGCCTTCTTGTTGGCCGCTTCCAGATTGTCGCGCGCCCGCAGCTGGAGTTCCGCCGCCGTCGCCTCGTCGAACCCGTCGATGGACAGCAGCTCGTCCACGTCGACATAGGCCACTTCCTCAAGGTTCGTGAACCCTTCGGATACCAGCAATTGGGCCATCATCTCGTCGATATCAAGGGTCTCCATGAACAGATTTGTCCGTTCGGTGAATTCCGCCTGACGCCGCGCGCTCTCGTCCGCCTCGGTCATGATGTCGATATCAAGCCCGGTCAGCTGGCTCGCCAGCCGCACGTTCTGCCCGCGCCGCCCGATCGCCAGCGAAAGCTGCTCGTCCGGCACCACGACCTCGATCTTGCCCGCGTCGTCGTCGATCACGACCTTGGACACTTCCGCAGGCTGCAGCGCGTTCACAAGGAACGTCGCCTGGTCCTGGTTCCACGGAATGATGTCGATCTTCTCGCCCTGCAGTTCGTTCACCACGGCCTGCACGCGGCTGCCCCGCATCCCCACGCAGGCCCCCACCGGGTCGATGGAGTTGTCATAGCTGATGACGGCGATCTTGGCCCGGCTGCCCGGATCGCGCGCCACGGCCTTGATCTCGATGATGCCGTCATAGATTTCCGGCACTTCCATCTTGAACAGTTCCGCCATGAATTCGGGTGCGGTCCGGCTCAGGAAGATCTGCGGACCGCGCGCCTCGCGCCGCACGTCCTTGATGTAGCTGCGGATGCGGTCGCCGATGCGATAGCTCTCGCGCCCGATCTTCTCGTTCCGGCGCAGGATCGCCTCGCCGCGCCCGTTCAGGTCGACGATGATGTTGCCGTATTCCTCGCGCTTGACCACACCGTTGAGGATCTGGCCCTTGCGGTCCTTGAACTCCTCGTACTGGCGGTCACGCTCGGCCTCGCGCACCTTTTGCAGGATCACCTGCTTGGCGCTCTGCGCGGCGATACGGCCCAGGTCGACCGGGGGCACCTCGTCGATGATCTCGTCACCCACCTTCGGCTCCGCGAGCAGACCCTTGGCCTGTGCCACGGTCAGCTGCGCCTGATAGTTCTCCACCGCGTCATCTTCCACCACGGTGCGGATGCGCGCGAAACTCGCCCGGCCCGTCTTGCGGTCGATCTTCACGCGGATGTCCAGTTCGGCCCCGTAGCGCGACTTGGCGGCACGGGCGAGGCTCTCTTCCATCGCCTGGATCACCAGGTCGGGGTCGATCATCTTCTCGCGCGCAACCGCCTCGGCGGTCTGGAGAAGTTCAAGCTGGTTGGCAGAGGTGATCGCCATGTCGGTAGCTCCCCGGAAAAAGGATCAGTGTTTCGTCTCTGGCAGGTCGAGGGCGTCTCGTCCTCGTCGCCCTCTGTTCTTGGATCTCGTCGAACTCGGTCTCGTCGATGACCCCGCTCGCCTTCTTCTGGCGCAGCATCTCGGCAATCAGGTCGTCGGTCAGGATCAGCTTGGCGTCGCTCAGCCAGTCGAACTTCAGTCCGATGGTCAGCGTCTCCTTGCCCTCCTCGATCTCGATCAGCACCTCGTCGCCCTCGACACCGCGCAACATGCCCTTGAAGCGCCGCCGCCCGTCGATCAGTTCGTTCGTCTCGAGTCGCGCCTCGTAGTCAACCCACATGGCAAAGTCCTTCAACCGCGTCAGCGGCCGGTCGATGCCCGGGGATGAGACTTCCAGCGTATAATTTTCCTCGATCGGGTCTTCCACATCGAGCACCGCCGAGACGGCCGTGGATATGCGCGCACAGTCTTCCACCACGATCCCGCCCTCTGGCCGGTCCGCCATGATCTGCAAGCGTGCGGCGTGCGCCCGCCCATCAGCCGGATGCGCACAAGCTCGAACCCCATGCCTTCGATGGCAGGGGTCACGATCTCGGCCAGACGCCGGTCGATGGCGGTTTTCGCGATAAGGTCCGACATTGCGATGGTCCAGAAATGAAAAAACGGGCCAGCGGCCCGTTGCGTAGGTCCGGTGAGCATCGGGTTTGGACGCCGACACCGCTGTGTTGACGTCCATATACGCGCGGCGGCAAGTCGCGGACGCTTCCTAGTTCGCAAGTACGCGCTACGTCTCGAAGGAGCGTGTCATGGTGTAGGATGACGCCGATATCTGCGTTTGGCTCCGGAGATTCGACCGGTATGGCGGAGGGTTCGATCAGTGTCGCTTCGGCTTTGAGCGAGCGGCATTGGTTGGCTGGCATCGACACTGCAGCATGGCTCATCACGGCGAGTTCGGCTGATTTCTGAGACCTTGAGCGCTTCGGAGAGGTAATCGCTGATCGTCGGCCACGAGCTTGAACATCGTAAACGAAGCGAAACAGACACGGGCCGAATGTTCAAGGCACTCTCAGATCGTCGATCCAATGGTCGAATCATGCTTCGAGCATTCACCGGATTGGTATGAGCGACTACAAGCGCATCGGTAGGCGTGCAAAAAGTAATGGCCCCCGATTTATTGGGGGCCAGCCTAAGCGGGGCTGCTGGTCACCCCCAATCGCCTGGTTCTAACCAGTGTTACGGCAAGCAGTTTTTCACCGTGTCCCAGGCGCGAATAGCCACTTTGACGATTATCGATCTCATGGCAACTTCCCGGAATTGATGTCATTCGTGCTAAGTCTTAGACCGATTTAATCAAAATTCATCCGGCAAAGAGAGGTTCACGAAAGCGGAAATAAACGAAACCTGCCGACCCAATCATTCTGGCTGCAAAGCGTCTCACGCGTGAGACACTATCCCCTCAGCCCATCCATCACCCGCACCAATTCGGCCGAAATCCCCGGTTCCGACAGGGCATGTCCCGCCAGCGGCACGATCCGCAACTCGGCCAAGTCCCACCCCTCCGCCAGCCTCCATGCCGCGAGCGGCGGGCAGATCATGTCGAGCCGCCCCTGCACGATCTTTGCCGGAATATGCTCGATCCTGTGCCGCTGCCGCAGGATCCAGCCATCCTCCTCCAGAAAGCCGGAATGCTGGAAGAAATGATTCTCCAGCCGAGCGAAAGCCCGGGCATACTCCGCCGGGCTCTCTCCCACCTGACCGTCATGCTGGACAGAGGCGAGCGCGTTCTCCCAGTTCGCCCAGACCCGCCCGAAGCGCGTCTCTTCCATCAGGTTCCCCGAGAACAGACGCCGGTTGATAGGCCCCGATCAGGTCGCCCCGCTCGTCCTCAGGGATCGGTGCCACGAACCGCGCCCAGAGATCGGGAAAGAACGCCCCCGCCCCGCCACCGTAAAACCAGGCCAGCTCGGCCCTGGTCATCAGGAACACCCCGCGCAGCACCAGTTGCGTCACCCGCTCGGGATGGCTGATCGCATAGATCAGCGCCAGCGTCGCCCCCCAGCTGCCCCCGAAGGCGATCCAGCGGTCGATGCCCAGGTCGCGGCGGATCGCCTCGATATCCTCCACCAGATGCCAGGTCGTGTTCGCGACGACCGAGGCATGCGGCCGCGATCGCCCGCAGCCGCGCTGATCGAACAGCACGATCCGGAACACAGCGGGATCGAAGTATCGCCGCATCGCCGGGCTGCATCCGCCCGCCCGGACCGCCATGCAGCACCACGACGGGGATGCCGTGGGGATTGCCGCATTGCTCGACATAGACGCGGTGCCCGTCGCCCATGTCGATCACGCGCTGATCGAAGGGGTCGATCGGCGGGTACAGGAACTCGACTGCGCGCTTTTGGCCTGATCTCTGGTCCATGATCGACCTATATAACGTCGCAAGCACCGCCACAGCTACAAGCCAAACCGCAAGGAAGCCGCCATGACCAGCACGATCGACGCCGCCGAGGTCGCAAAGTTCGAAGCAATGGCGGCGGAGTGGTGGAATCCGAACGGCAAGTTCAAGCCGCTGCACATGCTGAACCCCTGCCGGCTGGACTACATCACCAGCCAGATCGCGGCGGAGTTCGACCGCGATCTTACGCAGGCAACGCCATTTGCGGGGCTGCGGCTGCTGGACATCGGCTGCGGCGGCGGGCTGTTGAGCGAACCGATGGCGCGGCTGGGGGCAGACGTGGTTGGGGCAGACGCGGCGGCGCGGAACATTCCGGTGGCGCGGCTTCATGCCGAGCAGGCGGGGCTGTCCGATCGACTACCGGCACACTTCGGCCGAGGAACTGGCGGCGGCGGGGGAGCGGTTCGACGTTGTGCTGAACATGGAGGTGGTGGAGCATGTGGCGGACCCGCTGGCCTACCTGACGGCCTGTCAGGAGCTGCTGAAGCCGGGGGGCCTGATGATCTGCTCGACCCTGAACCGGAACCCGAAGAGCTATCTGATGGCGATCGTGGGGGCGGAACAGGTGATGCGATGGCTGCCGAAGGGTACGCATGACTGGAAGAAATTCATCACCCCGGACGAGCTTTACGAGCTGATCCGGTCGGCGGGGCTGGAGCCGGTGGACCGCAAGGGGATGGTGTTCAATCCGCTGGGCTGGTCGTGGAGCCTGTCGGCGCGGGATCTGTCCTGCAATTACGTGACGGCCAGTGTGAAGCGGTAGGACTGTCGCACAGTGCGACATTTGGATAACCATCAGATTTCATTGGTATACCCGTGCCGTCGTTAACTGTTTTGGGGGTTTGGCTGACAGTGGCCGGCGAACCGGTCTACGGACCGCCGGGCGAAACTTTGCCAAGGACGACGGAGCGCGGGGAGCCGCCCACTGACGCCGATGGTTCTTGAACCGATGCCGGACAATCGGCTAGGCCGATGGGATATTTGCCGTCGGAAGACGCAGAATTTGAGTCGATTTACCTCGGTTTTCGGGGCGAGCGACGGAGGGAGATGAGATGAAGATCAGGTTCATAGTGGGTCTTGTGGCCGGTGCTGCGGCGCTGGCGGGATGTGCGCCGCCGGGTGTGGCGACAGTTCAGTTGGGCAATTCGGTGCTTTGTGGGCCAACCGAGGTCATCATGCCGTCGCAGGCCGTCACCTCGATGCGGGCGCAGTTCGGAGATGCCGCTTATGGCGCAGAGGTCTGTCGGGCAGCGGCGGGGATCAACGCGACCGGGATCGTGGACCCGACGCCCGTGCGGGTAATGCTGCCGATCGGCGAGACGACGGTGCGGGTCCGGCAGAACATGCGGGGCCTTTGAGGCAACAGGTGCGGCGGGCTGAACCCCGCCCTACTTTTTTCTGGCGGGGGCAGGTTGTTTCTGGATGGTGGCAGGTTCCGGCTTGGCCAGACCCTCGGCTGCCTTCGCATCCGCCGCCGCCTGAAGTGCATCGACGAAGGGCAGCAGCCGGTCGATGTCGATCACCATCTGCCTGATCGGCAGGTCGGGTTTCTTGGCGAGCATTTTCTTGATGAAACCGCCGCCCGCGAAATACGAGAAGATCGATGCGGTCTTGCGGGCGAGGACGACGACCTGGCCGTCGATCTGGCGGGCCTTTGCAACCTCGACATTCACGGCGATCTCGGCAGCCTGAAGGGCGAGGGGGCTTTTCTCGGCGAAGGACTTGAGCTTGTCCTGAAGTTCGGGCGCGATGTCTTTCGCAAGGGCGACGGCCTGGACGAGGCGAAGTTCGAGCGAGCGGAGGGCGGCGATCCCGGCAGGAAAATCGTCCCAGTCGGCGAGAGCGTGAGGACCGGAGACGGCCAGCGCCTGTTCGCGGATCGCCATGTGGAGGAGGAAGGCCTTGGCCGTCTCAAGATCGGCGCGAAGGGCTGCTATATCCGCTCCAGTCATGGTTCACCCCATTTGCCTGCTGTATTGAGTTAACGCCGCAGGCAAATGGGTTGCAACAGATGTGATGCGGCAACGGGGTGAGCCCCGCCCTAGTCCGTTTCGGAGGATCTGGCCCAGAGGTTCACATCCTTCTCTTCCGAGATCTGGTCGATCTCGGCCAGTTCCTGATCGGTAAAGTCGAGGTTGCCGATTGCGCCGGCGCAATCGACCACCTGTTCGGGCCTGGATGCGCCGATCAGCGCGGTGGTGATACCGCCGCGGCGGAGAACCCAGGCCAGGGCCATCTGTGCCAGTGTCTGGCCGCGCATCTGCGCCATCGCGTCCAGCGCGCGGACGGAGTTCAGGGCGCTTTCGGTGATCACCGCCGGGTCGAGCGACTTGCCCTGCGAGGCGCGGCTGCCTTCCGGGATGCCGTTCAGGTATTTCCGGGTCAGGATACCCTGGGCAAGCGGGGTGAAGGCGATGGAGCCGATGCCCAGTTCGTTCAGCGTGTCCTTCAGGCCGTCATGTTCGACCCAGCGGTTCAGGATGGAATAGCTGGGCTGATGGATAAGACAGGGCGTACCAAGGTCTTTCAGAATTGCCGCCGCCTGACGCGTGCGTTCGGAGTTGTAAGACGACAGGCCGACATACTGCGCCCGGCCCGAGCGAACGATATGGTCGAGCGCGCCCATCGTCTCTTCCAGCGGGGTATCGGGATCGAACCGGTGGGAATAGAAGATGTCGACATAGTCGAGGCCCATGCGCCGCAGCGACTGGTCGCACGACGCGATGAGGTATTTGCGGCTGCCCCATTCGCCGTAGGGGCCATTCCACATGTGATACCCGGCCTTGGACGAGATCACCAACTCGTCGCGGTAGCCTGCAAGGTCGGTGCGGAGAAGTTCGCCAAAGGCTTCCTCGGCGCTGCCGGCGGGCGGGCCATAGTTGTTCGCAAGGTCGAAGTGCGTGATCCCCGCGTCGAAGGCGGCGCGCACGATGGCCTGCTTGGTCGTATGGGGCGTGTCATGCCCGAAGTTGTGCCAGAGGCCGAGCGATATGGCGGGCAGCATCAGGCCGGAGCGACCACAGCGGCGGTAGATCATGCGCTCGTAGCGGTCTTCGGCGGGAACGTAGGGCATCGGCGGTCCTCCTGTTGGCGGAAGTGATAGCGCGCTCGTGATTGCCCGCAAGGGATGTTCGGGGAACCTGACCGCGCGAGTGGCGTTTTACCTGCACGATACAACAGAAGGATTGGTTCCATGGACAAAGACAGAATTGAAGGCGCAGCCAAGACCATTGGCGGCAAGATCAAGGAAGTTGCCGGCAAGGTGACGGGCGATCAGAAGATGCAGGCCGAAGGCAAAGCGAAACAGGTCGAAGGCAAGGTGCAGAATGCCTATGGCGGCGCCAAGGATGCCCTGAAGGGGAAGTAATCATTCCCTCGAACGCCTCGTGAGGCGTCGGATAGCCGGAGGCCGATGGCGGGTGCCGTCGGCCTCCGTTCTTACGTGGCGGTGCCGCTCATCAGACGTAGCGGTTCCACAGGTTTTCAAGGCGTTCCTGCTTGCCAGAGACGGGCTGGGGATTGGTCCCTTTCTTCAGCACATCGGCGGTGATGGAATCCAGCGTGCCGGAGGCGAGCATCTTCTGTGCTTCGGGCGTCGCCCAGCCCGCGTAGCGGGCCTTGCGGTTGGCCTCCAGTTCGCCCGATTCGAGCAGGGCGGCCGCGGCTTTCAGGCCGCGCGCGCAGGTGTCGAAGGCGCCGACGTGCGACAGGATCAGATCCTCCGGGTCGAGCGACTGGCGGCGCACCTTGGCGTCGAAGTTCGTGCCGCCGGTGGTGAAGCCGCCTGCCCGCAGCACCTCGTAATAGGCCAGCGCGATTTCGGGAACGTTGTTCGGAAACTGGTCGGTATCCCAGCCCGACTGGTAGTCGTTCCGGTTCATGTCGATGGAGCCGAAAACGCCAAGCGCCGTGGCCGTTGCAATCTCGTGCTCGAAGCTGTGACCGGCAAGGATGGCGTGGCCCTGCTCGAGGTTCAGCTTGATCTCTTTCTCCAGGCCATACTTCTGCAGGAAGCCGTAGCAGGTGGCCGCGTCGTAGTCGTACTGGTGCTTCGAGGGTTCCTGCGGCTTGGGTTCCACCAGGATCGTGCCCTTGAAGCCGATCTTGTATTTGTATTCGACGACCATGTTGAGGAAGCGGCCCATATGGTCGAGTTCCTGTTTCAGGTCGGTGTTCAGCAGGGTTTCATAGCCTTCCCGGCCACCCCACAGAACATAGTTCTGGCCGCCCATGCGGTGCGTGGCATCGAGACATGATTTGACGGTCGCGGCGGCGAAGGCGAAGACCTCGGGGTCGGGATTGGTGCTGGCCCCGGACATCCAGCGGCGGTGGCTGAACATGTTGGCCGTGCCCCAGAGCAGGCTTACGCCCGTGTCCTGCTGCTTCTTCGCCATGTAATCGGTAATCTCGTTCAGCGTGCGAAGGTTGTCGGCGTAGTTGCCGGTTTCCGGGCGCACGTCCGCATCGTGCCAGCAGTAGAAGGGCACGTCGAGGATCTGGAACATCTCGAATGCGGCATCGGCCTTGACCTTTGCCGCTGTCATCGAGTCCTGCGGGTGCCAGGGGCGCTGGAAGGTCTGGCCGCCAAAGGGATCGCCGCCCTCCCAGGCGAAGCTGTGCCACCAGGCGATGGCGAAGCGGAGGTGATCCTCCATCCGCTTGCCGAGGACGACCTCGTCCTTGTTGTAGTGGCGGTAGCCGAACTCGATGTCACTGTCGGGGCCGACATAGGTGATGGCGGGAATGTCCTTGAAGAAATCGGTCATGAGAGTGTCCTGATGGCGGTCTGGGCGGCGCGATAGCGCCGGTGGCCTTCGTCGAAGGCGGCGGAAAGGGCGCGGACGGGTTCGATGCTGCGGGCGATGGGAGGGAGCGTGGCGATCTCGGCGCCCGCACCCGTGGCGGCCATGAGGGCGAGGCGGGCGGCGCCGAAGGCGCCGCCGAAGTCGCCCGCGACGGGAAGCTGCACGGGCAGGTCGAGGGCGGTAGCGATGGCCTGCAGCCAGTAGTCGGAGCGGGAGCCGCCGCCGACGGCGATGAGGTGGTTCAGGCGGGTGCCGGTGGCGGCGAGGGCATCGCGGCAGTCGCGGATCGCGAAGGTGACGCCCTCGAGGACGGCCCGGGTGCCGGCGTCGCGGTCTGTCGTGTGTTCAAGGCCGGTGAAGGCGCCGCGAATGGCGGCGTCGTTCAGGGGGGTCCGCTCGCCCCCCAGATAGGGCAGGAACAGGGTCTTTCCGGGGGCGTGGAGGGGACCGAGGTTTGCGGTGAGTTTCGCGGCGCTTTCGCCGACGAGGTTGGCGTACCAGTTGAGCGAATCGGTGGCCGAGAGGATCACGCCCATCTGGTGCCAGGTGTCGGGCAGGGCGTGGCAGAAGGTGTGCACCGCCGTTTCGGGCGCAGGCTGGTAGCCGTCGTTCGCGGCGAAGAGCACGCCGGAGGTGCCGAGCGAGACGAAAGCCTCGCCCGCGCGGACCACGCCGACGCCGACCCCTGAGGCAGCATTGTCGCCGCCGCCACCGGCAACAATGACCGTGGCCGGGAGGCCCCAGCGCCCTGCAAGCGCCGCGCGCAGGCTGCCCGAGGGGGCGGACCCTTCGACGAGCCGGGGCATGTGGTGCCGCGACAGGCCAGTGGCGGTGAGCAGTTCGTCCGACCAGTCGCGCGCGCCGGTGTCGAGCCAGCTCGTGCCTGCGGCGTCGGACATTTCGGCCACATGCTCGCCCGTCAGCCAGAGGCGCAGGTAGTCCTTGGGCAGCAACACCTTCGCGACCCTGTCCCAAAGCGCCGGTTCGTGGCGCTGGACCCACATCAGCTTGGGCGCGGTGAAACCTGGAAAGACGATGTTGCCGGTGATGCGGCGGAAGATCGGATCGCCGTCAAGTTCGGCCGCTTCTTCGAAGCTGCGGGTGTCGTTCCACAGGATGCAGGGGCGGAGCACCTCGTCGCCCGCGTCGAGCAGGGTCGCGCCGTGCATCTGGCCCGAGAGGCCGATCGCGCGGACCGAGGAGAGGCCCTCGGCAGCCAGCTGGTCCATCACGGATTCGGCGGCGGCGATCCAGTCGGCGGGCGACTGTTCGCTCCACCCGTCGTGCGGGCGGCTTACGGTCAGGGGGGCGCTGGCTTCGGCGAGCACCCTCTGATCTTCGGAGATCAGGATACCCTTGACACCCGACGTGCCCAGGTCGAGGCCAATAAACATCACGCGGCCTTTGCGGGTTTCTTGCCGAGGATGATCATTCCCAGAATGTCTTCGTCGGTCACCTCGTTGACGTTCACCGTGCCGACAAGCTGGCCGTTCTTCATGACGCTGGCACGGTCGCAAAGCTTCATGACGTTGTGGATGTCATGCTCGATCAGGAAGATGCCGAGGCCCTGCGCCTTCAGCTCCTCGATCAGTTCCGACACCATCTGCGTCTCGTGCGGGCCGAGCGCCGCCGTGGGTTCGTCCATGATCAGGATCTTGGCGTTGAAATAGACCGCACGGGCGATGGCGACCGACTGCCGCTGGCCGCCCGAAAGTGCCGAGACCGGCACGTTGAACTTGCGGAAGTTGGGGTTCAGGCGCGCCATGATCTTGCGCGTTTCGGCTTCCATCTTGGTCTCGTCCACGAAGCCGAGGGTGTTCACGATCTCGCGCCCGAGGAACAGGTTCGAGGCCGCGTCGAGATTGTCGGCCAGCGCGAGCGTCTGGTAGATCGTCTCGATGTTCAGCGCGCGCGCGTCGCGCGGGCTGGTGATCTCGACCTTCTCGCCGTTGATCCGGATTTCGCCGGCATCGGCATGATAGGCCCCCGAGAGGCACTTGATCAGCGTCGACTTGCCCGCGCCGTTGTGGCCCAGCAGGCCGACCACCTCGCCCGGGTACAGATCGACGGTGACATGGTCCACCGCCTTGATGCCGCCGAACGAGATCGAGATGTCGCGGAGTTCGACAAGCGGGGTTCCGGTCCTGTTTACCATGGTGTCAGCCCCTTACTTGATGCGCTTGCGATAGACGATGTCGAGCCAGACGGCGAGGACCAGGGCGATGCCGATCACGATCCGCTGGTAGGAGCCGTCGCCGAAGCCGATCAGCACCATGCCGGTCTGCAGCGAGGTCAGGATCAGAGCGCCGATGATGGCGCCGTAGATCGTGCCCACGCCCCCGGCGAGCGAGGTGCCGCCGACGACCGCCGCGGCAATGACGTAAAGCTCGTCGAGGTTGCCCATCGCGTTGGTCGCGCTGTTCTGGCGGGCCGCGCCGATGACGGCGGCAACACCGGCCAGCGCTCCCATCAGGGTGAAGATCTTGACGGTCATCATCCGGGTGTTGATGCCAGACAGCGTGGCAGCCTCGGGGTTGCCGCCGATGGCGAAGACATAGCGGCCAAACCGCGTGCGGGTCATCAGGATGGTCATGACGATGGCCGCGACGATCATGATCAGAACGGGGTAGGCGAAGCCGTGGCCGAAGGTCGCGCAGACTCCGGTGTAGATCGAGCCGCCCGGCAGGGCACATTCGGGAACCTCCTGGCCGAGGCTCTCGAAGTACTTCTTGATGTTGCCCGGAGGCCAGACGTAGGCGTTCACGAGGGCCGTGGTCCCGAGGATCGTGCCGCCGATCAGGGCGCCCACGAACCATTCGGCCCACATCGGACGCAGCGGGAAGCCGTGCAGCTTGCGCGACTTGCGCGAGTTCATCAAGCGCGCAGGACGACGAAGACGCAGGCGATGGCGGCAAAGATCCAGCTTCCGGTCTTGTCCGAGCGCGCCGAAGGAGCCGCCGCCGATCAGGGCGAAGGTGTCGTCCAGCGGCGCGATCGTCTTGCCGCCGGCCACGAGGAAGGCCGCGCCGCGCCAGACAAGGAGGCCGCCGAGCGTGACGATAAAGGAGGGGATGCCGAGGAAGGCGATCAGGCTGCCCTGGAAGGCGCCGATCAGGGCCCCCATCGTGATGCCGAAGATCACGGTGACGATCCAGATCGCGGGATGACCGAGCCCCAGGCTTGGCGTCAGCCATTCGACCTGCATCAGGCCCATGTACATGCCGACCATGCCCATGATCGAGCCGACCGACAGATCGATGTTGCGCGTGATGATGACCAGGACCATCCCCGTCGCCATGATGCCGATATAGGCGGTCTGGACGCTGAGGTTCCAAAGGTTGCGCGGCGTGAGAAAGCCGTTCGCCTCGGCCTGGGTGGCGCCGAGAAGCAACGAGGGACGACCGAGCACGACCGTCGAGTAGGCCTCGAAGGCGAACCAGATCAGCAGAAGCGCCCCGATCATGCCAAGAAGGCGCGGGTCGATCTCGGTCGCGCGCAGGAAGCGGCCGATCGGGCCTTCTTCGGCTGGGGCCTGCGGGGCGATGGGCTGTGTCGGTCATGTCCTCGTCCATGAAGCTGAGAGGCCGGGGCTGCTCCGGAGCGGGCGGCGGCTGGCCGGTGAGGACGCAGGGCCAGGGCGGCGCCCGTGGACCCGAAAGAAGAGAGGGCGCCGACCCTGGATGGATCGGCGCCCCGCAGATCAGGCGATCACTCGCAGCCCTTCACGCCGGCCACAGCGCCTTCGCAGGCCTGTTCCTTGGTGATGTGGCCCGCGTCGATCGCGAGGTTCACGGTGTCCTTGGTGATCGCGGTCGGGGTGAGCAGGATCGCGTTCATCTCGACGCCCTTTTCGCCGCCCGAGAACTTGGTCGCGCCGGCGATGGAGTCCAGCGCCGCGCCGTCTGCCAGCGCCGAGGCGATTTCGCCCGCGGCCTTGCCCAGCTGACGCGCGTCTTTCCACACCGAAACGGTCTGGGTGCCACGAGCCACGCGGTTGATCGCGGCAAGGTCACCGTCCTGGCCACCGAGCGGAACGTTCAGGCCCTGGGCTGCCAGAGCGGCCGCCGCGCCGCCGGCCATGCCGTCGTTCTGCGCCAGAACGGCGTCGACGGCGTTGTTGTTGGCGGTGAGGATCTGTTCCATGTTCTTCTGGGCGTTCTCGGGCTTCCAGCCGTCCGAGTTCGCTTCGCCGACGATCTTGATGTCGCCGGACGCGACGGCGGCGCCGATGACTTCTTCCATGCCCTGACGCAGGAAGCCGACGTTCGGGTCACCCGGGTCGCCCTTGATGATGGCGTAGTTGCCCTTCGGTGCGACCTTGAACACCTCCTCGGCGATAATCCGACCGACGCCGACGTTGTCGAAGGTCAGGTAGAAGGTGCGGTTGTCCTCGATCAGGCGGTCATAGCCGACGACCGGGATTCCTTCGGCGGCGGCTTTTTCGATGGCCGGCCCGATGGCGTCCTTGTCCCAGGCGTTGATGATCAGCGCGTTCACACCCTGCGAGATCAGCGCGTCGACGTCGGACAGCTGCTTTTCCGCCGAGGATTGCGCGTCGGCCGAGACGTACTCGTTGCCGGCCGCCTCGATGGCCGCCTTCATCGCCGCTTCGTCGATCTTCCAGCGCTCTTCCTGGAACTGGGCCCAGGACACGCCGATCTTCTTCCCTTCCGCCAAAGCGGCCGACGAGAAGCCGGTCACCGCCATGACGGCGATGAGAATTGCGTTACGCATTGGTATCCTCCCTATGGATGCGGCCAGCGTATGGCCGGTCCGACGGATTCGTCGGCACGGCGGCAAATTGCCGAGAATAATTTCAGTTGTCAAAATAAAATTGCTGGGCAAATCTGGGAACGCCCTAAAGTAGAGGCGGTTGCTGCTGCAGTGCAGCATTCCGAGGGCGAGAAATGGGTCAAACTTGCTGTCTTTAGTTCGGGAACCGAAAAAATGCGGACGCGGATGGCGGAGCGGGCGGAGGGGACGGAGGGCTGTGGCCCGATGATCCCGCCGCTGTCGGAGACGCTGCGCCCGCTGCGCCAGCAGGTGTTCGAGCGGGTGCGGGCGGCGGGGCTGATTCCCCGGGTGCAGGTGGCGAAGGAGCTGGGGGTGAGTCCGGCGTCGGTCACGACGATCACATCGGAGTTGATCGAGGCGGGGCTGATCGTGGAGGTGGCCGCGCCGCGCGAGGGGGGCGAGGGGCGCGGGCGGCCTGCCGTGGCGCTGGGGGTGCGTGCGGCATCGCACTATGTCGCGGGGCTGAAGGTGTCGGATCAGGACATCTCGGCGGTCATCGTCGATTTCGCGGGCAACCGTCTGGCCGAGCACCACGAGGAGCGGCGGCCGGTGGCGCTGACGCCGGCGGAGGTGCTGGCGGTGATCGAGGGGCTGGTGGACCGCGTTGCGGCAATGGCGGGGATGCGGCGGAGCGACCTGTCGGCGGTGGGAATCGGGACGCCGGGCTATGTGGACAGTCCCGAAGGCCGTGTGCTGTGGTCATCGGTGCTGACCGAGCGGGCGCTGCCGCTGGCCGCTATGGCCCAGGCACGGTTGGGTCTGCCGGTGCATATCGACAATGACGCGAACCTCTGCGCTCTCGCGGAACTCTGGTTCGGTGTGGGACGGGGAAAGAGCGACTTTGCCGTGCTGACGATCGAGCACGGGCTGGGCATGGGGCTGGTCCTGAACCACCGGATTTATCGTGGCGCCTTGGGGCTGGGGATGGAACTGGGCCACACCAAGGTGCAGCTTGACGGGGCGCTCTGCCGCTGCGGCCAGCGGGGGTGCCTCGAAGCCTATGTGGCCGACTATGCACTGGCGCGGGAGGCGACGACCGCGCTGAACTGGACGTACAAGGACGGGCAATCGATGCGCGTTCTGCTGGAGAGCCTTTACGACCACGCGAAGGCGGGCAATCACGCGGCGCGGTCGATCTTCCGGCGGGCGGGGCGGTATCTGGCGGTGGGGATGGGCAACGTGGTGAACCTGTTCGACCCGCCGCTCATCATCCTGGCCGGTGCGCGGATGCGGTTCGACTACCTTTATGCCGCCGATACGCTGGCCGAAATGGAGGCGCTGGTTCTGGACACCGGGCGCCCGCTGCCGCAGATCGAGATTCATGCCTGGGGCGAGATGCTGTGGGCGAGCGGAGCGGCGGCGCTGGCGCTTTCCGCCGTCACCGAGCGGCTGCTGGCCTCGCCGCGCGAGATGGCCGCGCAATAACCCGGAACGATGCGGCGAGGGGCGCGTTTACGCCCAGATGCGTAGGGGCGGACCGGAACGCATTGCGGTGCGATTCGCGGCATGCGAAGCTTTGGCAAAACAGGGCAGGAGACAGGTTTGGCGGAGGCAGGACGCGTCGGCGCGGAGCGGACGGGGGTGGCGCGGGCGTTGATCGCCGGCATCCTGCTTGCCTGCTCGGGCGCAACTCTGTCAGCCTTGGCCGATACCGTGGATTTCCGCGTGCAGGGTGCTCAGGAGGATCTGACCCGTGCCCTGCGGGCCGCCTCGCCCCTGCTTTCGGCGGAGCGGGACGACCGGACGGATGCGCAGGATCTGGTTGCAGCGGCACAGGCGGAGTACGCGGGCCTTCTGGCGGTGCTGTATGCCCGCGCGCATTTCGCGCCGGTCATCTCGGTGAAAGTCGACGGGCGCGAGGCGGCGGGTATTCCCGTGCTCGATTTCCCGCCCCGGGTCGGTCAGATCGTGGTGACGGTCGATCCGGGGCCAAGTTTTACATTCTCCAAGGCGCAGATCGCTCCGCTGGCAAGTGGCACGAAGTTGCCTGTGGGTTTTGCCATCGGCAAGCCCGCCGAAACCGGGATAATCCGCGATGCGGTCAAATCCTCGGTGGAAGCATGGCGGGCGGTGGGACATGCGAAGGCGCAGGCGGGCGATCAGAACCTTGTCGTTGACCATGGGCAGGACACCCTTTCTGCCGAAATCCTGATGAAGCCGGGGCCGAGACTGAAATTCGGGCGCTTCACCGTGACAGGTCAGGAAAGGATGCGGGAGGAACGGATCCGCGCCATTGCAGGCTTCCCCGAGGGAGAGGTTTTCAACCCCGAGGATCTGGAGCGCAGCGCCAACCGTTTGCGCCGTGCAGGCGTGTTCCGGTCTGTCGCGCTGGCGGAGGCGGAGGTGCCTAACGCGGACGGCACGCTGGATGTCGCGACGACCGTGATTGAAGACCTGCCAAGGCGCTACGGTTTCGGCGCCGAAATCTCGACCCTTGACGGGCTGGATGCGACAGCGTTCTGGATGCATCGCAACCTCTTCGGCGGGGCCGAACGGCTGCGCTTCGATGCGGCGGTCGAGAATGTCGGCGCACAGGACAACGGCGTGGATTACCGCCTCGGCGTGACGCTGGAGCGTCCGGCGACCTTCACTCCCGACACGCTGGTGAGTCTCGGCGCGCAGATCGCGCGGCTGGACGACGATGACAACACGATCATCGACCTTGCCACGCTGACCTTTGGTGCGACGCAGTTCGTTTCGGATCGGTTGACCCTGCGGGCGGGGATCGAGGCACGGGCGGAGAACGTCACCGATACGACGGGCGACTACGAGTATCGCGCCCTCGCCTTTCCCCTGGGTGCCACCATGGATGCCCGAAACGACAAGTTCGACCCGACGCGCGGCTACTTCATCAATGCCGGTCTGACGCCTTTCGTCGGTTTCGACGAGACGGATTCGGGCGGGCGGGTCACGCTGGATGCACGGGCTTATCAGGGTGTCGGCTCGTTCACCGAGGCCAACCGCCCGCTGGTCTTTGCCGGTCGGTTGCAGGTGGGCGCGATCTATGGGTCGAGCCTGGCGCGGACGCCGCGTGACTATCTGTTCTATTCGGGCGGTGCAGACACGGTTCGCGGCCATCCCTATCAGTCCCTGGGCGTGAATGTGTTGTCGCCGGACCAGACGACGGGGGGAACGCGGTTCATCGCAATCTCAGCCGAGGTGCGCGCCCCGATCACCGAGAAGATCGGGATCGTGGGCTTCTATGATGCGGGCAGCGTGGGCGTGACGCAGTTCATCGACGATCCGCAAGGGGGCTGGCAATCGGGTGCCGGTCTTGGCGTGCGTTATGCGACGGGATTCGGGCCGATCCGCTTTGACCTTGCGGTGCCGGTAACCGGTGATGACGAGGACAATGGCGTGCAATTGTACGTCGGCATCGGGCAGTCGTTCTGATGCGGCGCGATGTGCTTCGGGCCATGGTGCTGGCCGCCGCTCTTACGCCCGCCGTGGCGCTGGCGCAAAGCGACGATCCGGGCATCCTGACGCGCTTCCTGCAGGACAACCTTTCAGATGCCGGGCGGCAGGTGACGATCAGCGGCTTTCAGGGCGCGCTGTCTTCACGGTCCACCGTGCAGGAGATGACGATTGCCGATGGGCAGGGGGTCTGGCTGACACTGAAAGGCGTGACGCTGGACTGGAACCGGGCAGCCGTGCTGCGACGGGAGTTCTCGGTCAACGAACTGAGCGCGGCGGAGGTGATCATCGCGCGGCTGCCGGTGCGCGACCCCGGACTGCCCTCGCCCGAGGCGAAGGGATTCTCGCTGCCGGAACTGCCGATCTCGGTGAACATCGGGAAAGTTTCGGCGGCGCGCGTCGAGCTTGGACCGGGTGTGCTGGGTCAGCCGGTGGAGGCGACGCTGGACGCCACGCTTCAACTGGCGAACGGCGAAGGACAGGCAGCACTTTCTCTGCTGCGCCTGGATGAGGGGCCGGCGGGTCGGGTCACGCTGGACGCCAGCTATTCCAACACCAGCCGGCTGCTGGTGCTTGATCTGGACGCGCATGAGGGTGCGGGCGGGATCGCGGCGGAAAAACTGGGCCTGCCAGGCGCGCCGGCCACTGACTTCGCCGTGAAGGGCCAGGGGATCATAGACGACTTCGCGGCTGACATCCGCCTCGCGACAGACGGGGTGGACCGGCTGTCGGGGCGGGTGACATTGGCGGAGGACGACGGCGGCCGGTCCTTTACCGCGACGCTGGGGGGAAACCCCGCGCCGCTGTTCCTGCCGGAACATGCGGATTTCTTCGGGGATGACGTGAAGCTGGATGTGGCAGGCAGGCGGGACGCGTCCGGTGCGCTCGACCTCTCGAAGCTGTCAGTCCGCACGCAGGCGCTGAAACTGGACGGAACCCTGCGGATGGGCGCGGATGGTTTGCCCAACCGATTTGCACTGACCGGTCGGATCGCGGCGGCAGACGGAACGCCCGTGCTGCTGCCGACAACGGGGGCGGCGACGAGGATCGGCAGCGCGGACCTGACGCTGACCTACGATGCCTCGAAGGACGAAGGTTGGTCAGGGCGTGCCGCATTGCAGCGATTGCAGCGTGACGACATGGCGGTGGATCAGATCCTGATGACCGGATCGGGGCGCATCCGCGGCGGGCCTGCGGGCGGGATGGTCGGGGCGACGGTGCGGCTCGTTGCGGCGGGATTGCTGCCGACCGATCCGGCGATGGCGCAGGCTCTGGGCGATGCGGTGACGGGCGAAGTCAAGCTGGCCTGGCAGGAGGGAAAGCCCCTGAGACTGTCAGACGTGACGCTGGCGGGATCGGACTACACGATCCGGACGCGCGGCGAGGTTTCAGGGCTGGACAGCGGCATCGGCATCGACGGGCGGGTCGAGGCCGAGATTGCCGACCTGTCGCGCTTTGCCGCGCTGGCAGGGCAGCCGCTGGGCGGGGGCGTGACGGTCGAGGCGGCGGGCAGGGGGAGTGTACTGGGAGGTGATCTGGACCTGACGGGCGAGGTCCGGGGCGACCGGCTCCGCGTGGGCCAGGCCGAGGTGGACGCGCTGCTGGCGGGGCAGACGCGGATCGGCTTTTCGATCGCGCGGGGCGCCGCTGGCACGCAGGTGCGGGCGCTCGACCTGACAGCCTCGACGCTGTCGGTGGGGGTCACGGGCTGGTTGCGGAGCGCGGGCAGCGACCTGGTGGCGGACCTGCGGTTCGATGACCTGAGTGCGCTGGGCGGGGCCTATCGTGGGTCGCTGCAGGGTCAGGCGAAGATCACCGGAACGGTCGAGGCGGGGACGCTGTCTCTGGACGCGGTGGCCGACGGGCTGGTCGTGGGGCAGCCCGAGGCGGACCGGCTGCTGCGTGGCCGCAGCACGCTGCAGGCGATGGTGCAGCGCGAGGCGGGGGTGATCCGGATCGACCAACTGGCACTGACGAACCCGCAGGTCGGCGTGACCGCGAAGGCGCGCACTGCAGGCAGCGGGCGGGAACTGGACGTGGCGGCGAAGCTCGCGGATCTGGGTTTGCTCCTGCCGGAGTTTCCGGGGCCGCTGACGATGGCAGGTACCGCAGAGGATGTGCCGGGGGGCTATCGGCTGGACCTGAAGGCACAGGGGCCGGGGCAGATCGACGCGCGGGTGGCGGGGCAACTGGTGGGCGCGAGGGCCGATCTTTCGCTCACGGGGACGGCGCAGGCGGCGCTGGCGAACCCGTTCATCAGACCGCGAACGGTCAGCGGGCCGCTGCGCTTCGATCTTCGGCTGAACGGGCCGGTGGCGATTGCATCGCTGTCGGGGCGGGTCAGCCTGGCGGATGGGCGTGTCGCGGCACCGGTCCTGCGGCTGTCGCTGCAGGGCGTGACGGCGGAAGCGGTGCTGGCCCAGGGCAAGGCCACGGTCACGGCGGATGCGGCGGCGACCGAGGGCGGGCGGATCGGCGTGCGCGGCACGATCGGTCTGGCGCGGCCGTTTCCGGGTGACCTGACGGTGACGCCGCGCGCGATGGTATTGCGCGACCCCGAGCTTTACGAGACGACGGTCAACGGCGAGGTCCGGCTCGTCGGACCATTGACGGGCGGTGCGCGCATTTCGGGTGCGCTGACGCTGCCGCAGACGGAGATCCGCGTGCCGTCGACAACAGTCGGCGGGCCGGGCGGGATTCCCGACCTCGTTCACCGGAACGAACCGGCGGCGGTGCGCACAACGCGGGAGCGGGCGGGGCTGCTGGCGCGTGAGGAGCGGGAGCGGACGCGCCCCTCGAAACCCTATGCGCTGGACCTTGTCATCAGCGCGCCGAACCAGGTCTTCGTACGGGGACGGGGCCTTGATGCAGAACTGGGCGGTACGCTGCGTCTGGCGGGCACCACCGATGCTGTCGTGCCGAGCGGGGGGATCGACCTGATCCGGGGGCGGCTGGATATCCTCGGTCGCAGGTTGGACCTGTCCGAGGCACAATTGCGGGTGGAGGGAAGCCTCGACCCCTCGCTGCGGGTCGTAGCCTCGAACACGAGCGATGGGGTGACAAGTTCGGTCACGATCGAAGGACGGATCAGCCAGCCCGAGATTTCGTTCACCTCCAGCCCGCCGCTGCCGGAAGAGGAGGTGCTGGCGCATCTGCTGTTCGGGCGCAACCTGACCTCGCTGTCGCCGCTGCAGGCGGTGCAACTGGCCAATGCCGTGGCGACGCTGGCAGGCCGGGGCGGCGACGGTGTGATCGGGAAGCTGCGCCGCAGCTTCGGGCTGGATGACCTCGACATGGAGACAGATGCGGCTGGCGGCGCATCGGTGCGGCTGGGCCGCTATATCGCAAAGAACATCTATACTGACGTGACCGTGGGCAGCGAGGGGACGACCGAGCTGAACCTGAACCTCGACGTTCGGCCCGGCGTAACGGTGCGCGGGTCGGCGGACAGCCAGGGGAACACCGGGATCGGCGTATTCGTCGAGAAAGATTACTGATCGACTTCGCGTCTGGGCATCACGGCGTTCAGCGCTGCCCCCAGCAGCACCGCGTAAGAGCTGAACCAGAACCACATCATCAGCACGACGACGGCACCGATGGACCCGTAGACGTGGTTGTAGTTGTTGAAATTGCTCAGGTAGAGGATGAAACCGCGCGAAACTGCGGCCCAGAGCAGGGTGGACAGGATCAGCCCCGGAACGATGCGAGGGCGTATCGGGCCTGCGTGATTCGGACCGAACTGATAGGCCAGCGCGATTCCCAGAACGACGACGCCGAGACCCACAAGTTCGTTCGTGCGCTCCAGCCAGCTGGCGGCCTGCGGAAGGTTCGGCACAAGCGCGAAAACGATGGGTACCACGACTGCAGCCACCACCGAGACCAACGCCACGCAGATGAGCGTACCGGTCAGCAGGACAGCCTGCAACGCATGCAGCATGCCGCCCCGGCTGTGCGTGCCGTAGGCCGAATCAAGCCCCTGGATCAAGGCATCCACCCCGGCACGGGCGGACCACACCGCAAAGAGCGTCGAGACGATGGTGGTTGCCCCGAACGCATCGCTGTTGGCCGAGATCAAAGCCTGGATCTGGCTGTCGAGCAGGCGGTAGGCGTCCGGCGGAAGAAAATCCTGCAGCACCTGGATCTGGCCGCGAATGACGCCGGGGTCACTGGCGAACCCCCAGACGGCGATCACCGCGGCGGCGGCGGGGAAGATGGCCAGGAAGCCGAAGAACGCCACGCCCGCCGAAATGAGACCGAGGTTGGCCTCAAGGCTGCGTCGCCAGAGCCGCAGAAGGGTATCGATGACGGGGTGGGATGCTTTGACCATGGTCCTGCCGATGGGGGCGCGGTAGCGGCGCCCTGCCACCCGAGAGTGTGGGTGCAGGTTTGGGGGCGCGTCAATGCCGCAGGGCGGCAAGACGTGCATTGGCCGATGTGGCGTGGCCTTCAGGCCTCGGCCAGTTGGGGGCGGGGCATCGCAGGCTCCACCGCCGCAAACAGCGCTTGGCGCAGCGCGAGATCGTCCCGCGTGGTGATGGCTGCCCGCAGGCGCCGGAATGTCTGGGCGAGGGCGAATTCGGGTGGGCCGATCTCGCCCGCACGCAGGATCTTTGGGTGGGGGGTGGGCAGCAGGTCGCGGCTGAGCATAAGCTCTTCGTGCAGCTTCTCGCCGGGCCGCAGACCTGTGATCTGAATTGCAATATCGCCGTCGGGCGAGATGTCGTCGCGGGGACGAAGGCCGGTGGCGGCGATCATCTGACGCGCAAGGTCGCGAATGCGAACCGGCTTGCCCATGTCGAGCACGAAGACATCCGCACCGTCGCGCGGGTTCAGCGGGATGGAACCCGTAGCGAGGACAAGCTGCGCCGCTTCTGCCAGTGTCATGAAGTAGCGTGTCACCTCGGGATGGGTCAGCGTGACCGGCCCGCCGCGCGCGATCTGCTCGCGAAAGAGCGGCACGACCGAGCCTGAGGTGCCGAGTACGTTGCCGAACCGAACGATGGCGAAGCCGGTCCTGTCAGCGCGGCGCCCGATGTCCTGCACCGCCAGTTCTGCGAGCCGCTTGGTGGCCCCCATGATGTTCCCGGGCCGCACGGCCTTGTCGGTGGAGACGAGCACGAAGCGGCGAACCCGGGCAGAGGCTGCGGCTTCGGCCAGAAGCCGGGTGCCGAACACATTCGTCTCGATCGCAGGCAGCGGGTTCGCCTCGACCAGAGGAACGTGTTTCAGCGCGGCGGCGTGGAAGACGATGTCGATGGAATGGCGGGCGAAGAGCGCGTCGACTGCTGCCGCGTTGGTGACCGAGCCGAGAACGGGGAGCAGTCGGGTTGGGCCCAGAAGAGGGCGGAGATCCTTGTCGATGGTGTAGAGCGCATGTTCCGAGTTTTCGAACAGGATAAGGCATGCGGGATGGCAGGCGAGAAGCTGACGGCATAGCTCCGACCCGATGGACCCTCCCGCGCCGGTCACAAGGATGTTGCGGCCCGTATAGGCGCTGAAGGCTTCGGGCGTGGCGGGGGAAACGGCGCTGCGGTTGAGGAAGTGGTCCGCGGGAACGGGTTGCAGCGCCTGCATCGCCATGCCGCGGCTGAGCAGGTCGTCGAACGAAGGGACGGTCTGGATCGAGACCCCCAGTGGGAGCAACCTGCCGACAATGGCGTGCTGGCGCGGGCCGGTGAGCCGGGGCATGGCAAGGATGACGCGGGTTGCGTCATGCTGCGCGAGAAGTTGGGGCAGGGCGGCGGGCGGGTGCACGCGGAGGCCTGCGAGCGTCATGCCCTGAAGCGAGGGATTGTCGTCGAGAAAGGCTATGGGGCGGGTAGACCTACTCTGCCGAAGGGCAGCGGCGAGTTGGAGGCCGGTGGAGCCTGCGCCATAGAGGATGACGGGACTGCGTGGATGCCGGTGGTGAATGAGGGCGAGATAAAGGTGCAGTAGCGCCCAGCGGAAAGCGACTGCGGAAAGCAGAAACAGCAACGCGAACAGGATCAGGGCGAGGTCTGGGAGCGGGCTGCCAGCGAGGCGGGCCAGGGCACGGGCGGCGATGGTGGCGAAGAGTGCGAGCCCGGCGCTGCGCAGGATACCGTCGCTGCCGTAGGTGTTCAGCTTGACCTTGTGCAATCCGAGCGAGGCCGATGCAATCGGGACGAGTGCCACAACGGCGAGGTGGGCGGATGCAAGCGGGACCGAGGGGAGCAGCACCGACACAAGCGCTGCGGCGGCGAGAGCCGCGGCAAGGTCGAGGCCCAGCAGGATGGATTGCTTCAAAGGGCGGCTGAGGCTGGTCACGGCCTCTGTCAGGTGTGCTGCTGGTGTCATGTGGTCCCCGATGCGTCCCGTCGCCAAGTAAGGCCGCAGATTGGTTGACCCTGCGTTAAGGATGATGTCGGCCCGGTCGCACGACCCGAAGGACGGTGCGTGCGAGCAGCGCGATGTCCATGGGGATGCTGCGATGCCTGCAATAGATCAGGTCGAGCCGTGCTTTCCTGGGAAGGCAGCGCCGAAGATAGACGGCCTCGGTTTCCGCCGCTGTCTGGCAGGCGGCTAGGAGGCGAGCCTCGTGAGCGTGCAGGTGCAGGGTGGCAAGGCCGGTAAGACCGGGGCGGCACTGCAGAACCTGCTCGAACAGGGCGGGGTCATGCGCGACATGCTCGCGCAACGGAGGGCGAGGGCCGACGAAGCTCATCTCGCCGCGCAGGATGTTCCAGAGCTGCGGGATTTCATCAAGGCGGGTGCGGCGGAGGTGGTGGCCGAGCGGTGTGATGCGCGCGAGCTTGTGGCCGCCGGAGACGCCCCGGTCGCAGGGTGCAACTGTCATCGTGCGGAGCTTGTAAAGACGGAAGGCGCGGGTGGGCGTGCTCATCCGTTCCGACGCGTGGAGAAGCGGCCGGCCCTGTGTGGCCCACAGGAGCAGGAGCAGGACGGCGAAGGGTATTGCGATCGCCAGTGCAGCGACAACGGCAAGAGTGATGTCGGTAAGGCGCTTGCCGGGGGTCATGCGGGTAAGAGGCCGCGCGCTTCGGCGATCATCCGGGGGGCGGAGGCCGCCTGAAGGCTGACGAACCGACCGAGGCGGTGCGTTGCCAGCGTGACGTTGGCGATGGTTCCCGCCTGCGCGGGTCCGTAACGCCACGGACGGGCTGCGGCGTCGAGCAGGGTGGACATGGGCAGGGCGGGGGATTGGGCGATGTTGAGGGTCCGGGGGAGCGTCTGGCCCCCGAGGGCGGCAAGGATCAGGCCAGCGAGGATTCGGGCGAAGGTGACGGGGCCGATCCAACTGCGGATCGGGCCGGCGCGGGATGTCGGGACGGGGTCGAGGAGGATTTCGGGCTGGGCGGACGACAGCAGGCTGTCCGCGCCGAGGATGTTGGCGATGCGAAGGCACGTGGTGCCGGGCCAGTGCTGCGCGGCGTGCTCCATGGCGACCTTGGCCTTGCCATAGGGGGTTGCGGGGCAGAGCGGGCTGCGTTCGTCATGTGGAGTGTCGTCGGTGCAGGCGCCGTAGACGGCGGCGGAGGACATGAGGAAAAGGTGGCGGCAGCGGAACTGACGGGCCGCACAATGGGCGGCCCGGGCGAGCGCGGTGTTCTGCCAGAGGCGGTCCGAATGGGCGCCCGTCACGCCTGCGAAGTTGACGATGACCTCGGGGGCTGGTGAGAACGGTGGGCAGGGTTCGGCCAGCATGTCCCACCTGAACCAACCGTCCTGCGCTGTTCTTCGTGTCTGCCAGAGCGGCACGAAACCCGTTGGAGGGTCGCACGCCCATGCGGCGCGAAGGAGCGTGCCGACGCGACCGGTGGCGCCGGTGATCAGGATCGTCGGTGTCGTATGCTGGTCCATGCCTGCCTCGCAGTTCGCGGGCAGGGTTCACGATCCGGGTTACTGCGGCGTTAAGGAGTTTTGATCGCGCATAGCAGCAACTGGCGCGATTCAGCCCCGGATCGGCGACCCGGGCGGCAAGCTCCGACGCATCCTAGGCGTGATCGTCGTCTTCCAGCTGCTGGCGCAACTCGCGCAGGATCGGCAGCAAGGTGCGCAGGCGGTCGCCGCCAAGCGCCTTGACGATTTCGGCGATCAGCGGAGTGATCGCCTGCACGGCTGCGTCGCGGGCCGCGCGGCCCGCCGGGCTGATCGCCACGAACTTGCGCCGCGCATCGTCCCAGTCGGGGCGGATGTGGATGTGG
Source organism: uncultured Alphaproteobacteria bacterium (assembly GCA_963777765.1). Classification (GTDB taxonomy): domain Bacteria; phylum Pseudomonadota; class Alphaproteobacteria; order Rhodobacterales; family Rhodobacteraceae; genus Aliitabrizicola. Next base: position 43,505 of record CAVZRP010000006.1, on the reverse strand, counting down.
CCCGCCCATTCCAGTTTGGTCAGGGTGTTCGTCATCGCCCCGCGCGTGACGTGGAAGGCGCGGGCAAGCTGGGCGGGGCTGCGCTCCTCGCCCACGCCTGCGAGGTGGTTGAGGACAGAGAACTGCGACAGCTCCATCCCGCGTGGCAACACCTTGGCGATGCGGGTGCGGGCAAGCTGGTCTGCGATCAGCAATTCGCTGAAGACGGCGATGGCGGTGTCTTCTGCCTTGTCGCTCATCACGGCCCCTCGAACGGACGGTCGTGGTCAAGCGAGGGGACGCGGGCGCGCGCCTTGCTGACTTCGCCCAGGTCGAGTTGTGCATAGGTCAGGCCGGGCTCCGTGCCCCCATCGGCCAGCACCTCGCCCCACGGTGCCACGACAAGGCTGTGACCATGGGTGCGGCGCCCCTTGCCATGAGTTTCGGTATGGAAGCCGGTCTGCGCGGGCGCGAGGATGAAGCAGCCTGTCTCGATCGCGCGGGCGCGCAGCAGCACCTCCCAATGCGCGGCGCCGGTGATGTGGTTGAAGGCGGCGGGAACGGTGATGATCTGCGCGCCACCCTGCGCGAGCCGGCGGTAGAGATGGGGAAACCGCACGTCGTAGCAGACGGTCAATCCGATGCGGGCAAAGGGCGTATCGCTCAGCACGGCCTGAGCGCCGGGGCGATACCCTGCGGATTCGCGGTACACCTCGGTTTCCGAAACATTCACATCGAACATGTGGATCTTGTCGTAGCGGGCTGCGACCTCGCCGGCCGGGTCGATCAGGAAACTGCGGTTGGCGAAACGACCATCGGGATCGGTGGTCTTGAGACCGAGCGAACCGATGAGAAGCCAGATCCCGGCGCGTGCGGCCTCATCCCGTAGGCTTGAGAGCGTGGGGTCGGTTTCCTCGACATGAAAGGCCGCGCGCTGGTGGTCGCGGCTTGACGACAGGCAATTGGTGCATTCCGGCGTAAGAACGAACCCTGCCCCGCCTGCTGCTGCGGCACGGACCCGGTCGCGTGTGACGGAAAGGTTGGCTGCCGGATCGTCGGTGACGGTCAGTTGCACAAGGGCCGCGCGCATTGCCTCAGCCTGCGAGCAGCGGATCGAGCTTGCCGGCACGGTCCAGCGCATAGAGGTCATCGAAGCCGCCGACATGGGTCTCGCCCACGAAAATCTGCGGCACGGTCCGCCCCCCCTGCGAGCGCTGCGTCATCGTGGCGCGAAGGTCGGCATCTCGGCTGACGTCAATTTCGGTAAACGCCACACCCTTCTGGCTGAGCAGCCGCTTGGCCGCCTGGCAGTAACCGCAGAGCGGGGTGGTATAGATTTCGACGGGTTTCATGACCTGTTCCTTGCGATCCGCCTGACTATAGGGATTTAGGCATCCTTCGCAACGCGCGCCAGGACGAGGACGGATACCTCCCTTGCGCCAGCCGCAAGGCAGGCCTCGGCGGCGGCGGCGAGCGTGGCACCCGAGGTCATCACGTCATCGACCAGAAGCACGGCGCGACCGCTCAGCTTCGCGGCCTGCCGTGGGTGGACACGCAGCGCGCCTTGGACGTTCTGAAAGCGGCCGTTGCGATCCCGGCCCTCCTGGCTGCGTGTGTTTCGATTGCGCTGAAGGAGGTCTGGCATATGGGCGAGGTTCGCGCCTCGGGCGATGCCTGCGGAGAGTAGAGCCGACTGGTTGTAGCGCCGGGTCAGCAGGCGCATCCAGTGAAGGGGAATGGGCGCCACGATCATTCCGGGGACGAGGAGCGGAGCTGCGGCGCGGAGCATCCATGCGGCGAAGGGGCGGGCGAGATCGGTCCGGTCGGCATGTTTCAGCGAGAGGACCAGCTTGCGACCGTTGTCGCGGTAGAGAAGCGCCGCGCGCCCGCGCGCCCAGGGGCGCGCGACGGCAAGGCAGTCGTCACACTGCACCGGGTGGAAGGAATCCTCGCCGGGCAGGGGTGTGCCGCAGAGATCGCAGACGAGGCCCGAGATGAAGGCCGTCTCGCGCCAGCACGGGCCACAGAGGCCGAAATCGGTGGTGACACTTGCATCGCAGCTCAGGCATTGCGGCGGATAGATCGTGTGCAGGGCGGTTTCGAGCACGGCTTGCAATCTCATCCCCGTCCCCTTAGCTGCGAGCCATGCAGATGCCGCCACCGCTGACCGACCGCGAGGCCCTTGTCCGCCACCGTGCCCGCGCGGCGCGCGATCCGGCGCTGTTCCTGCAGGAACTGGCGGCGGACGAGCTTCAGGAAAGGCTGCTGGAGGTTAACAGAACATTTACGGCTCCGGCGGTCGTGACGGCTTTTCCCGATCTGTGGCAGTCGAGGATGCCGGATGCCCGGATCTTGTCCGACGAAGATGTGCTGGAACTGGAGGACGGGGCGCATGACCTTGTGATCCATTCCCTCTGCACTGCACTGGGCGAACGATCCGGTCGGGCAGTTGGTGCAGAGCCTTCGGGCGCTGCAACCTGACGGGTTGTTCCTTGGGGTGCTGTTCGGGGGGGGACGCTGACGGAATTGCGTACCTGTCTGGCAGAGGCGGAAGTGGCGGTGACCGGCGGGCTTTCCCCCCGCGTGTTGCCGATGGGCGAGATTCGCGATCTGGGCGGGTTGCTTCAACGGGCGGGATTTGCGCTGCCGGTCGCGGATGGTTCTTCCTGGACGGTCAGCTATGCGGATATGTTCCGGCTGATGTCGGACCTGCGCGCGATGGGCGAGGGAAATGCCCTCGCCGCGCGTCTGCGCAGGCCGACGCGGCAGGCGGTGTTTGCTGACGCGGCGCGGCGCTATGGCGAGGGATTCGCGTTGCCGGACGGGCGGCTTCGGGCGACGTTCGAGATGATCTTTCTGACCGGCTGGGCGCCGCACGAGAGCCAGCCGAAACCCTTGCGTCCCGGCTCTGCGGCGCAGAGACTTGCCGTTGCGCTGGGCACCGCCGAGGTGCCGCTGTCGCCTGCGCCCCGGCGCGACAGTTGACCCCGGGCAAATTGCGGTTATCTCCGCGGGTAACGCCTAGATGACAGGACGAAAGCCATGCTGGATGCAAAGACAGGTCTTGCAGGGGCCTCTGCGGTGCTGGCGATGATTCCCGCAGGCAAGGACCGGCTGGCCCATGCCCCCGCCGACCATCCTCCGGTTCGCCGGGCGAAAGTGGGCGTGCTGCTGGCGAACCTCGGCACGCCGGACAACTACGACTATTGGTCGATGCGGCGCTACCTGAACGAATTTCTGTCGGACAAGCGTGTGATCGACTATGCAAGCTGGAAATGGCAGCCGCTACTGCAACTGATCATCCTGACCAAGCGGCCATTCAGTTCCGGTGCCAACTACAAATTGATCTGGAACCATGAGAAGGGCGAAAGCCCGCTGATGACCATCACAAAGGACCAGACCGCAAAGATCGCAGCCGCGCTGGCCGATATCCACGGCAGCGATGTGATGGTCGATTTCTGCATGCGGTATGGCAATCCCTCGACGGACAGCAAGGTGCGGGCGATGGTAGAGGCGGGTTGCGAGAAGATCCTGTTCTTCCCGCTCTATCCCCACTACGCCGGAGCGACGTCTGCCACCGCCAACGACCAGTTCTTCCGCGCCCTGATGAAGGAGAAGCGGCAGCCTGCGGTGCGGACGGTACCGGAGTATTTCGATCATCCGCTGTACATCGACGCGCTGGCACAATCGGTGGAACGGGCCTATGCGGCGCTGGATCACGTGCCGGACGTGCTGGTGGCGAGCTATCACGGGATGCCCAAGCGCTACCTGATGTCTGGCGATCCCTACCACTGCCAGTGCGCCAAGACCTCGCGCCTGCTGCGCGAACGGCTGGGATGGGAGAAGGGCAGCATCGACACGACGTTCCAGTCCGTCTTTGGCCCCGAGGAATGGCTCAAGCCCTATACGGTGGAGCATGTGGCCGAGCTGGCAAGGCAGGGCAAGACGCGGATCGCGGTGATGGCGCCGGCATTCTCGGCCGATTGCATCGAGACCCTGGAGGAAATCAACGGCGAGATCCGCGAGGCGTTCGAACATGCGGGGGGCGAGGTGTTCACCTACATTCCCTGCCTGAACGACGACGAGGCGCATGTGCGCGCGCTGGTGGCGGTGATCGAGGAGAACCTGTCAGGCTGGATACGCTGACGCGCGCGCTTCGACAGCAGGTTCACAAAATGAAAAAGACGGCGAACCAAGTTCGCCGCCCTTTCCAAATAACTGTCCGTAAGATCAGGACGCCGAGGCGGCCACGATCAGGATCAGGAGCAGCAGCGGAACAACGATGCCAGCGCCCGAAGAAGAGGTCTGCTCTTCAACAACGACCGGTTCCATAACGGGCTCGGCAACACCACCGGCGTAAGCCGCAGTGGAAGCAGCGCCTGCCAGGGCCGCAGCGAGTACGAGTTTCTTCATGTTAACCTCCAGATATTGCACGCCACCGAATATTTCAGAGGACGATGGCGCGCACCCAAGCTGTACCTCGTATGCTTTCATAAGCAGCTTAGCCCATGGATTGCAACGTGACTTCGCTGCTGCAACGCTCTCATTGCGCACGTGTCGTCAAATTAGCAACACCTGCGTTCCCACCTTCGAAAGGTCGAACAATTGGATAATGTGTTCATTGTACAGGCCAATACATCCGTTCGACGAACGGCGCCCGATCTTGCGCGTGTCGTGGGTGCCATGGATGCGGTAGGCAGGCCACGAAAGGTACAGCGCGCGCACGCCAAGCGGATTTTCGGGCGAACCGCCATCGACGAACTCCGGCCACTCGGGATGGCGTTCGCGCATCGAAGCCGTGGGTCGCCAGGGCGGGTTCACCACTTTCTGGACAACCTCGGTCTTGCCGAGCCGTGTCAGATCCTCGGACAGCGGCACCGACGTGGGATAGAGCTTGTAGATGCTCTGGTCTTCAGACCAGAAATGGAGCGCCCGCGACTTTGTGTCGCAAAGAATCGCGCCATTCTTGGTATTTGCAAAGTAATTCTGCCATTCGAGCATCCGGAAGCTCGATACGTTGCTTCGAACCTGGCCGCCGACGCTGGTGTCCGCCTCGGTCGAGCCCTGCATTGCAAGCGCGGGCATCGCCAGCCCCGCAACAACCAGGGCGCTGCCGCCGATGAATGCCCGCCGCCCGACCTTCTGCGAGGTTTTGAGGGTCATCTGCCCGTCTCCTTCTTTCCGCGTGGGCGCAGGGATACAACGACACCGCGTCAATCGCAAATCAAACACACGTCAGTGCATCCTGCAGAGTTGGGTTTGAACACCGCCGCGGCTTTCGATAAAGGACAGGTCTGTTTCCGACCGCGAAGGTAGCCCGAGATGAAAATCGTTTCCGCCCTGATGCTGTGCGCCGCCGTCGCCCTTTCCGGCTGTGCGGGAACCGGGGCGGTCGGGACAGGGCAGGGCAAGCTGAACGCCGAAGACCCCGGCCCGATCCAGTACCGCACGCTCGATTCGGTCAACGCGCTGCGCGGCGCAAAGGGGCTGCAGCCGATGCAGCTCAACGCCCAGCTCAACGCGGCCGCCGCCACGCATTCCCGGGATATGTCGGTGCAGAACCGGCCGTGGCATTTCGGCTCTGACGGCTCGTCGCCGCTCGATCGGGTGCGGCGCGTCGGCTACACGGGGAAGCTTGTGGGCGAGCTGATCTCGGAAACCTACCAGACCGAGATTGAAACGCTGTCGGACTGGATGGAGCAGCCCGATACCCGCGCGATCATCATGGACCCGGCTGCGAACGAGATGGGATTCTCGTGGTATCAGGAGCCGAACGGCAAGATCTGGTGGACGATGATCACCGGAAACTCGGCCGGGCAGTTGCCCGCGCTGGCTGGCCTCGCGCTCCAATAGCTGCGACCCGGATCAAGTCGGGCGATGAAACATTCGCCTGAACCGATCCGACCCGTTGATCTTCCGCAGATCGGAAAAGGAAAGCCGCTGCACCCTTGTCGCGATGTTCCTTAGGGCACGATCACGATTGGTGTATCGGGTTTGACCATCGCGTAGATATCTTCAATCTCGCCGTTTCGTACGGCGATGCAACCTGCGGTCCAGTCGTTCTTGTTGCGGCCCTTGTAGTAGGAATAGCCGTGAATCATGATGTCGCCGCCCGGTTGCTTGCCCAACGCCTCTGCCGCGGCCACGTCGTTTTCATCCGGGTAGCTGATCCCGAGTGACAGGTGATAGCGGCTGCGGGGGTTCTTGTAGCTGATCCGGTAGGTGCCTTCGGGCGTCTTGCCGTCGCCTTCAAATTCCTTGTGGCCGACCGGATTGAACCCAAGCTTGATGTCATAGGCTTCGAGCACCTGCGAATTATGCAGCAGATACATCCGGCGGTTCGCCTTGTGCACCTCGATCCGGGTCACTTCGGGGCCGTTGTAGCGCTTGAACTTCGAGTTGCCACAGGCGGCGAGCCCCAATACCAGCATCAGGATGACGAAAAGGCGCGCTGCCCGCATGATTGATCTGCCCGTATGTTTTTCCAAGCGATACAGCAGGGGCGCGCGCTTCGCAAAGTGCGAAACGCTCACGGTTTCGTGAAATGGCTATCGTTTCGGCAGATGGAACCGCGCTGCCAGTTCGACATGCGACGACCAGCGAAACTGGTCGATGGGCTGCACCCAGTCGAGCACATAGCCCGCCTGAACCAGAAGCCGCGCGTCGCGGGCGAAGGTCACGGGATTGCACGAGATGGCCGCGATGACGGGCACGCGGGCGCGGGCGAGTGCTGCGGTCTGGGCCTCGGCCCCGGCGCGGGGCGGATCGATGATGACAGCGTCGAAGCCATTCAGCTCATCCGGCTCCAGGGGGCGGCGGAAGAGATCGCGCGCTTCGGTCGTGACACGGTGCAGGCCGGGGGTCTGCCGCCAACCCTTGTCGAGCGCCGCGAGCATGGCGGGGTCGGCCTCGACAGCATGGACGTCGGCGTGTTCCGCGATCGGCAGGCTGAACGTCCCCGTACCTGCGAACAGGTCGGCGATGCGCCGGGCTGTCCCAACGGCTTCGCGGACGGCGTCGAGGAGGGCCGCTTCACCCTCAGCCGTCGCTTGCAGGAAGGCACCGGGCGGTGGCGAGACCAGGACGGCACCGAAGCGCTGCATCGGGGCCGTGCGCAGCGCAATGGTTTCGCCATCCCAGGTCAGGCGGGCGATGCCATGCGCCTCGGCCAGCCGCGCAAGGTCCATCCGCAGGGCGGGGTCGGCAGGTTTGCCGCCGGTTACGGCGATGTCGGGGCCGCCGAGGCTTTGGCTGACGGTCAAGGAGAGTTCTGCGGACCGTGAACCACCCTTGACGATCAGTGCTTCCATCGCCGGGAAGGTCGCGTGCAGTTCAGGAGTGATGACCTGGCAACCGGGCACGGCGACTAGGACATCTGACGCGCGCGCATGGAATCCGATCAGCGCACCACCTTTCGTGCGCCGCCCGGCGAAGGTCGCGCGGCGGCGTGACCGGGGGGGCGACGTGAGGATCGGGCGGAGGGGCGCTGTCAGCCCCTGGCCGGACAGGGCGCCTTCGACGATGCCCTGCTTCCAGGCGGCCACGAACGGGTCCGACGCGTGCTGCATCAGACAACCGCCGCAGGTGCGCGCATGGGCGCAGGGCGGGCGGATGCGATCGGGCGAGGGCGTCGAGGATGCGGGCGTTGGTCAGCCGGTCGCCCTGGATCGTGCCATCGACCACTTCGCCGGGCAAGCAGGCCCGGGGCGAAGACCGGGCCGTCCGGCCCCTGCGCGATGCCGTCGCCGCGATGGCCGATGCGGTCGATCGTCAGGATCACTCGGCGGCTTCCTGTTCGTCGGTTCCGATGAAGCCGCCAGACTGTCGGTTCCAATAGCGCGCGTAGAGACCATTCCGGGCCAGAAGCTGGTCGTGCGTCCCCTCTTCGACGATGCGACCGTCGTCCATCACGATGATGCGGTCCATGGCCGAGATGGTGGACAGGCGGTGGGCGATGGCAAGCACGGTCTTGCCCTGCATAACGCGGCCCAGGGCTTCCTGGATCGACGCTTCCACCTCGCTGTCCAGCGCGCTCGTCGCCTCGTCCAGCACAAGGATCGGCGCGTCCTTGAGGAACGCGCGGGCGAGCGCGATGCGCTGGCGCTGGCCGCCGGACAGCTTGACGCCGCGCTCGCCCAGAAAGGCGTCGTAGCCCTTGCGGCCCTTGTGGTCGACCATGTGCTCGATGAACTCATGCGCCTCGGCCGCCCTGGCAGCGGCGACCAATTCGGCCTCCGTGGCATCGGGGCGGCCATACAGGATGTTGTCCCGCGCGGAGCGGTTGAACATCGCTGTTTCCTGCGTGACCATGCCGATCTGGCGGCGAAGGCTTTCCTGCGTGACGTGGCGCACGTCCTGCCCATCGACCAGAATCCGCCCGCTTTCGGTATCATAGAGCCTCAGCAGCAGCGAAACGAGCGAGGATTTGCCCGCGCCCGAGGCCCCGACGATCCCCAACTTCTCCCCCGGTGCGATGTGCAGGTTGATGTCGGCAACGCCACCCCGGCGACGACCATAGGCGAAGGATGCATTGTCATAAGTGACCTCGCCCTTGATCCGCGGCAGGTCCACCGCGTCAGGTTCATCCGCCAGCGTGTGGGGGACGGTCAGGGTTTTCATGCCGTCCTCGACCTCGCCTATGCTCGTATAGATCGAGATCAGGGTGAAGCTGACCCAGCCCGACATCTGCGCGATCCGCATGGCAATGGCCCCGGCGGCGGCGATGGCCCCGGCGGTCGCCTGCCCCTGCTGCCACAGCATCAGGGTTCCGCCGATCAGCAGCACCGGCAGCACGCCCGCCAGCGTCATCAGCGAGTAGCGGAACCAGGTGGAGATCAGGCCGAACTCCAGCGAGCGGTCGCGGAACACCTCCATCGCGTCCAGCGCGACGCGATCCTCATATGCGGCGTGGGCGAAAAGCTTGACCGTCTTGATGTTGGTGATCGTGTCAACGACCTGCCCCGAGACCATGGCGCGCGAGGCGGCGCGGGCGGCCGAATTTTCGCGCACGCGGGGCAGGAAGAACATGATGAGGCCGACATAGGCGATCAGCCAGACGGCAAGCGCCGCCGCAATCCAGATGTCGATGGCCAGCAGGTAGATGACCGACCCGATGATCGACGCGAGGGCAAAGGCCACCGTGTTGATCATCTCGGTCGCGACATCCGTCACCGCGCGCGCGGCTTGCATCTGTTTTTGCGCGATGCGGCCTGCGAAATCGTTGTCGAAGAAGGTGACCGCCTGCCCCAGTGTCCAGCGGTGCAGGCGGCTGAGGACGAGCGGCATCACGTTCGGCCCGACGATGATGGAGTTCGACGCCGACGACAGGCCGAAGGAGGCCGGCCGCAGGACAAGGTAGAAGACCAGGAAGATCAGCAAGAGGTCGGCATGTTCGGTGAAGAAGCCCTGAGGCGTGCTGCTGACCGCGGCATCGACGACCCAGCCCAGGATGAGCGCTGATACGACCTCGGTCGCCCCCGCAATCGAGGAGATGGCACCCGCGACCCAGAGCATCGGCCATGCGCCGGAAAGGCACCAGCGGAAGAAGGCACCAAGACTCTGCGGGGGCGGCCCTTCGGCGCGCTCGAACGGGCGGATCAGGTTACCCAGCCGGATCAACACGCTCATTCCGCAGCCTCCTCGATGCCGATGAACCCGCCGGACTGGCGGACCCAGAAGCGGGAGTAAAGCCCCGCCCGCGCCAGGAGTTCCATGTGGCTGCCGATTTCGGCGATATGCCCGTCCTCGAGCACGACAATCCTGTCCATCGCGGCGATGGTTGACAGACGGTGCGCGATGGCGATCACGGTCTTGCCCTGCATCACGCCGTAGAGCGTTTTCTGGATGGCTGCTTCCGCCTCGCTGTCCAGCGCCGACGTTGCCTCATCCAGAATCAGGATGGGCGCGTCCTTGAGGATGACCCGGGCGATGGCCACCCGCTGGCGCTGCCCGCCGGACAACTTCACGCCGCGCTCGCCGACATGCGCATCGTACCCGCGCCGCCCCTCGGGGTCTTCCAGCATCTGGATGAACTCATGCGCCTCCGCGCGCCGCGCCGCTTCGATCATCTCGGCCTCGCTGGCGTCCGGGCGTCCGTAGAGGATATTGTCGCGGATCGAGCGGTGGAGCAGGCTCGAATCCTGCTGCACCATGCCGATGTTGCGCCTGAGGCTGTCCTGGGTGACGTGGGCGATGTCCTGTCCGTCGACCCGGATCTGCCCGCCTTCCGGATCGTAGAACCGCAGCAAGAGCTTGACGAGGGTCGATTTCCCCGCACCTGACCGCCCGATAAGGCCGATCTTCTCACCAGGACGGATGGAGAGGCTGACGTCATCAAGCCCCCCCTGGCCGCGCCCGTAATGGTGCGAGACGTTGCTGATCTCGATCCTGCCTTCGGAAAGTTGAAGCGCTGTCGCGCCTTGCGCGTCCGTCAGGCCGATGGGCTGGGTGATCGTCTCCATCCCCTCCTGCACTACGCCAAGCGCCTGGACGAGCGAGGTCGTGGCCCACATGATCCAATAGGTCATGCTGTTCAGCCGCAGCACGAGTGCCGTGGCACCCGCGACCGCGCCGACCGTTGCCGCGCCCTGATACCACAGCAACAGCGCCCAGCCTGTAACCGAGACGATGAGGAAGGCGTTCAGCACGGTCAGGGCGAGGTCCATCTTGGTGACGATCCGCATTTCGCGGTTGAAGGTCTGACGCGCGTTCTCGATCGCATCCCTGGCGTAGAGAACCTCGTTGTCATGATGCGCGAAAAGCTTGACGGAGTGGATGTTGCTGTAGGCATCCACCACGCGCCCGGTGATCGCGGAGCGGGTATCAGACGAGGCTTTGGCGGCCGGACCGGCGCGGCGGAGCGTCCAGCGGGCGAGCGCGACATAGAGCGCGAACCAGATCACCAGCGGCAGAAGCAGGCGGGGATCCGAACCCGCCAGCATGATCCCCGCGCCGATGATCGTGACGAGCGCGAAGGCCATCGCGTCGAAGGTCTGAAAGACGGCATCCGCGGCCGCCGGCGGTGTCTGCATGATGCGGTTGGCGAGGCGGCCCGCAAAGTCGCCCTCGAACCAGCCGACGGGCTGGCGCAGGACGTGGCGATGCGCGCGCCAGCGGATCATCGTGGTAAAGTTCGGCAGGATCGTGTTGTGCAGCAGCGCAACCTCGGCCACGGCCACGGCGGGTCGAAGAAGCAATACGGCGAGCGCCACGAGGATCATCTCTGTCCCGTAGGCAGCCCAGACCTGTTGCGGGGTGCCGCTTCCAAGCAGGTCCACGAGGCGTCCGACATACCAGATCAGTGCCACGTCGGCGGTGGCGATGACGACAGCCAGAATGCCCGTGACGGCAAAGACCGCCCGAAAGGGCAGCATGTATTCCCGAAGGAACGGCCAGAGCCGCCGGGGCGGCGTATCGGTTTGCTCGTATTCGACGTAGGGGTCGACGAGGCCCTCGAAAAAACGGAACACGGGGGAAGCCTCAGGATCGTTGCCCTGTGCATATAGACCTGTTCGGAGGGAAGGAAAACCGGCCTCAGTCCAGGCGCAGAAGTTCGTCGCGTGCGAGCGTGAAGTTCGATGCGATCCATTTGCCTTCAAGACTGGCGAGCCGCTGGCCGAGTGCGGGGCCCGACAACGCGGGCATCAGGTCGCCCGCCTTGACAGGGAAACGGGCCATCGCGCCTCGGGCGACATCGGCTTGCCAGCTCAACGGAAGCGGCGCTTCCAGCACGGCCGCGCGGGCAAGGACCGCATCCGTCGCGACATCGGCGCCAAGTCGGTAGCCAAGTTCGGCGGGGTTTCGGGCGCCGGCGATCGCTTCGAGAAGGGCGCCCAGCGTGACCGTTTCCGTGCGGCTGAGTCGCAGCCGATCGGTCTGGTCCTCCCCTCCGAGCACGGCGAGCCTGCGCAGCCATTCCGGTCTGTACCCCGCTTCCAGATGGACCAGCATCGGCAATGCCCGTGACGAGGCACCCGGCAGCACGCGAGGCAGAATCCCGGTGCGTTCCATCGCAGCCGCCGCAGGCGCCGGGTCTGGGGCGCCTAGGAGTTTGCGCATCTCGGCCCCCACCCGTTCCCGCGACAGGCTGTCGAGGCCGTCCGCCAGCGCCGCGCAGGCGGCGAGCGCCTCGGCATCAAGGCCGGCCCCGGGATCGCCGTACAGAGCGTGGAATCGGAAGAAGCGCAGGATTCGAAGGTAGTCCTCGGTGATGCGCGCAGCGGGGTCGCCGACGAAGCGCAGGCGTCGTGCCAGAAGGTCGGGCAGGCCGCCGAGCGGGTCTATCACGTCGCCTTGCGGGGTGGCGTAGAGCGCGTTCATCGTGAAGTCGCGCCGCGCGGCATCTTCGGCCACGTCGGTGGAGAAGGCGACCGTGGCGTGGCGACCGAAGGTCTCCACATCGCGGCGAAAGGTCGTGACCTCATGCGGGATGCCATTGGAAACGATTGTGACCGTGCCATGTTCCAGTCCGGTCGGCACAGACTTGAGACCCGCAATTTCGGCAAGATCAGAGACTGTTTGGGGGAGCGCGTCGGTGGCGATGTCGACATCTGCGACCGGGATATCCATCAGCGCGTTGCGGATGCAGCCACCGACGAGCAGCGCTTGGTAGCCCGCCGTGGTCAGCATCGCGCAGACGGCCTGTGTCTCGGCCTCGTCAGCCAGTCGCCGGATACCCTCACGGCCCCAGCCTTTCGGCCAATCCCCGCAAGATGCGCGCAGTCGCGCCCCAGATGTAATAGGGGCCGTATGGCACCGCGTAGTATCGCCGCCATTGCTCGCGCCAGCGCCGCCGCTCGATCCGGAAATTGGACGGGTTGGTGACGAAGCCAAGCGGGACTGTGAACACCTCCTCCACCTCGCCCACCTCGGGGACGGGCGTGAACTCCCCGATGACAAGGGCGAGCACCGGCGTCACGAGAAAACCCGTTACAGTCTCGTGTGCGGGGAGCGTGCCGATCACCTGAACCTGCGCGGGCGGAAGGCCGACTTCTTCCCATGCCTCGCGCAGGGCAGCGCCGACCGGGCCATCGTCGGTCGGATCGACCTTGCCGCCAGGAAAAGCGATCTGGCCCGGATGGTGCTTCAGATGCGAGGAACGTTTCGTCAGGATCAGATTTGGCCCTTCGGGCTGGTCGCAGATCGCGATCAGCACGCCGGCCTGCCGCAACGTGCGATCTGCCGGCAGCAGGGTTCCCGGGTTCAGGTCGAAGTCAGAGGACGTGCCGGTCTGGCGCGCAAGGGCAAGCGCCAGCGTTCCGCGATCAACGGCTCTCACCCGGAACCTCTTCGGCCTGGAATCCGAGCGTCTTTGGATCGAACTCGTAATGCGCGCCACAGAACTGGCAGTCGGCGGTAAGGATGCCGTCTTCCGTGGTCATATGCGCGATATCCTTGGACGAGTAGATCGACAACGACTGGCGCACCTTTTCAGCCGAGCAGGAACACCCAAAGCGGATTGGCTGAGCGTCGAAAACGCGCGGGCCTTCCTCGTGGAACAGCCGCACCAGCAGGTCGGTCGGGTGGACGGACGGCCCGATCAGCTCCAGATCCTCGACCGTGTCGAGCAGAAGGTTTGCCCGGATCCAGTTCTCGCCCTCTTCCCCATCAAGGATGTCGCTGTGCGACAGCAGACCTCCCTCGCCGGAGCCTTCCTCCGCCGCTACGTCCAGCGAAGCCTTCGGCATGTGCTGCAGCATGACGCCGCCCGCACGCCAACGGGCTGCGGCGCCAGGCATTTGTGAGCGGCCATAGGTCACCGCAAATCGGGTGGGAAGCTGCTCTGACTGCGCGAAATAGGTCTCGGCGCAGGTCGAGAGCGATCCGCCCGTAAGCGGCGTAATGCCCTGATAGGGCACCATCCCTTCGCCCTGGTCGATCAGGATGGTGAAATATCCCTCACCGATCAGGCCGAAGGGGTCGGCCCCCTCCACCAATCCTTCCTCGTCGAAATTCGCATAGGCGCGGATGCGGGCGGCCTGACCGTCCTCGGTCGGACCGTAATAGTCCGTGGCGATCATTCGCACTGCCCCGGTGCCCCTGATCTGCAACGACAGGCGCCAGCGCAGCTTGATGGTTTGCCCGATCAGGGCGGTAAGAAGCGCTGCCTCGGCGACGAGCGCCTCGACCTGCGGCGGGTAGGCGTGCTGGGCGAGCACTCGGTCAAGCACGCCGTCCAGCCGCGCCACGCGGCCGCGGATATCCGAGCGGTCAAGCTGAAACGGCAGGACGCTGTCGTCCCAGGCGAGTTGTGATCCGAGCATAGGGGTTTCCTTGGGGCGCAGGCCTTGGCATATCGCAGCGTATATAGAGACGGCAACCGACGGACCAAGGGTGGACCATGATCAGACGCTACGGCGAAGCGGTGAAGGCAGGCCAACGCTATCGTCGCAGGCCCGGCATCTACGCGGTGCTGCTGTTGGGCGACAGCCTGCTGACCACGTTTCAGATGGAACCGCTGCCCGAGTTCCAGTTGCCCGGAGGCGGTATCGACCGGGGCGAACACCCCATCGCGGCACTGCATCGCGAGGTGTTCGAGGAGACCGGCTGGAAGATCGACGTGACCCGCCGGCTGGGCGCGTTCCGACGCTTCACCTACATGCCGGAATATGACCTTTGGGCCGAGAAGCTGTGCACCGTTTTCCTCGCCCGCCCGGTCCTGCGGCTTGGTCCACCGAGCGAGGCGGGGCATTCGGCGGTCTGGCTTCCGGTTGACGAAGCGATCGAGACCCTTGGCAATCCCGGCGACCGGGCGATGCTGGCCAAAGCCGCCTACGGCCCGCGATAGTCGAACAACACCCCCGAAACATCGTCGCGGAAGTCCGTTCCGCCCTGATAGGCGTGCAGATCCCAGACCAGCGCTTCAAGAAAAGCCGGGCTTGAAAGTTCCGCGTTCCGCTGCATCAGCGTAGCCAGACCCGCTTTCGCCCAGTTCCTCGCCCTGCGGATCGGCGCATTCGGTGACGCCATCCGACACGAGGAACAGCCGGTCACCTGCACAAAGCTGGAGATTGACACGCTCGTAACGAGCATTCTCGATCAGACCGATGGGCAGGCCGCCCCGCCCCACGAACTCCACCTCGCCATCCGCCCTCAGGATGGCAGGGTGGGGATGCCCCGCCTGCACCAGCCGGACACGGCCCGTATGCAGATGGATCTCGGCATAGGCCATGGTGAAATACTGGTCGACCTGAATCGCTTCCAGCATCATCCGGTTCAATCGTCCGGCAAGAAACTCTGGCGGCCAGGCGTAGCGGGCACCACCAGGATCGTGCATCAGGGCAAGGTTCTGGTCCGGCGTGGCGCCGGAAAGCATTCCGGCCAGCCGCGCCGTCATCATTGCCGACGCCACGCCATGACCTGACACATCAACGGCATAGATGGCGATCTGCCGTTCGTTGATCCGGAAACCGCCGACCAGATCACCCCCCACATGGCCCGAAGGGCGCAGTAGGATCGACACCGACCCCTGTTCGAAATCCTGATACAGCTCCGGGGCGAGTGACTGTTGCACCTTGCGGGCCTCGATCAGATCGCGGTCCAGCGAGTTGTACACCACCTGAAGTTCGGTCAGGGTGGAACGCACCAGCCGATTCTTCTCGATAAGTTCGCGATGCATCGCAATGATCCGCTCGCCGGCCCGCATCCGCGCGCGCAGTTCATCCGGGTTCACGGGCTTCGACAGGAAATCGTCGGCCCCGCCATCCAGCCCGTCGGCAACCTCGGTCTTGTCGGATTTCGAGGTTAGCAGGATGAAGTAGCCATAGGTCTCGTGCTCCCTCGCCCGAACGGCCCGGCACAGGTCAAGGCCGGTCATGCCGGGCATGACCCAATCGCTGAGGATGATGTCGAACGAGACGTCGTGACACAGGGCAAGTGCCGCTTCGCCCGAGGCTGCCTCGGTCACATCATATCCCCATCGGACCAACGACAACGCCAGAACACGGCGTTGCGCCGCGCTGTCGTCAACCACAAGGATTTGCCGGGCCGCGGCGGGCGCGCGCCGTGCCAATTGACCTTCTGCGGCCGCAAAGCTGCTTTCCACCCGGTGTTTTCCCATCGTCTTGCCACCCGTTGTCTTGGGGCGCCGGGCTTAAGAGACGATGAAGCGTAAAGTTTTCCAGTTCCGGGTGGGCGCGCCTAAACGGGGTGTTAAGACTGACTCGCGCAGGTTTGCCTCGTGGGTGTTGACGGAAGCCAAACAGGCAGAGGGTGCTATGATTGACTGGAACAGGGTCGCCGCCTTGCGCGACGAGATTGGTGCTGGCGACTTTGCCGAAGTCGTCGAGATGTTCCTGACGGAATCGGATGAGGCGATTTCCCGCCTGCAGAGTGGCAAACCCTATCCTACGCTGGAGGCAGAGCTCCATTTCCTGAAGGGAAGCGCGCTGAATCTGGGCTTCCAGGAGCTTGCCGAATTGTGCAGCCATGGCGAGAAGCGCGCGGCGGGGGGGCACCCGGTGGATCTGAGGCAGGTCGTGGACAGCTATGCAGACGCCCGGCGCACCTTCTGCAAAGGGGTTGGCAGCCTTCGCGCGGCCTGAACTTTGGCAGATAGGCGGCTAGATCAGGAACTCGGCCAATGTCTCATCACCCGTGATGTCGCGATAGGCAAATCCTGCCCCGTCCATCCGACCGAAAAGCTGTACGAAATTGGCCGCCGTCTTGGTCTCGATCCCGATCAGGACCGATCCGAAGTTACGCGCTGACTTCTTCAGGTATTCGAAGCGCGCGATGTCGTCATCCGGCCCCAGCATCATCAGGAACTCGCGCAGTGCGCCGGGGCGCTGCGGCATCCGCAGGATGAAGTATTTCTTCAGGCCCGAATAGCGCTGAGCCCTCTCCTTCACCTCCGGCAGGCGCTCGAAGTCGAAATTCCCGCCGGACGTCACGCAGACCACCGTCTTGCCGCGGATCGTCTCGGCGAGGTCGGGCAGCACATCGACCGCCAGGGCGCCCGCAGGCTCAAGCACGATCCCCTCGATGTTCAGGAACTGCAACATCGTCACGCAAATACGGTCTTCGGGGGCGAGCAACACCTGGTCCGGACGGACCCAGCCGAGGCGCGAGAAGTTGTTCGTTCCAATCCGCGCAACGGCTGCGCCATCGACGAAACTGTTTATGCGCGACAGCGTGGCAGGCCCGCCTGCGGCGAGCGCCGCCGTCAGGCTCGCCCCACCCAGCGGCTCGACAAAGCGGAAATCCGTACCGGGTGCCGTCTCGCGCAGGTAGCCGGTGACGCCCGATGCAAGACCACCGCCGCCTACCGGCAAGATCACCAAGTCGGGCGCGCGGCCCAGTTGATCGAGGATTTCGACGCCGACGCTGGCCTGGCCCTCGATCACATCCGGATCGTCGAACGGCGACAGGAAATGCGCCTGCCGCTCGGCGCAGAACGCCTGCGCGGCGGCGAGCGTCTGGTCGAAGTAGTCGCCTGTCAGAACGATCTCGATTGCCTCGCCGCCAAAGGTACGGGTCTTGTCGATCTTCTGCTGTGGTGTCGTCACCGGCATGAAGATGGTGCCCTGCACGTTGAAATGGCGGCAGGCATAGGCCACGCCCTGCGCGTGGTTCCCCGCGCTGGCGCAGACGAAATGCGTCTGGTCCGGATGCGCCGCCAGATGCTTTCGCATGGCGGTGAAGGCGCCGCGCAGCTTGTAGCTGCGCACCGGGCTCAGATCCTCGCGCTTCAGCCAGATCTCGGCGTCGTACTGCTGGCAGAGGTGATCGTTCCGCTGCAGCGGCGTCTCGGGAAAGAGATCGCGCAGGGCACGGGTCGCGGCGCGGGCGGCTTGGGCAAATTCGGTCATCCGCCGATTAAGCGCACCGGGTGGGCAAAGACAAGCCTTCCGGCGCGCGCCTTGCCCTTGCCGGTGAATCGCGATAACGCCGCCGAAAGCCTTGTTTCGCGGGAGAGATCATGTCCGGGCCGAAGAAAGTCGTCCTCGCCTATTCGGGCGGTCTCGATACCTCGATCATCCTGAAATGGCTGCAGACCGAGTATGGCTGCGAGGTTGTCACCTTCACCGCCGATCTGGGGCAGGGCGAAGAGCTGGAACCGGCGCGGCAGAAGGCGATCCTGCTGGGGATCAAGCCCGAGAACATCCATATCGTGGATGTGCGCGAGGAATTCGTGCGGGATTTCGTCTTCCCGATGTTCCGGGCCAACGCGCTTTATGAGGGGCTGTATCTGCTCGGCACCTCGATCGCGCGGCCGCTGATCTCGAAGCATCTGGTGCGGATCGCGGAGGAAACCGGGGCAGACGCGGTGGCGCACGGGGCGACCGGCAAGGGCAACGACCAGGTGCGGTTCGAGCTGTCGCGCCTATGCGCTGAACCCGGCCATCAAGGTGATCGCGCCGTGGCGGGAGTGGGATCTGACCAGCCGGACGAAGCTTCTGGAATTCGCCGAGGCGAACCAGATTCCGATCGCCAAGGACAAGCGGGGCGAGGCGCCGTTCTCGGTCGACGCGAACCTGCTGCACACCTCGTCCGAGGGCAAGGTGCTGGAGAACCCCGGCGTCGAGCCGCCGGCCTATGTCTGGCAGCGGACGGTGGACCCGGAGGCCGCGCCGGATACGCCCGAGATGGTGGAGATCACCTTCGAGAAGGGCGACGCCGTTGCGATCAACGGCGAGGCGATGAGCCCGGCCACGATCCTGACCCGGCTGAACGAATTGGGCGGCAAGCATGGCGTGGGGCGGCTCGATCTGGTCGAGAACCGCTTCGTCGGGCATGAAGTCGCGCGGGGCCTACGAGACGCCCGGGCGGGACGATCCTGCTGGAGGCGCACCGGGGGATCGAGCAGATCACGCTGGATGCCGGGGCGGGGCATCTGAAGGACAGCGTCATGCCGCGCTATGCCGAGCTGATCTACAACGGCTTCTGGTTCAGCCCGGAGCGGGAGATGCTGCAGGCGCTGATCGACAAGAGCCAGGAGCATGTGACCGGGACGGTGCGGGTGAAGCTGTACAAGGGCGCTGGCGCGGACGGTGGCGCGGTGGTCGGAGCATTCGCTCTACTCGCGAAAAGCACGTGACCTTCGAGGAGGACGCCGGGCGCCTATGACCAGAAGGACGCAGCAGGGCTTCATCCGGCTGAACGCGCTGCGGCTGAAGCTGATCGCGACGCGGAATGCGCGGGTGAAGGGTTGATGTCCCGCACGTGTGACGTTTGCCAATCGCCTGCTTTCAGGCGCTTTTCCTGGTGATGTTAACCATTTCTAGCTGGCTTTGACCGTGTCTGACACCCTGGTTGGCCCGCGACGGATGGCAGGACCGGTGTCGCCCCGCCGGTCCGAGGCCGGGTGCCGTCACAGGGCGTGTGCCCGCAGCCGGTCGTAGATCGGCAGCGCCGCCGCGGCCAGCGCGCGGTAGTCGCCGGGCAGGTCGGGCAGCGGTCCCTCGGCGGCGTCGAAGCCGGTGGAGCGGTGGACGGCGTTGTACCAATGCGGGGCCCAGACGCCGTCGTAGGGCTTGGGCCCGGCGGGCCAGTGGAGCATCGCGGGCGGTGAAGGGAATGTCCAGCGCGGCGCAAAGCCGTGACAGCGTCGCCTGTGGGTTGGCGCGGATGTCGGCGCTGTCGATGACGAGGGGCGCGCGGCCGAGCCGGTCGGCCACCTCGGTCGAACAGCTCCGCCTGCTGGACGAAGCCGATATCGGCCAGTGTCGGGGCTTTCGCGCTTTTGCGCGTAGCTGGCGATGACGCGGGCGGGATGGCGGATCAGGAAGACGTTGGTGCAGGCCGCCATCCAGTCGCGGTCGAAGCCCGGCGACCATGTGCATGCGTCATGTGCTTCTGGTAGAACAGGCTCTGTTCTTCCGGGACGGGGCCAACGCAGGCTGCGGCGACGCGGGCCGGATCGGGCTCGTCCGCGGCGATGATCTCGGCGCGCCATCGGATGGTCGATGCCGGTAGCGCGAGGTAGGCGGCGTAGAACGGCTCGTCCCAGACGGCGCAATCGCCGCGCGCGGCGAAGGCTGTACATCAGGGCGGTGGACAGGTTGCGCGGGCCGGACCACATGGCGATCGCGTAGGATCGGGCGTCATGCGCGCGACCAGGTTCCTTGTAGAGGCCGCGCAGGCGTTCGGTCATCGGGCCCATCTGGCCGGTGCCGATCGTGCCGCCCGTCGATGCTGCCCACCGGGGTCTGCGCGCCGAAGGTGCCGGTCAGGAAGGCCTCGTCGCGCCGAGTAGGTATCGACGAGGCGAGAAGTTCCGCTCGAACACCGGGATGCCGTTCGTCGCGGCAGAGCTCGATGACCTTGCCGCGGGTGATGCCGTTCATGCAGTAGTCGCCGGTGCTGGTCCAGACCTGCCCCTTGCGGACGATGAAGAAGTTGCAGGCGTTGGTGGTGTTCACGAAGCCATGCACGTCGAGCATCAGCGCCTCGTCCGCGCCGGCCTTTTCGGCGGCGATGCAGGCGAGGATGCAGTTCAGCTTGGAATGGCTGTTCAGCTTGGGGTCCTGCGTCATCGGCAGGCCGCGCAGGTGCGGGACGGTGGCGAGGCGGATGGGGCGGGGCAGTTTCGGGCGCGAATGTTCCATGATGATCACCATGGTCGGCCCCTGCTGGCGACAGGCGCGGATGCTGGAAGGGCCGCGTCTTGACCCCGCGCGTCACCATCAGGCGGGCGTGGGCATCGGTGGTCATGCCGTTGGCAGCTTGCGTGTCTAGCGATGGCCTGATTTGACCTGATCGGCGGTCATGCGCGATGTCGAGGTCGATGGCCTTGGCAGCTTCGAACAGTCGCTCGATATGCTCGTCGAGGAAGGCCCAGTGGCCGTCGTAGAGGCGGATACCCTCCCACACGCCGTCGCCCAGCATGAAGCCGGCGTCGTAGACGCTGACCATCGCCTGCGCCTTGGGCACGATGCGGCCGTTCACGTAGATCAGGATCGCCTCGTTGCGGGCGTCTTCCTCGGCCTGGTGGGTGGTGACGTGGTCGGTCATGGGGGTCCTCCGGTTCGGGGCGAGGCTAGACGGGGCGGGCGGGCGGCGCCAAGGGGGGCCGATCACCGTTGCGTGACTTCACGCGGCGGTGAATGGACGGGGCGGGGGGAGGGCCCCATCGTCTGCGCGCAAATGGAGGACGATGGGATGCAACGGATCGTGACTGGCATTTGCCCTGGCGCTGGGTGCGGGGGCGGCTACGGCCGAGACAAGGACAGCGGTGGTGGCGGGCGGCTGCTTCTGGTGCGTCGAGAGCGATTTCGAAAGCGTGCCGGGGGTGAGGGGTGTCGTCTCGGGCTTCACCGGCGGCACGGTGAAGAACCCGACCTACGAACAGGTGAGTGCCGGCGGGAACAGGGCATTATGAGGCAGTGCAGATCACCTATGACGATCGCGAAGGTAAGCTATGCCGAGCTGATGCGGCTGTTCTTCCGCTCCGTCGATCCGACTGACGCGCGGCGGGCAGTTCTGTGACCGGGGAGATACCTATCGGACGGCGATTTTCGTCTCTGACGCTGCTGAAAAGGCGGAAGCGAACGCGGCAAAGGCGGAGGCTGCCAAGGTGCTTGGGGCAAAGATCGCGACGAAGATCCTGCCGCTGGGGCCGTTCTGCGCCGGCCGAGGACGTATCATCAGGACTATTACAAAAGCAGCGACCTGATCCTGACGCGGTTCGGGCCACGCTCGAAAGCCTCGGCCTACAAGCTTTATCGCGACGCCTGCGGGCGGGATCAGCGCGTCCTCGAACTCTGGGGCAGCGAGGCGCAGTTCGTTCACTGAGCGGACCGCCGGAATTGGCGCTTTCCGGCCCTGAGCGGCTTCGCTAGGCTCGCCCCCGGACCGGGGGGATGGTGTGACCGACGATCAAGTGACGCCGATGATGGCGCAGTATCTGGAGATCAAGGCCGCCAATCCCGGCGCGCTGCTGTTCTACCGGATGGGCGACTTCTACGAGATGTTCTTCGAGGATGCGGTGGCGGCCTCCGAGGCGCTGGACATCGCGCTGACCAAGCGCGGCAAGCATCTGGGGCAGGACATCGCCGATGTGCGGCGTGCCGGTGCATGCCGCCGAAGGCTATCTGCTGACGCTGATCCGCAAGGGCTTCCGCGTCGCCATCGCCGAGCAGCTGGAAGACCCGGCGGAGGCGAAGAAGCGCGGCTACAAGGCGGTGGTGAAGCGCGACGTGGTGCGGCTGGTGACGCCCGGCACGCTGACCGAGGAAAGCCTGCTGGACGCGCGGCGGCACAATTTCCTTGCCGCCTTCTGCCGAGGTGCGGGACGAGGCGGCGCTGGCCTGGGCCGATATCTCGACCGGCGAGTTCCGGGTGATGCCCTGTCCGGCGGTGCGGCTGGGGCCGGAACTGGCGCGGCTTGCCCCGCGCGAGGTGCTGGTCGGCGAAGCGCGCGAGGCGGAGCTGGCGCGAGGTGGTGGACGAGGCCGGGGCGGCGGTGACGCCGCTGGCGCGGGCGTCGTTTCGACAGCGCGGCGGCCGAGAGGCGGCTGTGCGCGCTGTATGGCGTGGGCACGCTGGACGCGTTCGGGGCCTTCGACCGGGCCGAGGTTGTCGGCGATGGGGGCCATCGTCGACTATCTGGAGCTGACGCAGCGCGGCAAGCTGCCGCTTGCTGCGGCCGCCGGTGCGGGAGGCGCGCGGGCGGGGCGATGCAGATCGACGCGGCGACGCGGCGGAACCTCGAGATCACGGCGAGCCTGTCGGGCGGGCGCGACGGCTCGCTGCTGGTGGCGGTGGACCGGACGGTGACGGCGGCGGGCGCGCGGCTGCTGGAGCGGCGGCTGGCGGCGCCGTCGCGCGATCTTGGCGTGATTCATGCGCGGCTCGAGGCGGTGCGGTTTCTGGTGGAGCAGGGCCGGTTGCGCGCCGACCTGCGCGACCTTCTGCGCCGCGTGCCGGATATCGACCGGGCGCTGTCACGGCTGGCGCTGGACCGGGGCGGGCCGCGCGACCTCGCGGCGATCCGGGCGGGGCTGGCGCAGGCCGGGGCGGTCGCCGCGCGCCTGGCAGGGGCGCCGCCGCTGCTGGCCGAGGCGGCGCTGGCGCTGGCTGGGGCACGAGGCGCTGGTGGCGCGGCTGGAGGCGGCGCTGGTGGCGGAGCCGCCGCTGCTGGCGCGGGACGGCGGGTTCATCGCCGCCGGGCATGACGCGGAACTGGACGAAACGCGGCGGCTGCGCGACGAGGGGCGCGGCGTGATCGCCGGGATGCAGGCGGACTATGCGGCGCATGACCGGGATCGCGAGCCTGAAGATCAAGCACAACAACGTGCTGGGCTACTTCATCGAGACGACCGACACCCATGCCGAGCGGATGCTGTCGCCGCCGCTGTCAGAGACGTTCATCCACCGCCAGACCACGGCCAATCAGGTGCGCTTCACCACCGTGCCGCTGTCCGAGATCGAGACGCGCATCCTGAATGCCGGTGGCCATGCGCTGGAGATCGAAAAGCGGCTCTATCGATGGCCTGAAGTCGGCGGTGCTGGCCGAGGCGGGGCCGATCGGGGCGGCGGCGCGGGCGCTGGCGGAGATCGACCTTGCGGCGCGCTTGGCGGACCTTGCGGTGGCCGAGAACTGGGTGGAGCCGGTGGTTGACGACAGCCGCGCCTTCGACGTGGAGGGCGGGCGGCATCCGGTGGTGGAGCGCGCGCTGCGGCGGCAGGGGGCGTGCCTTTCGTGGCGAACGATTGCGTGCTGACGACGGGCGGGACGCCCGCCATCTGGCTGCTGACCGGGCCGAACATGGCGGGCAAGTCGACGTTCCTGCGGCAGAACGCCCTGATCGCCCTGCTGGCGCAGGCGGGCAGCTTCGTGCCCGCCGCGCGGGCGCATCTGGGGCTCGTGAGCCAACTCTTCAGCCGCGTCGGGGCCTCGGACGATCTGGCGCGGGGGCGGTCCACCTTCATGGTCGAGATGGTCGAGACGGCGGCGATCCTGAATCAGGCGGATGACCGCGCGCTGGTGATCCTGGACGAGATCGGGCGGGGGACGGCGACCTATGACGGGCTGTCGCATCGCCTGGGCGACGCTGGAGCATCTGCACGAGGTGAACCGCTGCCGTGCACTGTTCGCCACGCATTACCACGAGATGACGGCGCTGGCGGGCAAGCTGGCCGGGGTGGAGAATGCGACGGTCACGGTGAAGGAGTGGGAGGGCGACGTGATCTTCCTGCACGAGGTGCGACAGGGGGCCGCCGACCGATCCTATGGCGTCCAGGTGGCACGTCTTGCAGGGTTGCCGCCTGCGGTGGTCGAACGGGCGCGCGTGGTCCTCGAGGCGCTGGAGCAGGGCGAGCGACAGGGGGGCGCGCGGCCGAAGGCGCTGATCGACGATCTGCCGCTGTTCCGGGCCGCGCCCGTGGTGGTGCCGCCCGCACCCAGGGCGTCAGGGGTCGAGGAGCGGCTGAAGGCCGTCCATCCGGACGAGCTGACGCCGATCGAGGCACTGCGGTTGATCTACGAATTGCGCGGCCTTCTCTGATGCTTCTTCTGTTCACAAATATCCCACGGGGGGTGCGGGGGGTGTGAAACCCCCCGCTGCGCCGCCGGGGCTTCATGCCGGTGCCCGGGACAAAACGACAAAGGCCCCGCGCTGCGGCGGGGCCTTTGAAAACGAACGTTCGTTGACGCCGTTTATGCGTGCTTCTTCGGACCCTTGACGTTGGCCCAGATGCGCTTGTTGGTCAGGTAGAGCAGCACGGCGAGGATCGACAGGAACACCACTGCGGTGAAGCCGGCCTGCTTGCGCGCCATCATCTTGGGTTCTGCGGTCCACATCAGGAAGGCCGCCACGTCTTCCGCCATGTGCGGCAGGTCGTTCGGGCTGCCATCGGCGAATTCCACCTGCCCGTCCGACAGCGGCGGGGGCATGGCGATCCAGCCGGTCGAGAAGGCGGAGTTCTGGTAGAACGTGTTGCCCGCCTCGTCCTTCTCCTCGCCCGAGTAGCCGGTGAGGATCGAGTAGATGTGCTCCGGTCCGCCGATGCCGTTGATCAGCTGGCTGATGCCCGTGCCGTAGGGGCCGTGAAAGCCCGCGCGCGCCTTGGCCATCAGGCTGAGGTCGGGCGCGTTTTCAAGGCCAGAGACGGGGAAATGGTCGTTCGGAGTGCGCGGGCGGGTTTCGCCCGTGGCCGGATCGTCGATGTCCATGGTCGCGGCGTAGGCGCGGACCTGGTCTTCCGGCAGTTGCGGGCCGCCCGGTTCGCCCAGAGAGCGGATCGCCACGTGCTTCAGGCCGTGGCAGGCCGAGCAGACCTCGGTATAGATCTGCAGACCGCGCTGAAGCTGGTTGCGGTCGAATGTGCCGAAGGGGCCTTCGAAGCTGAAGGCCACGTCGGTGGTATGCGGCTCGAATGCGCCTTCCGCGGCAAGGGCGGCACCGCCCGAGAGGGCGAGCGCCGAAACCGCGCTGAGGGTGAGGGTGCGGAACATCTGGGTCTGGTCCTTTCTCACTCGGCCGGCTGGGCGGACATGCCGCCGCGGCCGGTCGGCGGGGAGTAGTGGGAGTTGAAGTCATCCTCGATGGTCGCAGGCTGCGGCAGCGGCTTCTCGATGACGCCGAGCAGCGGCAGGAGCACCAGGAAGTAAGCGAACCAGTAGGTCGAGGCGATCAGCGAGATCCAGGCATAGATGCCGCCTGCCGGTTGCGCGCCCACCCACATCAGCACGATGAAGTCGACGATCAGCAGCGCAAACCACCACTTGAACATCGGGCGGTAGCGGCCCGACCGGACCGACGAGGTGTCGAGCCAGGGGGCCAGCGCCATGACCGCGATCGCACCGAACATCGCCAGCACGCCGAAGAACTTGGCGTCGACGATGCCGAAGGTCAGGAAACTTGCGATCTGCACGATCCAGACGTCCGAGGTGAAGGCGCGCAGGATCGCGTAGAACGGCAGGAAGTACCATTCGGGCACGATGTGCGCGGGCGTCGCCAGCGGGTTGGCCTCGATGTAGTTGTCGGGGTGGCCCAGGTAGTTCGGCATGAAGCCCACGATGGCGAAGAACACCACGAGGATCACGGCCAGCGCGAACAGATCCTTCATCACGAAGTAGGGCCAGAAGGGCAGCGTGTCCTTCTCGGCGTCCTGCTTGGAGGTGCGGCGCACTTCGACGCCGGTCGGGTTGTTGTTGCCGGTGGTGTGGAAGGCCCAGATATGCACCGCGACCAGCGCCGCGATCACGAAGGGCAGCAGGTAGTGCAGCGAGAAGAAGCGGTTCAGCGTCGGGTTGTCCACCGCCGGGCCGCCGAGGAGCCAGGTCTGGATCGGCTCGCCGATGCCGGGAATGGCGCCGAAAAGGCCGGTGATCACGGTGGCGCCCCAGAACGACATCTGGCCCCACGGCAGCACGTAGCCCATGAACGCGGTGGCCATCATCAGCAGGTAGATCAGCATGCCGATGATCCACGTCACCTCGCGCGGGGCCTTGTACGAGCCGTAGTAGAGGCCGCGGAAGATGTGCAGGTAGACGGCCACGAAGAACAGCGAGGCGCCGTTGGCGTGGAGGTAGCGCAGCATGAAGCCGCCGTTCACGTCACGCATGATGTGCTCGACCGAGGCGAAGGCCATGTCGACCTGCGGGCGTGTAGTGCATCGCCAGCACGATGCCGGTGACGATCTGCAGCACGAGGCAGAAGGTCAGCACGATGCCCCAGATCCACATCCAGTTCAGGTTCTTGGGCGTAGGGATCATCAGCGTGTCATAGAGCAGCCCGACGATCGGGCAAGCGGCGATAGAGCCACTTTTCGCCGTTCGACTTGGGCTCGTAATGGTCGTGCGGAATTCCGGCCATGATCTGTCCTTACCCGAGCTTGATGGTGGTTTCGTCGGTGAACGCGGCAACCGGCACCGGCAGGTTGCGCGGAGCCGGGCCTTTGCGGATCCGGCCGGCGGTGTCGTAGTGCGAGCCGTGGCAGGGGCAGAACCAGCCGCCGAAATCGCCCGCCCGTCGCCCAGCGGCACGCAGCCGAGGTGGGTGCAGACGCCCATCATCACCAGCCATTCGCCCGCTTCGTCCAGCGTGCGGTTGCTGGTCGGTGGCATCGGCGCTCGGATCGAGGTTGGCGTTCTCGGCCAGCGGATCGACAAGCTCGGTCAGCGCGACGGCGCGTGCCGGCCTCGATCTCGTCGGGGGTGCGGCGGCGGATGAACACCGGCTTGCCGCGCCATTTGACGGTCAGCTGGGTGCCGACCTCGACCGCGCTGACATCGACGAAGATCGACGACAGGCCGCGCACGTCGGCCGAGGGGTTCATCTGGTTGATCAGCGGCCAGACGGCCGCGCCCGCGGCAACGGCCCCGGCCCCGGCGGTCGCGTAGAACAGGAAATCCCGGCGGGTGCCTGTGGTGTCGTCTGCGTGGGACACGAGAACTTCTCCCTTGGGGGGCCGCGCGGCGGCCCATGACCTGAGCGGGCCGCGGTTGCCCGCTGCCCTGTGGGGGGCGTTTTAGTGTGCAAGGACGCGGTCGTCCAGCGGACAAAGACGCGCAGATCGCCGCAGATGAACGGAATTTCCGCCTGTTGCACCGCGATGCTGCCCGGCGGCGCGGGCGATCAGAGCAGCCCGCCCACGATTCCCGCCACGAGGCGAAGGGCGAAGAGGCCGAAGAACACGCCGGCGAAGCCCGAAATCATCCATCCCGCGCGCAGGTAGAGACGCGCCGCGGGCGGGGTGGAGAACACCAGCGCGTAGATCGTGTGCAACCCGATGGCGACAAGGCTGGCGCCGAGGCAGAGCAGCGCGATGTCGCCGCCATGGGCCTGAGCCACGGGAAAGAAGGTGAGGATCGCAAGCCAGCTCGTCAGCGCCTTGGGGTTCAGCACGTTCACCAGTCAGCGACCGCCGGAACGACGCGGCAAAGCCGAGGCCGGTGCCGCCGCCCGGCAGCATCGGCCGCCCGCGATACCCGGCCCAGGCCGCGCGGAGGTAGCGGCTGGCGAACCAGACGAGCAGTCCCGCCGCCACGAGGGTCAGCACGGTCTGCGTCGAGGGCACGGCGGCGAAGACGGCGGCCATGCCCAGCGACATGCCAAGGCACCAGAGCGCCACGCCGAAGCCCACCGCCGCCGCCGAGCCGAGCCCCGCGATTCGCCCCGAGCCCATGGCGCTGGCGATGGTGTTCAGCACGTTCGGCCCCGGCGAGGCGATGTTCACTGCAAGGAAGGCCCAGACCGTCAGGAACTGCGTGAGCGGCAGCGTCATGCCGCCGGGGGCTGCGTGGCGATCATCGAGGGGCGGGCCGAAAAGGCCGTGTACCAGCCGGCGAGCGCAGGACGCCCGTCGCGCCAGTCGCGGTCGGCGTGGCGGAAGTCGAGATATCCCAGCGCGCAGGCAACCGCGATCTGCGCGATGTCGAGCGGTCCGTGCAGATGGCTCATCCAGCGGGTTTCCAGCGTGTCGAGCGCGCGCGACGATCTTGGCCCACTGCCCCTCGACCCATTCCGGCATCCGGCGCTCTTCGGGGCGGACCCGCCACTCGTAGACCATCAGGATCGCGGCATCGATGATCCCGTCCGCCGTCGCCTCGAGCGTGAGCGCGTCCCATTCGCGCGCGCCGGTCGGGTAGAGCTTCGCGCCCGCCCGCTGTCGACAGGAAGCGGCAGATCACCCGGCTGTCATAGAGCGCGGGGCCATCCGGCGCGCTCCAGCGCCGGGATCTTGCCCAGCGGGTTCTGGGCCAGCGGCATATGCGTGGCATCGACGGGCGTTCCTGCCGCAGGGACGATGACCACATCGGCCAGTTGCCCGGTTTCGTGCAGCACAACCATGACCTTGCGGACATAGGGCGAGGTGGGCGAGTGAAACAGGCGCATCGGGGTCCTCCGCAAGGTGCGGCCCGATGCTAGGCGCGGGCGTGCGGGCTGTCCATGCTCACGCGACCCCGCGCATATGGCGAGCGAGTGTCTGCTCCGGGGCCTCGCCGCCCAGGGCCGAGAGCGCGTCGGCCGCCGCGTGGCGCATCTCGGGCGTCTTGTTCTGGTTCAGCTTCCAGGTGCCGTCGATGCCGGTCGATCGTCAGCCGGAACGGCAGGATCATCCGCATCATCCGGTGCATCACGCCCTCGGTCATCTTGGTCGGAAGCCCATGGTGTCTTGGGCAGCAGGTCGGCTCTCGAAGCCGGGCCGACAGCGCATCGACATGGGCGCGCAGCGTCTCGACCGGCAGGGCTGCCAGCGTGCCGCGCAGGTGGACGGCGACGTAGTTCCAGGTCGGCACCTGATCGGTCGCAGCGCCGTACCAGTCGGGCGAGACATAGGCATCGGGCCCCGAGACCGCGATCAGCGCGGGCGCGGGCAGGTCGGCGCGGGCGATGGGGTTGGAGCGGGCGAGATGCAGGTCGGCGGTCGTGGCGTCCGCCGACGAGCAGGAAGGGGACATGCGCGGCCAGCGGGCCCTCGGGGCCGTTGACCGTCAGGATGCCGAAGCCGCGCGCGCGGGCGAAGGCGAGGTTGCGCTCGGCCGGTGTCTGGCGGAAGGCGGGATTGGGGTGCATGGCGGTCTCTGCCAAACGAAAAGGCCGCCGAGGTTTCCCGGGCGGCCTTTCAATGATCCGTCTGATCGCAGCGCCTCAGCCCTGGCGGGCCTTGTAGCGCTTCTGCGTCTTGTTGATCACATAGACGCGGCCTTTGCGGCGCACGACCTGGCAATCGCGATGACGCGTCTTCAGCGAGCGGAGCGAGTTGGCAACCTTCATCGTACTTCTCCTTCGTCGCGGCGCGTCTGCGCCATGAAAACAACGTGCCGCCCGCGACTGTCAGGGGCGGCGATATGGTGGGCGGTACTGGGATCGAACCAGTGGCCACTACGATGTCAACGTAGTGCTCTACCGCTGAGCTAACCGCCCACGCCGATCAGACCCGCCCGATGCCGATGCCGGATCCGCCCAAACAAAAGGACGCGGGCGGTACCGCGTCGGTCGAGCGGGTCTATAAAAGGAGTGTCGGGGCTGTTCAAGAGGTTTTGGCTATGTCGCAGAATGCCGCTATAGCGAAGTGGCTGCAAGGAGCCTGCATGACCGTCCGACCGCCTTCAGCTCTGTTCCGGCCCGACCGCGCGCAGATACGCCGGTCATCTTCTCGTCGCCGCATTGCGGGCGGGACTATCCCGCTGCGTTTCTGGCGCGAGCCGCGCTGGACCGAGCAGGCGATCCGATCGTCGGAAGATGCCTTTGTGGACGAGCTTTTCGCATGGCGCCCGCAGCTGGGGGCGCCGCTGATCGCCGCCCGGGTGCCGCGCGCCTATCATCGACCTGAACCGCGCGGCGGACGAGCTGGACCCCGCCCTGATCGAGGGGGTGGCGCGCGCGCCGCACAATCCGCGCGTCTCCTCCGGCCTGGGGGTGATTCCCCGCGTGGTGGCCGGACGGGCGGGCGATCTATCGCGGCAAGCTGGCGCTGCGCGAGGCGGAGGCGCGGATCGAGCAGCTACTGGCACCCCTATCATCGATGCGCTGCGCGGGCTTGATCGACGAAAGCCTGGCCGAGTTCGGCGAGGCAGTGCTGATCGACTGCCATTCCATGCCGCATGAAGCGATCGAGGCGCATGCCCGCCCCGGCCAGCCCCGGCCCGACGTGGTGCTGGGCGACCGCTTCGGTGCGGCCGCGGGGCGCGAGGTGATGGACCGGGTCGAGGCCGCCTTTGCCGGAGGCGGGCCTGCGCGTGGCCCGCAACGCGCCCTTCGCCGGGGCCTATATCGCCCAGGCCTATGGCCGCCCGTCGCGCGGGCAGCATGTGGTGCAGGTCGAGATCGACCGGGCGCTCTACATGGACGAGGCGCGCATCGAGCCCGGCGCGCGACTTCGCGGCCTTCCGGCGATCTGATGGCCGGGGTGGTCGCGCGAATCGCCGGGATGGGCCGGCGAGTCGTGCCGCTGGCGGCAGAGTAGACCTCAGCGCAGCGCGCGGCCCTTGATGATGGCCTCCGTGCCGAACCGGGCGCGGATGCGCATCGGTGGCGCGTTCGGCCGCGGCGCGCTTGGCCGCCTGCGGGGTCCAGCAGGTCTGGCATCAGGTCGGCTTCATCGGCTTCGGGTGCAGGTCCGAGATGCCGACGCCGATCAGCCGGAACGGGCCCTTGGTGCCGGCGTGGTCGTAGAGGTCGCGCGCGGCGCGGTAGATGCGGTCGGTCAGTCTGGGTGGGGTCGGTCAGGCTGTGGCGGCGGGTGACCAGCTGGAAATCGCCGCGCTTCAGTTTCAGCGTGACGGTGCGGCCCGCCAGATCCTTGGCCTTGGCGCGGTCGGCCACCTGTTCGGACAGCCGCCAGAGGTGGCCGTCGAGGAGATCGGGGTCGGAGGTGTCCTCGTCGAAGGTGGTCTCCTTCGAGATCGACTTCAGCTTCTCGTCCCGGTTGACGCGGCGGGTGTCTTCGCCCCGGGCCAGGTGCCACAGCCGGTCGCCCATGCTGCCGAAGCGGGCGCTCAGGTCGCGCGCGGTCCCAGCGCAGGAGGTCGGCGATGGTGCGGATGCCGGCCGCTTCCAGCGCGGTCTGGCGTGGCCTGCGCCGACGCCCCAGATGATGCGGACGGGTTTGGGGCGCAGGAAGGCCTCGGTCTCGGCCCTGCCGATCGACCGAAAAGCCGCGCGGCTTGTCGAGGTCGGAGGCGATCTTGGCGAGGAACTTGTTGTGGCGACAGGCCGATCGAGCCGGTGAGGCCCAGCTCGTCCTCCATCCGCTTGGTCAGGCGGGCCAGCATCACGGCGGGGGGCGCGCCGTGCAGGCGCTGCGGTGCCGGTCAGGTCGAGGAACGCCTCGTCCAGCGAGAGCGGCTCGATGGCGGGGGTCAGCTCTTCCATCATCGCGCGGATGGCGCGGACTGGCTTCGGTATAGGCCGGCATGCGGGGCTTCACGACCACCGCCTCGGGGCAGAGCTTCAGGGCCTGGAACATCGGCATGGCCGAGCGGACGCCCTTGATGCGGGCGATGTAGCAGCAGGTCGAGACGACGCCGCGCGTGCCGCCGCCGACGATCACGGGCTGGTCGCGCAGGGCCGGGATTGTCGCGCTTTTCGACGCTGGCATAGAAGGCGTCGCAGTCCATGTGGGCGATGGAGAGCGTGTCGAGCTCGGGATGGGCCACGAGGCGCGGGGACCGGCAGGCGGGGCAGCGCGGGGCCGCTGTCGAACAGGGTCAGGCAATCGCGGCAGAGGGCGGGCATGGGGGCAGGATAGCAGAGATGTCTTACGGGTGTAACGCTCGCCAAGCGGTTGGAGTGATGGGGGAAGACGGTTCGGTCGGCCTTCCCTTCCGTGGCGTGTATTCCCGCGCCCGAGACGGACGGGGAGGGCGAGATGGATGCTATCGCGATTTTGGTACGTTAGGGTTAGACGCGTAAGTGGTGCGTGCTTGCACGCACCACCAGTGCGACCTGATGGCAGTGTCCCGATCCTATCCTTCCGTGTCGAGACGGCCGAAACACCCCCCTCTGCCTACTTCCCGATCTTCACAGTCCAAGGAGACAAGGCTGCCGGGTTGCTTTTGTCTGACATGCGCATGAACGGCCCAATAAGGTATACGTCACGGCAAACCATTTTTCCGTCGAGCTTGGCGCAATATGCGTCGCCTTTCATCTTCCAAGGCGCTGCGTCTTCTTTCCAAGAGCCGTCAGTGGCTGAGGAACTTGTGGTGCCGTTCGGATCGATGATCCACGTCCACCCCGGACTCGTCATTGGCTTGCCGACAACCATTTGCTTGAACTGGTCGGCGTTCAGCTTTGCGGCTCCGAGCGCGACGAGTTCGTCGACAGTCATGGCCTTTTCAATTTGCTTCGCCGATACTTTTGCGAGAGTGGCGTTTGTCGAACCGATCAAGAGCGCCGAGCCCAGGAGTGCGGCGACCATTAGCTTGAGAAATCCCATGGCAGTGTCCTTACCTTTAATCACATCGCCGACCATGGACGATAGGTAATCGGTCAAATTGGGGATGGTATTGTCAACAGTTTTTTGATTGGGACGTTGAAGGCGGGCGCTACGTGCTTGCGCTGGCGTGAAGCGAAAAAGGGGTCGGCCAGCTGGCGATTTGGTCTTCTTGTACAACATCCGGATTGAGACGATCAAAGCCGTTGCGGGTGAATGCGGGTTCACTCCCCCACCATCCGCTCCACCTCCGCGATCACCGTCTCCATCAGTGCCGCCGAGGCTTCCGGTCCGCTGAAATGCAGCGTCCAGCCTCGCGCTGTGCGTTCGCGGCGCAGGGTGAGGCCGCGGGGCAGCCTCACAAGGCGTCGCGGGCGGCCGGGGGTGTAGGGGGTGGGGTCTTTCAGGGCGGTGTCGGCCTCGTCCAGGACGGGCAGGAGGGCCTGCCACTGGGCGGCGAGGCCTTCGTCCACATGCTCGGCCAGCACATGGCGGATCAGGTCGGTGAAATCGGGCCGCAGGCTGGCGGCGAGGCGCAGCACCTGGCGCTGGCTCAGCGCCTCGGGCGTGGCAAGCTGGCCGTCGAGTGCCTCGGCCACGCAGGCCAGCGCGCGCAGGCGGAAACGGCGCTGGCGCGTGGCGTTGGGGTAGAGGCGGGCGAGGGCGGCGTCGGGCGTGTCGAAGATGCCGTGCTCCACCGCCGTCAGCAGAATGCGACCCTGTTCCCACGGCGAAAGCTCGGCGCGGATATCGTTCTCTTCCACCATCTCGGCCATCGCCTCGGCCAGGCCTGCGGGGTGGCGCAGGAAGGCGGCGATGGTGGCGGGGCGGGTGGGGTTCAGGGCGCAGAGCTCGCGCATTGCGGTGAGGCGGCGGAAGCCGGAGATCAGGCCGTAGCGGTGCGGACCGTCTGGCTCGGCCAGTTCGAAGACCTCGATCGGCTGGCGCAGGCCGGACGCGGCGATGGAGGTGCGCAGTTCGCGAGAGCGCCTCGGGGTCGAGCGTCGTGCGGTCGCGCGGCAGGGCGTGTTCGTCGATGCTGTCGAGCGGGAGGGTGAGGGTCATCGCGGGCTCGCGGCTCGCGGGGCGGCGGCAGGGTAGCTGCGCTTGCGCGCGGGTGTTGCGCGGTCGGCGGGGGCGGGCCATTGTGCGCGCGCGGACCATTGAGGGGGTGTTTACGTGGAGCCGACGGATCTTCTGGGCGGGAACGCCGTTCTTCTGGCGATTGCGGCCTTCATCATCCTGTCGCATCTTCCTTGGCGTGCGGATCGTGCCGCAGAGCGAAAAGCATGTGGTGGAGCGGTTCGGGCGGCTGCGACACGGTGCTGGGGCCGGGGATCAACTTCATCGTGCCGTTCCTCGACCGGGTGGCGCACAAGGTCTCGGTGCTGGAGCGGCAGTTGCCGACCGCCAGTCAGGACGCGATCACCGCCGACAACGTGCTGGTGAAGGTGGAGACGAGCGTGTTCTACCGGATCACCGAGCCGGAAAAGACGGTCTACCGCATCCGCGACGTGGATGCGGCGATCGCCACGACCGTGGCGGGGATCGTGCGGAGCGAGATCGGCAAGATGGAGCTGGACCAGGTGCAGTCGAACCGTGCCGGAGCTGATCGACGAGCATGCGCGAGCAGGTGCGGATGCATGGTCGATGACTGGGGGATCGAGGTGACGCGGGCCGAAATCCTGGACGTGAACCTGGACGACGCGACCCGCGACCGCGATGCTGCAGCAGCTGAACGCCGAACGCGCGCGGCGCGCGCAGGTGACCGAGGCCGAGGGCAAGAAGCGGGCGGTCGAGCTGAACGCGGATGCCGAGCTTTACGCAGCCGAGCAGGAGGCGAAGGCGCGGCGCGTGCTGGCCGATGCCGAGGCCTATGCGACGGGCGTGATCGCCGAGGCGATCAAGGAGAACGGGATCGAGGCGGCGCAGTATCAGGTGGCGCTGAAGCAGGTCGAGGCGCTGACAGGCGGTGGGTCAGGGCGCAGGGCAAGCAGACCATCATCGTGCCCGCGCAGGCGCTGGATGCCTTTGGCGATGCGTTCAAGATGCTGAAGGGGCGGACATGAGGGCGACGGTGGTGTGCGGGCTGCTGGTGCTGGGGCTGCTGGCCGGGTGCGATGACACGCAACCCCTCGGCCCCGATGCGACGCCGGAAGAGCTTGCCGCGGCCTGTGACGCGATGGATCTGGATGCCTGTTCGCGCGCGGCCCACATGCGGAATTCGCAATATGAAGCGGCGTTCGTCATCAACAAGTGAGGGAGTGGGCGATGGCGGGGATCTGGTGGGTCTGGATGGTGGCGGGGCTGGGGCTGGCGATCCTTGAGGTCATCCTGCCGGGCTACATCTTTGCCGGGTTCGCCGTGGCGGCGGTGCTGACCGGGGCGCTGATCTGGCTGGGGGTGCTGGGCGCCAGCCTGCCGGTCGCGCTGGTGGTGTTCGCCGTCGTGTCGCTGGCCGCCTGGGGCGCGCTCCGGGCGCTGTTCGGCAAGAACCTGGGCGAGGTGAAGCGCTGGGACCGGGATATCAACGACAACTGATGGCCGGGTGCAGACAGGCGGTGCGGGGTGGCGCGCCGCCTGTCCGAGATCGGGGATATGCCGATCAGGCTGCCTTGCGGCGGCGCAGGGCACCGAGCACACCGAGCCGCCGAGGAGCAGAACGCCGGCCGCAGGAACGTGGTCTGCCCCCTGAAAAGTGGTCCTCCCTGAGGTATGGCTTTCGAGCCATTTGGAGGATGAAGGAATGCCCCAGAAGAAGCACAAGCCGGAGGAGATCGTCGCCAAGCTTCGGCAGGTGACGTGTTGGTGATCGCAAGGCCAGTCAGTGGCCGAAGTCGTGCGGTCGATCGGTGCGACGCAGTTCACCTGCTATTGATGGCGCAAGAAGTTCGGCGGGCTGAGGGCCGACCGGTGAAGTGCTCAGGGTCAGGACTTCGTCCTCGTTTCATAGCCAGAACATGACGGTTGCAGCGAGCGCGACGGCGGAGAGGAAGACCTTCGGGCACCGGTCGTAGCGGGTGGCAACGCGCCGCCAGTCCTTCAGCCGCCCGAACATGATCTCGATCCTGTTGCGGCGTTTGTAGCGGCGCTTGTCGTGCTTGATGGGCTTGCCGCGAGACTTTCGGCCCGGGATGCAGGGCTTTATCCCCTTGTCTTTCAACGCATCTCTGAACCTGTTGGCGTCGTAGCCCCGGTCGGCCAGCAACCACTCCGCCGAGGGCAGGCTGTCGAGCAGGGCGGCTGCACCCGTATAGTCGCTGACCTGGCCTGCGGTCATGTAGAACCGGATCGGGCGACCCTCCGCGTCGGTGACGGCGTGCAGCTTGGTGTTCATGCCGCCCTTGGTTCGGCCGATCAGGCGGCCGCGCTGATCATCGGGCCCCCCTTTTTCGACCGCAGGCTGGTCGCCGTGCGGTGTGCCTTCAAATAGGTCGCGTCGATCATCACCGTCTTCGGAACGGCGGCCTCAGAGGCCAGGCCCTCCATCATCCGGGCGAAGACGCCCTTGTCGCCCCATCGCTTCCAGCGGTTGTAGAGGGTCTTCGGCGGGCCATACTCCCGGGGCGCGTCACACCACCTCAAGCCATTGCGATTGATGAAGATAATGCCGCTCAGGACACGCCGATCATCGACGCGCGGTCTGCCATGGCTCTTGGGAAAGAACGGTTCCAGCCGCGCCATCTGCGCGTCCGTCAGCCAGAAGAGGTTGCTCATTGATCGGTCTCCTTGCGGAGGCTGAATCATGCCCCCAGAGCAAGTTCAATGGGTCCTGACCCTAAGACCGACCAGGTGAAGCGGCTGAAGGAGCTGGAGAAGGAGAACGAGCGGCTTCGGAAGGCCGTCTCCGATCTCACGCTTGAGAAGCTGATCCTGGCTGAGGCTGCATCGGGAAACTTCTGAGCCCCGCCCGCCGCCGTGCTTGCATCGAGCATGTCAGGCAGAAGTTCCGGATCTCGGAACGGTTCGCCTGTCGCGTGCTCGGGCAGCATCGCTCGACCCAGAGGAAGGTGCCGCAAGGCCGCGCCGACGAAGAGGCTCTGACCGCCGACATCGTCGCGCTCGCCTCGCAGTTCGGGCGCTACGGATACCGCCGGATCACGGCCCTGCTGCGTGAGGCCGGCTGGGCGGTGAACGTGAAGCGGGTCGAGCGTATATGGCGGCGGACGCGGAGGATCAGCAAAGCGTCCAGTGGACGGTTTGCCCGACGAAGCTGAAGGTCCCACAAAAGCAACCGAAGAAGGGCCGGCTCTGGCTGAACGACGGGTCGTGCATCCGTCTTCCGCCCGAGCGTCCGAACCATGTCTGGTCTTACGACTTCGTCGAAAGCCGGACCCATGACGGAAGGAAGTTCCGCATGCTCAATCTCATCGACGAGTTCAGCCGCGAATGCCTGGCAATCCGGGTCGACCGGAGGCTGCGATCGACCGACGTCATCGACGTGCTGTCCGATCTGTTCATCCTGCGCGGCGTGCCGGATCACATACGGTCCGACAACGTCCTATGTTGGGAAGGAACCGCCGCTTAAGGCGTCGGATCACGGGGCATCCGAGCGACCGGATACCCTGAAGATGGTTGCCCAGGCGGGCTCCGCCGTCAAGAAGTGGTCTCTACCATAGCAAACACAGGGTCACGCGCCGATTGCCGCCCTCACCGTCCTCAAGACGAGATCCGAAATCCCAAGCGGAAGGCCCGAACATTATCTACGAGGTCAGGAACCTGCCTCCACGGCTCTAAAGAGAGGGGTCCTTCCGCCTAGCTCGCCCCCTCGAAGAAGGGGCGATACGGTTCGCCGGATTTGATCGCGACCTGTCAACCCCTGCCCGCACGAGAAGCGGGGCCGGGGTTGAACCATGCCTTAGGTGGCGATGTGCGGCGGCTGGGGTGCGCGCTTCCATTCCGGTCATCTTTCTATCAGCCTCCGCACTTGCTGCGTGGTCATGCTCGGGCTATCAGGCATTGGAAAATTGGCGTCGTGGCGCCTTGGCGTAGAAAGGTTCGGTCGATGATGCGTTTTTTGGGACTAATTGGCCAGACCCTTCTTATGTTCCGATAACGGCGTGGTTGGGCCACGGGCCATTTGCGATGTGGCTGGTCACCACAGCCCGCCCGAGAAGGGTGGTGGAGCTGGGATCGCACTACGGTTACTCCTATTTTGCATTCTGCCAGGCAGCGAAGGACGCTGGTCTAAAAACCGAATGTTTCGCTGTCGATACGTGGCGGGGTGATGAACATTCCGGGTTTTACGGAGAGGAAGTCTTTGAAAAGGTTCAGGCAGAAAACACGAAGTACAAAGACTTTAGTACGCTTTTGCGAAAGACCTTTGCCGAAGCCCTTAACGATATTGAAGATGGCACGGTCGATCTGCTTCATGTCGATGGGCGACATTTTTATGAGGACGTGAAGGAAGACTTCGAAAGTTGGACCCCAAAAAACTGTCATCGCGCGCAGTGGTTCTGTTCCATGATACCGAAGTGCGCGAGCGTGATTTTGGCGTCGTGAAGTTTTGGGCTGAACTAGCCACAACACGTCCGTCCTTAAATTTCTTGCACCAGCACGGGCTTGGTGTTCTTTTTTGGGGTACCGATATTCCCGAGCCTATCAAGCCGCTGTTAAAGCTTATTGAGCAGCCCGAAGGACGTCAAATTGTGGTCGATTTTTTTGCGGCGCAGGGAAGCATGTTGGCACGCATGCTACATTACGATCAACAATTAGCCATCTCAAGAGATCAGTCTGAGCAACTTAGTCAGGAGTTGGAGCACCTCAGAGAGGAGGCGGCGCTAACTGCTTCAGAAATCCAGCGCCTCAGAGAGGAGAAGACGCTAGCTGCTGCAGAAATCCAGCACCTTGAGGAAGTCCGACCTGGGAACCTACGTAAACCATTGTTGCCGATGAAGGATGCCCTAAACCGGCGCCTCGCCTATTTTGCCGCAGGTCTCGTTAAGCCCTTCTCCGAACAACGCGCTATGCGGTTCAGAAATTCCGGAAAAAACGCGATCCACGACGTTACAGGTCGGCCGACCCGACGATAGCCGGAACCCATCTAGCCAACGACATGTATGGCGCTCAAACTCAGACCATCCTGGAGCGCTACTTCCCTGCGGGATATAGGGAGCCGGCAGCGCCGCTGCACATGCAGGTGGGCAGTTCTGCTCTTGTGCGCAAACGCCTAAAGGCTGCACCGTATTTTCGTAGCGCAGCCGCTGGGCGACCCGCTCGCCTTCTCCATTGTTACGCCGTTCTTCGCGCATCTTGACTATTTCGCGGATTGCGCCAGAAGCATCGCTGCGCTGGCCAAACAAACCATTCAACCCTTCGAATGGGTAGTTGTCAATGACGATCCCTCGATCGCCGACAGCACCTTGCTGGACCGCATTCCGAAAGTCATCCGAGACCGCGTGCGGGTACTGTCGGACGGCCGGAACCACGGCATCGCCCGCGCGCTCGACCGTGGAATACTGGAGGCTGCAAACCCTTGGGTAGTGCTTCTCGACTGCGACGACATGCTCGAACCCATTGCGCTGGACGCGCTGGCCTCGGCCATCATGAAGACGCCGAAATGCCGATATTTCTCGTCTCTAATGATCGATATCGATGATGCGGGCCGAGTTCTGCGTCGGCGCACTGGAAACCATGAACTCATTGACTTGTTCGAGGCCCTGATGGTGGCGGGCCACATGGTCGCGTTCCGCCGAGACCTATATACGGAACTCGGTGGCTTCGATCCGCGCTTTTCCGGCGTGCAGGATTT
Source organism: uncultured Alphaproteobacteria bacterium (assembly GCA_963777765.1). Lineage (GTDB taxonomy): Bacteria > Pseudomonadota > Alphaproteobacteria > Rhodobacterales > Rhodobacteraceae > Aliitabrizicola. Next base: position 3,952 of record CAVZRP010000006.1, on the reverse strand, counting down.
CGACTTTGCCCTTCGGGTTGCCGCGCAAGAGCAGATACAGCGCATTCCGCAGCATCTCTATTGCTATCGTTGGCATTCTAGGACGCAATCAGTCAGCCACCTCGAGCGCCAGGCGCGGCTCACAAACGCCGTCCGGACCGCGTTCCTGCGCGAAACGATTGGGCTTCGCCCGTGCAGCAAGACGCGCCAACCCTTGCCTGAGCGGCCCGAGATTTTCTGCGTCATGCGCACGCAGGGCAACCGGATGGAGCTTCTTGCCGCCGCGATAGTTCGTACGCGCACAGGCGTTTCCTACCACGCCCTGCATCGTGGTGCACGGGAATAGCGAAACAGTTGACTTTGTGCGACAGCATCTCCCGCCCGAGTTAGGCGAACGGCACTGCGACCGGCCCGCGATCATTCTACAAGCGAGCGATACTGACCGTCGGCGCGGTTACCCTTGCAACGTAGCGCTGGACCATCTCAAGGCGCATGCCTCGCGATACGACCTGCTGTGCTTTCTCGACGATGATGACCATTTCCTGCCCGGCTTCTCCGAGCGGCTGATAAGGCTGATGAGGCTGACGGGGGCTGACATGGCTTACGGCATGGCCAACGCGATGCACAATAGTGATGCATCCTACGTCCAGCACGAGCTACGCCCTGCGCTATCGGCGCTGGTCGACAATTTCATCACCTTCAACAGCTTTCTCGTCCGTGTCGACGCCGTCCTGGACGCCAACGTCACCTTCGCCGAAGACATGCACTATCTTGAGGATCATCACTTTCTCGTCCAGTTGCTCGGGGCCGGAGTGCAGGCCGTGCCGCTGGCCGAAGTCGTCTCGGAATATCGTCTGATCGGCGACGGCAATGCCGACGTCAAGCAAGACCCTCGCCATTTCTCAATTTGCAGTCGGAAGGTAAAACAGCTTAGCAAGAAAGCTGCCCGCACTCTGACGAAGGATGCCTTCTGGAACGAGATCCTCGAATTCCCCTCGCAGGACCGCGCCGCCTTAAACGAGGTTGAACTGGCTTCGCTAATTGAGACTTGGGGCATGCTGCAGGAAAAGTTGGACGCGATGAGTGAAATGCCCGCTATTTCTGTCATATTGCCGGTATTCTTCCGGCACGTGTCGGCGACGCAGACGCGGCTTTTGCGCGATGCGCTAGAGTTGGTAGTAGATCAGCGTTACAAGGGTCGGCTCGAGATCCTTCTCGTCGATGACGGCAGCCCGAGCCCGGTCCAGGCGCTGGGGGCGGACCACTTGGGACCGGCAGCACGTTATGCGCGCTGGCTCCGGCTTGACCGCAATCGCGGCATCGTTGGCGCGCTTAACGCCGGGATCGCAGTCGCGACGACACCTCTTATTGCGCGCATGGATGCGGACGACCTGTGGCTCGACGGCATCTGCTGCCCAGATCTCGCAATTTGCCGAAGACCCGGACCTAACGATCACCGCGACCGGCATGGTGCGCGTCGATACGCGAGGGGTCGAGATCGACCGGCATGTCCGGCCGGGCGAACCGGGTCGGGATCCTACGCTTCTTCGTCGAGAAGGGCTGCCCCTTCCCCCACGGCAGCGTCATCGCGGACCGGCGCGTCTATCGCGCGCTGGGTGGCTACCCGTCGTCCAGCGCGGTGCGCCATTGCGAGGACTATGGGGGCGCTCTGGGGGCACGTGGCTGCGCTTCTTCAAACCGTCTATGGTGGAGGAGGTCTTCTATTCCTACCGAGTGAGCGGTGGCTCAGTGTCCTCTGTACACGCCGCACAGCAGAGCGCGGCCTCACAAGCTGTCCGCCGCCGTTTCGAACGGCTGGAACTGGAAGTGGTGTTGCCCGAGATGCTTACCGGCCCTTGCGGAGGCCTTAGGCACGTCGCTGTTTGAGGCCGGTTTACTAGCCTACACGGCGTGGCACTTCCGCGCACCGGTAGCGATTCCAGAAGGGGCCATTTGGCCGCTAGGCGCCATACTTCCGGACCGCGTGCTGATCCGGACCGAAACCGCGCCGTCATGGCCCACGGTCCTAAACCTGAATCGTGAAGAGAGCCGTGTACTCATTGCTGTGCGCGCTGACAGTCTCGGCGAGTTGGCCTGACCGACCTGCAGGGGCGACGCTTGGCGGGCGTTGACGTTACTTGTGTCTTGGTCTTGCGCAGACTCATCCAGCGCTTCCGGCTGCTGGAGTTTCTGGCCCAAGCGGACCCACCGGCTCTACAGCGAGGCAGGCCTGTCGATCCGGACCCGGAACCCCAGGCGTCGGCGCGCGTGCCGCTACCGGTCAGGCCGAGCGGACGCAACAGGGATGAACGACGTCTGGGCGATGGACTTCCTGTCGGACAAGCTGTTCGACGGTCGCCCATTCCGGATCCTGACGATCGTGGACTGCCATACGAGAGAGGCTCTCGCGACCATTGCGAGGACGAACTTCCGCGCCTACCAGGTCGTAGAGGAACTTGATCGGATTGCAAGGTGCCAGGGGCAAGCCGGGGAGCATCCGGGTCGACAACGTCCTAGTCGGGAAGGAATTGCCGTTTAAGGCGTCAGATCACGGGGCATCCGAGCGACCGGATACCTTGAAGATGGTTGCCCAGACGGGCTCCGCCGTCAAGAAGTGGTCTCTTCCATAGCAAATACAGGGTCGGCATGATTGGCCGCCCTCACCGTCCTTAAGACGAGATCCGAAATCCCAAGCGGAAGGCCCGAACATTATCTACGAGGTCAGGAACGCGCCTCCACGGCTCTACAGAGAGGGGTCCTTCCGCCTGGGCTCACCCCTTCGAAGAAGGGGCGATAGGGTTCGCCGGATTTGATCACGGCGTGAATGGTGCGTGCCATCTTTGCGGCGATGGCGGTGTAGGCCTTGCGGCGCAGATCCGGGTTGTGCCGATCTTGCGCGATGTAGCGCTCGAACTTGTCGCGGAAGCTGTTGGCCTTCTTCAGGACGGCTGTCTGCCCTGGCCAGCCAGAGCGTGCGGCGCAGGCGGGCATTGCCATACTTCGAGATCTTGCTTCGGCCGCGGAACATGCCGGACTGGACCGTCGCCAGATCCATGCCGCAGAACTTCAGGAACTGGCGGTGATGCCGAAAGCGTCGCAGATCGCCTGTCTCGGCCAGCATGGTCAGGGCATTGATCGGACCGATGCCCGGGAATGGTGCGCAGCAGTTGGTAGTCGGGATGCGTCGCCGAGCAGCTCGCGGCGCGCTCCTCGATGGCGTTGCGCTGCCGGATCAGGCTACGCCCCTCGGCCAGCATCAGGCGGAACATGCGGATCGCATCCGAATCCGGCGACACGGGCAAGCCCACCGAAGCCTTTGCTGTCTCGTAAATATCCGACAACAGGAGCGCCTTGCTCGACCTGGCGTCCGATCACCTGCCATGCAGCCTCGATGAAGTCCTCCTTGTCATGGCGGTGATCATGTGCGGGGACGGGAAGGCATCTCGAGAAAGGCCAGGAACCAATCGCCTGCGTGAACTGCGGTGGAAACGGTCCGCCTCCGGGAAGTAGAGCGGCAGGTAATGGGTCAGGATGCGATGCCACAGCTCGGTCTTGGCGCGCGACACCATCTCGTGGGTCTTCGACAGTTCCTGAATGTCGTTCGTGCCGGCCACCATCGGGTCCTGAAAGACCTGAACCGCGCCGATCTGCAGCATGTGCAGAATGACCTGCGCATCCTTCGGATCGTTCTTGTCCCAGCTGTTGTGCAGCGCCTCCCGCGTGCGGGCGAGCGCGACGGACGAGACCAGCTTCAGCTCGAAACCCGGCCGACCCGAGGGGATACATCAGGGCCCGATGGTAGTTGCCCGGTCGCCTCGAACCCGATCGGGACCGGCAGATCGAATTCCCGCAAGATCGTCGATCAGGCGTCGATGAAGTCGTCGGTCGTGTTCAGTGATCGTCATCCGGCGGCGGCGTGTCTTGCCGGGGACGGCGATCAGCACCTCGTGGCGGTGTCTTGGAAATGTCGATG
>CAVZRP010000005.1:0-174772 GCA_963777765.1 uncultured Alphaproteobacteria bacterium | reverse complement strand
TCGCGCGGCCAATCGACTGCGAGGCCGCCGCGATGTCGACGATGGTGCCCTTGCGAATGCCCTGCGCCGGCTCGATGCCCACCCCCAGAATCCGCAGAGAACGTTCCCCCTCCACACGCGCGACCAGAGTGCACACCTTGGTCGTTCCGATATCAATTCCGACGACAATCGATTCATCCATGGCGTTAGCGCTCCAGGCGGTAATACGGTGCATGCAGAAATTCCAGATTGACGTACACCGGTTTGATCTTCTTCTGGCCGAACTGGTCCACAATAGCCTGAACCATCGAAATCTTCATCTCCAGATCGTCAAGAGTCTTTCCAAAGTAAACATCCCAGCCGCGCGGATCGTGCCAGCCCAGGCCTTCTTTCTCCGAATAGATCAAGCTCGGCCTTATCGGGCAGGTGTCCGCTGCAGCACCAGGGCCGAGGTCAGGATGGCCAGGTCCATGCGGGTCACGATGCCTGCCGATGGGGCTGGGTGTACCGCAGCTGCTCTGGCTGCCGGGGCCGAAGCGGTGGGGGTAGGCGCCGGGGGTCGGAACGACCTGGTAGCGCGGCGGCTCGCTCTCGGAGGTGACCGTCACCAGATTGGCGGGCTCTGCCGCGGGCGTTGAAGATGATGCCGTGGGCATCGATCCAGCGGTGGTGTCTTCTGCTTCCAGGCCAGCACCGGCTGGCGCTCGTCAAACTGACACGCTGACCGTATTGGGGAGGCCCACCGCATCGTGATGCCGTTGCAGCTCGGGGAAGGATTTTTCCAGTTCGTCCGCGATCTGGTAAGGGTTCATCGCGAAAGATCGAGTGCCCGTTCAGCTTGAACACGGCTTCAATATCGGCCACGCTGACCCGGGTGGCGCCGCTGATGTCCGGCTTTTCCACCTGGAACTTGCTCGACGTGAGTCAAGAAATAGATCAGCAGCGCGACCAGGCCGATCACCAACACGCCCGAAAGGGTCGCGCCAGCCCAGGTGGATGGTGGGGGCCGGCATCGAAAAACGCCTGGCCGGTATTCTGCACGGCCACGGTGTACACCCGTCGCGGGCGGGTGGCGGTGCGCTGCAGCACGGGCTGGCCCATCCCGGCGCCGCGCACGGTGATCGGTGGATGTGGCTGACGTTGCGAGCGCGTCTGTTCCAGCCGGGTCTGGGTGCGGGTGGTGCGGCGTTTGCGGATCTGATCGGAGCGGTTGGCATTGGTGGAGGAACTCATTGGGCCCTCCCAAACTGTCGTTCGGTGCGGTCGCGGTCGGCTTTGCGCTCCAGGGCCAGTTCGATCAGGCGGTCGATCAGTTGCGGGTAGGGCGATCCCGCTGGCGGCCCACAGCTTGGGGTACATGCTGATGCGGGTGAACCCGGGGATGGTGTTGATTTCGCTGACAAAGATCTCGCCGCTGGGGCGGTCGAGCAGGAAATCGATGCGCGCCATGCCGGCGCAGTCGATGGCCTGGAAGGCGCGCACGGCGATTTGCTGCATCTGGCGCGATCTGCTCGGGTGCCAGCGGCGCCGGGATGATCAGCTCGGAACTGTCGTCCAGGTATTTGGCGTGGTAGCTGTAAAAGTCATCGCCGGGGAGGACCTCGCCCGGCAGCGAGGCCAGCGGGCTGTTCGTTGCCCAGCACGCTGACCTCGATCTCGCGCGGTTTTTCCAGCCCGCGTTCGACCAGCACGCGCCGGTCGTAGCGGGCGGCTTCCATCAGGCCTTCCATCAGGTCGGAACGGTTGCGGCACTTGGTCACGCCCACCGAAGAGCCCAGGTTGGCCGGTTTGGTGAAGAGCGGGTAGGCCGAGATCTTCTCGGCCTGGGCGATGATCTCGGGCAGGTTGTGTTCGCAGCTGGCCGCGGGTGACCACCAGCGAGGGCAGCACCGGGCACGTTGACCGGCGCATGACGTCTTTGAAGAGGGCTTTATCCATGCCCGACCGCAGAGCCCAGCACGCCCGCGCCCACGTAGGGCAGGTCGGCCATTTCGAGCAGGCCCTGCAGGGTGCCGTCTTCGCCAAAGGTGCCGTGCAGGACCGGGAAGACCACGTCGACGTCGGCACAGCGCTTCCAGGGCCTGCCCTGGCGAATGGCGTAGAGCGTGCGGCTGCCCGGGTAGGGCAGCAGGGTGACGCGGGTCAGGCCGTCGGTCTGGCCGCTGTTCCAGGGCGCCGAGCACATTCTCGCCGGTGACCCATTCGCCGGCATGGGTGATGCCGACCTGGATGACATCGTATTTGCTCGGATCGAGCACCGCTAAAATCGAACGCGCCGAATTCAGCGAAACTTCATGTTCGCCGGAGCGTCCGCCCATCATCACCAAAACCCGACTGAACTCTTCTCCGTCATTCTGATCTTTCGTGGTCTACCCTATTCTTCGGGGGCCAATCGCCGATCAATTCAATTTCCAATTCCAGCCGGACGCCCAATTTCTTTCAAAGACGGTCTTTCTGGGCCTGGCGGATCAACTGGTAAAAGTCGGCTGGCGGTGGCGCTTTCGTCGTTGATAAAAAAGTTCGCGTGCACCGGGCTGATCTGCACCCCGCCGACGCGGGTGCCTTTGAGACCCGGCGGCTTCGATCAGGCGCCCGGCATAATCACCGGGCGGGTTCTTGAACATCGATCCCAGGCTGGCGCCGGGGGGCTGGGTGCGGCGGCGTTTCTCGACGAATTCATCCATTTTGGCCTGCACTTCGGCCGGGGTGCTCGGGCTCAGTTTGAGCCGGGCTGCCAGGATGACGGCCTGACCGGGTTGTTTTTTTAAGGCGCTGGTGCGGTAGTCGTACTGCATCTGTTCCAGAGCCGTCCAGTACCTCTGCCCTGTGTCTCGGTGCAAGATTTCTGCCACGCACTAGATTGGCGCGCATGTCGCCGCCGTGGGCGCCGGCGTTGCCGTAGACCGCCCCGCCCAGGGTGCCCGGGAATGCTGGCGGCCCATTCCAGGCCGCTCAAGCCGCGCAGGGCCACCTGGCGGGCGATCGCGCCGAGGTTGGCGCCCGATTCTGCCCAGACGGTGGGCGGGCGTGGTGCGCGCATCGATCGCACGGTCTTGGCCCGGTTGACCAGCACCACGCCGCGAAGACCGCTGTCGCTGACCAGCACGTTGGAACCGCTGCCGAAGATGAAGAAGGGCATATCCAGCTCCCACAGTTTGCGCACGGCGCTTCTCCAGCTCGGCGGCGTCGTGCACGATCAGCATGGCATCTGCCGGGCCGCCGACGTGGGCGGTGGTGTAGTTGGCCATGCTCACGTTTTCCTGCAGGCGTTCGCCGAAGCGCCTGACGCAGGGCCGGGAGAGAGGTGAAGTTCGATACCTTTCATCATCTATCGATCTCGATAGCGCGTACAGTTTACCAAAAGCTTAGAAACTCTTCAAGAAATCGATCAACCGGCGACCAACTCCTCGCGCTGCTTGGCAGACATGCGTGGCATACAGCCTCGGGGTCACCTTTTCCAGCGCGGGTGCGCCGGCGGCGTTTCGAGGCGCAGCGCGGGTGTTGATGGCCGGCTGCGCTTCAAATGTACGTTTGGTTTTAGTCGTCAGTCATGTCGTTCCTCCCCGAGAACGGATTGAGTCCAGCACCTGCTGGCTGATTTGGTCGGCATCTCCGGCCGACAAGCACGAGAACCACATCCCCGGGCCGCAGCTCTTCCAGCAAATATTGGACGGCGTCGGCCAGATGTGGGGCATAACCAGGCCGCGGGATGGGCCATCTCGGCCACGACCCTGGCGGCGGAAAAACCGGTATCCGCTTCGCGGGCGGCATAAATTTCGGTGACGATCACCTGGTCGGCATCCTGCGAAGGCGTCGGCAAATTCGATCAAACAGGGCGCGGGTGCGCGAATAGGTGTGCGGCTGCCAGACGGCCCAGATGCGCCGGTCGGGATAGCGCTGGCGGGCGGCGGCCAGGGTGGCGCGGATCTCGGTCGGATGATGCGCATAGTCATTGTATATGGCGATGCCGCCGGCTTCGCCCAGCAGGTCGAAGCGCCGGCCGGTGCCGCTGAACTCGCCCAAGGCGGCGGCCGCGGCCTCCAGCGGCAGGCCCAGGCGGTGAGCCAAGGCCAGAACGGCCAGGGCGTTGCGCACATTGTGCAGTCCGGGCACCTGCAGATCGACCTGTGCCAGGCGAGCTGGCTGCCTGGAAGACCAGGCCGCGAAAGCTGGTGCCGCCGCGGGTGTTCGGTGCGCCAGCCCGGCGGCCATGTAATCGGCAGCTGGTTCGGCCAGGCCGTAGGTCCAGGCCTGGCAGCCGGCGGGAACGGCCTGCACCAGGGCGGCGGTTTCGGGATGATCGCGGCAGGTCAGCAGGCCGCCGCCGGGCTGCAGCCGGCTGACAAAATCGACGAAAGCCTGGCGGTAATCTTCCAGGGTGGGGTAGCAGTCGGGGTGGTCGTGCTCCAGATGGGTCAGACAGGATCCAGTCGGGGTCCAGTCCGAGGAACATGCGGTCGTATTCGTCGGCTTCGATCACAAAATAACTGCACTCTGCCCGGCGTGGGCGTTGTTGGCCAGGTTTTTCGAAACGCCCGCCGATGATGTAAGAGGGATCCAGATCCCAGGCGAGATAAGCATCCAGGCGGCCATGGCGGTGGTGGTGGTCTTGCCGTGCGTTCCGGCCACGGCGATACCGGTTTTCCCGGCCATCAGCGTGGCCGAGAAATTCGGAGCGCTTGAGCACCGGGATGCCGGCGGCGCGCGCGGCCAGCACTTCGGGGTTATCATCGGGCACGGCGGAGGAGCGCACCACCAGGTCGGCGCCGGCGATATTCTCGGCGCGGTGGCCGGTAAATGATCCTGGCGCCGGCCTGTTCCAGGTCATGGGTCAGCGGCGAAAGCGCCCGGTCAGACCCGCTGACCGTGTAGCCGCTCTCCAGCAGCACGCGGGCAATCGCCGATAGCCCGGCTGCCGCCAATCCCAATCAGGTGAACGTGCTGGCTCATAAGAACACCACCAGCACGAAGGCGAAGGCAATCGCCACCGCGAAGAAGATGGTGGGTACGCCCAACAGCCAGTTGGGCGGCAGGAAGCTGATCAGGGCCTTGGCCGAAGCGGTCAGGTTGGGCGATGATGATGGCCGGGAAGGGATAATGGGCCTGGTCCAGGAAAAACCAGAAGGTGCCCCACACCAGGTAACCGTTGACCGCGCCCAGGAAGAGGCCCAGCAGGGAATCCTGCAGGCGGTCGCGGGCGAAACGCCCGCTGCCGGCCAATTTGCGGAATATTGGGGGTCTGGTAACCGAAGAAGGCCAGCACCAGCAGCAGCCCGGCCCGCAGCCAGAAAGCCGCCTGACGGGTCGCCGCCGGGTTTGGTTGAATCCATGACCAATTTGGTGACGAAGGGCACATATTTTTCCAAGACGGTCACGATAAAGAGCGCCAGGATCACCGCGAAAGTGACCAGCATTTCTTTGGCCCAGCCGCGCATCAGCCCGATAATGCCAAACAGGATGATAAAGAGCCAGAAGATGACATCCAGACTGATCATGAGCTGTGCTCCTTGTACCTGGAGCGCCAACTGGCGAACCAAGCCGGCGATTTGTGCGGCGGCATCCGGGCGGGCCAGTGCTTTGCATGGCCTGGCGCATGCTGCCAAGCCTCTGCGGGCTCACCAGAAGCTCCAGGACGGTTTTCTGCAGGCGGGTCGGCATTTCCTCATCCGGCAGCAGCAGGGCCGCGCCGTGATCCTGCAGGTAGGCGGCGTTGACTTTTTGATAGCGCCAGGCGTATGGATAGGGCACCAGGACGGCCGGCAGGCCAAAAAAGGGATATTCGCCCAGGGTGGAGGCGCCGGCGCGTGAGACGGCCAGATCGGCGGCAGCCAGGGCGGCGCCCATATCGTCGTGCAGAAATTCGAAGGCATGGTAGCGCTCGGCCAGGTCGGCGGGCAGGCCGGCTTGCACGGTCTGGGCCGCCGGCCAATCGATGCGCCCGGTGATATGCAAAACCTGGGCTTTTTCGAGCAGGCCCGGCAGGGCAGCCTGCACGGCGCGGTTGATGGTTTGAGCGCCTTTGCTGCCGCCGGTCACCACCAGCACCGGCAGGTCATCGCTCAAGCTGGAAGTGCGCGCGGGCCGCGGCTCGTTCCCAACCGGTCAGAGATCGGGGCGCAGCGGGTAACCGGTGTGCACGACATGTTTGCCGGCCGGGAAATAGCGCTCGAATCGGGCGTGGTCACGGCGATGACGTCTGGCAAAGCGCGCCAGGAATTTCAGCGCCAGGCCGGGTTCGATATCCGGGCAGTAAACCAGGGACGGGATCTTGCGGCTGCGACTTCTTCAGATAGGCATAGGCGCCCCAGGTCAACGTCAACCCCAGCGCCACCACCGGCAGGCGCCCGGCCTCGATCGTCAGGATCACCACCGCGAGCGTCGCCAGCCCGATCGCCACCTTCTGCGCCCCGCTCAACGTCTCGCCCAGCAGCACCGCGCCAAGAAATATGCTGAAAAGCGGGTTGATGTAGTAGCCCAACGCGGCGTCGAGCGCATGGCCCGAGCCGATGGACCAGACATAGATCCCCCAGTTGACCGAGATCAGCGCCGCAGTTGCAGCGCCCATCGCCAGCATCCTTGGTGTGCGCAACGCCTTACGGATATCCGCTGTCCGTCCCAGCGCCACCAGCACGGCACCTGCAATGGGGATCGACCAGATCACCCGATGCGCGATCACCTCGGCCGGACTGATATGGGCCATCGCCTTCATGTAGAGCGGCAGAAACCCCCACATCAGGTAAGCCGCCAACGCAAAGCCGAAGCCCCGAAGGCTGTCTTCATTCTTTGTTGAGGATACTTCGGCCATGATCCGTCCCGTCGCGGAGGCTTTATCCCAGGGTTCTGGCGACGGCCAATTCTTTCTCGTGGTATGGGGGCGCAGAAAACATCATGGGTCGCGGCCGATGCGGCGCGCAAGATAGTCCTTGGTAAAGGCCGCATAGCCGTCCGCCGTCACCTGAAGTTCTTCCCGGATGCGCAGGTGCAGCGCAGGCAATTTGTAGAACGGCACCTGCGGATAGACGTGATGTTCGACATGATAGGGCATGTTCCACGCGAGGAAGCGCATCAGCGCCGTGGTAAAGGTCGTCCGGGTGTTCTCGAACATGTTGGTCACGCGCGGGCAGTCCCCGTGTTCAGCCAGACAGGTAAAGCCGAAGTGCGGGTTGCCCCAACAGCACCGGCAACATCCAGATCCAGAACAGAACGGGTGTCACGAAAAGCGAGAGCAGGCAAAGCGCATAAAGCGCCACCATGATGCGCGCCTCCCGCACCATGCGGGGCAGGGCCGTTTCGGGCAGGTAGTCTGCCCGCTCCCGCCCGAGCGCCAGCCGAAGGATCAGCTTCGTTTCACTGATCCAGTAGGGCAGGCCCGACACGTGCCAGACCCAGGCGCGCAGCGTCTCCGGCTTGCTGCCTTCCAGTTCGGGATCCTTGCCGTCGATGTTCGTCCAGCGGTGATGGGCAAGGTGAAAGTAGCGGAACCATTCGAAGGGCAGCAGCAGCAGCACGCCGCACGCGCGCCCGGCCCATTCATTCAACGTTTCGCTGGCAAAGGGCGTCTTGTGCGTCGCTTCATGCTCCAGTGTGAACAGGAAGACGATCAGGATGCCCTGCACGGGCAGCAGCACCTGCCACCCCGGCATTCCGCCGACGATCATCGCCGCGCAGACGACAATCGCGCCGAAGTGTCCCGCCAGATGCAGCAACCCTGCCCGATCCGAGCGTTCTGTCAGCGCGGCCTTCTCGTTGGCAGGCAACGCGGCGATGAAGGTCTTGTGGTCCATCAACGAGTTTTTCCGCGCATTTCCGCCGTCGGCAAGGCCGTCAGACAAGACCCGGGCGAGGCTGTCCGGTCGCCCACCCCGTTCCTGCCTGACTGGTTCTGCCGATCAGGCCCTCAGGATCGAGCGACCGGCATATTCAGCGGTTTCGCCCAGCATTTCCTCGATTCGGATCAGCTGGTTGTACTTCGCCAGACGATCCGAGCGCGATAGCGAGCCGGTCTTGATCTGCCCGCAATTGGTGGCGACAGCCAGATCGGCAATCGTGGAATCTTCCGTCTCACCCGAGCGATGGCTCATGACGTTCGTGTAACCGGCGCGATGGGCCATATCGACGGCGGCCAGCGTTTCGGTCAGCGTGCCAATCTGGTTGACCTTCACCAGCATGGAGTTTGCGCAGCCCCGCGCGATCCCCTCGGCCAGCCGCTTCGGGTTCGTCACGAACAGGTCGTCGCCTACGAGCTGGATCTTGGAGCCCAAGACTTCGGTCAGCATCTTCCATCCGTCCCAGTCGTCTTCCGAACAGCCGTCCTCGATCGAGATGATGGGATAGTCGCCCGCAAGGCCCGCCAGGTATTCCACGTTTTCAACGGCCGAAACGTCTTTCCTTCGCCTTCAAGCACATACTTGCCGTTCTTGTAGTATTCCGTCGCCGCGCAGTCGAGGGCGAGGTAGATGTCCTTGCCGGGTTCGTAGCCAGCTTTTTCGATGGACTTCAGAATGAAATCCAAGGCTTCGCGCGCCGATTTCAGGTTGGGGGCAAAACCACCCTCGTCCCCGATTCCGGTGTTGTGTCCCGCCGCGTGCAGTTCCTTCTTCAGCGTGTGAAACACTTCCGACCCCATGCGGACCGCCTCGCGGATATTCGCGGCAGCGACCGGCATGATCATGAATTCCTGGATGTCGATCGGATTGTCGGCGTGCTGGCCTCCGTTGATGATGTTCATCATGGGAACCGGCAGAAGATGCGCGGAAGTGCCGCCAACATAACGATAAAGCGGCTGATCGGTGTAAGAGGCGGCGGCCTTGGCCACGGCAAGCGAAACGCCAAGGATGGCGTTCGCCCCGAGACGCGACTTGTTGGGCGTCCCGTCCATCTCGATCATCGTGCGGTCGATGCCGACCTGTTCGGTGGCATCGAAGCCCACGAGTTCCTCGGCGATCTCGCCATTCACGGCGGCAACGGCCTCCAGCACGCCTTTGCCGAGGTAGCGCGACTTGTCGCCGTCGCGCTTCTCGTTCGCCTCATGCGCGCCGGTCGACGCGCCCGAAGGAACGGCGGCACGGCCCATGGCCCCGCTTTCCAGGTGAACGTCCACCTCGACGGTGGGGTTGCCGCGGCTGTCGAGAATTTCGCGCGCGTGAATGTCGATGATGGTGCTCATGGCCGATGCCTCCGGTGGCGGGGTGCTCTCGGCGCGCTCTTTACCCTGCGGCGGGCGCGCTGGCTAGGGTGCGCCGCGCCTGCGCCCGTTCGCGCAGAACGGTATAGACGCCCGACGCAATGATCAGCGCCGCACCGGCGATCGTCCAGGCATCCGGGTTTTCGTCGAATACCAGCAGTCCAATCGCCAGCGCAAAGATCAGGCGGCTGTATCGAAACGGCGAAATGGCCGAGACATCGCCCGCCCGTGTCGCCTCGATGATCATCCAGTACGCGCCGATCCCGATGGAAAGCGCGCCTGCGATCTGGGCAAGGGCAAGCGCCGAAGGCATCACCAGTTCATCCTGCAATGCAAGGAGTGCGAAGCCCAGAAGTGCGACCGTGGCGAAGCCCCATGTTGCAACCACCAGAGTGGGCAATCCCTTGGGCATCCGCCGGGTGGCGAGGTCGCGCCCCGCCAGCCCGATCACCCCCAGTACCGCCCAGAGCGCGTTCGGATCGAATTCGTCGCCGGCGGGGCGCAGGATCATCAGCATTCCCAGAAATCCCGCCAGAACAGCGCTCCATCGCCGCCAGCCAACCCTTTCGCCCAGAAACAGCGCTGCACCTGCAGTGACGACAAGCGGTGTGGCCTGGAGGATCGCCGAGGCCGTCGAGATGGGGATGAGCGACAACGCAGTGACGATACCCAGCGTGCCTACCATTTCCGAACCGTTGCGCTGTAGCAGCGCGCGATCCAGCGCGAGGGGCGTGACTACGGCGTGACCCTGCAGCCGCGCGATACTGGCGAAGACAAGCGTCCCTCCGGTGCCGATCAGCGCAAGGATCTGGCCGATGGGCACGTGGACCGAGGCGAGCTTGATCAAGGCATCCTCGCAGGCGAAAGCCGCCATGGCGGCGCACATGAGGAGGATGCCGCGCAGATTGGCTGTCATGGCATCAGGACTTCTTCGACGGGACGCCATAAAGCTCCAGCCTGTGGCCGATGAGCTTGTAGCCAAGGCGTTCGGCGATGCGCGTCTGAAGCGCCTCGATCTCGGGATCGACGAACTCGACCACTTCTCCCGAGTTCATGTCGATCAGGTGGTCATGATGGTCGCGCTCGGCATCCTCGTAGCGCGCGCGGCCGTCGCCAAACTCGAGCCGGTCGAGAATGCCTGCCTCCTCGAACAGCTTTACCGTCCGATAGACTGTGGCGATGGAGATTTTCGGGTCGATCCGGCTGGCGCGGTTGTACAGTTCTTCGACATCCGGGTGGTCCTCGGCGGCCTCGATCACGCGGGCGACGATACGGCGCTGGTCCGTCATGCGAAGGCCTTTGGCCTCGCAGCGCGCAGTAATGCTGTCAGTCATGGCGGCTCCGCGCGGGAACAGGGGTCGGCGCAGGCTTTATGACATCCGCCGGGCCATCGCCAGTGGTTTTGGCGGGCTCGGGTTGACAGCAACAGGGGGTCGACCGAGGGTTGCGCCGCGTTTCATCGGGAGTCGGCATGCCGCGCAAGGACAGGATTGATGCGGCGGGGGCGGCGGGGCTCGTGGGGTTCTCGTTGCTGTTGGCGGTGAACCAGGTGCTTATCAAACTGGTCAATGCAGGATTCCAGCCCGTCTTCTTTGCAGGACTGCGCTCGGCGCTGGCTGTGATCTGTATCTATGGGTGGATGCGCTGGCGGAAAATTCCGGTGCGGACTGCGCCCGGCTCCCTCGGGGCGGGGTTGCTGATGGGGATGATCTTCGCGGCCGAATTCCTGTTCCTGTTTCTGGCGCTGGACATGACGACCGTGGTTCGGACCTCGATCATTTTCTACTCCATGCCGGTGTGGCTGGCGTTGATGGCGCATTTCGGGCTGCCGGGCGAGCGGATCACGGGGACGAAGGCCGTCGGGCTGGGCATGGCCTTCGCGGGCACGGCATGGGCGATCCTCGATCAGGGCAGCAGCCATGGCGAGGCAAGCCTGCTGGGTGATCTGTGCGCGCTCGCGGCGGCTTTCGGCTGGGCAGGTACCGCCTTCATGGCCCGGGGGTCGGCCATGGTCCGTGAACGGCCAGAGATGCAGCTATTCTGGATGGTCGCGGTGTCGGGCGTTGTGTTGCTGGCCGTTTCGCCGCTTTTCGGCCCCCTGATCCGAGAGTTGCAGCCCCTTCACATAGCCGGACTCGCCTTTCAGGTGATCGTGGTTGTCTCGGCCGGGTTCATCTTCTGGCTCTGGCTGCTCTCGATCTACCCGGCAGCGGCTGTTGCCAGTTTTTCATTCCTGACGCCGATATTCGGGCTAACGCTCGGCTGGCTTATCCTAGGCGAACCCATCGGGCCAGGGATTCTGGGGGCGGCGGCTCTGGTGGCCGCGGGAATCATTCTGATCAACCGCCGCCCGATCTGAAGGAAAAAACCGCCCGATTCGCGCTCGGGCGAAGGTTTGCGGCAATGCGGCCAACCACTCCGCCGCGGATGGCGTGTCGCCGGGTTCACCCGGAAGATTGAGACCAGCGGTGAAGCAAGATGGCCAAGTGCCCGATGCAGGACACAAATCTCCGCCGCTCTGCACAAGGCTTGCCGCCCTCTTCCGCCCGAGATGCGTCGAAGCTCGAAATTGTGTAAATCACGGACCCCGTCCACAACCTGTGGCATCATTACCCGGTCAAGCCAAAAGATGGTGTCACACTCAAAATTTCCCCGTTGCGAGATGAATCAGAATACGACAGTTTGACGAAGTTGTCGGCTGAGCCACAAGATGTAGTGGCCGCCGGAGGGGACGGGAGATCACCGAAGCAAGCGCCCGAGAAAGGCGCGACAGCCTTGGCTGCGTATGCAGGCAAGGCTCGGGAGATCTTGTCGTCTCAGCGGGGATGGCGACGCGGAATTGGCAAGTCGGACGGGGCAGGAAGTCTCGCCGGAACAGGAGATGGGGCAGATGAAGATTGAACGCAAATTCACAACCGCCGAGACCGGCGCCTATGGTGGCGTTGGCTTTACGACCACGACCTCTGAAATCCGCAATCCCGATGGCACGGTTGTCTTTCGGAACGAAGCTGTCGAAGTGCCCGAAGGTTGGAGCCAGGTCGCCTCGGACGTTCTGGCGCAGAAGTACTTCCGCAAGGCCGGCGTTCCTGCAAGGCTGAAGCGCATCAAGGAAAAGGGAGTGCCCGAGTTTCTGTGGCGCTCTGTTCCCGATGAGGACGCGCTGGCGCTGCTGCCCCAGGGTGAGCGTTTTGTGGGCGAGACGAGCGCGCGGCAGGTGTTCGACCGCCTGGCGGGGGCCTGGGCCTATTGGGGCTGGAAGGGCGGCTATTTCACGACCGAGGCCGACGCCCGCGCTTATCACGACGAGATGCGCTACATGCTCGCCCGCCAGATGGCAGCTCCCAACAGCCCGCAATGGTTCAACACCGGCCTGCACTGGGCCTATGGCATCGACGGTCCGTCGCAGGGCCACTTCTACGTCGACTACAAGACCGGCAAGCTGACGAAATCCGAAAGCGCCTACGAGCATCCGCAGCCTCATGCCTGCTTCATCCAGTCGGTCAGCGACGATCTGGTGAACGAGGGCGGGATCATGGATTTGTGGGTGCGCGAGGCGCGCCTGTTCAAGTACGGGTCCGGCACCGGCACCAACTTCTCCTCCCTGCGCGGTGAAGGCGAGAAGCTGTCGGGCGGCGGCAAGTCCTCGGGCCTCATGGGCTTCCTCAAGATCGGGGACCGTGCGGCAGGCGCGATCAAGTCGGGGGGCACCACGCGGCGCGCGGCCAAGATGGTGATCTGCGACATGGATCACCCCGACATCGAAGCGTTCATCAACTGGAAGGTCATCGAGGAACAGAAGGTTGCAAGCCTGGTCGCCGGATCGAAGATCCACGAGACAAAGCTGAACGAGATCTTCGCGGCCATCAAGGCATGGGACGGATCGGAAGCAGATGCGGTGGACCCGGCGAAGAACGCGGGCCTGAAGGCTGCCATCCGGTCGGCCAAGAAGGCGATGATCCCGGAGACCTATGTGGGCCGTATCCTGCAGTACGCCAAGCAGGGCTATTCCAGCATCGAATTCCCGACCTATGACACCGACTGGGATTCCGAGGCCTACATCACCGTATCCGGCCAGAACTCCAACAACTCGGTCCGCGTGACGGATGCCTTCCTCAAGGCCGTACGCAACGATGCCGACTGGGAGCTGATCCGCCGGACCGACGGCAAGATCGCCAAGACCGTCAAGGCGCGCGAGTTGTGGGACCAGATCGGCCATGCCGCCTGGGCCTGCGCCGACCCCGGCATCCAGTTCCATGATACCGTCAACGCCTGGCACACCTGCCCGGAGGATGGGCCGATCCGCGGCTCGAACCCCTGCTCGGAATACATGTTCCTTGACGACACGGCGTGCAACCTTGCCTCGATGAACCTGCTCACCTTCTACAAGGACGGCAAATTCGATGCCGAAGGCTACATGCATGCCACGCGGCTGTGGACCGTGACGCTGGAGATCAGCGTGATGATGGCGCAGTTTCCGTCGAAGGAAATCGCCCAGCTGTCCTATGACTTCCGTACCCTGGGCCTCGGCTACGCCAACATCGGCGGGCTGCTGATGAACATGGGCCTTGGCTACAACTCGAAAGAGGCTCGGGCACTCTGCGGCGCGCTTACCGCGCTGATGACCGGCGTCACCTACGCGACGTCTGCCGAGATGGCGGGCGAACTCGGCGCCTTTCCGGGACATGCCCGCAACGCGCCCCACATGCTTCGGGTGATCCGCAATCACCTGCGCGCCGCGCAGGGGCTGACCGAGGGGTACGAGGGTGTGAACGTTCTGCCCGTGCCCCTGGATGCTGCCAACTGCCCGGACCAGGTGCTGGTTTCGCTGGCGCGGGGGGCCTGGGATCTGGCGCTGACCCTTGGCGAGCAGCACGGCTATCGCAACGCGCAGACGACGGTGATCGCCCCGACCGGAACGATCGGCCTGGTGATGGACTGCGACACGACAGGGATCGAGCCGGATTTCGCGCTGGTGAAATTCAAGAAGCTGGCGGGCGGCGGCTACTTCAAGATCATCAACCAATCCGTTCCGGCAGCACTGGAAAAGCTGGGCTACGGTCAGGCGCAGATTGCCGAGATCATCGCCTACGCGGTCGGTCACGGGTCGCTGGGACAGGCCCCGGCCATCAACCACACGGCGCTGATCGGGCATGGGTTCGGCGCGGCAGAGATCGCCAAGCTGGAAGCCGCGTTGCCCTCGGCTTTCGACATACGTTTCGTCTTCAACCAGTGGACGCTGGGCGAGGCATTCTGCAAGGGGACGCTGGGCATCCCGGTCGAGAAGCTCACCGACCCGACTTTTGATCTGTTGGCGCACCTCGGTTTCACCAAGGCACAGGTCGCGGCGGCGAACGACCATGTCTGCGGAACGATGACACTGGAAGGTGCCCCATACCTTAAGCCTGAACACTACGTCGTTTTCGATTGCGCCAACCCCTGCGGCAAGACCGGCAAACGCTATCTGTCCGTCGAAAGCCACATCCACATGATGGCTGCAGCGCAGAGCTTCATCTCGGGTGCGATCAGCAAGACGATCAACATGCCGAATTCGGCAAGTATTGCTGATACCCTCGCCGCTTACGAGCTGTCCTGGAAGTTGGGTGTAAAGGCGAACGCGCTCTACCGCGATGGGTCCAAACTGTCGCAGCCGCTGGCTTCGGCCCTCGTGGAGGATGACGAAGACGCGGAAGAGGTGATGACCTCTGGCACGCCGCACGAAAAGGCGGTCGTCCTGGCGGAGAAGATCATCGAAAAGATCGTCATCAAGGAGATCGTCCGCTCGAACCGCGAAAAGCTGCCGGAACGGCGCAAGGGCTACACGCAGAAAGCCATCGTCGGGGGGCACAAGGTGTATCTGCGGACGGGCGAGTACCAGGACGGATCGCTGGGCGAGATCTTCATCGACATGCACAAGGAAGGCGCAGGCTTCCGCGCGATGATGAACAACTTCGCCATCGCGGTAAGCGTCGGCCTGCAATACGGTGTTCCGCTTGAGGAATTCGTCGAAGCCTTCACCTTCACCCGGTTCGAGCCTGCGGGCATGGTCCAGGGGAACGACAGCATCAAGAATGCGACCTCGATCCTTGACTACATCTTCCGCGAACTGGCGGTCAGCTACCTGGACCGCACCGACCTTGCGCATGTAAAGCCCCAGGGTGCGTCGTTCGACGATCTTGGACGAGGCGAAGAAGAGGGCAAGCGCAACATATCCGAAGTGTCCGACCAGGCTGCCTCGCGAGGGCTGGAGGTGCTCAAGCAGATCAGCTCCACCGGCTATCTCCGCAAGCGTCTGCCGCAGGAACTGGTTGTGTTGCAGGGTGGGATGACCACGGCGGGGCTGGCCAGCGACGCGATGGGTTCGCTCAGCCTGATGGTGTCCGAAACGAGCTATGGTGCCACGGCGCTTTCGACGGGCACGGTTGGCATGGATGCGCGGACGAAGGCCAAGATGCAGGGCTACGAAGGCGACCCCTGCGGCGAGTGCGGGAACTACACGCTTGTGCGCAACGGCACCTGCATGAAGTGCAACACCTGCGGCGGCACGAGCGGGTGTAGCTGACGGCTTGGTTCGAGACTGACTGGCCACTGCGAGATATCGCGGTGGCTTCCTTGTCTGCGCATCGCGTCTGCGATCTGCGCCGGACCTGTGGTGGCATAAGGCGGCTCCCGCAACCATGCGCTGGTCCCGCGCCCTCTGGGCGGCGCCGGGACGCCCGGCGCTGGCACGGAAAGATAAGCAAGCCTGCGCCGTTCCGCTTAACATTCCTGTGCTTGTTATTAACCTGACGATCCAGCGCCCCTGGTGGGGCGCTGGACCGTCGCTGCCACGGGATGCGATATGACCCACCCCTATTCCCCTGAATCGTCGGCATCTGCCGCTCTCATGCCGACCCGGCGGACCGCGCTGCTGGCCGCTGCGGGTGCCGCACTGGCTGCGGCGACCCTGCCGGGACAGACGCTGGCGGAGGATGCGAAGACCGCCGATATGCTCTTCGTGCAGACTGCAAAGGCTATGCGCTACGATCCGGCGACAAAGCAGCTTGTGCTGGAAGGCATCAGCCCGGTCACGCTGTTTTTCGCCGACCGGCCCGAACGGCTGGCAGGCAACATGGAAACAGCCCGTTTCGTGCCGTTCTGGTCGGAAGGAAAGGACAGTTTCCTGTCGGACCCGCCGAATGCAGACCTCAGCACCATCGTCGACGGCGCGCTACAGCAGACGGTGGTCGTTCTGCGCGATCCGCAGATCGCGGGCGAAGACCTGACCTACCAGATCGAAGTCATCTCGGGTGATGTGCCGGCAACCGCCAGGAATGTCTCGGTTTTCATCGACGTGATCGGCATGCCGTTGACGCCGGTTTCCTATGCCGGTGTGGCGCGGCGTTCCATGCGTCGGGCTGCGATCTATTGACCTTGGTCGATAAGAAGAGGTTGCCGGCACACACCGGTTGAGATGCGCGCACTAACCGGAACCTGAATCCTGGGGAGTATTTGATGACGAATGAGAGAAAGATAGCCTTGCGAAGCGCCCGGTCGCTTCTTGTTGCAGCATGTCTTCTGTTCGGCGTGGTGGGAAGCACAGCCGCCCAGCAGTCCGACGCGCCCGCCGGCTCGCCCGCGGCGACGCGGGCCATCGACGGGCTGCAGCTGCCCGCGCCCGGCGTGCCCTTCGGCGGCAAGATCAAGCGCAACGCGCTCCAATCGACGCCGTTCTGGCAGCCGCGCATCGCGCCGCCCGAAGGCGCGCCGAACGTGCTGCTGATCATCACCGACGACGTGGGCTTCGGCGCGCCGTCGACCTTCGGCGGCGTGATCCCGACGCCCGCGCTCGACCGCATCGCGCGAGATGGGCCTGCGCTACACCAACATGCATTCGACCGCGCTCTGCTCGCCCACGCGGGCCGCGCTGATCACCGGGCGCAACCACCATTCGGCGGGCTTCGGCGTGATCGCGGAACAGGCGACCGGCTATCCGGGCTATGACTGCGTCATCACCAAGGACAAGGCCACCGATCGGCCGCATCCTGAAGGACAACGGCTACAACACCTCGTGGTTCGGCAAGAACCACAACACGCCGGGCTTCCAGATCAGCATGGTCGGGCCCGTTCGACCAGTGGCCGACCGGCATGGGCTTCGACTATTTCTACGGCTTCATGGGCGGCGACACCAGCCAGTGGACGCCGGGCAACCTGTTCCGCAACACCACCCAGATCTATCCCGTTCGAGACCAGCAAGGGCTTCAACCTGATCACCGCGATGGCGGACGAGGCGATCGACTACATGGCGCAGCTGAACACGCTGGCGCCCGACCAGCCCTGGTTCGTCTACTACGCCCCGGGCGGCACCCATGCGCCGCACCATCCGACGCCGGAATGGATCGAGAAGATCGAGGACATGCACCTGTTCGACGACGGCTGGAACAAGCTGCGCGACACGATCTTCGCCAACCAGAAGAAGCTGGGCGTGATCCCGCGAGACGGCGGAACTGACGCCCTGGCCCTCGGACCTGCTGAAGAACTGGGACCAGCTGACGGCGGACGAGAAGAAGATGTTCATCCGCCAGGCCAACGTCTATGCCGCCTACCTCGCCTATACCGACGCACGAGATCGGCCGGGTGATCGACGCGGTCGAGGACAACGGCGATCTCGACAACACGCTGATCATCTACATCTCGGGCGACAACGGATCGTCGGCCGAAGGCACGCTGATGGGCACGCCGAACGAAGTGGCGATGTTCAACGGCGTCGAAGTGCCGGTCGAGGTCCAGCTCAAGAACTTCTACGACATCTGGGGCGTCGGAATTCACCTACAACCACATGGCGGTGCCGTGGTCCTGGGCCTTCGACACGCCCTTCAAGTGGACCAAGCAGATCGCGGCTACTTCGGCGGCACGCGGCAGGGCATGGCCATCGCCTGGCCGAAGGTCATCACCGACAAGGGCGGCATCCGCAACCAGTTCGCCCATGTGATCGACATCGCGCCGACCATCCTCGAGGCCGCCGGACATCCGCGAGCCCTCGGTGGTGGACGGCATCGCGCAAAGCCCGATGGAGGGCACGAGCCTCGCCTACACCTTCGACGCGGCGAACGCGGACGAACCCTCGCACCACCGCACCCAGTATTTCGAGATGATGGGCAACTACGCCCTCTATCACGAAGGCTGGATGGCTGGTGGACAAGGTGCACGCGGCCGTCCTGGGTGACCATGGGCCCGGCGAATCCCGATCCCGGCCGACGCCGGACTGGGAGCTCTACGACATCGTCGAAGGACTGGACGCAGAACAACGACCTTGCGGCCGCAGAACCCCGAAAAGGTGAAGGAGCTCGAGGCGATCTGGTGGCGCGAGGCCGAGAAGTACAAGGTCCTGCCGCTGGACGCCTCGGTCGCCACCCGCCTCGTGGCGCCGCGTCCCAGTCGTCACGGCCGGTCGGACCGAGTTCGACTTCCCGCCGGCGATGACCGGCATCTCGAACGGGGTGGCGCCGTCGATCCTGAACGCCTCCTACACCTTCACCGCCGAGGTGACGGTGCCGGAAGGCGGCGGCGACGGCATGATCATCACCCAGGGCGGCCGGTTCGCGCGGCTATGGCTTCTACCTCGACAAGGGCAAGCCGACCTTCGACTGGAACCTCGTCGGGCTGAAGCACGTAGACCTGGCAGGCGCCCGATGCGCTGCGCGCCGGCAAGCACACGCTCGTGTTCGACTTCAAGTATGACGGCCTGGGCATCGGCACGCTGGCGTTCAACAACGTGAGCGGCATCGGCCAGTCCGGCACCGGCACGCTGTCGGTCGACGGCAAGGTCGTGGCGACCGCAGAAGATGGAGCATGTCGATCCCGCTGATCCTCGCCTGGGACGAGAACATGGACATCGGCTCGGACACCGGCACGCCGGTGAACGACAAGGCCTATCAGGTGCCCTTCGCCTTCACCGGCACGCATCGACAGCCTGAAGCTGGTCGTTGACCGCCCGCAGCTGAGCGACGCCGACAAGGCGAAGCTGGAAGCGGCGATGAAGAAGAAGGACTGACCCGCTGGGCCAGACCGAAGAAGGCCCCGTCGACTGGCGGGGCCTTCTTCATTGACGGTGGATGCCGGGCTGACGGCGTCGCCTTCGACACCGCCCGAGGTGCGTCATGCCCGGACCGTCGCCAGCTTCGATCAGGTCGCGTGCGGAGAACAAGCGAAGCGATGGGAAGCCGGAGCGTACGGGTCGACTTTGACCGCGTCTTTGCCCATGGCTTAGCTTCCGGAAGTTGAGAACCTTGGCTCCAGTTCGCCCCGTCTGGCTAAGTAACGGCCGGCAGGAAAACAGTCCCGAATTCTCCCTGCCAGCCTTCTTGCTACTGGCGCGCCTTGGCCTTCACCGCGTCTTCAATCTGCGCCTTTACAGCATCGAAGTTGAAAGAGGCGCCTTTCTGCATCGGAGGGAAGTCCAGCGCCGTCTGGGCCTTCGACCTGTCCCCGGTCTGGCGATGCACTTCAAACAGGGATGAACTGGCTGGGGCGCGAGGATACCTGGCCTCGGGTTGATCCGGTCCCGGAACGAGGCGGCAAACAGGGCGCGCGGGGCGGCAGGCGGGGCAGACGAAAGAAACCACTCATGCCCGCACAAGGCGGCGGGATTGAAGATGCGGGGTGAAGCATTCCCGTTGCATGTCGGGTTAGAGTAAATTTTTCTAGTTTTATACACATATCTATTACAATTCTTCTACACTCTACCGGCTGTATTGGAACCCTCGGGCGCCTTCCATGGTGAGCGGCAGAAACAGGGCCTTTCTGGCCCCCAGGTTACACATTGTCGGATCATCACCTCGATCCGGCACAACATTGATGTTCGAACTCATGGTGTCCTGCTTTGAGATCAAGAGGTTCGGGGAACACGAGACCAGCCTGTTTCAGAGTCAAAGTCGCTTCTCGGGCCCCTATGCGTCCAAGAATCCCACTGATTTCATTCACCTGTCCCGGGTCTTGAAGTGGGATCGGTCGCTGTTTGCGATCTACATGCAGCGGGATGGTCGCGATGTGATTGTTTCCCAACATGGCAGCCAGACGGGTCGCTACTGGTGCGACTTTGGACTTTGGCAGCGAAATCAGGACAGGCTTATGCACTTTCCCGAGCATCCTCGCCTGGCGGTCTGCAGGTATGAGGATCTGGTTACCCGTCCGGATCATGTTCAGGACTATCTCGCTGAACGGTTTCCCTTTCTTGTCAGGACGAACCGCTTCTCGGATTTTGAGAAGATTGCACATACTTCAGGGCCTGCATTACAGGCGCTCAACGGGGTTCGCCAGATTTCCACGCAAAGTGTGGGCGCATGGCGTAGCAATCTACCTCGGGTAAAGGCGCAGGTCGAACTCTATCCCCAGCTTGGCCGCTATCTGATTGAAGCAGGTTATGAACCTGACGAGACGTGGCTGGCTATGCTCGACGATGTCGAGGCAGATACAACCCCCAGTGTCCGGAAGGAACATGATCCATTGCAAAAGAAGACTTTGCTCGAACGGCTTCTGTACCGCATTCGGCGTCGGGTTACTTCTTTGGGGCAGGAACTACATTACATCTTGGTCCGCCCGGTTTCTCTGAAGCGAGCACCGCAATGTCAGGCTGGCAAATTGTGACCTGCCGAGTTCCGGGTGGTGCGATGTCAGTCTTGGTGCCTGACGTGTCTTGGCGCGACGCCGGTGTGGTTGGCGGCGCGGCTCGAGAGGGCGAAGTCAGCTACTGGATGACCTCGGGAGTTGGCAGGCGATACCCCGATTATAGAGGCGGGCAAATTGTGCTGTGGTGGCGGATCCAGGCCTCGATGCCGATCGATGCTTCGGCGATACTGCAAGAGATCTCTTCGTTCAGCAGCTCGTCGCGAAGCTTGGAGTTGATGCTTCTTCAGTAGCCGTTCTCCCAGGCTGACGCGGGCTCGATGCGCCCGGTTCGCGCTCCGACGGCGACGATCCAAGTTCCGCACTGCGTACCAAACCGACGTCAGAGGAACCCCCGCATCGACGTACCTGTGGATGTGGGGCACTGCGTGGGGCGGTCGTAGGACGTCAAAGCCAGTCTGCGTCGTGTCGCAGATGCCCAATGCGAATGCCTACCACCATCAAGGAAAGCCGACTTCGCCATCGACATCACAGCAAGCCTGCGGACCTGTCCTCAGTCTGGCGCTGCACGGGGAATGGGGATGAGCTGGCTGGGGCGCTAGGATACCTGGCCTCGGGTTGATCTGGTGCAACGGTCCGGGTGGAGGCGAAGGGGAAAGTCCGCAGCTTCGTGGCTGCTACGGACCCAGAGGTGGCCGCTCTGGTGGCAGGGTGTGGCCCGCGCATCCTCGACATGCTTCTGCTCTGCCTGCTGACAGGGGTGCAGGTTGGTGAGGCCGTGGGGCTGGTCCGGGACGATCTGGTGTCGAAGGGCAATCTGGGCTGGTTCGCCTGGATACGCCCGAACGAGGTCCGGTCGCTGAAGACCGACGCGGCGGAACGGGTCGTGCCGCTGCACTCGGCTCTGAACGGAACACTGGCGAACCTGCCAGCAGAAGGACGGCTGTTCCCCGCGCTGGACGTGTCGAAGGTGACGAAGCGGTTCGCTGCGATGAAGCTCAGGCCGGGTGTCGATCGTCCCGGTCTGGTCTTCGACTTAACGCGGATGTGGCTCGTGATCCAGTGCGAGCGGGCAGGGGTGCCGGACCACTTCACCGCCTCGATCGTCGGCCACCAGTCAGCCCGGTCGGAGAGCCGGATGACCTACGGCATCTACTCGGCTGGCATCTCGGACGAGCAGAAGCGGGAGACCGTGGGTCTGCCGTCGCCGGGGGACGCCATGCCACCGGTGCCTGAGGCGTTCAATCATTCGTTGGAAGACATTCTTCGCGGGCATTCCGGAAGGGCGCTTTGTCGGGGCCTTCCGACCCGTCCCTGACACTGAAGGCAGCGTCGTGCAATCTTGCTGCCGCGATCAGTCCCTTCCAGTCTGGAGGCGCCGCCATATGGTCGAGCATTGCACCATATTCGAGTTCCCGGGAGTAGGGGATCAGCGAGGCATATCCGGCGCTCGGCGAGAAGGTGAGTTCGCCAGTATAGAAGCGATCTCCCGCCAGCAGGAAATCAACGCGCACGAACGGGAAGGGCTCGGCCAGCCTCTCGGCGATCCATATCATTTCGTCGAGGTGCTTGGGCTTTTCAGACCGGGTCGGTATAAACGGGTTTTCCAGACGGTTGATGTCGAGCATGGCCCAGTTGCGATCGACGATGCACTGGCGCGATGACAGATCGTCGGCATCTTCGGCAAACTTGCCTCCCAGTCCTTCGATGATGTGTCGGATGAAGGCGACTTTTCCATTTATGCAGAACATTTTCAGATCGCCGGGGAGACCTCCGTCGTCTGTCGTGACGAGTTCCTCCGCAATGATGCCGGGGCGGATGGACTTGTACTGCCGCTCGCGCATGCCGCGGTAGTGATTTCGGCGAAGCCGCTTGCGCAGCCGCGCGCGAAGCGTGTCCCAGTCAGCTTTTTCGGTATCCGCAACAATGAAGACGCCGCCTGAATCATGGTTCGTCTTCAAAACGCAAGCGCGGGCCGGAATACACTCTGGTTTCACGTCGTCGGCGGTACGGGCGACCAGATACCGGCGCACCAGATGTTCTGTGCCAACCCGTGACGCGATATAGGCAGATACGGTAATCTTGTCGGTGCAGAAGCTGTGAAGAGGGGTCAGCCGATTGAGTTGGAGCCAGCAGATCTTTTCGTGGAGTCCGCTTGGATTCCGAAGATCGAGCGACCGGCCAACCTTCAAGCGATACTGCCGCCGGATTATCGTCCGGTCGGAAATGAACCAATTCCGCAGTCTCCAACGGGCGGCATTCAAAAGGCGTTTCACAAACAGCTCCTGCGCTAAAGGCCCGGAACGTCAAGATCCGACATTCCCCAGGTGGACTGCCGTATGACTTCAAGGTCGCCAGATTTTGGGGACTGATCAAGCGCCTTGTGCCGCAGAGGGCGACTGCCTGTGCGGGAATGCCCGGATGCAGGCCAGGCTTCAGATCTTTCGCCGGATCACGTCCTGCAGCATCTCGCGGTCCAGCGTCAGGTCCGCCACGATCTTCTTCAGTCGGCTGTTCTCGTCTTCGAGCTGCTTCAGCCGCTTCATCTCGGTCGGCAGCAGCCCGGCATACTTCTTCTTCCAGTTGAAGTAGGTCGCCGGGCTGATCACCGGCCTTGCGGCAGATCTCGGCGACCGGCGTTCCTTCCTCGCCCTGCTTGATGATGAACGCCTTCTGCGCGTCCGTGAACTTCGATGCCTTCATCGCGATTCCGCTTCGTCGCAAACAGTCCCGGACTGTTTGCTGATCCTCCTCAGTCTCCCAGCCGGGAAAACGTAGCGGAAAACTCCAGCTTCAAACGGTCCAGTTTCCGGGGATCAGATCAGCTTTGTCTGCACACCCGCCACTCACCTTCACCTATGCAAGTTTCTCTATCACCGCGCCGGTTCGACGTATCCCACTTCGCCACCCCCCCTGTGGGGCACTGCTTGGGGCGGTCGTAGAGCGTCGAGGCGAGTCCGTTTCGGGTGGCAGATGCCCAACGCCAACGCCTTCCACCATCAAGCGAAGCCTGCTCCGCTCCCGACATCACAGCGACCCTGCAGAGCCGTCCTCTCGCTGGTGATACACGACGAACGGGGATGAGCTGGCTGGGGCGCTGGATTCGAAGCTCCAGGTTGGTCTGGTACCGAACCGATGCAGGTCGGTGGGCGCGTGGGGCGGTAGGTGGGGCACACGTGATGCGGTGGAAAGGAATTGAGCGCGTCCACCTCTACCGGCTGCTTATGCGAGGCGAGCAGACGTTTGCTGGCTAGAGACGTCTAATCGCATCGAAGATCCGAACCATCGCAAGTGTGTCCAGTTTGCAGTATGCGAGCATATTCGACCGCAGAACGTCCTTTTCCGGGCCGTCTTGCATACGGATCAGTTGAGCCCACGCGTTCATAGCATCGGTTCCGTTCGCAACCGCCAGACCCGCGTAGGTCAGATCCGGTACCAAGGTAGGCAGAACCTTTTTGATTGAAGTCGATCCGCCGAAGGCGATGTCAACATAACCATTCTTGAATAGATCCTCCAAGTCGAGCGTCCGGCCGACCAGGCCATGGAGGAATTCAGCCTTATCAGGGAAGAGCTCGGCCATCGTTTGATTTTGGGTGTTTTCGAAAGCGGCGTGCCAGGACACGATACTGCCGTCCGGGCCGATGTGTTGCGCAAGGCGCTCGACGAGCGCTCGTGGCAGAGCGGGTTCCTCGGCTAAATATTCCGCGTGCAGAAGTTCGTCATCATCTGGTGTACGCTTGACGTGAAGCGAAAACTGGAACGGAATTGGCGCCTGTGGCCGTACGCCGTCGATAAGCGGTATTGCAGAACTGTACGTCTCGTAGTCCAGGAACCAAAGCGGGTAACGCGCCTTAGCGTAGAAGGATGCGATCGCCTTCCTGTCAAGCTCGGGGGCCCGCGAGTGAGCCGAGCGCAAGACGCGCGCCTGTGCCGGCGTGACCTCGTTGAGGCCTATCTCGTTCAGACCGAAGCGGCCGTCTTCTGTAAAGGCGGTTAACTTCTGCGTGCTAATGCGCGGGAGATCGTAGATCGAAGGCGACGGGATATCAGCGTTGAAATAGCCGAATGCATCGCAGTGGTTGGTTCTGCTTTTTGTCAAGCAGCTGCAACAGCGTTCGTCTATCTGCGGCTGCCCTAGATAGGCAATGGCTGTGTCGATCTCGGTCCGGGTTTCACCTTCGATCTTGCGGACTTCGTCGGTCACCTCAGCGAATGCGAGAAGTGCCTCTGGGTTGATGTTTCCCGCGCGAACGTAGTCGCTGTTCAGGTGTACGATAAAGACGCGGGAGACTTTCATGCCGAAGTCCTCCGCAGCGATCATTTGGAACGCGGCGTCCTTGACCTGGTCATGGTTGGCATCCCTCTTTACGCTCGTCGAGGACTTGACCTCGTAAACTTCCACGGTCCCATCGGCGTTCGAGCGAATAGCATCAACTCGTGCGAAAAGGCCTCTGGCGGTCTCGAACTCCGACTGGAAGGACCAAGCGTGGGCGTGGGGACGCAACTCGAGAAGAGTTCGGAGCTGTGCCTCGACCTCGTATCCTTCCATCGCAAGCTTTGCGGCATAGTCCGTGAACTCGCCGTGCGGATAAATGTCCTCCTTAAGCTTCTCCAGCCACAACGACTTTGGGCATCTGAGGAAATGAAGGAAATCGGTCTTTGAAATCTGCATCGGGCGGACTCTTCGCTGAAATTCGGCTATCTGCATAAGATTGTGCAACGTGTGCCCTGTCCACCACCATGATGCCGCCCACTTGAGAAGGCCCGCTGTGGGGCTACATCACCACCGCCCAACTACGTTCGACTTCCGTTTCGACCCCGGAACTTTAGCTTGGGGGACGAAGGGGGCATCCACGTGATACCGCCGCTTTGAACCGCTTTACGGAAAAAAAAACGAAAGCTGGTAGCATCTCAAATGAGTGTTGATCGCGGGGCAGAAAATCCCTACGCGGCCCGTGTCTAAATAGGGAAGTAGATACAGGAGCATACCGTACTCATGCAAACCCTCGGCCTTCTGGCTTTCTCGATGCTGTTATCAGGTCGTGTGGGGGCGGTAGGCGATGTAACGATGAGTGAACGAGCGGTTCGTAAATGCTCTATCCAGGGCTCAGCATGTGAAAACGGCTCGCGAGTGTATCAGTGTCGTTTCCGTCTTTTTTCATGAGTGCCAGTACCACCGTTCCCGCCAATTGGACTGCTTCTTCTCCCAGCGCATTGAGACTGATTTCGTCAAACTTCCTGCCATGAACCAGATTGCTTCGCTTCTGATACATTCGTTTCCAAGCCTTTTCATGAGCTTGAAGACTAAGGCGCTCCAGAAGCGCAGCGATGCCAGAGTTCACCGAGTCTGGCTTTACATTGCCAATCCTGCCCAAGACTTCTTGGACCTCGCGCGTATCGCCGTACATCGCAAGGATGCGTTCATCTGTCGAAAGCGCTTGTATCAGTTGTCGCTGTTCCGGCGACCAATCGCGGGCCGGTACCAATGCTTCCACCATCGAAACGGAGAGCACTATTCGTGCGATAGAAATTGGGCGAGGTGAGTGCTCGGTTGAATAGATAGAGGGCGTTTTCAGTCTCAGAAGTGAGATCGCTGAGCATCGCGCTTGCCTCATCCATCGCTTGAATGAGGTCTTCTGTGCTATTCTGTACTGTGGCTGTCATCTCAATGAGAGGAAACCACAGGTTCTCGCTCTCGACATGTATCGACAGGCCGTGAAAGTTCGAGGTGCTCGGGCCATCCCCGTGAAATGTGGTTGTTGCGCGGTCAGAGCCAACGTCGACACCGAGGCGACAGGAAAGACTGGCGATGGCGAAGACCTGCTTCAGTCGTGCGCCAAACTTCTTCGCTTCCTCTGCGCTTTCAAAGCCACCGGACCTGAGGACGACCCACATCGTTTCTCGGAGGGGCTGTCCCCCCTTCTGGGATGAGATCGAAACTGGGCGCCCGCCAACCATCACGGACAGAAGGTCTTGCTCTGAATTGATCGGATTTCGCAGTCGAACACGAAGCCGAGCGAGAAAAGTCGTTGGCGATCGCGGAGCGGAAGACATTTGGGAAGCCCGGATTTCTTAGGTTTTCTGTTTCCTTGCAGGCAGATGATGGCTGACATGACCTAGCGATACCAGTGGTCACAGCGTGGGGCGAAACCGCGAGGGTATCCGTATCTAAATAAAGAAGTAGATACAGGAGCTTACCATGCTATTCATCCAAGCCCTCGGCCTTCTGGCCGGGGTTTTTTTATTGCCCAAGGCGTACTTCGGTATGGGCGTCCTCTGGGTGCTGCGGCGGACCCCGCCGGGAGTGCTCGTCCTGATCTGGATCGTCGGGTCGATCGTCTGGATGTTCTCATGAAGCCCGTGGTCCAGGCTGGCGACGTGGTGGTCATCGGGGCGTTCGATGACGTGCCAGAGCATCAGTTCCGGGTGGACGAGGTGCTCGACGACTGCGTGACCGGGGTGGCCCTCACGGGGCCTCTCGCGGGTGAGTACGGCGAGCCTGAGTTCGAACAGATCGTTCGGGTTCTGCCGCGTCTGGGATCTCCGGAACCCCAGCAAGACTAAGAAACCAATCAGAAAATCTCAGATAACAACATCAGCTGGGGCGAAGTCCCCAGAAGGAGGACGCATGTCCATACGTATCCAGTACGCCTACCTGAAGCAGCAGACGTGGCTTTACCGACGAAACTTCCCGACCGAACTGCAGCCGGTGCTCGGGCAGGCCCTGAAGCAGTCGCTGAAGACCGGGGACGCCCGGGTGGCCAAGGCCCGGGTGGTCGAGGTCAACGCGAAGTACGAGGAGATGGTGACGAAGGCGAGGGCAGGGGGAACGGTCGAGCGGCCTCGGGTCGTCCAGGTCGTTCCTGCGGTCTTCAGCTCGGTGGTGGTCATCGGGCGGGTGCTCGTGAGTGAGTTGGCCCGGCGAGTACCTGAACAAGCGTTCGAATGAACTGCAGTGGGGTGGGTTCAAGAGTGTGCGGTTCTCGGTCGGCCTGTTCGTCTCGGCCTTCGGGTCGCGGCAGGTGGGTCAGGTCACGCCGGGAGGACGCGGTGTCGTTCGTTCGCCGGGTGGCGCAGCTCGGTCGGCACGTGGGCAAGTCCGACCGGGCGAAAGGGCTGTCTCTGGACCGGCTGGTGGCCCTGACTGAGGGGGAGAGGATCGCTCCTCAGACCCAGAAGCGGATCGTCACGCAGGTCAGCCACTTCCTCGACTGGGCGGTCTACGAGGGCCAGCTGGGGGCCAACCCGTTCGCGACGGTGCGGGTGGAGGCGAAGGGGAAGGTCCGCAGCTACGTGGCCCCTACGGACGCAGAGGTGGCCGCTCTGGTGGCCGGGTGTGACCCGCGCATCCTCGACGTGCTCCTGTTCTGCCTGCTGTCAGGGATGCGGGCTGGTGAGGCGGTGGGGCTGGTCCGGGACGATCTGGTCTCGAAGGGCAATCTGGGCTGGTTCGCCTGGATACGCCCGAACGAGGTCCGGTCGCTGAAGACCGATGCGGCGGAACGGGTCGTGCCGCTGCACTCGGCTCTGAACGGGATGCTGGCGAAGCTGCCCGCCGAAGGGCGGCTGTTCCCCGGGCTGGACGTGTCGAAGGTGACGAAGCGGTTCGCTGCGATGAAGCTCAGGCTGGGTGTCGATCGGCCCGGGCTGGTCTTCCACTCGACGCGGAAGTGGTTCGTGACCCAGTGCGAGCGGGCAGGGGTGCCGGAGCACTTCACCGCCTCGATCGTCGGCCACCAGTCAGCCCGGTCGGAGAACCGGATGACCTACGGCATCTACTCGGCTGGCATCTCGGACGAGCAGAAGCGGGAGATCGTGGAGAAGGTGGGGCTGCCGGTAGCCGGGGGTCGCCATGCCCCGGTTCCTGACATCGACGCCTTCGAGGAACGGGCGGCGATCATGGAGTACGAGGGTGGGGTGACCAGAGCAGAAGCAGAAGACCGGGCGGCTCAGGCACAGGGCTTCCGGGATGCGGCCCACTTCCGGCAGGTGCTGGCGGACTACGTGGTGACCGGTCGGCTACCGAGATGAGAACAACCTCGGCGGCATCCTTCGGGGTGTCGCCGGGGTGACCTGCCTACCTTTTTTTTCTTCACGATATAAGAAGAAGCCATTCCGACTATGCGCCTCGGTCGGTGAACGCGCCTGTCGATCGCGGTAGGGACGTGCATTCGCCACGGGTGCTACGGGGGGCGGAGCAGCAAATCCACGAGGGCTTGGCCACAGTCGGTAGCCGCTGCGAGGGAGTGCGAAATGGCTGGGCCAGAGGTCCGAGACCTGGCCGAAAACCGGTCGAATCCGGCTGACATACACAAGCGGCGTAAATCTTTGTTATTAATTGATATTCCAGAGAAATGTCCGCCAGGGCACACTAAAGCAGAAGTAACGCATTTCCAGCGTCGCCGAAACGCCTCCTCGGACGCGTCTTCCCTGCGCCATCATCAACATTCTTATGGATCAATTTACATGAACATCATCGCCATGCGCGAGCCTGATCGCGAGCAATATGAAGCACACCGCCGTACGCTCTCCACCGCCCTCTGTCGCTGGTTCGTCCGCCGGGACGGCAAGTACTACTCGGTCGATAACCTGAACGCCCCACTATCGAACCCAGACGTGCAGCAGATCGCACTCGAACGGTTCCGCACCGAGTTTCCCGATATCCCGCTGACGAACAATCTCGTTCGAGACGTCTTCCAGCGCACGATGGAGGTCCGCCACACGCAGCTGGATGAAGTCGTCGCCATCTGGGGCGGCCAGCGGGTCTGCCTGCCCGGTGTACGCCAGCGCATCGTCCGTCGTGACGGTATCGCGACCATCAACACGTGGACAGTGCCTGCCTACCGCACTCTCGGGATCGAGGAGGCTGACCTCGGCGTGGTCGGCGAGTTCTTCGACTGGATCTTCAGCCGCCCAGATGAGCGGGCCATGGTTCTCGACTGGCTGGCGTGGAACCTCCAGCACGAGGACGATAAGCCGAATTGGGCCGTGTTCCTCTACTCGAAGTCAAAAGGCTCGGGGAAGTCGACCTTCGGCGAGATCGCTGCGGCCCTGTTCGGACCTGCGAACTCGGTCACCCAGAATAACGTCGATGCGCTGACGCGGCAGTTCAACATGACCGTGATCCAGAGCAAGCTGGTGATCTGCGAGGAACTGAAGCTTCGGCAGGACAGCACCCAGAGCAACACCCTGAAGACCTACATCACTGAGAACACGACCATCGGCGAGCTGAAGAACCGGGAAGCAGAGCGTGTAACCCAGCGCTGCGCCTTCATCCTGACCACGAACCACCTGCCGCTCTGGATCGAGGCTGAAGACCGACGCTACTACATCGTCGAGATTGATCACGACGGTCATGCGATGGGCGCGAGAGCCGAAGCCTTCAGCGACTTGGTCGCGGAGGTGAAGGACTTCCTCACAGTGCCCTCGAATGTCGCCCGGGTCTATAACGCTCTGATGGCGCGGGTACCTGCCGAGACCTTTTCTGCGAAGACCCTGAACATCGCTCGGGACGCGACGGCGGTGATGCAGCAGGTCCAGGCGGCTACGAAGCAGGTGAGCGAGGGGCAGCTCGCTGAATATCTGAACTCGCGAGGGCTGAAGGCGGTGACCGAAGGAGACGTTGTTCGGTTCGTCCAGAAGGAGCTCCATGGGAACATAAACTCCGTCCGGCACCTCATGGCCGACCTTGGGTGGTTCCGGCACGAGGTAAAGTGGGATGGTGTCGACCACGCGCGCTTTATCTGGATCGCTCCCGGATGCAGCGTATATCGTGGCGTACTAACGCTTCCGGATGGGACGACCGAGAAGATCGGCGCTCACCTCGTACGCGGCGAACGACTCCAATCCCTTACGATGCGCCTATAACCTTCGTTCTCACCGACGAAAGCCAGGACTGGCTCACCGATGTCCTGACGAACCACGACGAGGAGGCCCGGAAACGGGCCCTCTCACTCATCGACGCAGGAACGAAGCTCGAGACCGGCTGCATCGTCACGAAGACGACGGCGCGCCAGAAGGTCAGGTTCCGGGGACGGCAGGTAGCGGCGTATCGGTTCGTCTTCTGTGTATTGACCGGAACCGTCGCCAGCTTCGATCAGGTCGTTCGCCACCGGTGCCATAACCCGCTCTGCATCAACCCCGACCACCTGACGATCGGGTCGCGGGCTGAGAACAAGCGGGACGACTGGGAAGCCGGAGCGTACGGCGTCGACTTCGACCTGCTTTAAGCCCGTGGCTTAGCCTCCGGGAGCTGAGAAATCTTGGCTCCCGTTGGTCCCGTTCGGGAGAAATCTATATCCGATCTCCACTTGCACCGACTTGCGAGCTACGACTAAGCCGACGACCGACGCGGAACAGGCAACCGCGTTGATCTATGTCAATGTGGTAGCTACCGATATTCGTCTACGTGAAACCTGAGGTTAGCGTCGCGTTCGGCGTCAGCAAACTTGGAGCAGGAAAAGTTCCGTCTAAGGCCAAAGATGGGAACGAACAGTATCAAGCAGGCCGGGGATTCAAAAATGTCGAACAAAGCTATCTCGTACCCGTCCATCTCAGCGTTGCTTATTGCTTTTTTGTCCGCCGCACCTGCCTGCGCGCAGGACAGCAAGTGGACCTATGACCTCTCGATGAACCTGTGGTTCAGCGACACAGCTGTCACGACGGACACGCCACGCGGGCAAGTGGATGCCAACCTAAGCTTCAGTGATGCAATCCAGGACTTGGACTTCGCCTTCATGGGTACCGCCGAGGCAAGGAACGGTCGCTGGGGGATCATCGGCGATCTTCTCTATTTCAATCTGACGGCCGACGGACCGACCCCGAACGGACTGTTCTTTTCCGAAGTCGCAGCCGGAACGCAAGATCACCGTACTCAGCGGTGTCGTCGCCTACCGCGTCCATGAGGATGAAAAAGTCGCATTCGATGTTGGAGCCGGTTTCCGCGCGTTCTGGACCGATATCGACACGACCTTTGTCGGGGCCGGCGCGCCGACCGAAACGTTCGGTCAGACGAAGAACTGGGTCGATCCGATCGTTGCCGCACGTGTCCGGGTCGCGTTCAACGACCAGTGGTTCGGCACCGCCATGCTCGACGCGGGCGGCACCGGCGACAGCCAGACATGGCAGGCGCTGGCAACCGTCGGCTATCGCTGAACGAGACACTGGGCCTTCCAGGGCGGCTATCGCTACATGGAGGCGGAGTGGGATACCGACCTGGGTCAGAGTTCGCTGGAGTTCTCAGGGCCGATACTCGGCGTCACCTACCGCTTCTAACTGCAGTCCGGCGAGCCTGCGATGCATGCCACGGGGGGATGCGTGCTGTTCATGGAGCTACGTCGAACCTTGCTGCACGAGGCAATCGCCGTTTCTGCATCGTCGTCGGACTTTTGTCAGCTGCCAGCGCCGCAGGATCAACGGCCGAACATCCTGCTCATCGTGGCGGATGACGCGGGCTACGCCGACCTGGGAAGCTTCGGCGGCGAAATCGAGACGCCGAACCTCGATGCCTTGGCGGCCGTTGGGGTCCGCTTCACGCAGTTCACGACCAGCGCCACCTGTTCGCCGTCCCGCTCGATGCTGCTGAGCGGCACGGACAGCCACATCGCCGGGCTGGGCAACATGGCCGAGTTCATGGCCCCCAATCAGGCGGGCAAATCCCGGCTACGAGGGCTACCTGAACGACCGGGTCGCCCCAGTCGCGGCCCTTCTCAGGGACGCGGGCTACAACACGTTCATGGCCGGGAAATGGCACATGGGCGAAGAGCCGGAACATTGGCCGGCGGCACGCGGGTTCGACCGGGACCTGACGCTCATTCCCGGCGGCGGCAGCCATCTTGACGACATGTGGGGCCCGGCGGGCGAACGGCAGCTTTACACCTACAACGGAGAGCCGCTCAAAGCCTTGCGGCCCGGTTTCCATTCAAGCGTCGACTACACCGCCGCCATCATCGACGACATCGAGGAACATCGTGACGTCCGGCAAACCATTCTTCGCCTATCTGGCGCTTGCAGGCGCCGCATGATCCATTCCAGCTTCCCGCCAGAGTGGCGTGACCGCTATCGCGGCCGCTACGATCAGGGCTATGACGTTTCCGCTACGACCGGATCGAGCGGATGAAGACGCTCGGCATTCTCGATCCGTCGCCACGGTTTTCCCGCGGCTTCCGACCGTTCCTGCCTGGGCCGACCTTGTCTGCCGAGGAGCAACGCCAGTCGGCGCGGAGGATGGAGCTTTATGCCGCCATGGTCGAACACATGGACGCGAACATCGGATCGTTGATTGGGTATCTGAAGTCGACCGGCATCTACGACAACACGCTAATCATCTTCCTGTCGGACAACGGCCCGGAAGGCAACGTGGCAACCATGGGCCCTCCCTGGGACAACAGCAGGCTGGAGGATTGGGGCAACGCGGGCACCTTCATTCAGTATGGCCCCGCATGGGCGCAGGCTAGTGCTGGACCGTTCAGGATGTTCAAGGGTTTCATGTCCGAGGGCGGCATACGCGGTCCGATGATAGTTGCGGGGCGAGGTGTAGCGGGCGGTGGACGTATTTCCGACGCTCTCGCCCACATCATGGACGTTCCCGCGACGATCCTGGACTTGGCCGGGGTCCGTCATCCTGACACCTATAACGGCACGCCTGTCGCGCCACTTCAGGGCAAATCGCTTTCTCCGGTTCTGGTCGGCTCCAGCGCGAGTGTCCGTGAGCCATCGGACTGGATCGGATGGGAGCTTTTCGGGAATAGGGCGATCCGAATGGGCAACTGGAAGTTGCTCTGGATGTGCAAACCCTATGGAATCGGGGCCTGGCAACTCTATGATCTGAAAAAAGACCCGGGTGAAACCACCGACCTCGCGCCCGAGCAACCCGCCATTGCCCGTGAGCTTATCGGGCACTGGGACGAGTACTCGTTGGCAAACAATGTGATCCTGCCTGGCACCTCGCCGCTTTGTCGTGATCCGAACTAGCCGGTTTCGACCTTAGGTCACCCGTACATTGGCGAAATGCAGTGGAATAAGACGCGTTCGTCGCCGACATCCACCCGCCTGCCCTGCATCTGGCGGCTTGTGCGGCCCAGTAAAGCTACCTACATCGCGAGGCTACCGCGCAACCGAACTCTATTTTTCGATCTCTACTGTTTGACCTGCTGACCTAAGTTCCTTGAGCGTCTTACCGCCACAGGTTCCCCGTTCAACTTCTGCTCCCACGACGGTTGCGGTTCCTGTTTGGGAGATCATGCCTACCACGCCATCGGGCCTAACATAAACAGCCACCCCGTCCTTCTGCACCTTCGAAAGATAGAAAACATGCGGAATCCCAGAAGATTCACAAATGATTGCAAGCGGAAACTCCTTCAGGCTTGTCTCTTGCGCTTCTGCCCGTTGGACAGAAAAAGGCTGCCAGATCGTGAAACAAACGAAAAGAGCGCCGACTGAAAGGGACTTTACACTCATGTTTTCCTGCATCGCTGTATTCCTATCCCGCTAAGAATGCATTCACTGACACTCATCGTCGTGATCGTTGTGCTATAGTCTAAGCTTTCGTGGCTTCATGCCGAAATCCTGAAATGCACCCCTGTGCTACTGTTCGCAAACCCGAAGCACTCGCCTGCGAGTACACTGATTGCTTGACGCAGACCCAGCTCGAAACGCTCCTCAACGCTGGTCGCAACATGAGTGTATCGGCAGCTTCGTCCGAATGTTGGCCATTCCGCTTCAGTCTGGCATCTCAGGCTTGTCTCCATTTCTTAGCCTGGAACCGCGACCCGGCACAACAGGTGGGGCACTGCTTGGGGCAGTCTTGAGACGTCGAGGCCAGTCCGTTTCGGGTGACAGATGCCCAACGCCAACGCTGATCCACCATCAAGGGATGCCCGCTCCGCCCTCGACATCACAGCGACCCTGCGGACCTGTCCTCTCGCTGGCGATGCACGACGAACGGGGATGAGCTGGCTGGGGCGCTAGGATTCGAACCTAGGTATGTCGGTACCAAAAACCGATGCCTTACCACTTGGCGACGCCCCAACTCGTGGGCGTGGTTTAGCGAAGGCGCCCGGAGGGCTGCAAGAGGCAAAACGCCCGTCGGGAGCCATTGCCGCGTTCGCGGGTGCGCGGGCTACCACGGCGGACATGGAACAGGTCGATGTGATCATTCTCGGCGCCGGGGCCGCCGGCATGATGTGTGCGCGATCGAGGCGGGGCGGCGCGGGCGGCGGGTGCTGCTTGTCGACCATGCGAAGGCGGTGGGCGAGAAGATCCGGATCTCGGGCGGTGGGCGGTGCAACTTCACCAACCTCGGCATCGCGCCGGAGCGGTTCCTGTCGCAGAACCCGCGGTTCGCGCTGTCGGCGCTGAAGCGGTTCACGCAGTGGGATTTCATCGCGCGGGTCGATGCGGCGGGGATCGCGTGGCATGAAAAGACGCTGGGGCAGTTGTTCTGCGACGGCTCGGCGACCGAGATCATCGGCGATGCTTGTCCGGCGACATGGCGCGGCGGGGGTGACGGTGTGGACTGGGCTGTGCGCCGGGGGACGTGCGGCGTCGTGCCGCGGGGTTCGAGGTGGAGACGGCGCGGGGGCCGGTGCGGGCGGCGTCGGTGGTGGTGGCGACGGGGGGCAAGTCGATCCCGAAGATGGGGGCCACCGGCTATGGCTACCGCGTGGCCGAGCAGTTCGGGCTGAGGGTGACCGAGACACGGCCGGGGCTGGTGCCGCTGACCTTTGCCGAGCAGGAACTGGAGCGGCTGAAGCCGCTGGCGGGTGTGGCGGTGGAGGGGCGGGTCGCGGCGGGACGAGTGGGGTTCGACGAGGCGGTTCTCTTCACCCATCGCGGCCTGTCGGGGCCGGCGGTGTTGCAGGTCGTCGAGCTACTGGCGCGAGGGGGAGGAGATCGTGGTGGACCTTGCGCGGGGACCGCGACGCGGGCGCGGTCCTGCGGGCGGCGCGGGCGGCGGAGGGGCGCATCGCGCCCGCGGACCGCGCTGGGGCGGATGATGCCGGAGCGGCTGGCGCGCGCTTCGTGGAGGCCGAGGCCGGGGTTGACGGGCGTGATGGCCGAGCAGTCGAACGCGACGATCGAACGGGTGGCGGCGCTGGTGCAAGGCTGGCGGCTGCGGCCGGTGGGGACGGAGGGCTACCGGACGGCGGAGGTGACGCTGGGCGGCGTCGAGACCGACGATCTGGACGGCGCGGACGATGGAGGCCAAGGGCGGTGCCGGGGCTGTATTTCGTCGGCGAGGTGGTGGACGTGACCGGCTGGCTGGGCGGCTACAACTTCCAGTGGGCCTGGTCGTCGGGCTGGGCGGCGGGCCAGGTGGTGTGAGAGGGCCCCCGTGTCGCACAGTGCGACGGGGGCGGTGGGTTTTGAAAAGGTTCGGTTTTCGAGATTCTGCTAAGGACTTTTTGAGGGAAGTCGCACAGTCGCGGCATTTGGCGTGGGCGCAGGGATGGGCAGGGTCCGGCGCTGCGCTGCTGCGGCGGGCAGATCTGCGGAGCGGAATGACCACACCGTTGAGACGAAGCAAACGTCGAAAACGTTAGTCTTGCTCCGCCGCTCCACCTAGGATCGCAGCAGCAAGTTTCCGGAGAAAACGGTTTGCAACGCGGATCAGTATCGGCCGGAAAGGTCAGCATTGCCGATGAACTTGAGCGCGCACGCGACCGTGAGGCGGCAACGCGCGAAATTCTTGACGTCATCAGCCGGAGCCGCGACGACGACCGACCGGTGTTCGATGCGGTCCTGCGGAGTGCGATCAAGTTATGCGGCGCCAACTCTGCCGCATTGTTGCTGGGACGCGCTGACGGCGCCCACCTGACACTCGCGGCGCTGCAGGAGTCGAACGGCCTGTCGAACTCGGATCTGGACAGGTTCATTGCCGACATAAACCGGGTTCCGATGCAGATGGACCCTGCCCTCCATATTTCGGCGCAGGCGATCTGTGCCGGCGCAGGTCGTCCATATCGACGATCTGGCGCAGACTGCGGGCTATCTTTCGGGCGAGCCGTCCTTCCGGTTCATGGTCGAAGATCAGGGCGTGCGCACGACGCTGAGCGTGCCGCTGTTCAACGCGGGAAGAACTATCGGCGCGATCAGCATACACCGGCGCGTGGTGCGTCGTTACAGCGAAGACGAGATTTTGCTGATCCAGGGATTCGCCGCGCAGGCCGTCATCGCCATCGAGAACGTGCGCCAGTTCAAGGCGCTGGAGGCGCTGAACGCCGAACTCGGGCGACCGGGTGCAGGCGCAGGTGGGCGAGATCGAGCGGATGGGGCGGCTGAAGCGGTTCCTGCCCGCTGCCGTGGCCGATGCCGTCATCTCGTCGGGTTCCGAGAAGACTGCTGTCCAGCCACCGTGCCCTGCTGGGCGTGCTGTTCTGCGACATCCGGGGCTTCACTGCCTTCTGCGAGACGGCAGAACCCGAGGAGACCATCGAGGTCCTGCAGACCTATCACGAGGAAATGGGCAAGCTGATCAACGCCCATGGAGCGGGTGTCGATCACCGGATGGGCGACGGCATCATGGTGCTGTTCAACGATCCGCTGCCCTGCGACGATCCGGCGGGCGAGGCGGTGCGGCTGGCCGATCGCGATGCGCGCGCGGATGGCCGAACTATGCCTGCAGTGGAAGACGCCTGGGCCACCGGCTCGGCTTCGGGGTCGGGCATCTCGCTGGGCTATGCGACGGTCGGCATGGTCGGGTTCGAGGGCCGGTTCGACTACACGGCCTCGGGCACGGCGATCAACCTTGCCTCGCGGCTGTGCGACGAGGCGCAGGATGGCGAGATCCTGCTCAGTCCGCGGGCCCGCATCGCGGTGGAGGACCGCGTTCCCGGTCGAACCGCGAGGTGAGTTCACGCTGAAGGGCATCCGGGAACCGGTGGAAGTGTTCCGGCTCACGGCTCTTTCTGCGGTGTGAGCATTGGCTGGTTTGACCGCCGCATCCGCAGCGCCTCACACCCGCCTCACGAAAATCTGCTGTGGCGTCGCCGTCCGCTTTGTTTAAAGGTCGCGCAACCGCAACCGTGAGGGGTCGCTGCCTGTGTTCCAGTCGTTCTTTCCGAAGCCGAAGCTCTTCCTGCTTTCGGCGATACTCTGGGTGACGGTAGCGGTGATCGTCTGGTACACGGCGGGCGAAACGCTTGGCGCCGCGCTCGGCTTTCCGCCGGAGGATCCGAGCGTGCCGCCGGTGCTTGGCCTGGGGCATTTCGTGACGCCGCAGTTCATCTGGTTCTACCTGTTCTGCGGGGCGTTCTTCGCCAGTTTCACGGCGCTCTGGTTCGTGCTGTCGCCGCACCCGTACCAGTGGTGGTCGATCGTGGGGACGGCGGCGATCCTGTTTTCCACCTATTTCAGCGTGCAGGTTTCGGTCGCGATCAACAACTGGCGGGGTCCGTTCTTCGACGATGTGCAGAACGCGCTGTCAGGGTCGGGGACTGTCACGCAGGGGCAGCTTTACAGCCTGATCCTGATCTTCGCCCAAATCGCTTTCCTGTGGATCGTGGTCTATGTGGCGACCAAGTTCTTCGTGAGCCACTGGGTGTTCCGCTGGCGGCAGGCGATGAACGACTATTATATGAGCCGCTGGCCCGAGGTGCGCACCATCGAGGGGGCCGCCCAGCGGGTTCAGGAAGACACGATGCGTTTCGCCACGATCATGGAGGATCTGGGAACCTCGGTCGTCGATGCGGTCATGACGCTGTTCGCCTTTCTGCCGGTGCTGGCCGCGCTGTCGGTGCATGTCTCGGAACTGCCGGTGGTGGGGGTGATCGCGCAGCCGCTGCTCTGGGCGTCGATCTTCTGGTCGTTCTTCGGGACGCTGCTGCTGGCCGTGGCGGGGATCAAACTGCCCGGGCTGAACTTCCGCAACCAGCGGGTCGAGGCGGCGTATCGGAAAGAGCTCGTCTATGGCGAGGATGACGGGGCACGGGCCGATCCGATGACGGTGCGCGATCTGTTCACGCAGGTGCGGACGAACTACTTCCGCCTCTACTTTCATTACGCCTATTTCAACGTGTTCCGCAGCATGTACATCCAGGCGGACAACATATTCGCCTATCTGATCCTGATCCCGACGATTGCGGCCGGGAAGATCACCTTCGGGATATTGCAGCAGATCCTGACGGCCTTCGGGCAGGTGTCATCGTCGTTCCAGTATCTTGTGAACTCGTGGACGACGATCATCGAGCTTCTGTCGATCCGGAAGCGCCTCGTGGCTTTCGAGGCGGCATTCGAGGGGCGGGCGCTGGCGGAGATCGAGATGGAAGACCCGCTGACGCCCTGAGGTCAGACGCGGATCGGGTTGGTCTTTGCCAGCCGGTCGAACTGCATCAGGCTGTCGATCAGCGCGGGCATCTGGGCGAGCGGGATCATGTTGGGGCCGTCGGACGGGGAGTTGTCGGGGTCCTGGTGCGTCTCGATGAACACCCCGGCGATACCGAGGCTGACGGCGGCGCGCGCCATGACGGGGGCAAATTCGCGCTGCCCGCCCGAGGACGACCCCTGTCCGCCCGGCTGCTGGACAGAGTGGGTCGCGTCCATGATGACGGGATAGCCGGTGCGCGCCATGGTGGGCAGCGCGCGCATGTCGGCCACCAGCGTGTTGTAGCCGAAGGAGACACCGCGTTCGGTCAGCAGGATGCGGGTGTTGCCGGTCGAGGCGACCTTGTCTGCCACATTCGCCATGTCCCAGGGTGCCAGAAACTGGCCTTTCTTGATGTTCACCACCGCGCCGGTTTCACCCGCCGCGATCAGCAGGTCGGTCTGGCGGCAGAGGAAGGCGGGGATCTGGATGACGTCCACCACCTCGGCCGCAAGGCGGGCCTGCTCGGCGTCGTGAATGTCGGTCAGGACCGGCAGGCCCATCTGCCGGACGGCCTGAAGCACCGCGAGCCCCGCCTCGATGCCAAGGCCGCGGCGGCCCTTGAGCGAGGTACGGTTGGCCTTGTCGTAGCTGGCCTTGAAGACGTATTGCGCGCCTGCCGCCGCGCAGGCTTCGGCCATGGCGCCCGCGATCATCTGGGCGTGGTCGAGGCTTTCAAGCTGGCAAGGCCCCGCGATGACCAGGAGAGGGCGGTCGTTGCCGGCGGTGAGGCCGCCGATCTGCACGTCTTTCATGGTCGTCATGGCGTTGCCCTCAGGCGGTGACCTGTT
The DNA here is from genome assembly GCA_963777765.1 of uncultured Alphaproteobacteria bacterium. GTDB lineage: Bacteria > Pseudomonadota > Alphaproteobacteria > Rhodobacterales > Rhodobacteraceae > Aliitabrizicola. The sequence continues at coordinate 134,856 of CAVZRP010000005.1, read as the reverse complement.
CCCGCAGGATCGCGGCGGTCATCGAAATCATGAGGTATATGCCCGCAAAGATCATCAGCGTCACGAGTGTATTCTCGAATGCCTTGGGATAGGCGGCCTCGTCGGGCGCGACGGGGCTGACCGAAAGCGAAAGGTAGCGGACCTGCCGGTTCGCCTCGATCCGCGCGGTTTCAAGCTGTTGCAGGGTGGTGGCCAGCATGAGTTGCCGGGTCTGCACATCGGCCTGCGCCATCAGAAGCTCGCTCTGAACCTCTGCCAGCGACCGGCCATCCTCGCCGTCCTGCGTCATCCGCGCCCGCAGTTCCGCAATTCTCTTTTCAAGTGTTTCGATGCGGCGTTCTACTGGCTCCATCCGGGCACGGTTCGGCGACGCGTTGGACTTCATCTGCTCCAGCGACAGCCGTTCCTGTGTAAGCTGGGTTTCGAGCGCGCCGATCTGCTGGGTCAGCAGCGTCAGTTCCGTCTCGGAGGACAACACCTGGTAGCGCTGCTGCAGGTCGACGACCTTTCGCTGCGCTGCCAGCATCTTGGCTTCGCTGTCCTCGTAGCTTGACCGCGCGTCGCGCATCTGATCCTCGCGCTTGCGTTGGGTCAGATGGTCGATCTGTTCCTCGGCATAGCTGATGAGCGCCTTGCTGAAGCGGACCGAGGTTTCGGGGTCGCTCGCCTGCACGTCCATCTTGATCAGGCCCTCGGTCGGGTCGTAGGAAATGCGGACGACCCGCTTGTAGAGCTTGTAAAGCGCCTCATTCGAGGCATCGGGGGCGAGGCGCTGGATCGGGTCGATCGACACGTCCGAGAAATGGGCGCGAAAGCCTTCCTCCTCGACCAGACGGTTCATCGCGTCGCGCGATTGCAGGTAGCCCTGCACCGCGATGGAGTCCTTGTTCGCCTCCAGCGCACCCGAGAACATCGACCCGAGGCCCGGTGGCCCGCCCGCCGTGATCGCCCCGTCCGCCTGCTGGATCACCATTTCCGAGCGGGTGGCGTAGAGCGGCGTCGCCACATAGAAATAGTACCACGCCGACACCAGCGTGGGCAGCAGGACGAAGAAGGCGAGCCGCAGCGCCAGCGCGATGGACTTGCGGCGCCGACGCTGGGCGATGTCGCGCTGGATGCGGATGATGTCGGCCGCGAGGCTCTGCTCGGCCCGGCGTTCGGGCGAAGGCAGGGGCCGGACCGTCTGAGGCAGTCGCTCGCCTTCGGGCGGGACGCTGAGCGCGCGGGAGTTTGTCTGCGTTGGGGCACCTTCGGACGTCACAAGTTCCAGCATGCTGGCGCGCTGGAACGGGTCGATCCCGGCCTTCCGCAGAAGGCGGACCGCGTCGAAATCGGAGGTGGCTGGCAGATCGTGCCGCTGGGCGACGCGGCGGGCGAGGCGCAACTGCCGGCCAGTCAGCCCCTCGCGCCGGATCTTGTCGATCTCGGTATCGAGCGAGGTTTCGATGGCGGTGGACATCTCGGCCCTCGGGGCCGGTGTGGCGGTGGGGAAGCGATCGGGGCCGAAGCCGTCATCCGTGACGGTATGGGCTGCGGGGGCGGGCTCGGCCACAGGAAGCTCCTGGCGGCGGATGCGGAACCGGGTAGCCTTAGGTTTGGTAGTCATAGAGGCGCTTCGCTTCTTCGAGAGTGTCGAACATGTAGAGTTGCCCGTTTTTCAGCACGGCCGCCGTGCGGCAAAATTTCTCAAGGGTTTCCGCCTGGTGCGAAACGACGACGATGGTCGCGTTCTTGAGCCGGTCCCGCAGGATGCCGCCCGCCCTGCGGTTGAACTCCACATCCGACGTCGAGGGCATGCCCTCGTCGATCAGGTAGATGTCGAATTCCAGCGCGAGCATGATGGCGAAGGCGAACCGTGAGCGCATCCCCGAGGAATAGGTGCCGACGGGCATGTCGAAGTACTCGTCGATCCCGCAGAGCCAGCGGCAGAAGCTTTCGACATAGTCCGGATCGAGACTGTAGAGCCGCGCGATGTAGCGGACATTCTCGGTTCCCGTATGCTTGCTCACGACCCCGCCCATGAAGCCGAGCGGGAAAGAAATGCGCGAGGTGCGGGTGACGCGGCCCTCATCCGGCTTTTCGAGGCCGGCCATCATGTTGATGATGGTCGTCTTGCCGGTGCCGTTGGGGGCGAGGATGCCGAGCGAATTGCCCAGTTCCACCCGGAACGATGCGCGATCAAGGATCACCTTGCGCTGCTTTCCGGTCCAGAAGGACTTGCTGACATTCTCGAACTCGATCATTCCCGTTTCCTGTCGACGCCGGAATAATGCCGGAAACGGCTTGTCCCGGTTCGCTCTGCTGCCCCTGTCCCCGTTAGGGGATCATTCTTAATAACTCGCCCTATCCCGGCTTATTGGCTTCATTATGACCGAAAAGGTGGTGTTGTGACAATCGCTCGATCACCTTTACGCGATTCCGGCCCGGGTTCAGCGGAGGCTGCGGACAAGGCGGAGGCGCTGGCGGAGGAAATCCGTGCCTGTCGGCTTTGCGCCGGGCGTTTCGCGGCCACGGCGACACGGCATGGGCCGCGTCCGGTGGTATGGTTCCGGGCCGGAGCGCGCATCCTGATCGCGGGACAGGCGCCCGGCGCGCGGGTTCACGCGGTGGGCGAGCCGTTCCGCGATGCGAGCGGGGACCGGCTGCGTGACTGGACAGGGATGAGCGCGGCCGAGTTCTATGACCGCGCGCGGGTGGCGGTGGTGCCGATGGCGTTCTGCTTTCCCGGCTATGACGCCAAGGGGTCAGACCTGCCGCCGCCGCCGGTCTGTGCCGCGACGTGGCACGCGCGGGTGATGGCGGCGCTGCCGGAGGTGCGTCTGCTCCTGCTGGTGGGCGGGGCCGCGCAGCGCTGGCATCTGGGGGTGCGGAGCGGCGTGACCGAGACGGTGGCCAATTGGCGCGCCCATGCGCCGCACGTTTTCCCGCTGCCACATCCGTCGTGGCGCAATACTGGCTGGCTGCGGCGAAACACGTGGTTCGACGAGGAGGTGCTGCCGGAGTTGCGGCGCGCGGTTCGGGCGGAACTGGAGCGCCGATGACACGCGTCATCATTCTGAACGGCGTTGGAAGCGTGGGCAAGAGCACCCTGGCCCGCGCCATACAGCGCGCCGCTGCCATACCTTTCCTGCATGTGCAGATGGACAGCTTCCTCGAGATGTTGCCGGAAACGCTGCAGGACTCCGCCGAGACGTTCCACTACCTGCCGGTGGACGGGCTGGTCCGCATCGAGACCGGCCCGCTCGGCCAGCGCCTGATGCGGGGTCTGCACCACGCGGTGACGGCCCTTGCGGACGAGGGGAACGACCTGATCTTTGACACGGTGATGCAGAAAACTGATGCCGAGGATTGCCGTTGCCGGCTCGCGTCCCATCGCGTCCTGTTCGTCGGCCTGTTTGCCCCGCTGGGCGTGATCGAAGCGCGGGAGAAGGGCCGGGGGGACCGGATGATCGGGCTGGCGCGGGCGCAGTTCGGCGACCTGCATGACGGGATCCGCTATGATCTGGAGCTTGACCTTGGCGATATGACGGCCGAGGCGGCAGCGCGCGCGGTTCTCGATGCGGTCGGGCTTTAGTCCGGACGCGGTGTGCAGTAACCTTGCAGGGTCGCCTTTGCCGTGGGGGCTGGGGGCACGCGGGACGGATGGAGACGCGATGACGGGTCTCGACCAGGCATTTCAGGCCATGGAAGACGCGCCGGACGATGATCGTCTCCGGCTGCGGTTCTTCGAGCGTCTCGCCGATGGCGAGTTGTTCGTGCTGCTGGAGCGGGAAGCGGATGGCGACGCCGTGACGCCCGAGGTGTTCGAGCTTGAGGACGGGCCGATGGTGCTGGTCTTTGATCGCGAGGACCGGCTGGCCGAGTTCATCGGCGCGCCCTCGCCCTTTGCGGCGTTGCCGGGGCGGGTGATCGCGCAGCATCTGGCGGGGCAGGGGATCGGGATGGGTTTGAACCTCGGGGTTGCGCCGTCGTCCTATGTGATCCCGGCGGAGGCGGTGGAGTGGCTGGCCGCGACGCTGGGTCATGCCCCGGTGCAGACCGAGGCACGGCCGGTGTCGTTCCATGCGCCGGGGGGCCTGCCTGAGGCGTTGCTGGAGTCGCTGGATGCGAAACTCGCCCGCGCGCAGGGGCTGGCGGTAGCGGCGCTGCTGGCGGGCGTGCGCTACGAGGGTGGCAGGCAGGGCCACATGCTTGCCTTCGTGGGGGCGCTGCCGGGGGCGGAACCCGCGCTGGCGCGCGCAGCAGCCGAGGCGCTGACCTTCTCGGGCGTGGAAGCGGGCGTGATGGACGTGGCCTTCCTCGACGCCGAAGATGCCTCGCTTGGCGCGCTGACCAGGGTGGCGCTGCGGTTCGATCTGCCGCTGCCGGTCGCACCCGACCCCGCCGCGCCACCCGGAACCGATCCGGACAGGCCGCCCAGACTGCGGTGAGAGGGGCGGAATTGGGGTATTATGATACCTATTTCGCAAGCATCTGAAAGCATGCATTTTTCTGACATAAATCGCACTTGACCTTACGGGCGTGGCGGGACATACACCGCCATCCGAGATTCCGGGGCCGTCTGGCCCTGCACCGTTCACGAGAGAAACCGATGAAAACCTTTACCGCAACACCGGCGGATATCGACAAGAAGTGGGTGCTGATCGACGCCGAAGGCATCGTTCTGGGCCGTCTTGCGACCATCGTCGCCAATATCCTGCGCGGCAAGAACAAGCCGACCTTCACGCCGCACATGGACATGGGCGACAACGTGATCGTCATCAACGCCGACAAGATCCAGATGACCGGCAACAAGCGGGCCGACAAGCGCTACTACTGGCACACCGGCCATCCGGGCGGGATCAAGTTCCGCACCGCAGGTCAGGTACTGGACGGCGCGCATCCCGAGCGCGTGGTCGAGAAGGCGGTGGAGCGGATGATTACCCGCAATCGCCTCGGCCGCCAGCAGATGACCAACCTGCGCGTCTACGCCGGGGCCGAACATCCGCACGAGGCCCAGCAGCCCACCGTTCTCGACCTTGCGTCGATGAACCCGAAGAACACCCGGAGCGCCTGAGCATGGCTGACATCAAATCCCTCGACGATCTGAAAGCCGCCGTCGGCGACACCCCGGCCGCTGCCGCGCCTGCCGCCGCGCCGCGCCAGCCGATGCGCGATGCACTCGGCCGTGCCTATGCGACCGGCAAGCGCAAGAACGCGATTGCCCGCGTCTGGATCAAGCCGGGCTCCGGCAAGGTCACGGTGAACGGCAAGACCATGCCGGAATACTTCGCGCGCCCGGTGTTGCAGATGATCCTGCGCCAGCCCTTCACGGTGGCCGGTGTGGAAGGCCAGTTCGACGTTCATGCGACTGTCGTCGGCGGCGGGCTTTCGGGCCAGGCCGGTGCGGTGAAGCACGGCATCTCGAAGGCGCTGCAGCTTTACGAGCCGTCGCTGCGCGGCGCGCTGAAGGCGGCGGGCTTCCTGACCCGCGACAGCCGCGTGGTGGAACGCAAGAAGTACGGCAAGGCCAAGGCCCGCAAGAGCTTCCAGTTCTCCAAGCGCTGAGGTTCTGCCGCAGATGTTCGAAAAGGCCCGCCGTCGCGCGGGCCTTTTTGCTTTCCTGCCCCGGCCAGCGAAACCCCGGCACACGAAAAAGGCCGGGATCGCTCCCGGCCGAGTTGGGGTTTACCGATCAGGGAATCGGTGGGGGACGGGCGGCCCTTACGGGCGCCAGAGTGGCTTGCGCAGCTCGTCGGAGGCATCCTGCGCGGTCAGGCCGATGTCGCGCAGCAGGTGCTCGTCAAGGCAGGCGAGCGCGCGGCGCGACCGGTGGCGGGTCAGCCAGACCGAGACCACCTGCAGCACCGGAACCGCACGCGAGGTGCGGGAGGCCAGACCGGGGGTCGGCATCACGGTGAGCTTGTTGGGGTCGAGGGTCGGCATGGTACACCTTTTGTGTTGATACAATTCTTGATTGGTCGTATTGTGATGATACAAATTGGCGCTGGACCCGGAAAGAGGAAACTTGTGCCCGATACAATTTGGTGCCCTGACCTGAGTCAATCGACGGGACCGAAGTATCTGTCGCTGGTGCGCGCCCTGCGCGACGCGGTCCGCGAAGGCGATCTGACCGAGGCGCAGCGCCTTCCCACCGTACGCGATCTGGCTTGGCGACTGGGGATGACGCCCGGCACCGTGGCGCGGGCCTATCAGATTGCCACGCAGGAGGGGCTTCTGTCCGGCGAAGTGGGGCGCGGCACCTTCGTTGCGGCGCGGAACGGTCAGCCGAAAGCCCAGCCGAAGCTTTATGTGAAACCGGACGAGCGCATGGTCGATCTGCGTTCGCCCGCCCTGCCGGACGTGGGACAGGCGGCGGTCTTTGCCGCCGCCCTGCGAGGGATTGCGGACCGAATGGGACCGGACTGGCTGACCTATCCGAGCCAGACGGCAGAGGCGCCGCTGCGCGAGGCGGTGGTGGGCTGGCTGTCGGACAGGGTGATGGGGCCGATCTCGGCCGATGATATCGTGCTGTCCAATGGCGGCCAGAATGCGATCGCGCTGGTGATGCAGGCCTGCCTGAGCGGCGAGAAGCCGGTCGTGCTGCTGGAAGACCTGGCCTATCCGGGCATCCGGCAGGCGGCGTCGCTGGTGCGGGCCGAGGCGGTGGGGCTGGAGATGGACGCCGAAGGGCTGCGGCCCGATGCGCTGGAGGGGGCCTGCCGCAGGATTCCCTCGGCACAGTTGCTCTGCCTCACGCCGCAGGCACAGAACCCCACCGCAGTGTGCATGAGTGCGCGCCGGCGGAGTGAAATCGCCGCCGTGGCGCGGCGCTATGATCTGAAGATCCTCGAGGACGATTGCTACACGATCAGCGACAGCGACGTGCCGCAGATCCGCGCGGTGGCGCCCGAGCGAACCTGGTACGTGGGCAGTCTGTCGAAGTCGATCTCGGCGGCGCTTCGGTTCGGCTACATCGTCTGCCCGCCGGGGCAGGGCGAGGCGGGGCGTTCGACCGCGACGCACCAGTTCTTCGCGCTGGCGCGCCCGGTATCGGACCTGTGCCTTGACCTGCTGACGAGCGGGGCGGGCGAGAGGATTCGGGCGGATGTGATCGCCGAGCTTGGTCCGCGCCTGCAGATGGTCGTCAACATGCTGGGGGTTTACGATCTGTCCTGGCAGGCCGGGCTGCCCTTCGTCTGGCTGCGGATGCCGAAGGGGTGGCGCGCGTCGAGCTTTGCGCGGCGGGCCGAGGCGGAGGGGGTCTTGATGCGATCCGCCGATACCTATGCCCTGAACCACGGCCGGGCCCCAAATGCGGTGCGGCTGGCCATCGCGGGCAACCTGTCGCGCAGCCGGTTCGAAGGCGGGATCGCGACCCTTGCGCGGTTGCTGGCGAACCCGCCGCAGGAGTTGAGCGTCTAGCCTGCCTTTGCCGGGATGTTGCAGCGAGGACTCATCAAGGCGAATTGATTAACCTTATGAGAGGCTTGTCTTGACCGGTGTTGCCGGACCGATATTCTTTCCCCATCGAGCAAACAAGAAAGAGAACCCAAAATGGGACAATCGGCTTTTCATGCCCCTCACGGGGGCAGTGTTTTCCTTGGCATACGCAAGAACCGCACCGGCGCGACCGAGATCGTCTATGACGATGGCGTGGCGCGGCGTCTTGTCTGGCGCGTGACCGAAGCGCTGGCAGACGAAGGCCGACTGTCGGATGCGCTGTCGCGGGCCGTCAATCATACCCGCGTGATCCCGGCGCTTTATGCCGAGTTGAAGAAGCGGGCGATCATGGTCGAGGCGGTCATCCGCTAGCGGCATTTTCCGGCTGCCCTTGGTTTGGGCGCGCCGCCTTTATCGGTGCGCCCCGTCTCGTTTGCCCCCTACAATTTGATCAAAAGTTTTCGGTCCCCCTTTTCAGAAGCGCGTCGCTGTGCCACAACCGATGAAAAGACGGGACCGACAGGGGGCATCATGAGTTCTGGAGGTGGTCTGGCGCGGTTCAACCGGTCAGAGGCGGCAAGCGGGCTTGCCATGATCAGCCCCACGGCGATCTATGCCATCCTTTTGCTGGCGGCACCGCTTGGAACGATCTTCCTCTACAGCTTCCTGACGGACGGATACCTCGAGATCATCCGGACCTTCACCTTCGCGAACTACATCGAGGCCTGGACGAACGAGCTTTACCGCACGGTGATGCTGCGATCGCTCTTCGTGTCGCTGACGGTGACGGTGGTGACGGTTCTGCTGGCCTTTCCCGTGGCCTATTTTGTGTCGTTCCATGTCGATCCATCGAAGAAGTCCCTTTGGTTGTTCCTGATAACCATCCCGTTCTGGACCAGCTACCTGATCCGCGTGTTCCTGTGGAAGGTCATCCTCGGTTACAACGGCGTGGTCAATTCGGCGCTGCTGTGGACCGGGATCACCAGCGAGCCGCTGCAGTGGATCAACTACAATGTCGGCGCGGTGGTCGTCACGCTGGCCCATGCCTATGCTCCCTTCGCGATCCTTCCGATCTTCGTGGCGCTCGAGAAAATCGACCGTTCGCTGCTGGAGGCGGGGCAGGATCTGGGCGAGAGCCGGTTCATGACGTTCCTCCGGGTGACGCTGCCATTGGCGATGCCGGGGGTGATCGCGTCGGTCCTGATCGTGTTCATCCCGACCATCGGCGATTACGTGACACCACAGCTCGTAGGCGGACCCGAGGGGCGGATGGTGGCGAACCTGATCCAACTGCAATACCTGAAGCTGGATAACTATCCGCTCGGCTCGGCCATCGCGGTCAGTGCGATGGCGATCGTGACGGCGGTAAGCCTGGTGTTCCTCTACCTCAACCGTCGCTACCTGAAGGGAGCGAAATGATGCGGGGCGGGGGGTTCAAGGTCTATGCGCTGTTCTACCTTCTGTTTCTTTACGCGCCGATCATCCTGCTGCCGCTGTTCGCGTTCAACGATGCCACGGTCATTGCCTTTCCGCTGACAGGGTTCACCACGAAGTGGTTCGCCGCGCTGGCCGATGACCCGCCGCTGCACATGGCGGTGAAGAACAGCCTGATCATCGCAGTTTCCGTTTCGATCCTGTCCACCACGCTGGGGGTGTTTGCTGCCCGGGCGTCAACCCGCTTCGACTTCCCGTTCAAGGGCGGGATCATGGGGCTGATCATGCTTCCGCTGGTGCTGCCCGAGATCATCGTGGCGGTGTCGCTGCTGGTCGTGCTGCTGGGGATCGGCGTGCCGCTGTCGATCTTCACGGTGATCCTGGGCCATGTGCTGGTCTGCACGCCGTTCTGCATCGCGATCCTGTCTTCGGCGTTCCAGTCGCTCGACCGGTCGCTGGAGGAGGCGGCCTATGACCTGGGCGAGACGCCGTTCTCGACCTTCCGGCTGATCATCCTGCCGCTGGTGATGCCGGGGATCATCTCGTCGCTGCTGATCTCGTTCACCATTTCGCTGGACGAGTTCATCATCGCCTTCTTTCTGGCAGGCACGCAGGCGACGCTGCCGGTCTACATCTTCTCGCAGTTCCGCTTCCCGCAGGCGGTTCCCGTCATCATGGCGCTGGGAACGATCCTCGTCTGTCTGTCGGTGCTGCTGCTGTCGATCGCCGAAATTTTCCGCCGCCGGGGCCTTGCCCGGTCCGGCGCCAAGGATACCGGAGGCTTCCTTTGACCGCCACGAACCCCACGATGATCGAGTTCCGGGACGTACAGAAGTATTACGGTGACTATCACGCGCTGCGCGGGATCAGTGCCAGCATCCGGGCGGGCGAGTTCTTTTCTCTGTTGGGTCCGTCGGGCTGCGGCAAGACCACGCTGCTGCGCACGATCGCGGGGTTCGAGGAGATCTCCTCGGGTGCCGTGCTGATCGACGGCAAGGATGCGGCGCACATTCCGCCGAACAAGCGGCCCACCAACATGGTGTTCCAGAGCTATGCCATTTTCCCGCACCTGACGGTGGAGGAAAACGTGGGGTTCGGTCTGCGCCGCGCCGGGCTGTCGAAGGAGGACATGGCGCGGCGCGTCGGCGAGGCGCTGGAGATGGTGAACCTGAAGGGCTTCGGCAAGCGTGCCGCCCACGCCCTGTCGGGTGGCCAGCGGCAGCGCGTGGCGCTGGCGCGCGCGCTGATCCTGAAGCCGAAGGTGCTGCTGCTGGACGAGCCGTTGTCTGCACTGGACAAGAAGATGCGCGAGCAGATGCAGGTCGAACTGATCAAGCTGCAGCGCCAGGTGGGCATCACCTTCATTCTGGTCACGCATGACCAGGAAGAGGCGCTGGTGATGAGCGACCGTATCGCGGTGATGTTCGAGGGGCAGATCGCGCAGCTTGACGACCCCGAAACTTTGTATCGCCGCCCCCGGACGCGGCAGGTCGCGGACTTCATCGGGACAATGAATTTTCTGCCGGCCACCTTGCTGTCGGACGGCCACGGCGGCTGCGATGTAGAGGTGGCAGGACTGGGGCGCTGTCATATTCCGGCCGATCAGGCCCCGGCGGGGGCGGCCTCGGGGCAGGGCGCCAGCGTGGGCTTCCGGCCCGAGACGCTGACGATCCTTTACGAGGGCCAGACCGGGAGCGACCGCGAGACGCCCGGCACGGTGGAAGAGGTCGTCTATTACGGCGACATGACCTATTACGACGTGAAGCTGGACGGCGTCGAAACCCCCGTGCGACTGTCGATGCGCAACGTGCCGGGACGCCCGGTCCTCGAAAACGGTATGCGGACGCGGGTCGCCTGGAGTCCGGACGCGCTGGTTCTGTTCCGTTGAACTGAGCGGAGCGCGCCCAAGGGCGCGCGTCGCATCTGCCTCGGGCGCGCAGGGCGCGCGCCCTCAGGGTGCCTCCGGCGGGGATATTTTCTTAACGGAAGAAGCTGGTGTCCGGGCTGTGGCAACTGTCCGGTTCGGCAAGAGGATGCGCTTTTTCCGGGTGAGACTGCATCTTGCGGTGCGTTCCACCGGCGCAGGGTTGGGCGCGACTCAGGCGTCCGGGGGGAGCAGGCCGAGGCCGCGCAGGTAAATTCCGATTCCCGCTTCCAGCAGGTCTTCGGGCGGAAAGGGGCTGCGGGCCCCCGGAGCGCCGCGCGCGAACAGTTCGACCACGCCGTGGCTCAAAGCCCAGATATGGGCGCTGAACATCGCGGGCGGCGGGCGCTTTTCGGGAGGGATATGTGCTGACAGGGCGGTTGCGGCCTTTTCGAGGACCGCGCTGGCGCGCGCGGCGGCGAGGGCGAGATCGGGGTGGCTGTTGACCGAGAGGCCGCTTTCGAACATCGCCTGGTACTGGCCGGGATACTTGCGGGCGAAGGCGAGATAGGCGCGGCCTGTCGCCTCGAAGGCGGCGAGCGCCGTGGGCTGGCCGTTGTTGTAGGCGTAGTCCATCAGTGCCGCGAAGATCTCGTAACCCTGCCGCGCGATCTCGGCGATCAGCTCGTCGCGACCGGAGAAATGACGGTAGACGGCGGCTGGTGTCACGTCGGCGGCCTTGGCGGCCTCGGACAAGGTGAAGCCCTGCGGGCCTTTTTCCTCGATCAGCGCGAGCGCGGCTTCGACCAGGGCCTGGCGCAGATTGCCGTGGTGGTAGCCGCGTTTAGTCATCCAGCAGATCCGGGCCCCCGCAGATGAGCGGATCGGGAGTGCCGATGACCGCCGCATCCTTGCCCTTGAATTCCATCGTCCGCAGGATCGTCTGCACGGTCGCGATCCGCGCGCGCGCCTTGTCATCGGAGCGGATGACGGTCCAGGGCGCGGTTGCACTGTGGCTGCGTGTGATGGTCTCGCGGATCGCCGCAGTATAGGCATCCCACTTGTCCAGACCGTCTATGTCGATCTGGCTGAGTTTCCATTGCTTCAGCGGATCCTTCTCGCGGTCGAGGAAACGCTTGAGCTGTTCGGCACGCCCAACGCTGAGCCAAACCTTCAGGAAAACGATTCCCTCGTCGATCAGGATGCCTTCGAAGAATGGCAGCTGGTGGAAGAAATGCTCGCGTTGGGCTGAAGTGCAGAAGCCGAAGACGTGCTCGACAATGCCGCGATTGTACCAGCTCCGGTCAAAGAGGATGATCTCGCCCGCTGCGGGCAGCCAGTCGGCATAGCGCTGGAAATACCATTGAGCGGCCTCACGCTCGGATGGTTTCGACAGGGCGACGACGGTAGCGTAGCGGGGATTGAGATTTTCGCGCACGACATTGATCGTCCCCCCCTTGCCTGCCGCATCTCTTCCCTCGAACACGACGACCAGCTTCTTGCCGGTGGCGCGCATGTCTGCCTGCATCCGGGCGAGCTGGATCTGAAGCGCCTCCATCTGCGCTTCGTAGTCCTTCTTCCGCAGTTCCTCGCGGTAGGGATAGGATTTCGACAGGATATCGTCACCGTCGGCCTTTTCGATGGCCTTGCGGATATCGGACGGCGCATTTTTCCTGAAGTAGCGGCTGATTTCGCCGTCGAAGGGCAGGTCTGTCATGTTTGGTCCTCCTGGCCGGAATGGTAGTGAGAGTTCCGGCCGGAAGGAAGCGCCTGCGGTCATGCGGGCTGGGTGGCCAGCGTGATGCCGTGACGGTGCATCGCCGCGCCGATTGCGGCGAAATCCGGAGTCTCGTCCAGGGGGAGCGGGGCAAAGCGACCCACGTCGCGGAAGAAGGCGAGCATCGCACCGTCGATCAGCACGGCCATCCGGGCGGGAGAGTCGCTGTCATTGCTGTAGTTGTGCGGAACGCGGCTTTCGATCCGGATCGTGCCACCGGGGCCTGAGGTGACCGTGTCGGGCACACCCGAGGCGAAGGTGCGGAAGGTCATGCTGCCGGAGAGCACCCAGAACAGCTCGGGCGACGCATGGACGTGAGGCGGCGTTCCGGACCCGGGGGGAACCTCGACCTCGATCAGGTGCGAGTCGGTCGCGGGGAGATGCCCGAGAATGCGAAGCCGGTCGCGCACGACCCAGAGGGTTTCGACATGTTCGGCAGGGATGTGGACGGTCATGGTTGTTCCTCCTTGTCTGCAGGGGAAGCGTCCGCGAGGGTGGCGTTGCCGGGTGTGATCGCGGACAGGATCACCTCCAGCGCCCAGGCGGCGGCCTCACCGGCCTGATCGCCGGTGAGGCCGCCGTAGTCCTTCAGCACCTCCCAGGCGGGGGCGCTGTAGAGCAGGTGTGCCAGCGCCTCGACCCGCGCGCGCTCGGCGGGAAGAAGACCAGCCGTCACCTCTGCGAGGCAATCCGCGAAGGCGGCGCGACGTGCCGTCACGGTGGCGAGACGCATCTCGCGCCCGGACGGGCTGTGGATGGCCGCGCGCATTGCCCCTTCCTGTGCGTCGAAGGCACGAAACGCGCTGCGCAGGCTCGCCAACAGTTGCGCGGGCGTCTTCGGCGCGGGTTCGGCCCCCAGACGGGTGTTCAGCCACTGGAAACAGGCCCGAAACAGGGCATCACGGGACTCGAAGTGGCGAAAGACGGTGCGACGTTCGACGCCTGCCGCCTCGGCGACCATATCCATCGAGATCTCGTCACGCTCGCCCGCCGTTTCCATCAGCCCGCCGAGGGCCGCAAGGATGCGCTCGCGCGTCTGCTGGGTTTGTTCGTCGCGCAGGGGCGAACGGTAGCGGCGGGGTGAGGAGGGCATCGGGCGACTCACGGTTACTTGATGTCACTTGAAATGACATAGAATTCCTCGCGCGTCAATCCGTGGCACTATCGGTGCCATGAAATTATCGACGACCTACCGCAATCCGGCACGGGTGGCCGCGCGGTCGATGGCGGCGACGATGGCCTGCGGGTCGGCGTGATGGGGCATGTGACCGATGCCCGGCAGCAGGGTAAGGACGGCGTCGGGCAGCAGTTTGCTGAGCGGGATGGCGTGAACCTCTGCCGGCACGATCGTGTCGGCGGTGCCGTGGACGATCTCGACCGGCAGATCGAGCCGGGCGTAGCTTTCCGACATGAGGACGACATAGGGGCGCAGGCCGTTCACCTGACGCGCGTTCATCGAGAGGGTGTCGCGGCGCAGGGTCAGGCCTGCGCCGACGTAATCCGCGTAGCCGGAAGGCACGGGATCGGGAGCAAAGATTCCGGCGATGGCATCCTCGGCGCGCGCGACGGGGGCCAGGGCCGTGACGAGCGGAACCACGGTCGCCCGGCCGAAGCGTGACGAGGTGAGGCCGTACCATCCGCCGAGGCCCCCGGGCCAGGGCATTGTCGCGCCGCCGAGGATGACGAGAGCGGCCGTGTCATCGGGTGCGCGCAGGCCCCAGGCCATGGCCACGGCGCCGCCATAGGAATGACCCACGACGATGGGATTGCGCACGCCGAGCTGGTCGGCTGCGGCGCGCAGGATGTCGGCCTGGACGAGCGGGCTGACGCCTGCATCGCCCGCATCACCGGACCAGCCGAGGCCGGGCCGATCAAAGGCGATGACGCGGTAGCGGTCGCCGAGGCGTTGCGCCAGATCGAAGGTGAAGTCGCGGGTGTTACCGCTGGCGCCGTGGATCAGGACCACGTCCGGACCGCTGCCCGAGACATCGGCATGGACCTTGAGGCCGTTCACCTGAAGGAACTGACCGGTCGGAGGCCAGGCGGCCTCGGCCGCTGCCTCACGCGCCGTGGCGCGGCGGTCGATTGCGGCTGCGACGCCGCCCAGGACGATGGTCGAGATGATGAGGCTAGCGGCCAATTTCCGTAATTTCATATGGCGTTGTCTGGTAAATCTCATTGATCCAGTTGCCATATAGAAGGTGCGCGTGGCTCCTCCAGCGATTGAGAGGCAGCCTCGCGGGATCGTCATCGGGGTAGTAATTGGCGGGCACGTTGATCGGCGTGCCGTTCGCCACGTCCCGGTCGTACTCCTGCTTCAGCGTGTCGCTGTCGTATTCGAAGTGGTTGAAGATGTAGAGCGCGCGGTGGGCGGCATCCTCGATCAGGCAAGGGCCGACTTCGTCGGAGGCCAGCAGCGTGGCAAGCCCTGGATCGGCGTCGACATCGCCCTGGCGCACTTCGGTCCAGCGGCTGACGGGGATCACGAAATCGTCCGAGAAGCCGCGCAGATAGGGCGACCCGTGGGCAACCGTCCGGTGGGGGAAGCAGCCGAAGGCCTTGTGCGGCAGCATGTGCTTCTCGATCCCGTGGAAGTGCTTGAGCATCGCCATGCCGCCCCAGCAGACGCCGAAGGTCGACTGCACGTTGGTCTGGGTCCAGTCCATGACCTCGCAGAGCTCGTCCCAATAGGTGACGAACTCGAACGGCAGGTGCTCGATCGGTGCCCCGGTGATGATAAGGCCGTCGAACTTCTCGTCCTTCACCTCCTGGAAGGGGCGGTAGAAGGTTTCCATATGCTCGGCGGCGGTGTTCTTGGTCTGGTGTTCGGACATGCGGATCAGGTGCAAGTCGATCTGCAGAGGCGTGGCGCCGATCAGGCGGGCGAACTGGTTCTCGGTCTGGATCTTCTTGGGCATCAGGTTGAGTAGCGCCACCTTCAGCGGACGGATGTCCTGCCGCGCCGCCCGTTCGGGCGACATCACCATGACGCCTTCGTTCCGAAGAACGTCGAAGGCGGGCAGGGTGGCGGGCAGGGTGATGGGCATTGGTCCTCTCCGGGTGCGAAGGCGCGGTATCTATGCCGCTTCGCCGCGACGCTCAAGAGCATGCGCGATCAGATCGGTGAAGCCCGCGGCATCGGTGACGCGGGCCACTTCGTCTGCCGTGACGGTGACGCCCCGGCGCGCCATGGCGGCGTAGCGCGGCTGGCGGTGATCGAGCAGGCGCGCATAGGCGAAGCGCAGGAAGGTGTCGGGGTCGACGTCATCCTCGGGCAGGTCCTCCTGTTTCAGGTACTCGGCCCAGACGGTTTTCAGGAACTCCGGCTGATAGTAGATCGGTTTCGGCGCGCGGTCGAAGCGGCGGATCAGTTCTGCCCGGTGTGCCTCGGAGCCTTTCAGCCAGACCAGCAGCATGGTGTCGGCGAGCGTCGTCATCACCGGATCGGCGGGATCCGATGGATCGACGACCTCGCAGATCGAGCCGCCGCTGTCGCAGACGAAACTGGTGTAGCCATAGAGGTCATGCGCGCGGTCGATGAAGCGGGGCGTGTCGAGGAGTGCGGCGATCTCGGCCACGCGGTGCTGCTCCTGGCGGCGGCAGTATTCCGCGAAGGGCACTCCGCCCCGCGCAGGATTGCCGGGCTTGCCCAGATAGGTCGACAGCGGGGCGAGGTTGTCGAACGTGATGTTGGACGCGATGTAGACAGAGTCCGTCATCAGAAGTTCCCGCAGCAGCGGCACCTTCATCGCCTCGCGCTTGAAATTGTCGGCGATGAATTCGCCCATGTAGCGGGTGCCGATGCGGTAATCGATCGAATAGTGGAACCAGTGGTCCTGATCGCGCAGCAGATTGGCGAGATGGGTCTTGCCGAGGCCGGACATGCCGAACAAAAGCACACGCTTGCGCGGTGCGTTCCGCCAGTCTGTCGCCGTCTGGTAGATCATCGCCCGATTTCTCCTGTTCCGTCCGCTTGGTAGCACCGGGTGGACAGGAATTCACGCGGGGATTTTACGGCGCAACAGCCGACCGTCGATCACGAGGAGGCCCGCTGCGATCAGGGCGAAGCCCGCAAAGGCGCGGGCGGGCAGGGCCTCGCCCAGCATGAGTGCGCCGAGGGTGATTGCGACAGGTGCGGTGAGCAGCGTGACGAGGCTGAGGTTGCCCGCACCTGCCATCGCGAGCACGCGGTAGTAGAGCAGGTAGGCCCCCGCGGTGGAGATGATCGCAAGGTAGCCGAGCGCGGCCCAGCCGGCGGTCGAGTGGGCCAGCTGCGGAACGCCGTCGACCAGGGCGGCGAGCGGCAGCATGATGACGGTGGAGCCGGTCAGCATTCCCGCCGCCGCGACCTGCGGTGTAAGCCCGCCCAGCGTCCTGCGGGCCCAGACGGCAGCGCAGGCATAGGAAACTGCGGCAGCGACGAGGGCCAGTTGCGGCAGAGACGTAAGGTCCAGCGTGGTCAGGGTGTGCAAGCCGATGGCGGTGGCAACGCCGGTCACGCCCAGGATTGCGCCCGTCAGGCGCTGCGGTGTCAAGGTTTCGTCCCGGAAGGCGAGCGAGGCGACGACGACGCCGAAGATCGCGGTCGATGCGTTGACGATAGCGGCCAGGCCCGAGGGAATGGTGAGCTGGCCCCAGGTGATGAGGGTGAACGGAAGGGCGTTGTTCAACAGGCCCATCACAAGGAAAGATGCCCATATCCGCGGCGCGCGCGGCAGCGGCAGACCGCGCGCCGCAACATAAGCCCAGAGCAGCACCGCCGCGCCCAGGACGCGGAATGTGACGGTGGTGAGCACCGGCACTTCGTTCAGGGCGATCCGGTTGGAGATGAACGAGCCGCCCCAGATGGTCGCCAGCAGGAACAGCTCGGCCCAGGCGCGGGGTGTGATTGATTTCTGCGGTGTCATGCACCCCTTGTAGAGGGGGGGATGAGAGCGAGCGACCCGAAACGCGACAGATCGCCCTGCAAAGCAGAACCCCGCCAGCCTTTGCGGGCGGCGGGGTGAACTGCTACGGACCTCGCCTCAGAAGCTGTAGGCGACGCGCAGGCCCAGGCCGACGGCGTGATTCCCGTCGAAGGTCGCGGCGGGGGCGACGGGACCAAGTTCCGTCTCGGTATCGCCGAGGTCGAAGTAGCGGACTGCGCCGGTGACTTTGATTGCGCCGGTCGTGTAGGTCGCGGCAAGCGAGAGGGACTGGTAACCGTCGACCGGGCCGAGGTTCAGCGTGTAGCCGCCGATCGAACTGTCATTGACGTAGGTGACGGCGCCCGACCACGTCTCGTTGAAGCGGTAGCCGACGCCCAACGTGTACGTATAGACATCGCCGTTGTAGAAGATCAGATCCTGCCCGCCCGTCAGCGCGGCGTAGGAGGCGGGGCTGACCACGAACTGGGTCCAGTCGGTCCAGCGCACGCCGCCGAACAGAAGGGTGTCGGCGGCGATGCCGGTCTGGAATTCCAGGTTCACCGATTGCGGGGTTTCGGTGTCGGTCGTCGAGTTGACCGTGCCGAAGACCGAAGTTTCGGTCGTGGGGAGTTCATAGTCGATCGCCGAGTTGTAGGTCAGCGCGACACGGGCCGCGATATCGGGCCGCTCCCACGCCACGCCGAGAACATAGCCCCAGCGCTCCGGTCTGGTCGCCCACGACGTCGTAGGGCGGGGTGATCCCGGAGCGGGGGTCAGAAACGGGATATACGCGTCGGCCGAGAGCGTCTGGTAGCGGAGGCCGCCGATCAGGCTGACATTGGACGGGAAGCGGTATTTCAGCAGCGCGGTATATGCGGTCGAGTTGAGATTGGCCGTTGTGCCCTGCGCGAAATATCCGGTGCCCAGTGGATAGTCGGTATTTGCGCCGAAGGGTTTGTCGATAATGAAGCCGATATCGACATTCTCGCTGATCGCAGTCTTGAACGACAGCGAACCGGTCGAATAATTGCCATACATGTTGTCCGAGGACTGGCCGCCCAGCAGGGGCGACTCGGTGCCCTTCACGGTCGGCCAGAGGTAACCGAATGTGAACTCGGCGTAGTTGCCGGATTCGAACATCATCGCGATGGATTGTGTGCTGCGGTCGACTGCGCCTGCCTGTGCCATGCCTGCCGATAGGGCCGCTGCGCCGACGGCACAGAGTGCGCCTGTTGTTTTTCTCATCTGTTCCCCTCCTCATGCCCGCCTGTCTGCGGCTCTTGATTGTTTTTGTTTAGGTGTGTGGCATTTCGTGGGTCAATCAATGACGCTACGTAATCGATTTTGTTACGTTACGGATTGGCAACACGTTCTGCCTGACTCCTGCCTTCGCTTCGTATGTTCAGCCAGTTTGCCGCGAGGATGACAAAGGCACCAAGAAACACATAAATATCAAGCGGTTCTGCGTATAGCAGCATCCCGACGACGGCGATGGCGGGCAGGCGAACGAAGTCCATCGGAATCACAACCGTCGCCGGGAGCAAGCGTCAATGCTTTCGTGAGGCAGAGATGCGCCAGCACCCCAGCGCAACCCGATCAGCACCAGCCAGGGCGCGATCGCAGCGGTGGGAAGCGCCACATCGCCATCAGCGGCAGAGCTCGACGATGCCGAAAACGGTCTGCATCACCGTCAGCCAGAACAGGATCGACACGATGCTCCTCGTGCCGGGTCAGCCGCTTGGTGAAGATGGCGGAGCCGGCAAAACCGATGGCCGAGCCGCGCGGCGGCCAGCACGCCCAGGTCGGGATCGGGCCAGGTCAGGGCGGGCGACGATCAGGATGCCGACGAAGCCCAGCCGCCGCCGCCAAGGCGCGGGTGCGGGTGATCGGCTCGCCCAGCAGCAGCGGGCGACAGCAGGATCACCCAGAGCGGCGAGGTGAATTCCAGCGCGAAGACCTGTGCCAGCGGGATCACCGTCAGCGCCCAGAACCACAGGTTCTGCCCGGTGAAGTGGAAGAGGTTGCGGATCAGCATGCGTGCCGAGCCGGTTGGTGCGGATGTCGCCCAGACGTCCCATCGGCCCGCCGACGGCCAGCACCAGCACGAAGCCGATGATCGAGCGCCAGGTCATCAGCTCGAAGGTGTCGAGTACCGGGGCCACGGCGCGCCCGGCGATGGCCATCGCCGAAAACGACAGGATTGAGCCGGTCATCCAGGCGGCGGCGGCCAGCGGGCGATAGATCTGGGGCATGTGATGCACGGCGGGACTTCTCGGCTCGACGGACCGTCTTCCCGCGGTTGCCCCGGTTGTCCAGTCGTGCCGGACTCCGGCCGGATGGCGGGACAACCCGGTGCGTCCTGCAAGCTCGCGTCAAGGCCTGCCTGCCGAAGTGTCAGGTGGAGCAGGAGCAACGGGCGGGCGGGCGCGTCAGTTTGGCGCAAGACCCGTTTGGTTTGAACGGGATGCGCGAATGGCTGGACAGGTGCAGCCTGTCATGCAAGGCTCCGGTGCGAACATGCCGGAGGCGGGCGAACGCCCGGACAGCATGGTTATGAAGTCCAGCCAAAGGGAGTAATTGCATGGATCGTCGTTCATTCCTGACCAAGGCCGCCGTCGGGGGCGTGGGTGCTGCCGCCGCCTCGGCGCTGGCTGCGCCGGCGCTCGCGCAGAGCCGCGCCGAAGGTCACCTGGCGCGTCACCTCGTCCTTCCCGAAGTCGCTGGACACGATCTTCGGCGCGGCCGAGACGATGTCGAAATACGTCTCGGAAGCGACCGACGGCAACTTCACGCTGCAGGTCTTCCCGGCCGGTGAACTGGTTCCGGGTCTGGAAGCCGCCGATGCCGTGTCGGCCGGGCACGGTCGAGGCCTGCCACACCGTGCCCTACTACTTCTGGGGCAAGGACCCGACCTATGCGCTTGGCGCCGCGGTGCCGTTCGGCCTGAACGCCCGGCAGATGAACGCCTGGTTCTACTATGGCGGCGGCATCGACCATGATGAACGAGTTCTACGCCACGCAGAACCTGATCGCCTTCCCGGCCGGCAACACCGGCGTGCAGATGGGCGGCTGGTACCGCAAGGAGATCAACTCGGTCGCCGACCTGCAGGGCCTGAAGATGCGGATCGGCGGCTTTGCCGGCAAGATCATCGAGAAGCTGGGCGTCGTGCCGCAGCAGATCGCCGGCGGCGACATCTATCCGTCGCTGGAAAAGGGCACGATCGACGCCGCCGAATGGGTCGGCCCCTATGACGACGAGAAGCTCGGCTTCTACAAGGTCGCGCCCTACTACTACTATCCCGGCTGGTGGGAAGGTGGTCCGACGATCGCCACGATGATCAACCTGGCGAAATGGAACGAGCTGCCGCCGGCCTATCAGGCGATCCTGAAGGCGGCCTGCGCGGTCGGCGAACACCGACATGCTGGCGACCTACGACTACAAGAACCCGACGGCGCTGAAGTCGCTGGTGGCGAACGGCGCGCAGCTGCGGCCCTTCCCGCAGGACGTGCTGTCGGCGGCCTTCGACGCGGCGCAGGCGACCTATGCCGAGATCGGCGCGACCAACGCGATCGTTCAAGAAGATCAAGGACAGCCAGGACGCGTTCAAGCGCGACGCCTATCTCTGGGCGCAGATCGCCGAATACAACTACGACACCTTCATGATGGTGCAGCAGCAGGCCGGCAAGCTCTGAGCCCCGCCTGACAGAATGCGACAACGGCCCCGGAGCGACTCCGGGGCCGTTTTCGTTTGGGGCAGGCGTCAGTTGCCCGCTGCGGGCGGCGTGTCGACGCACCGGCGGCGCCCAGTTGCGGCGCGCCCAAGTTGCGGCGCGCCAAGCTGCGGTGCCCCCAGCGCGCGGCGCGCCGCCGGTGCCCGCGCAGGCTGCTGCAGGGTCGGCATCTGCGGCAGGGTGATCTGCACGTTGGTCGGGTCGACCGCCGGGCCCTTGTAGTGCATCACCATCTGCGGGAAGGCGATGATGATGCCGACCATGACCACCTGGATGATCACGAAGGGCACCGCCCCCCAGTAGATCTGCCCGGTCGTGCACCGGGTCCATCGTCTTGCCCGTCACCTTGTCGGTATAGCGCTGCCGTGGGCGCGACCGACCGCAGGTAGAACAGCGCGAAGCCGAAGGGCGGGTGCATGAACGAGGTCTGCATGTTCACGCCCAGGATGATCCCGAACCAGATCAGGTCGATCCCCAGCGCCTGCGGCCGGGGCGACCAGCAGCGGCACGATGATGAAGGCCAGCTCGAAGAAATCGAGGAAGAAGGCCAGCAGGAACACCAGGATCGACACGAAGATCAGGAAGCCCGTCTGTCCGCCCGGCACCGAGACCAGCAGATGTTCGACCCAGACATGGCCGTTGACGCCGTAGAAGGTCAGCGAGAACACCCGCGCGCCGATCAGGATGAACATGACGAAGGACGACAGCCGCGTGGTCGAGGCCAGCGCCTGCGTGACGACGTCCATAGTTGAAGCCGCCCCTTCAGCGCCGCCAGCAGCAGCGAGCCGACCGCCCCCATCGCGCCGCCTTCGGTCGGCGTGGCGATGCCGAGGAAGATCGTGCCGAGCACCAGGAAGATCAGCGCCAGCGGCGGGATCAGCACCATGATCACCTGCTGCGCCAGGCGCGACATGGTGTTGATGCCCAGCGCCTTGTCGATCAGCGCGTAGAAGTAGATCGACCGCGATGCCGACGGTGGCGCCAAGGATGTCGGCATTGGCGCCATGCGTCGGGTAAAGCCAGACATGCGCGGCGTAGCCGATGGCCATGCACGGCGACCAGCGCGACCAGCAGCGAGGTGACGCCGTGGCCCAGCGTGCGCGCCTCGGGCGGCAGGGCGGGCACCCATTGCGGGCGCAGGATCGAGACGAGGAAGATATAGGCGACGTAGAAGCCCGGTCAGCACCAGGCCCGGGATCAGCGCGCCCTTGTACATGTCGCCCACCGACCGGCCGAGCTGGTCGGCCAGCACGATCAGCACCAGCGACGGCGGGATGATCTGCGCCAGCGTGCCCGAGGCCGCGATGACGCCGGAGGCGACGCGCCGGTCATAGCCGTAGCGCAGCATGATCGGCAGCGAGATCAGGCCCATGGCGATGACGACTGGCCGCGACGACGCCGGTCGTCGCCGCCAGCAGCGCGCCGACGAAGATCACCGCATAGGCAAGCCCGCCGCGGATCGGGCCGAACACCTGGCCGATGGTGTCGAGCAGATCCTCGGCCATGCCGGATCGTTCCAGCACGATGCCCATGAAGGTGAAGAAGGGAATGGCCAGCAAGGTCTCGTTCGACATCACCCCCCAGAGGCGCTGGGGCATGGTGAAGAGCAGCGGCCAGTCCAGCGTGATGGTGTCTTCGGAATAGGGGCGCCAGCCAGACGCCGATGGCGAAGAACACCAGCCCGTTGGCGGCCAGCGAGAAGGCGACCGGATAGCCCAGCAGCAGGAAGACGATCAGGCTGGCGAACATGATCGGCGCCATGTTCGGTGGCGATGAGTTCCATCATTTGCGAGATCTCCTTCGCCAGGCGTCTCGCCTTCCAGTTCGGCCACCTCATGCGCCGAGATGAACGGGGTGCGGATCGTCGATCACGCCGCGCATGACCGCGATCTTCTTGATGATCTCGGAAATCGCCCTGGAACGACCAGCAGGATGAAGCCCAGCGCCAGGATCGCCCGCGCCGGCCAGATGATCAGCCCGCCGGCATTGGTCGAGATCTCGCCGTTCTGCAAGGCGCGCCAGGCGTAGGGCACCATCATCCAGGACATCAGCACGACGAAGGGCATCAGGAAAGAAGATGTGCCCGAGCAGGTCGATCCAGTGCTGCGTCCGGCGCGAGAAGGCGCCGTAGACGATGTCGATGCGGATATGCTCGTTCTGCTTCAGCGTGTAGGCGGCGGCGAGCAGGAAGGCCGCGCCGAACAGATACCACTGCAGTTCCAGCCAGGAATTCGACGACATGTTGAACGCCTTGCGGATGATGGCATTGGTGGCGCTGACCAGGACGGCCAGCAGGATCGCAACGCCCATGGCCTTGCCGATGATTTCGTTGACGCGGTCGATGACGCGCGACAGACCCAGAAGGGTTTCCATCGTTCCTCCCCTGAAACATGCTGACCCGTTCTAGACGACGGGCTTCATCCTTCGGTATGTAGGACAGGGCAAGGTGCGTCAATCATCGCGGTGTGCAACCGGAAGGTGCAGCTTGTCCGGAGGGGCAAGTGCCAAACATTCAGGCACTTGTGCAGGATCGGTCAGATGCGGAACCGCGCGCCTATTCCCACTCGATCGTGCCGGGGGGTTTCGAGGTGATGTCATAGGTCACGCGGTTGATGCCGCGCACCTCGTTGATGATCCGGGTCGCGGTTTCACCGAGAAAGTCATGCGGTGAACGGATAGTAGTCGGCGGTCATGCCATCGACACTGGTCACGGCCCGCAGCGCGCAGGCATAGTCATAGGTGCGCCCGTCGCCCATCACGCCCACCGTCTTGACCGGCAGCAGGGCGACGAAGGCCTGCCAGATGTCGTCGTAGAGTCCGTGCCTGCGGATCTGGTCGATGAAGACGGCATCGGCCTGACGCAGGATCGCCAGTTTCTCGCGCGTGATCTCGCCGGGGCAGCGGATGGCAAGGCCGGGGCCGGGAAAGGGGTGGCGGCCGATGAAGGCGGGCGGCAGGCCAAGTTCGCGGCCAAGGGCGCGGACTTCGTCCTTGAACAGTTCGCGCAGCGGTTCGACGAGCTTCATGCCCATCTTCTCGGGCAGGCCGCCGACATTGTGGTGCGATCTTGATCGTGACCGACGGCCCGCCCGAGAAGCTGACGCTTTCGATCACATCCGGGTAAAGCGTGCCTTGCGCGAGGAACCTCGCGCCGCCGACGGATTTGGCATGTTTCTCGAACACGTCGATGAACAGGCGCCCGATGGTCTTGCGCTTCACCTCGGGGTCGGTGACGCCGTCCAGCGCGTTCAGGAACAGGTCGGTTTCGTCGGCATGGATCAGCGGGATGTTGTAGGTGTCGCGGAACATGGTCACGACCTGTTCCGCCTCGCCCTGCCGCAGCAGGCCGTGATCGACGAAGACGCAGGTCAGCTGGTCGCCGATCGCCTCGTGGATCAGAACGGCGGCGACCGAGCTGTCGACCCCGCCGGACAGTCCGCAGATCACCTTCTCGTCGCCCACCTGTGCGCGGATCTTGGCGATGGCGTCCTCGCGGTAGGCGCCCATCGTCCAGTCGCCGGTGAAGCCCGCGAGTCGCACGAAGTTCTCGTAGAGCCGCGCGCCCTCTCGGGGTGTGGTGCACCTCGGGGTGGAACTGCACGGCGTAGAATTGCCGTACGGGATCCGCGGTGATGGCGAAGGGCGCGTTGGGCGAGGTGCCGTAGACGCGGAAACCGGGTGCGATTTCGGAGACATGGTCGCCGTGGCTCATCCAGACCTGCTCGCGTCCGGTCGTCGAACCAACCGTCGAGCAGCGGCAGCGTCTCGTCCGCGGGCGTGACGAAGGCGCGGCCGAATTCGGCGGTGCCATGCCCGCGCTCCACCTTGCCGCCGAGAAGGTGCATCATCACCTGCTGGCCGTAGCAGATGCCAAGTATCGGCACGCCTGCGTCGAACGCCGCTTTCGGGCGGCATCGGCGCGCCGTCCGCAAAGACCGAAGCCGGGCCGCCCGAGAAGATGATCGCCTTGCGGCGCGAAGTCCTTCAGGAAGGCATCGGTCACCGTTCTGATAGGGGTGGATCTCGCAGTAGACGTTCAGCTCGCGCAGGCGGCGCGCGATGAGCTGCGTCACCTGACTGCCGAAATCGATGATGAGCAGGCGGTCATGCTGGGTCATGCGTCGCGGGATATTGGGAAGCGCTGCGCTTCGCAAGGGGGCGGGGCGCCTGCGGGGGCGTCGCAGCGGGGGTTTTCCACCCCCGCACCCCCCGGAGGATACTTCTGCCAAGATGAAGGGCAGGGCGGATGGGAGCGACATGGCGCAATGTCGGTTTTGCATCACAGATGACGGTTCCGGGGGGAGGGCATCCGGGGTTTGGGCGCATAACGCCGCCACCCCGATGGGTCGGGCACGGAGGAGTTTGCGATGAGCGATGCAGCGTGGCGGGTCGGCGGGCGCGCGGTGGCGGCGGGTCGGCGCGGCGGGCGGAGCGGACGGCGGTCAGCTTCGACGTGGCCGATTCCATCCGGCGCAACATCCCGAACTTCGAGATCCTGAACGAAGAAGCGCTTGCAGATCATCGAGTGGAACGCCGAGACGGTGCTGGAAGAAATCGGCGTGAACTTCGTCGAAAACCCGGCCGCGCTGGAGCTGTGGCGCGCGGCCGGGGCCGACGTGAAGGGCGAGCGGGTGCACATCCCGCGCGGTCTGGCCCGCAAGCTGTGCTCCACCGCGCCGCGCACCTTCACCCAGCACGCCCGCAACCCGGAGCGCAACGTCGAGGTCGGCGGGCGCAATCTGGTGCTGGCGCCGGTCTACGGCCCGCCCTTCGTGCGCGACTGCGACGGCGGGCGCCGCTATGCGACGCATCGCGGATTTCCGGAACTTCGTGAAGCTGGGCTACATGTCGAAATGGCTGCACCATTCCGGCGGCACGGTCTGCGAGCCGACCGACGTGCCGGTGAACAAGCGCCACCTCGACATGCTGCTGGCGCACATGACGCTGTCGCGACAAGCCCTTCATGGGCTCGGTCACCGAACCCAGCCGCGCGGCAGGATTCGGTCGACGATGTGCGAGATCCTGTTCGGGACGGATTTCGTCGCGCAGCAACACCGTGATGACCAGCCTGATCAACATCAACTGCCGCTGACCTTCGACGCACCATGATGGGCGCGCTTGAGGTCTATGCCCGCGCCGAACCAGGCCGCGATCATCTGCCCGTTCATCGTCGGCGGCGCGATGGCCCCGGTGACGGTGGCGGGCACGCTGACGCAGGTGCTGGCCGAGGTGCTGGCGGGCGTGGCCTACAGCCAGCTGGTCCGCCCCGGTGCGCCGGTGATCTTCGGCGCCTTCGTGACCTCGATCGACATGAACTCGGGCGCGCCGACCTTCGGCACGCCGGAGGCGGCGCACATCACCTATGGCGCGGGCCAACTCGCGCGGCGGCTGGGCCTGCCCTACCGGTCGGGCGGGGCGTTCTGCGGCTCGAAGCTGCCCGACGCGCAGGCGGCCTATGAAACGCGCGAACAGCCTGAACATGGCGCTGCTGGCCGGCGTCAACTTCATGCTGCACGCCTGCGGCTGGCTCGAGGGCGGGCTGGTGTCCTCCTACGAGAAGTTCGTGATGGACGCCGACCAGCTTGGGCACCCTGCACCATCTGGCCAAGGGCGTCATCATGGACGAGAACGGCCAGGCGATGGACGCGATCCGCGAGGTCGGCCCCGGCGGGCACTACCTCGGGCTGCGACCACACCCAGGCCAACTTCAAGATCGCGTTCTGGCGCAGCGACCTGTTCGACTACAAGCCGTTCGAGACCTGGGACGAGGAGGGCGCGCGCGACACCGAAGACGCTGGCCGCCGAGCGGGTGACCAAGATGCTGGGCGACTACCAGGCCCCGGCGCTGGACGAGGGCATCGCCGAGGCGCTGCACGACTATGTGGCGCGCAAGAAGGCCGCGATGCCGGACGCGTTCATCTGAGACTTGAACCGAGCCGGGGACAGGGCCGGGCGCAAAGCTGCCCGGCCCTGCCGCCCGCGTGTCAGACCGCGGTTTCACGCGGCAGCAAGCGCGCCTCGGCCATGCAGCGCGATCAGCAATTCGATATGCCGTGTCAGGCTGTAGGCGACATCGCCCGAACAGCGGATCGTTTCCATCCGGTCCTCTTCCGACAGCAACCGCGCACCGACACATCGGGGGAAAGCGGCCCCGCAGATCCGATCAGCCGACTGAGGTCGCGGTCGCGTCGGTAATCGACCAGCCCGTGATGCGCGGCGCGGATCAGCAGGCGCGGGCGCGTAGCCTGGCAAGCAGGCTGAGTGGATCATTCATGGTCACCTCCGTTCGAACTCGGGAAGAGTGTCACGCAGCTCAACCGGGCGTTGCGCGACCTCTGTTCCGGGCGCACGGAGCTTTCAGATTAGTTTAGTATTTTGGAAACAATTATCAGGAACTGTTTCTGCTTTAACGAACAGGTAAGAAATGCCATCCCACGGTTGCAATACGTCCAGAGCTGCAAACAGCCGGCCTCGTCGCACGGGCACGGGTTGAACGGATGACCACGAACCAACGGGCAGAGCGATCGCTGCCGGCACTGGCTTCCCGAGGCGGTTCGGCTCTATCTCGATCACACCGAAGACGGTCTCTCGCTGCGGGCGCTCGCTCGCCGCAAGGGCTGCGCCGCCTCGACCGTCATGCGCCAGGTGCGCCGCTACGAAAACCGCCGCGACGATCCCGCTGGTGGACGAGGCGCTTGCCCTGCTGGGGCGCGGCCAGTCCAACGCTACCCTTGACCCGCCCAGAAAAGGACGTGCCGACATGTCAGCTCCGATCCGCACCGAAACGCTTGTCATGGATGACGCGATCATCGCCCGCGAAGCGCGCCGCGTGCTGCGCCGCCTGGCCGAACCCGGATGCGGTGCTGGCGATCGCCCCCGACATGGAGAAGGCGGCTGTCCTGCGCGACGCTATCCGGACGGACGGACCGCGCGCACCGGGGTGGTGGACCGCGCCGTGGCGCAGGCCTTCGCGCTGAAGGACTGGATCGTGTGCCGCAAGCCCGGGCGGGTGGCAACCTACGAGATCACGGGGCCGGGGCGGGCGGCGCTGAGTCGGATGTTCGTCGAGGTTGACCTGCCCAGGGGATGGACGAGGCCGCAAGCCCCTTCGCCGACCAGCACCGCGATCTGGGTCGAACGCGAGGTCGATGAGCCGGATGGCCCGCGCCGCATTCGCTACAACCTGGCCGAAAGCCCGGTGGCCGCTGCTGGGGCGGCGGCGGGACAAGGACGGCAAGCCCTTCCTTGAGGCGCCGCTTGTCGAAGCGGCCGAACGGCTGCGCGAGGATTTCGAACTGGCGCAGATGGGGCCGCGCGTGGCGCAGAACTGGGACCGGTTCCTGACCGGCGGCGACCGGGGCGGCTTTCGCACCGACTGCGGGCTGGCCGAAGGGCCGCGCGCGGCCCGTGACCGGGTGGCGGCGGCGCTGCGCGACCTTGGGCCGGGCCTCGGCGACATGGTGCTGCGCTGCTGCTGCTTTCTGGAGGGACTGGAGACTGCGGAAAAGCGGATGGGCTGGTCGGCGCGCTCCGGCAAGATCGTGCTGCGCATCGCGCTGCAGCGGCTGAAGCGGCACTATGACGAGAACTACGGCCGGTCCGGCCCGCTGATCGGCTAGCGCGCGTCGGGCCGGCCGTGGCGGTCCGGCGGCGTGGCCTGCCTCGGCGGGTGTTCAGGCGCCCAAGGCCTTTGCTGCCAGCGTGGCAGACAGGATCGCCAGCCATCCGGCGGCTACCTTGCTGAGCCAGGGTGATGCGCGCCCCTTGCCGGACTGGCCGAGCGCCGCACCCGTAGCGGCCCATACCATCGCGACGACCACGACAAGCAGGGCGAAGGCCGCGATCCGCGGACCGATCGGATCTGCCGAGGGCAGCAGCACAAGGCCGATGACCAGCGCCTTCGGGTTCAGCAGAGTGGTCACGAAAACCTGGCCCGCCGTCACACCCGGACCCTGGTCCGCGCCCGGGATCGCCAGCCGCCACAGACGCACGGCCAGCACCAGCACCCAGGCCGCCGCCAGCGCCGAGACGAACGGTGCAAGACCGGGCACGCGGGCAACCAGAGCGGCACCCGCCCATGCAAGAGGCACGACTGCCAGGATGTAACCCGCCAGCTCCGCCGGGATCAGCCGCAGCGCCTGTGCCCATCCCCTGTCCGCCGCCGCCAGGGCAATGAGCGTGTTGGTCGGCCCCGGCGTCAGCAGCAGGGCGAGAATGGCGAGGCACAGCGCAGCAACTGACATCGACGGCTCCGGTAGGGTGACGGCTAGGTATACCGAACGCGAGCGGAGCGCGTCCCTTGCGGCAAGTCAACCGGCAAGGGACGCCGGAGTCCCGGCGCCCCTTGCCGTGCGTGGACCGTGGTCAGTCTTCGGCCCGTGTGAAGCCTGCTGCATGGAGCAGCCCGGCCACTGCGCCCCCCGCCAGAGGCGCGACGATGAAAACCCAAAGCTGCGCAAGCGCCGAGCCCCCAACGAAGATCGCGGGTCCGATCGACCGGGCCGGGTTCACCGACACGCCCGTCACGTTGATTCCCACAAGATGAATGCCGGTCAGCGTCAGGCCTATGGCCAACCCGGCCATCGCCCCCGGCGCGCCCGCGGCCGTGGCCCCGAGGATCACGGTAACGAAGATGAACGTCATCACGAACTCGAACACCAGCGCCGCTGTCAGGCTGTACTCGCCGAGATACCCCGGGCCGAAGCCGTTTGCCCCCAGATTGCCCGTCCAGCTTGCCGTGCCGCTGGCAATGGTCATCAGAAGTCCGGCCCCGATGATCGCACCGAGCGTTTGCGCCACGGCATAGCCGATGAACTCGCCGAAGCTCATCCGCCCCGCCGTCACCATCCCAAGCGAAACCGCCGGGTTCAGATGCGCGCCCGAGATCGCGCCAAGGCCGTAGGCTGCCGCCACGATGGACAAGCCAAAGGCCAGCGCGATCCCGGTGTAGCCGATCAACGGTCCCGCAATCACGGCAGCGCCGCAGCCGAAGAAGACAAGAATGAATGTTCCCAAACCCTCGGCAATCAGTTTTTTCGTCATGTTCGCTCCTGAATACGGTCCAGTCAGCCTTTCCGGCATCTCCCGGCCGTGTCTTTCCTTTTGATCCGGGGGGTAAGGTCGCCTCCCGTTGCCTCGCGGCAGGAAAGAGCCTATGTGCGGGGAAGGCGTTTGTCAGCGGGGATCAACTGTTGCGCGATCTTAAACTTCCCGACCAGCGGCACCCGGAAAAGGCTCATCGCGGCGACAATCCCCAGCCGAAGAAGCCCGACTGGATTCGTGTCAAGGCGCCCACGTCGGAGGGCTACAAGCAGACGCGCGACATCATCCGCGCGCAGAAACTCGTGACCGTATGCGAAGAAGCGGGCTGCCCCAATGTCGGCGAATGCTGGTCGCAGGGCCACGCCACCATGATGATCATGGGCGAGATATGCACCCGCGGCTGCACCTTCTGCAACGTCGCCACAGGCAAGCCCAGCACGCTCGACGCGTTCGAGCCGGGCCGCGTGGCCCATGCCGTGGCACAGCTTGGCCTGCGCCATGTCGTCATCACCAGCGTCGATCGTGACGACCTCGCCGATGGCGGGGCAGAGCACTTCGCACAGACGATCCGCGCGATCCGCCACCGCGCGCCCGATACCACAATCGAGATCCTGACACCCGATTTCCTGAAATGCGCGCCATCCGTGCTGGAAAGCGTGGTCGAGGCGCGCCCCGACGTGTTCAACCACAACCTCGAAACCGTCCCCGGCCTTTACCCCGAGGTGCGGCCCGGCGCGCGCTACTTCCATTCGCTGCGCCTTCTGCAGCGGGTGAAAGAGCTTGATCCGGCAATGTTCACCAAGTCGGGCATCATGGTGGGTCTCGGCGAAGATCGCCAGTCCGTCCTTCAGGTGATGGATGACATGCGCGCGGCCGATGTCGATTTCCTGACCGTCGGGCAGTATCTGCAGCCCACCCCCAAGCACCACCGCGTCGATCGCTTCGTGACGCCGGAGGAGTTCAAGTCCTACGAGGCGGCAGCCTACGGCAAGGGCTTCCTCATGGTTTCGGCAACGCCGCTGACCCGGTCGTCCTACCACGCCGGGGACGATTTCGCGCGGTTGCGCGATGCCCGCCTCGCCCGCCTGGGGCGTGCCTGAAAAACCACTTCGCGTTCCCCCGTCCGTCCCTTACCCTTTCTGCAGGGTGCGCCCGCGCCCTCCGGAGGGGAGGCCGGTCGAGATGATATATCGCAGTCGTTTTGCCGACGTGGCCATTCCCGACCTGACCATCGCCGAGATGGTCTTCGCCGGCCTGAAGGGGCGCGAGGGCGAACCCGCCCTGATCGACGGGCTGACAGGTCGGATCATGACCGGGGCCGAACTGATCGACGGATCGCGCCGGTTCGCGGGCGCGCTGGCGGCCCGAGGCATAGGGCCGGGGCAGGTGGTCGCACTCATGGCGCCCAACTGCCCGGAATTCGCGGTGGTGTTCTATGGTACCGCGCTTGCCGGGGCGACCATCACCACCGTCAACCCGACCTATACCGCGAACGAACTCCACCACCAGCTGATCGACAGCGGCGCGCGGCTTTTGGTCGTCCCGCCCGCACTGTTGCCCCTCGCCGCCGAGGCCATTCCAGGCTCCGGCGTGACCGAGACTGTTGCGCTGCCGGGCGACGGCGCGGCCGCCACGCTCTGGCAGAGCTTCCTGTCCGCCCCACCCATTGACCAGGTTCCGCTCGACCCGGCGACTGCGATCGTCGTGCTGCCCTACTCTTCGGGCACCACGGGATTGCCGAAGGGGGTGATGCTGACCCATCGCAACCTTGTTGCCAATTCGTTTCAGATCAAGGCCTTCCGAGACATCCGTTCCGGCGACGTGACGGTGGCGGTCCTGCCCTTCTTCCACATCTATGGCATGGAAGTGCTGATGAACGTGGTGCTGGCCAGTGGTGCCGTATCGGTGACGCTGCCGCGCTTCGATCTCGCAGCGGTGCTCAGGCTGATCGAGGCGCATCGGATGCGCCATCTCTACATCGTGCCGCCAGTGGTTCTGGCGCTGGCGAAGCATCCGCTCGTCGACCAGCACGACCTGTCGTCGCTTGAACTTGTCATCTCCGGCGCCGCCCCGCTTGGGGCCGACCTTACCCGTTCCTGCGCCGTCCGCCTGGACTGCGAGGTTGCACAGGGTTACGGCATGACCGAGATGAGCCCTGTTACCCACATGTCGCGCGACAGGGGCACGCCGCCCGGCGCGTCTGGCGAACTCGTTCCCAACACCGAGGCCAGGATCGTCGACCTTGACACAGGCCGCGATGCCGAACCCGGTGCCGAGGGCGAACTCTGGATTCGCGGGCCCCAGGTCATGGTCGGATACCTCAACAACCCCGAGGCGACGGCCCGGACGCTTGATGCCGAGGGCTGGCTGCACACCGGCGATCTGGCGCTGGTCGACGAGGAGGGCTTCCTCTTCATCGTCGACAGGGTGAAGGAACTCATCAAGGTCAAGGGCTTCCAGGTCGCGCCGGCCGAACTTGAGGCGCTGCTGGTCGCTCACCCCGAGATCGCAGATTGCGCCGTGATCGGTCGGCCCGATGACGAGGCCGGCGAAGTGCCGGTGGCCTTCGTCGTCCGCCGCCCCGGCTGCGCCCTGACCGAGGCCGCGGTACTGGACCATGTCGCGGGTCAGGTCGCCCATTACAAGGCGCTGCGCGCCGTGACCTTCACCGAGTTCGATCCCGAAATCAGCCTCGGGCAAGATTCTGCGCCGGGTTTTGCGAGCACAGATCTGACGGTCGTGGTTTCATCTTGGAAAAATATCCATCCTCGCAGGGAACCTCCCGGACCGCCTCCCGGGAAGGAATGCGGCCGGAACCGCCCGCGCCGCAGGAGATCGCAACGATGTGCAGCCCACCGGCGCAAGGTTCTAGACCCGCTTCACATCCGGCAGGAACACGGCCAGCACCCCGATCAGCGGCAGGAACGAGCAGAGCCAGAACACGTATTCGATCGAGGTCGCGTCCGCGATAAGCCCAATCGCCGCCGCCCCGAGGCCGCCGAGCCCGAAGGCCAGACCGAAGAACAAGCCGGCCACCAGTCCGACTTTCGCGGGCATCAGGTCTTGCGCATAGACGATGATCGCCGGAAAGGCCGAGGCCAGCACCATGCCTGCCAGCGCGCTCAGCGCCACTGTCCCGCCCAGACCCGCATAGGGGATCAGCATCGCGATCGGCGCCACGCCCAGGATTGACACCCAGATCACCCGTTTGCGCCCGATCCTGTCGCCGATCGGCCCACCGATAATCGTTCCCAGCGCCACGGCGGCCAGAAAGATGAACAGATAGACCTGCGCCTGCGGCACGGAAAGCTGGAAGCGGTCGATCAGGTAGAAGGTGAAATAGCTGGAATAGGCGGCCATGTAGACGAACTTGGAGAAGGTCAGCGCAATCAGCACGACGATGGCCAGACGAACCCGCCCGCGGGGCAGGCTTTCGGCCACGGCGCGCCCCTTGGCCGCACGCATCCGCGTGAACCCCTCGGCCCGGTACCATCGGCCCACGGCCCAAAGCACGCACATTCCGACGAGCGCCACGCCCGCGAACCATTCGATGCTGATCTGCCCGAACGGCACCACGATGAAGGCCGCCAGCAAAGGCCCCAGCGCCGATCCGGCATTGCCGCCCACCTGGAAGAAGGATTGTGCGAAGCCCGGCCGCCTGCCCGCCGCCAGTCGCGCGATGCGGCTCGATTCCGGGTGGAACACGGACGATCCCATCCCGATCAGCGCCACCGCCAGAAGCACCACCGCAAAGCTCGGAGCATGGGCCAGCAGCACAAGCCCCGACAACGTCAGGCCCATGCCGAAAACCAGCGAGAATGGTTGCGGGCGCTTGTCGGTGAATATGCCCACCAAAGGCTGAAGAAGCGACGCGGTGCCCTGAAAGACGAATGTAATCAACCCGATCTGCCCGAAGGTCAGCGCCAGTTCCGTCTTCAGGATCGGATAGATCGCCGGGATCAGCGACTGCATCAGGTCATTCAGCATGTGGCAGAAGGCCACGGCCGCGATGATCGGCAGGACGGTCGCCTCGGCAGTCATCGGGCGGGCCGGGGCAGGGCTGTCCGGATCGGTACTCTGGATGGTCATTGAAATCTCCGCGCGCCCGCACTTCTGGCGCGGCGCGGCGGGGAAAGTCAACCTGTGGCCGGCGTGGCCTCGCCGCTCATTCCACGGGCGGCACCTTCGCCAGATAGGCGGCGATGGCCAGCCGGTCGCTGTCCGGCAGATGCGAGATGTTCATCACCACATCCGCCATCGACCCGCCCGCCGAGTCGTAATCGGGCGTGAACCCCGATTTCAGGTATTCTGCGATATCCGCCGCCGACCAGTCGAGATGCGCCGGCGTGATGTTCGGGATCTTGCCCTTGCCGTCAGGGTTGGGTCCGCCCGCCAGCCAGTTATCCCGGTCGCGCCCGCCCAGGGTTCCCCGCGGTGTGTGGCACTCGCTGCAATGGCCCAGCCCTTCGACCAGATAGCGCCCGCGCTCTTCCTCGGGCGTCAGATCGCCGGTGACGACCCAGGCATCCGATCCATACAGCATCTTCCACCCGCCGATCAGCAGGCGCTGGTTGAAGGGAAAGCTCAGATCATGCGGCTCGTTCGCGCGGTCGGACGGCGGCAGCGTATCGAGAAACGCCTTCAGATCGGCCACATCCTGCGGCGTCGCATGGGCGTAAGACGTATAGGGGAAGGCCGGGAAATAATGCTCGCCCTCGGGCGACGTGCCGTGATGCATCGCGTTCCAGAGATCGCCCGTGGACCAGCCACCGATGCCATGGGTCGGATCGGGCGATATGTTCGGGGCCACGAAAGAGCCGAACTGCGTGTTCAGGCGCAACCCGCCCGACAGGACCAGCCGCGCATCGCCCGTCGCACCCGGCGCGGCGTGGCAGGCGGCACAGCCGCCTGCCCAGAACACCAACGCGCCGTTGACTGGATCGCCTGCGACTTCGGTGATCAACTCGGCATCCGACGTCTGGGGCCGGGTAATGACGAAACCCGCAGCGGCAGCGACGACACCCAGCACCAGAAGTCTCAGTAACCAGCGCCGCATGCCTGTCCCTTTCCCGAAGTGAAGCGTCCCGCCAAGGCGAGCCGCCTCAACTTTCGGGCTGACGATAGGCCTTGTGGCAGGCGCTGCAAGCCCCGCCGACCGCACCGAGCCCCGCTTTCACGCCTTCGACATCGGTCCCTGCCGAGGAGACAAGCGTGGCTGCGGCGGTATTCAGCGCCGCAATCTTGGCGACGAAGTCATCGCCGTTCGTCCAGATCGCCGGCAGCGCATAGCTGTCTTCGGCCTTCTGGTACTCCGAGCCTGCCGGGAACAGATCGGGGCTCATCACCGAAGCGAGGGCTGCCACGTTCGCTGCCGCCTTCGACGCCGCGGCGGCATCATAGGGCGTTTCGCCCTTTGCCATCGCGCCGAGGGTGCCAA
Organism: uncultured Alphaproteobacteria bacterium; assembly: GCA_963777765.1. Lineage (GTDB taxonomy): Bacteria > Pseudomonadota > Alphaproteobacteria > Rhodobacterales > Rhodobacteraceae > Aliitabrizicola. The sequence continues at coordinate 99,241 of CAVZRP010000005.1, read as the reverse complement.
GGTTGCTGCCCATCAGCAGCATAAGGCCTTTTCGTCCCTCGATCGCTTCGCCAATCGGGTCTTCCTGGGCGAAGGCGCCGCCAGTGAAAACCGTGACAGCCATTGTGGCAGCTAGAATGAGTCTCATGCAGGGCACTCCATTGCTGTGAGTTGTTCTTGCATCCTAAGCGTGTTCTGCACCACGCAGGCTCTAGACCCAGGGTTGGTAACTGTGCGCCTATACCTAAAGTTTATCCGCTATCGCCGCATCCCGTTGACGGTCAGCCACTCCGGCCATCCCACCAGATGTTCTGCTCCCACCAGCAGCAGACAGGCTGCAACGACCCCCAGCACCAAAGCCACACGGCCCGCCGGCGGCGGGTGCCTCGCCCATCGCGCCATGCGCAGAAGCCAGGTCATTCGCCATCGGTGAAGCGCACCTTGCCGATATAGGGCAGGTTGCGGTTGCGTTGGGCGAAATCGATCCCGTAGCCGACCACGAACTCGTCGGGTATCTCAAATCCCGTCCAGGTCGCCCTGATCGGCACTTCGCGCCGCGAGGGCTTGTCGAGCAGGGCACAGACCTCGAGCCGCGCGGGCTCGCGTGAGCGCAGCAGGTTCACCACATGGTGCAGCGTAAACCCGGTGTCGACGATATCCTCGACCACCAGCACGTCACGACCCGCGATTTCGCCCCGCAGATCCTTCAGAATCCGCACCTCGCGCGAGCTTTCCATGGCGTTGCCATAGGACGAGGCTTCAAGAAAATCGACTTCCACCGGCAGGTCGATTTCACGCACCAGATCGGCGATGAACACGAAAGATCCACGCAGAAGCCCAACCACAATCAGCTTGTCGCTGCCCGCGAAATGCCCGGTGATTTCCCGCGCAAGCGTCTCGACCCGTGCCGCGATGGCCTTGGCCGATATCATCTGATCGATCACATATGGTCTCTGCGGCATGGCGGCCCCTTGATTTCCGCTGCCCGTTTATCGAAAAGGCGGCGCCAAGTCACGTGGACTGGGCAGGTTACGCGCACTGGATAGGCCCGATGCCCACGCATCACGAAACCAAGATCCTGCCCTACACCGCGCAGCAGATGTACGATCTGGTGGCAGATGTCGCGCGCTACCCCGAATTCCTGCCCTGGAACTCGGCCGCCCGCATCAACGCGCGCACCCCAATCCCCGGCGGTGGCGAGGTGATGGAGGCAGACCTCGTGATCTCGTTCAAGGTGTTCCGCGAGAAATTCGCGAGCCGCGTCACCCTCTGGCCCGAGACGAAGCGGATCGACACCGAGTATCTCGAAGGCCCGTTCCGCCACATGAAATCCTACTGGCAGTTCCGCGACCGCCCCGAGGGCGGCTGCGAGGTGGAGTTCTTCGTGGATTTCGAATTCCGCAACGCGATCCTGCAAGGGATCATCGGGATGGTGTTCAACGACGCCATGCAGCGCGTGGTCCGCGCCTTCGAACGCCGCGCGGTCGCCCTATATGGCCCCGGTCCCGCCTGAGCGACGGAAAACGGGGCGCAGGCCGTTTGGGGAAAACCGGTCCTGAAAGGATTGCCCATGTTCCGCGTCCTGATCCTGCTTCTGGCTGTCGTTGCCGTTCCCGCGCTGGCCGAGACCGTCACCCTTGCCGATGGCCGCTGGTACCGCATCGACCTGCCGCCCGATCCCACCGGGGCGCCGGTCATCCTTGGCCTGCATGGCGGCGGCGGCAACCCCGATCAGTTCGCCCGCAACTCCGGCCTCAGCCAGCCCGCGCTGTCAGCAGGATATGCGGTGATCTATCCCGCAGGAACCTCGCGCCGCGGCCTCGGTCTTCTGACCTGGAACGCGGCGCCTGCTGCGCGCATGCCGCGATGGTGCAGATCGACGACATGGCCTTCCTCGACGCGGTCATCGCCGATGCCGCAGGGCGCTTCGGGCTGGACGCGGAACGGGTCTACCTGACCGGCATGTCCAACGGCGCGATGATGGCCGAACGCTACGCGGCCGCGCGACCGGGAAACGTCAAGGCAGTCGCAGGCGTGTCGGGTACGCTTGACGAGCGGTTCAGGGTCAGCGGACCGGTGCCGCTGCTGCACATCCACGGAACGGCGGACGATCATGTGCCATATCTAGGGGGCAGGGGAGAAGCCTCGATCACGCGGTCCGTCACCTTCGCCTCGGTCGGCTCCACCGTGGCTGCCTTCGTCGGGGCCGCCGGGACACCCCTTGTCCAGCTTCAGGGCGTCATCGACCCCGCCGACGACGGGATGCAGGTGATCCAGCGCGACTGGCGGCGACCGGACGGCATACCGATGGTGCGGCTTCTCACGGTCGAGGGCGGCGGGCATGTCTGGCCCGGCGGGCGCAGGGCCGTGCATGGGGGCGGGACGCAGGACATCAGCGCGAATGACGAGATCCTGCGGTTCTTCGCCGCCCATCCCTGACGCGAGCAATCAGCCAAGCGCCCCGATCAGCAGGTCGAGCGCATGATCCACCGTCGCCCGCCGCACCCTGTCGCGCCCCCGCGCGCCGAACTCGACCGTCTCCACAACCGTCGCGCGCCCCACGGCCGCCAGCCCGAAACAGACCCGCCCCTCGGGCTTGACCTCCGACCCGCCCGGCCCCGCGATCCCGTCACGCTGACGGCGAGCGTGGCGTCGGACCGCGCCAGCGCCCCCTCGGCCATCTCGCGCGCGACCTCCTCGACTACCGCACCCTGAGCCGCCAGCGTTGTTTGCCGCACACCCAGCATCTGCACCTTGGCCGCGTTGGAATAGGTGACGAATCCCCGGTCGAACACGTCCGACGACCCGGCCACATCCGTCAGCGCCCCCGCGATCATCCCGCCCGTGCAGCTTTCCGCCGTGGCGATCGGTCGCGCCCTTGGCGCGCGCCACCGCCAGCAGCCGTTCGGCCCGCGTCACATCAGCACCCCATGCTGCGATCCCGGCGGCGATCACCACGGCCATGCCCGCGAATAGCCCCGCCCACAGATCGTCCAGCATCACCCCGGCCGCATCCCCGCGCCGGTCGGCGCGGCCGATGAGCCAGGGCTTCCAGATGTCGAACAGCCGGAAGAACAGGAACGCCGCCACCCAGCCGGGCCAGGGCATCCAGCCCCTCCCACCCCCGGCTCCAGAACGCGACCGAGGGGAACAGCAGCGCGATCCATTGCCCCGCCACCTCGTCGATCACGACTTCCGAAGGGTCTTCGCCCCAGCGGCTGCGCAAGTTCGCGTGCAACCGCCCAGAACCCCCAGCCAATGGCGGCCAGCGCCGCGAACGGCCAGCGCGGGAAAGCCGAGGAAGCGGTCGATCAGCCAGCACCGACAGGATGGCAACCGCCGATCCCCAGGTGCCCGGGGCAGGGCGCAGCAGCCCCGCGCCGAAAAAGATCGCCACGGCGCGCGAGGCTCATGTCGCCACCAGCGTTGCGGTGGCGAGCGCCGCGATGCCTTCCTCGCGGCCCGTGAAGCCCAATCGCTCCGACGTCGTGGCCTTCACGCTCAGCCGATCCACATCCACCCCCATGATCGCGCCAGTTCCGCCTGCATCCCGACCGCATGCGGTCCGATCTTCGGCCGCTCGCAGACCAGCGTCACGTCGCATTGGCCAGGCGGATACCCGCGCTCCGCCACCCGGCCCATCGCGTGCGCCAGGAAGATATGGCTCGCCGCGCCCTTCCACTGCGGGTCGGAGGGCGGGAAGTGCCGCCCGATATCCCCCTCGGCCAGGGCGCCATAGATCGCATCGGTCAGGGCGTGCATCCCCACGTCGGCGTCGGAATGGCCGAGCAAGGCCCCGCCCATGCGGCACCTTCACCCCGCACAGCCAGACATGGTCGCCCTCGCCCGAAGGCGTGAACGTCATAGCCGTTGCCCAGCCGTATATCCATGCCGCGCCCTTTCAGGATCGCCTCCGCACGCGCGAAATCGGCGGCGAAGGTCAGTTTCAGATTGGTCCTCCTCGCCCTCGACGATCGCCACGTCAAGACCTGCCGCCCGCGCCACCTCCACGTCATCCGCCGCATCCGCCCGCATGGGCGCGATGCGCGGCAAGGATGGCCTCGAAGCGAAAGGCCTGCGGTGTCTGCGCGCGCCACAGGCCCGTCCGGTCCTGCGTTCCGGTAACAACGGCCCTTCTCCCCGCCACAACGCATCCGTCACCGGGAGCGCCGGGGCCGCACCTTGATGCGACTGAAGTGCAGCCAGCATCCGCCCGATCAGCGCGCGCGACACCAGGGGCCGCGCCCCGTCATGGATCAGCACGCGGCTGACCCCCGTGCCCTGCCAGCGCCTCCAGCGCATTGCGGACCGAGGCATCGCGCGTGGCGCCGCCCGCGACCAAATCCGCCTGCGGCAGCCACCGCTCGGCCCGAGCCCGGTCGTCGGGATGGAGCACCAGAAGCACCCGGTCCACAGCGCCGCGAAGGCCGCGACGGTATGGACCAGCACCGGCCTGCCCGCCAGCATCTGCCATTGCTTCGGCACGCCGCCGCCCGTGCGCGTGCCGCGCCCTGCGGCCACGATGATCGCCGCGACCGTCATGCTGCATCCCCCTTTGCGGCATCTGTCTAGGCCAGCGTTCCCCGCGTGACAATGCGGCGAAACCAAGCGGCGATTTTGCCTAAAAATTGGCATATGCTGCATTCCGCTACGTTTCCCCCGCTCGCTCAATTGAATTCCCCGCCTCCGCAGGCTACCTCGGGACGAACGCACAAGGATTAAGCATTTGTCCCTTCTGCTGGCAGGCCCTGCCTCGGAGACCCGGATCGACCCGCCCGTGCTTCTGGCCCCTCTGGCCGGAATCACCGACCTGCCGTTCCGAAGGCTCGTCGCGTCCTTTGGCGCGGGCCTTGTGGTCAGTGAGATGGTGGCGAGCCAGGAGGTCGTGCAGGCCCGTCCGCTCGCCCGCGCCCGCGCCGAGCTTGGTTTCGATCAGGCCGCCACATCGGTGCAGCTTGCGGGGCGCGAGGCCTACTGGATGGCGGAAGCGGCCCGATATGTCGAAGCGCAGGGCGCCCGCGTGATCGACATCAACATGGGCTGCCCCGCCAAGAAGGTGACCACAGGATATTCAGGCTCCGCACTGATGAAGGATCTCGACCACGCGCTGCGGCTGATCGAGGCTGTCGTAAGCGCGGTAAAGGTGCCCGTCACGCTGAAGACGCGCCTCGGCTGGGATGATGCGCTGCTGAACGCGGCAACCCTCGCGGCCCGCGCCGAAGGGGCAGGGGTCCGGATGGTCACAATTCACGGCCGGACCCGGTGCCAGTTCTACACTGGCGCTGCCGACTGGGCCGCCATCGGGCCGATCAAGCGGGCTGTTGCCATTCCCGTCATCGCCAACGGCGACATTACCGACGCCGCGACCGCCGCCGAGGCACTCCGCCTCTCGGGCGCGGATGGGGTCATGGTTGGGCGCGGCGCGCAGGGTGCGCCGTGGCGCCTTGCCCAAATCGCCCACGCGCTCTATGGCGCGCCCGCCCCGGCGATCCCGCAAGGCGCGGCCCGCGCCGACATGATCCTCGCCCATTACGAGGACATGCTTGCCTTCTATGGCGCCGAGCTTGGCCTGAAGATGGCCCGCAAGCACCTTGGCTGGTATCTCGAGGAAGCGGGCCTTGCCGCCCATCGCGGCCCGATCCTGACCGCCGACAACCCTGCAACCGTCAGCCGCCTGATCCGCGCTGCCTTCGCCTCCCCCGAACGGGAGGCTGCATGAACAACTACCGCTCGCCCTATCCGGTCCCTGGCGTCATCTGGGCCTCGCTGCCGGTTCCGGCCTTTCTCGTCGATCGCGCGGGCAAGTTCGCTGAGGTCAACCCGGCGGGCGAGACGTTCCTGAACAGCTCGGCCAAGTCGCTCCTCGGCATCCCCGCGTTCGACCGCCTCCACATCGACGCCCCGATGGACGAGGCGCTGGACCGCGCCCGCGTCAACCAGTCGCCGCTGTTCATCAACGATGTCGACGTGACGACGGGCGAACGCCCGCCGGTCCAGTGCAACATCCAGATCGCCCCGATGCATGACAATGCCGAGATCATCCTGCTCCTGATCTCGCCACGCGACATCGCCGACCGTCTGGGCCGCTCGATGCACGTCACCTCCTCGGCCCGCTCCGCCATCGGCATGGCCGAGATGCTGGCGCATGAGATCAAGAACCCGCTTGCGGGGATCACCGGCGCCGCACAGCTTCTCTCCATGGGCCTGGGGGCCGAGGATCGCGAACTGACCGATCTGATCGTCGAGGAAACCCGCCGCATCGTGAAGCTGCTCGAACAGGTGGAGCAGTTCGGCAACCTCCGCCCGCCCGATCTGCGTGCCGTCAACATCCATGACGCGCTGGACCGCGCCCGCAAATCGGCGCTGGTCGGCTTTGCCGCGAACATGACGATCCTCGAGGACTACGACCCATCGCTCCCCCAGACCTGGGCCGATCCGGACCAGCTCATGCAGGTCTTCCTGAACCTCATCAAGAACGCCTCCGAGGCGGCAGGCCCCCAGGCGGCGGCACGATCCGGCTGCACACGTTCTACGATCTGTCGCTGCGCCTGCGCCGCGCGGACGGGCCTCGGCAAGGCCGTGCCTCTCCAGATCGAGGTCATCGACGACGGCCCCGGCATCAAGCCCGAGATCGCCTCCGACATCTTCGAGCCTTTCGTCAGCGGTCGCGAGAATGGCACCGGCCTCGGCCTCGCGCTCGTCAGCAAGATCATCGCCGATCACGGCGGCTGGATATCGGTCGATTCGGTGCCCGGACGCACCGTGTTCCGCGTCTCGCTGCCGATCGCACCCAAGGAACCCAAGGCCCTCTCTGAGACGGCAAGGTAAAGGAGAACCACGATGGATGGCACAGTACTGGTCGCAGACGACGACCGCACGATCCGCACGGTTCTGACCCAGGCGCTGACGCGCGCGGGATGCAAGGTGCACGCGACCTCCAGCCTGATGACCCTCATGCGCTGGGTCGAAGAGGGGAAGGGCGATCTTGTCATCTCCGATGTCATCATGCCCGACGGCAACGGGCTTGAGGCGCTGCCCCGCATCGGCAAGATGCGCCCCGGCCTGCCCGTGATCGTGATTTCGGCGCAGAACACCATCATGACGGCCATTCAGGCGGCCGAGGCCGAAGCCTACGATTATCTCCCCAAACCGTTCGACCTGCCCGACCTGATGAAGCGCTCGGCCCGCGCACTCGATCAGAAGCGGCGCGCCGTGGCCCGCAAGGTCGAGCCGCGCGAGGCGGCCGATGACCTGCCGCTTGTGGGCCGCACACCTGCGATGCAGGCGCTCTATCGCCTTGTCGCGCGCGTGATGAATACCGACCTCGCCGTGCTCATCACCGGCGAATCCGGCACCGGAAAATCGCTGATCGCCCGTGCCATCCATGATTTCTCCGACCGCCGGACACTGCCGTTCGTCGTGGCCCAGGCGGCCGACCTCGCCGGTATGGACGGGCCGACCACGCTGCTCTCCAAGGTGCGCGGCGGCAGTCTGGTGTTCGACGAAGTGGCGGATTACGACGACGACGCGCAGGCGCGCATCGTGCGGATGCTCGACATGCTGGGCGATCAGGCCCCGCGCATCATGGCCACCTCGCAAGCCGATCTTTCGGCGCGGATGGAGGCGGGTCACTTCCGGCAGGACTTGTTCTATCGGCTCGGCGGCGTGACCCTGCACGTGCCCGCGCTGCGCGAGCGGGTGGATGACATCCCGCTGCTCGCCGAGCACTTCCTTGCCAAGGGCGAGCGTGATTTCGCCGCCCTGCGCCGTCTCGCACCCGAGGCGCGCGACCTCGTCCGCGCCTATTCCTGGCCGGGGAACGTGCGCCAGCTTGAAAACACGCTTCGTCGCCTGATGGTCACCTCGGCGGAAGCCGAGATCACCCGCGCCGAGGTAGAGGCGGTGCTGGGAAACCAGCCCGCAATGGAGCCGCTCAAGGGCGGCGGCGAGGGCGAGAAGCTGTCGGCATCGGTCGCCAAACACCTCAAGCGCTACTTCGATCTGCATGGTGGTGCACTGCCCCCGGCGGGCGTCTACCAGCGCATCCTGCGGGAAGTGGAACTTCCCCTGATCGAGATTGCCCTCGATGCCACCGCCGGCAATCAGGCGAAATGCGCCGATCTGCTCGGCATAAATCGCAATACTTTGCGCAAGAAGATCACCGATCTTGATATTCGCGTGACACGTCGGCGCAAGCTGATGTAAAACCGCCACAGGAAGCGTGGCACGGCGGCGTCAGCCGTCAGAAGGCCACCACATATGGCGGTTTGGGGCACTCGGTGCCCCGCAGTGAAGGGCATGACTGGCGTGCAACGCACGGCGCGAGGTGACACCTGGCTCCGACTGAACCGTCTGCGAAAGCAGCGGCGTGTGCAGACATGGGCAACCTTCGGCCTTGCGCTGCTCGGTCCTTGCCTCGCGCTGGCGACGTTCCTTGCGCTCGGCCCCCTGAATCAGGGCGCTGGCTCGCCCGCCCTGCGCATCGTTCTGCTGGCCGACATCGTCTATGTCCTGGTCGTGGCGACACTTGTGCTGGCCCGCGTGGTCCGCATGGTTGCGGCCCGCCGCGCACGCTCTGCCGGATCGCGCCTTCACCTGCGGCTAACCGGCGTCTTTGCTCTTATCGCGCTGGTGCCCACCGTCCTCGTCGCGATCTTCGCTGTCCTGACGGTGAACGTCGGGCTCGAGGGCTGGTTCTCCGATCGTGTCCGCAGCGTCGTCGGCTCCTCGCTCACCGCTGCCGAGGCCTATCGCAACGAACATCGGCAGGATCTGATGTCGGATACCGAGGCACTGGCCGGCTACCTCAATCTCGCCCGTCAGGCCAATGTGTTCATCGACGACGGTGATCTGCGACAGCTTCTCAGCCAGGCCCAGGCCCAGATTCAGCGCGGCCTGCGCGAGGCCTATGTGATCGACAGCACCGGTACGATCCAGGCGCGGGGGGAGAACTCCTATCTCTTCGATTTCGAACCCCCCACGGCAGACCAGATTGCCCGCGCCAACGGCGGCGAAACCGTCATCATCGAGGATTGGACCAACAACGAGTTCCGCGCCCTCGTGCGTCTTGACGCCTATTCGGATCGGCTGCTCCAGGTCACGCGCACGGTCGATGGCTCGCTCCTCGGACTTCTGGACGAAACGCAGGAGACCGTCCGCCTTTACCACCAGTTGGAAAACGAACGCGGGCGGCTTCTGTTCGAGTTCGGCCTGCTCTACCTCGGCTTTGCGATCATCCTCATTCTCGCTGCGGTCTGGTTCGGCCTCTGGTTCGCCGAACGCCTGTCGCGCCCCATAGGCCGTCTGGCCGGCGCCGCCCAAAGCGTCGGCAGCGGCAACCTTGCGATCCAGGTGCCCGAGGAAGAGGGGGATGACGAGATTGCAATGCTTGGTCGCCTGTTCAACCAGATGACCCGCCAGTTGAAGGGCCAGCGCGAGGCGCTGATCGAAGGCCACGCCCAGACCGAGGAGCGCCGCCGCCTGTTCGACAGCGTGCTGTCCAATGTCACTGCGGGCGTCATCGGCCTCGATGCCGGGGGCAGGGTGGAGTTCATCAACCGCGCCGCCTCGCGCCTGCTCGACCTTGCCGAGTGCCAGCCCGACGGACCCCTGGCCCTCGTCGTCCCGGAGTTTGCGCCGCTGTTCGACCGCGTGGTCGAAACCGACGGTGCCGCGGTGCAGGAAGAGGTTCGCCTGAGCCGCCGCGGCAAGCTGGAAAGCCTTCTCGTCCGCATGACCGCACGGCGCAACGTCGCGGGCGAGGCCGAAGGCTATGTGGTCGCCTTCGACGACGTGACCGACCTTGTCAGCGCCCAGCGGATGGCCGCCTGGGGCGATGTCGCCCGCCGCATCGCGCATGAGATCAAGAACCCGCTCACGCCCATCCAGCTTTCGGCCGAGCGCATCAAGCGCAAGTTCCGTCCGATGGTCAGCGACGAGGCGGCGCAGGATCTGGACCAGTATACCGACGTGATCGTGCGCCAGACCGGCGATCTGCGGCGCATCGTGGACGAATTCTCCAAGTTCGCCCGGATGCCCGAACCCGACCGGCGCGAAGAGGATCTGGTGAAGATCCTGCGCGACGCCATCGTGCTGCAGGAAAGCGGCCTGCCCGGCGTCACCCTCACGTCCGACCTGCCCAGCGGCCCGATTGTGCTGGAACTGGACGCCACGATGATCTCCCAAGCGTTGACCAACCTGATCAAGAACGCAGGCGAAGCGATTGAATCGCTTCAGGAAAAGGGCGCGCCCGAAGGGCTACGTTCCGCAGATCCGTGTCACGCTGACTGCTCGAACCCGACACGGCGATCATCCGCATTTCCGACAACGGCATCGGCCTGCCGGAGGATCGCTCTCGCCTGTTCGAACCCTACGTCACCACGCGCGAAAAGGGCACCGGTCTTGGCCTGCCCATCGTCAAGAAGATCATCGAGGAACATGGCGGCACGCTCGCCCTTCTCGATGCCGAGCCATTTGAGGGTCAGACCCACGCCGGGGCCATGGCCGAAATCAGACTGCCCCGCAGCCCGCGCCCGCCCCGGGCGCGTAGCCGCAGTGCAGGCATTTGACAAACGGAGGACCTGATTGACATGATCGAGCATCCTGATCGTCGACGACGAACACGATATCCGTGAACTGATAGGCGACATCCTGCGGGACGAAGGCTACACCGTGCGCCTTGCCGGCAATTCCGACACCTGCATGGCCGAGATCAACGCCGAGCCGCCCGCCCTGATGATCCTTGACATCTGGCTCAAGGACAGCCGGATGGACGGGATCGACATCCTCAAGACCGTCAAGCGCGATCAAACCCCGATGTGCCGGTGGTCATCATCTCGGGTCACGGCAACATCGAGATCGCGGTGGCGGCCATCAAGCAGGGCGCCTACGACTTCATCGAGAAACCCTTCAACATCGACCAGCTGATGGTCGTCGTCGCCCGCGCCATGGAAACCTCGCGCCTGCGTCGCGAGAACAGCGACCTGCGCCGCCGCGATGTGACCTCGGCCGAGATGCTGGGAAACTCGCCCGTCGTTCAAGGCCTTGAAGGCGCAACTTGAGAAGGTGACGAAATCCAACGGACGGGTGATGCTGACCGGTGCCGCCGGGCGCAGGCAAGGAAATGGCTGCCCGCTTCATCCACGCCCAGTCGAACCGTGCGAACGCGCCCTTCATTTCGGTTTCCTCCGCCACCATCGAACCAGAACGGATGGAAGAGGTGCTGTTCGGCCGCGAAAGCCCCGACCGCGGGCGTGGAGCAGGGCCTTCTCGAACAGGCCCACGGCGGCGTCGTCTACTTCGACGAGGTGGCGGACATGCCACTGGGCACCCAGTCCAAGATCCTGCGGGTTCTGGTCGAACAGCAGTTCGCCCGTGCGGGCGGCACCGACAAGGTGCGCGTCGACCTGCGCGTGATCTCCTCCACCACCCGCGACCTGAAGAGCGAGATCGGCGCGGGGCGTTTCCGCCAGGAACTGTATGACCGCCTCAACGTCGTCCCGATTCCCGGTGCCCGTCGCTGGAGGACCGGCGCGAGGATATTCCGGAACTTGCCCGGCATTTCATCGAGATGTTCCACCGCACGCAGGGCCTGCCGCTGCGCGACCTCTCGCCCGAGGCCGAGGCGATGCTGCAGACCATGCACTGGCCCGGCAACGTCCGGCAGCTGCGCAACGTCATGGAACGTGTTCTGATCCTTGGCGAAGCCACCGGCCCGATCGAGGCGCGTGAACTGCCGGGGCGCGACGATGCAACCGAAGGCGAAGGGCGGATCGTGTCTGGGCGGCGCGCTGGCCACCCTGCCGCTGCGCGAGGCGCGCGAACTGTTCGAACGGGAATACCTGCTGACCCAGATCAACCGCTTCGGCGGCAACATCAGCCGCACCGCCAGTTTCGTCGGCATGGAACGCTCGGCCCTGCACCGCAAGCTGAAGTCGCTGGGCGTGGTCACCACCTCGAAGGCCGGCGCGCGTATCGCACATCTGGAAGATGACACAGCCGAAGACGAGCTTGATGCCTGACGGTCGCATTGACCGCGCCGGGGCGCTTCTGCCATGTGAAAGGCCACGGCCCGGAAGGTATGGGATCATGAAGGTCATCATCTGCGGCGCGGGCCAGGTCGGCTGGCAGATCGCACGCCATCTGTCCGGCGAAAAGAACGACGTGACGGTGGTCGACTATAACGCCGATCTTGTGCGCCGTGCGACGGACACGCTGGATGTGCAAGGGGTTGCGGGGTTTGCTTCATACCCCGACGTGCTGGAGCGGGCCGGGGCGCGCGACGCCGACATGATCATCGCCGCAACCCATTCCGACGAAGTGAACATGGTCATCTGCGAGATTGCCCATGCCGTCTTCGGCATCCCGCGCAAGATCGCCCGCCTGCGCGCCCAGAGCTACCTCGACGCGATCTATTCCGATCTGTTCCAGACCAAGAACCTGCCCATCGACGTGGTCATCAGCCCCGAGAAGGAAGTTGCCGAAGCCGCGCTGCAACGCCTTGCCGCCCCTGCCGCCTTCGACACGGAAAGCTTCATGGGCGGCAAGGCACAACTTCTGGGCATTTCGCTGGACGAGGACTGCCCGGTGCTCGAACACGCCGCTGCGCCAATTGTCCGACCTGTTCTCCACGCTCCGTGCCATCGTGGTCGGCGTGCGCCGCGAAGAGCGCCTCTTCGCCCCCGATCCGGAAGATCAGCTCTTCGCCGAGCGACCAGATCTATGTCTTCACCGTTACCGAGGACGTGAACCGCACCCTGGAAATCTTTGGCAAGACGACGAAAAAGCAGGAACGCATCGTCATCGTCGGGGGCGGCAACGTCGGCCTTGCCGTGGCGCGCGCGCTCGAATCCCGCACCGAACGGGTCCGCGTCAAGATCATCGAGCGTGATCGTGCCTGCGCCGAACATGCGGCAGATACGCTGAACCGGACGATCGTGCTGAACGGCGACGGCATGGATATCGACATCCTGATGGAGGCGAATATCGACCGCGCCGATGCCGTGCTGGTCGTGACCGATGACGACAAGACCAACATGCTGGTCGCCGTGCGCGCCAAATCCGCGGGCTGCCCCATGGCCATCGCGCTGGTGAACGACCCCACGCTGGTGCCGCTGATGGGGCCGCTCGACATCGACGCCTACATCAACCCGCGCGCCACAACCGTGTCGTCGATCCTGCGCCATGTCCGCCATGGGCGTGTCCGCGCGATCTATTCCATCGGCGATGCCGAGGCCGAGGTGATCGAGGCGCAGGTTCTGTCCACCTCGCCCATCGCCGGCCGCCTGATCCGCGACATCGAGTTTCCCGAAGGCGTCCTCGTCGGGCGCCATCCTGCGGGCGACAAGGTTCTGAAACCCACGGGTACCCTGCGGGTCGACGAGGGCGATGTGATCGCCCTCTTCGCCATGGCCGGGGACGTGCCCGAGGTGGAGCGCCTGTTGCAGGTCTCCATCGATTTCTTCTGACCGCACGATGCGCCACCTGCTCGACCTGCCGCTGCTCGTCGTCCTTCTGGGGGCGGGGGCGCTGGCGATGCTGCTGCCCGCCGCCCATGCTTTCGTCTTGCGCGACCTGCCCGAATCGCGCGCCTTCCTGTACTCCGCCGTCCTGCTCCTGATGCTGACGGCGATGATCGGCATTGCCTCCGCCAATCGCCGCCCCCGCAACGCGGCGCGCGCACAGCTGGCGGCGATGGTCGGCGCCTATCTCGCGCTGCCGGTCGCCTTTGCGCTGCCGTTCCAGCAGAGCCTGCCCGATACGACCTTCGTGAATGCCTGGTTCGAAATGGTGTCATCCTTCACCACCACGGGGGCCACGCTCTATGACGATCCCGCCCGCCTTGCCCCGTCGCTGCACCTGTGGCGCGCCCTGGTCGGCTGGCTCGGCGGCTTCTTCGTGCTGGTTTCCGCCGTCGGCGATCCTCGCACCGATGAACCTCGGCGGGTTCGAGGTCATAACCGGCGGCGCCGTCGGCCGGGGCAGCCGCGGCACGTCGCAGATCACCCGCGTCGCCGATCCGGCACAGCGACTGCACCGCTACGCGCTTGCGATCTTCCCGGTCTACGGCTGCCTGACGCTTGCCCTCTGGATCGCATTGCTGACGGCCGGCGAAACCGGCCTCGTCGCGCTCTGCCATGCGATGGGAACACTGTCGACCAGCGGCATTTCACCGGTCCGCAGCCTGTCGGACGCAGATTCGGGACGGGCGGGCGAAGCGCTGATCCTGTTGTTCTTCGTCTTCGCCATCACCCGACGCGCCTTCTATTCGCGCCTGCTGCCAAGCGACCCGACGCCGCTTCGCCGCGACCCGGAGGTGCAGCATGGCGCTGGCCTGCCTCGCCATCCTGCCGCTGGTGCAGTTCCTCCAGCACTGGACCGGCACCTATGTCGAGGATCAGGCCCGCAACGCCGTCCTCATGGCCGAGGCGTTCTGGGGCTCCATCTTCACCACGCTCTCCTTCCTCACCACCACCGGCTACGTGTCCGAAGACTGGGCCGCAGCCCGCGCCTGGGCCGGCCCCGGCTCGTCGGGCCTGCTGCTCTTGGGCCTCGCGCTGATCGGCGGCGGGGTCGCGACGACGGCGGGCGGCGTCAAGCTGCTGCGCGTCTATGCGCTGTTCAAGCACGGCGAGCGCGAACTGGAACTGCTCATCCACCCGAACTCGGTCGGCGGCGACGGCGCTACCGCGCGCAGGCTCAGGGGCGAGGGCGCCTATGTCGCCTGGATCTTCTTCATGCTCTTCGCCATTTCGATTGCCATCGTCATGGCGGCGCTTACCCTGACCGGCCTTGCGTTCGAGCCTGCCATGGTCTTCACCATTGCGGCCCTCTCCACCACCGGTCCGCTCGCCGCCGTCGCCGCCGACGCGCCCCTCAGCTACGACCTGCTCGACGGCCCGGCGAAGGCGATCCTCGCCGCCGCGATGGTGCTCGGGCGGCTCGAGACGCTCGCCATTCTGGCGCTCCTTGCACCCGAGAGTTGGCGGCGTTAGGCCAAGGTCAACCAAACCCCTGTTTTTTGGGCTGGAATCTCCGCCGCCAACTCAGCATAGTCACTGGGCACCCTGTCGGATTTCCGGTCGCCAGGGAGGGACAGACGACAACGACAAGAAACGACATCAAGAACAAGGGTCAAAAAACCGATGGCTGCCGACAAACAAAATTTGCAGGACGCGTTTCTCAATCACGTTCGGAAAGCGAAAGTCCCGGTCACGATTTTCCTCATCAACGGCGTGAAGCTGCAGGGCGTGATCACCTGGTTCGACAATTTCTGCGTGTTGCTGCGCCGCGATGGCCAGTCGCAACTCGTCTACAAGCACGCGATCTCCACCATCATGCCAGGCGCGCCGATCAATCTTTATGAGGGCGAAGACTGAACAGCGACCCAAGCGACGACGACGACGATATCGTCCGTCCCCCCGGCCGCGATCCGCGCGACCGGCGGGCGGAAGCGATGCGGGCCTATGTCCTTCACCCCGATCTGAAATCCGACCGCGCCCGGCGTATCCCCGAGCACGGTTTGGCCGAGGCTGTCGCGCTGGCCGCAGCCCTGCCGGACATGGACGTGGTCGGGGCGGAAGTTGTCCGCGTCGGGCGCATGGCACCGGGGATGCTCTTCGGCTCCGGCAAGGTTGAGGAACTGAAATCCCGCCTGCACGATCTTGATGTCGGCCTCGTTCTCGTCGATGGCCCGGTCAGCCCGGTTCAGCAACGAAACCTGGAAAAGGAATGGGGCGTCAAGCTTCTGGATCGCACCGGCCTGATCCTGGAGATCTTCGCCGACCGCGCCCGCACGCGCGAGGGCGTGATGCAGGTCGAGCTTGCGGCGCTGAGCTACCAGCGCACCCGCCTCGTGCGCGCCTGGACCCACCTGGAGCGTCAGCGCGGCGGCTTCGGCTTCGTCGGCGGCCCCGGCGAGACGCAGATCGAGGCCGACCGTCGCGCGATCGACGATCAGGTGATCCGTATCAAGCGCCAGCTCGACCGCGTGGTGAAGACGCGCGAGTTGCACCGCGCCGCGCGCCGCAAGGTGCCGTTCCCGGTCGTGGCATTGGTCGGCTACACCAACGCCGGGAAAAGCACGCTCTTCAACCGCATGACCGGCGCCGAGGTGCTGGCCAAGGACATGCTCTTTGCCACGCTCGACCCCACCATGCGCGGTGTCACCCTGCCGTCGGGCCGCAAGGTGATCCTGTCCGATACCGTGGGCTTCATCTCGGACCTGCCGCCGCAGCTTGTCGCCGCCTTTCGCGCCACGCTGGAAGAGGTGCTGGAGGCCGATCTGATCCTGCATGTCCGCGATATCAGCCACCCCGAGACCGAGGCACAGGCGCAGGATGTGCGCGACATCCTCGCAAGCCTCGGCGTGACCGATGCGACGCCGCTCTGCGAGGTCTGGAACAAGCTCGACCTTGTCGATCCCGCTGCCCATGATGCCCTTGTCACGCAGGCTTCGCGCAGCGACACCATCTTCGCGCTTTCCGCATTGACGGGCGAAGGGTTGCCACGCCTTCTTGAAGCCGTTTCACTGGCGTTCGAGGAAGCGACGTCCGAGCGCGAGCTTCGTGTCGGCTTCGAGGATGGCCGCAAGCGCGCCTGGCTCCATGCCGAAGGCGTGGTGGTGGCCGAGAAAGAGATGAAGGCAGGCCATCGCATCACGGTGCGCTGGACCGCCCGGCAGGAAAAGCGCTTCCGCGAGCTTTAGCGGCGGCTTTCGGCAGTGCCTCCGATCTTGCCGCGAACCGCCCGGTGAGGGATCTGGCCACGATAACAGGCCACGCTGCTTCACCCCGTCGAGCACCACCGCCCGAGATAGTCCGTCAGTGCCGCGTCGTCCGCCACTGCCAGTGCAAGCCCCACATAGCCGTCCGGGCGCAGGACATACACTGCATCCCGTGCCAGTCCGGCGCGTGCCGTCGCCCCGGTCCAGTCAAAGACATGCAGCGCCACGCCTGATCGGGTGCAGGTCGCCTCGACTGCCTCCGCTGCCCGCCCATAGACATGCACCTGCCAGTCGAGCGAGCGCAACGGCGTGAAGTTGTCCTCGTCGCTCCCGGCAACCCAGGGCAGGCGGGCTCCACCCTCAACCCGGCCGGCAGATCCCTTGCTCAACGCTGAATCCGGATAGCTGATCCCGATCTGCGAGATGGTCCGGAACGCCGCGCGCCGCGAGAAGCCGAAATTCGCCACCGCCGCGCCCAGCAAGGGCACCAGCACCCGCCGGAAGACGCGCCCCTCGATCCCGTCTGCCACCAGCGGAGTAAAGACCCTGTCCGTTGTCCCGACCAGCCGACGCGCGAAGGCGATACGCTCCGGCTCGTAACTCTCCAGCAGCGCAGGCGGACCACCCTTGGCCACCTGCGCCAGCTTCCAGCCCAGGTTGATCGCGTCACCGATGCCCGTGTTCATCCCCTGGCCGCCGACCGGGCTGTGGACATGCCCGGCGTCCCCCAGCAGAAACGCATTGCCCCGCCGGAACCGCTCGGCCACGCGGTGATGCACGCGGTAGCGCGAGAACCAGTTGACCTCGGCCACCTTCACCCCGGTCAACTCCTCGATCTCGCCCCGCAGATCGTCGAAGCTCAGCGCCTCGCGTTCCGCCAGACCCGGGGGACAAGCCCGATCAGCCGATGCATCCCCGTCGCGCGAACCGGCAGCACCAGTGCGAAGATATCTGCCCCGAGGTTCGCCCGAAGGTCGGGGTCGAAGGTTTCGGCCAGCTTCACGTCGGCGACGTAGAAGGGCTGCGCGTAGGTGCCGCCGTCGAATCCGATTCCCAGCGCCTCTCGCACCCGGCTGTGCGCGCCGTCGCAGCCGCAGACATAGTCGAAGCGCGCCGTCTCGCGGCCCTTCGGTGTCTGCAACGTCACCTCGATACCGCCTGCATCCTCCTGCAACCCGGTCAGCGAGGTGTCGCGTTCCACGCTCACCCCCAGTGCAGAAAGATGGCGCAGCAGGAGCCGCTCATGCAGGTCTTGCGGATAGGTCAGGATGAAAGGGAAGGGGCTGAGACCGGCACCGAGGCGCGGGAAATCCAGCGTCATGACCTCGCGGCTCTGGTGGTCAAGGCGCTGGCGCAGATGGAGCCGCTCGGACACCACGCCTTCCGCGACCATCTCCCGCGCGATCCCGAACTGGTCGTAAAATTCCAGCGTGCGCGCGTGGACCGCCATCGCTCGCGATTTTTCACCCGGCCCCGCCGCCGCATCGACGATGCGGAAACCCACCCCACGTCGCGCCAGTTGCAGGGCCAGGACAAGCCCGGTCGGACCGGCACCTGCAATCAGGATGCGTGTGTCTTGAAGCATGTCGGGCCTCCTGTTTCGCGCTCTCGGTTTCGCCGCGCCCGCTCTGCCGTCATCGGATCGACGCAGAAGCACTGGGACGGCGACTACTCGGCACAGGGCATCGACCGGGGAACACGAGGATCGGGAACCGTGTGACAGCGACCGGCGGCCACAGAAACGCAGCCGCCGCCCGATTGCAAGACTGCCGCAATTCGACCCGCCCTGTCGAGCCGTGCACACGCCGAGATCCATGGGATGTCCCGGTGCCTGTCGGACGACGCGGAAAAGTGGTTAACAGGATTGAAAATACCTTTGATTTTCAAAGGCCAGGTCAAGTGTCGCACCGTGCGACACCTGCGTTGGCTCACACCCCTGCCACGATCCCGGCATCCATCAGCCGCCCGATCTCACCCGACCCCAGCCCCAGCACCCCCGCCAGAACCTCCTCGCTGTGCTCGCCCAGCCGGGGTGCCCGCACCGGGTCCATCCGGGGCAGGGCGCCCCAGTTCACCGGGCTACCCGGCACCGGATAGCGCCCGATCCCCGGCTGCTCCAGCACCCGGATCATCGGGTTCTCGTCGGACAGGTCCGGGTCGTCCCGCACCGCCTCGGCGAACGACCGGAACGGTGCCCAGGTCAGCCCCGCTTTGTCGAACAGGCCCGCGATCTCGGCATAGTCCCGCGCCTCGAACCATGGCGCAAGAACTTCGGTGATCGCCTTCCGCGCCCGGAACCGGTTGCCCTCGTCGCCGAGGTCCAGCGCCAGCCGCGCCGCCAGCGCCGCGACCTCGGCCTCCATCCCCAGCACCCGGACCAGCCCCTTCCATTGCCGCTCCGTCAGCCCGATCACCATCAGTCGCCTGCCGTCGCGGGTCACGAAATCCTGCCCGTAAGCCCCGTAGAGCGCGTTTCCATACTTCGGACGATCCACCCCGTTCACCATCACTTCGCCCACGATGCCCAGATGCCCCAGCATTCGCCGCCGCCACGTCCTTCAGCGCCAGCTCCGCCAGTTGCCCCTGTCCGGTCCGCAGCCGGTGCCGCTCGGCCGCAAGCAAGGTCGACACGACCATCTGTCCCGCCACGCAGTCCCAGGCAGGCAGGACATGGGCGACCGGATCGACCGTTCCCTCCGGCCCCGTCGCCGCCGGAAACCCGAGCGAGGGGTTGACCGTGTAATCCACCGCCGGCTCCCCCCGCCGCGTGCCGGTCAGCGAGACCATGATCAGGTCCGCCCGCCGCGCGGCAAGGGCCGGATAATCCAGCGGCCCCTTGCCGCGCAGGTTCGTCAGGTACAGTCCTGCATCCGGTCCCGGAGCGGAAGCCAGCGCCGCGACGATCTCCTGCCCTTCCGGGTGGGCCAGATCGACGGCAAGCGAGCGTTTGCCCTTGTTCAATCCCGCCCAGAACAGGCTTTGCCCATCCGCCGTCACCGGCCAGCGCCCCGCATCCAGGCCGCCCTGAAGCCGGTCGACCCGGATCACGTCAGCCCCCATCTGCGCCAGCGTCATGCCCGCAAGCGGCACGGCCACGAAGGCCGAGCTTTCGATGACGCGCATCCCCTGCAATATCCCGCCCATCACGCCGCCCCCCGCCAGCCGATCTCGGCCTGCATGCAGCAGACCCCGTCACCCTGCACCGTCGCCAGGCCCAGCCGCCCCTCGGCGCCCGGATGTCCGACCAGACGCAGCCTGTCGAAGTGGAACAGCGGCCGAACCCCGCGAAAGCGGAAACTGGCGGGGTCAGTCCCCTTGCGCCGGCGCCGTCCGGCCTCCATCAGCAGGATCGCCTGCAACGGACCGTGGACGACGAGACCGGGATACTTCTCGACCTGCTGCGCGTAGGCGAGGTCGAAGTGGATCCGGTGGGCGTTGAAGGTGACCGCCGAAAAGCGGAAAAGGCGGACGGTATCGACGGGCACTGCTTCGGACCAGAGCTGTTCTGGCGGTTCGGGAAGGGGGGGAGGTGGCACGAAGGTTTCGGGCATCGCGACGTAGACGATGTCCTGCTCTTCGGTCAGCACCGCCGTTTCCCCCGACGTGATCTCGTGCCGGACGGTCACAAAGACCATGCGGCCCGCCGCGCCGCTCTTTTCGCTGATCTTCGCGATCTCGGACCTGCGGTTCAGCACGGCCCCGATCCGGGCCGGTTCATGGAAAGTCAGCCGCCCGCCTGCCCACATCCGCCGCTCCAGCGGGACGGGGGGAAGGAAACCGCCCCGCGCGGGGTGTCCGTCGGCCCCGAGGCCGGACATCGGCACGTCGGGCGTCCAGCCCATCCAGTGCCAGAGCGGCGGCAACACGCCACCGTCGACGATCCCCGCCGCCTGCTGCGCGGCGCGGTCCATGTCGAGCGTGGCGGCAAGATGACGGCATTGTTCAAGGGTGATGACGGCCTCGGCGGTCTCGGTGCGACCGATCCAGGCGGCAAAACTTTCGGTCATGATCTGTCGTTCCCTGTCGCGCCCTTGTAATTTTCTTGCCTGACGTGACAAGGCGCGCCGGAAAGGTCAAGGCCCCGCGCATGCTACGCGGAGCGGGCGATCCAGTCTTCGCGCGGGAGCGCAAAATAGATGCTGTCGCACCATTCCTCGCGCCATTGCATCGTGCGCTCGGCCCGATGTGTCTCGTGGAAGCCGAGCCGGGTCAGCAGACCCACCGAGGCGTCGTTGCGGGGATCGGCCTCGGCGGTCAACTCTGGCAGCGGATGAGCCGCAAAAAGGTGATCGATCACGACGGTCATCGCTTCAAGAGCCAGTCCCTTGCCCCAGTGATCGGGATGCAGAAGGAACCCGACTTCCGGCAGGCGCCAGGCGCCGGCCTTGCCGATGGCGCGACCCTGATGCTCGATCACGAAATCGTCGGCCTCGGTCGATTCAATCATTCGGCTGAGAAAATTCCACGTTTCCTCAAGCGTTTCATGCTCGGGCGTCGCCCAGTACCGCATCGCTTCGGGCCGTGAGAAGGCATCATGCAGATCGTGCAGGTCGGCAGGCCGGGCGCGGCGCAGGACAAGGCGGGGGGTCCGCAGGATCATGGCGGAGAGAGCCGGGTGATTCCGACGGCGGCGGCGCGGGCAAGGTCGGGATCCAGCGACATCGGCGTGTATTCGCCGCGCCGCCAAAGCTCGCCCAGATCGTCGTAATGGCGGCTGAGGGGGTGGCCGGATTGTCCTGTGGACGTCACGAAGACCGACGAGTCGGGATCGGCGAAGTCATAGACACCGCGATAGCCTGCCCCCTGCACGTTCATGAAGGGATCGGGGTCTTTGCCGCTTGTGACCGCCCGTTGCAGCGTATGGTCGTCGCCGCTGGTGGACTGGCGGATGTTGACGAGGTGGCGCAGCACGGCTGATCTCGCCCAGAACCGGATGGTCCTGTTTGGCCTGGTGTGCATCGCCCCAGCGCCAGCTTTCGATGTTCGGGCCGTACCGTTCCTCCAGCCACAGCAGCGCGTCGTCCAGGGCGATCCGCGCGAGTTCGGTGCAGGTTTCGACGGGCGAGGACTGGATGATGTCGCACCACACGCCGGCGCCATCGGTGTTGCGGTAGACACGCTCGATGAAGACCGGGTCCATATGGGTGAACTCGTCGGCGAGCGGCCCGATCTCGTCGCGGATCAGGCGATCCTGCAGGGCACGCAGCCAGGCGGAATAGATCAGCGGCTCGGGCAGGTGCTCATTCATTTCGCCGTTCCAGGCGGCCAGCATCTTCAACGCCTGCTGTCGGCGACCCTCGGGCGTCGCCCCGGGCGCGGCCTCGCCCGTGAACCACAGGTCGGCGCCGATCAGCGGCAGCAGGGTCCGGGCGGCGTTCGACACCGTGTCGAGTTGCGCCTCGATGAAGCTGTCGCGGGTGTGGACCTCGCGCGATTGCATCAGCTTCAGCCAGCGCTGGATGCGTTCGGTATCGCCCCAGTCGAAACTGACATGGTTGGGGAAGGGCGTGTCGACGATCTTGTTGTTGGTGTTGCCCAGGATGCCGGAGGTCGGGTTCACGAAGCGGGGATTGTCGGCATAGGGGAACATGCCCTGCCAGCGGTTCTGCGCCAGCCAGCCCTGGTTCGGCATCCGGCCCTTGCTCTGGTTGGCCGGGTCGCGACGGGGCATCTGGCCGATGAGTTGCATGGCGATCCCGTCGCGGTCGGCCAGCATCAGGTTCTGCGAGGGAGCAACGAACAGCTCGCCCGCAGCCAGCCCGTCGGCGACGGTCTTGGCCTTCATCATGCGAATGGCGGCGGTCATCGTGGTGTCGGCGGGCGACAGCGCCGTCCACGAGATCGACGCGACATGGCCGGGGGGCGTGACCGTCGCGAGGTCGAAATGCGAACCGGGAAGCACGGGTCCGTTCTCGGTCCAGCGCAGGGTCAGGGTGACGGGGGGCGCGTCCTTGACCGTCAGGATCGAGCGGCGTGTCTCGAACGGCTTCCAGCCTTCAGGCGTCTGATATTCCTCGGTATTGTCCGGGTTCAGCTTTTCGATGTGCACATCCAGATCGTCGAGGTAGGACGAGGTCAGGCCCCAGCCCACCCCTTCGGACCGGCCCAGAAGGATCGCGGGTACTCCGGGAATGGTGGCCGCCGATCACCCCGCCCGTGGCGAGTTGCAACCGCGCGAGATACCAGACGGTCGGCGCGGTGAACGCCAGATGGGGATCGTTCGCCAGCAGCGTGCCGCCTGCTGCCGAGCGTGAGGGGGCGGCCGCCCAGGCATTCGACGCACCGCCCATGAAAGCCCCGGCGAAGGGCGACAGCGGATCATCGGCAACTTGCACCGGCTGCTGGCCGGGGACAACGCCGGGGAGCGAGGGCTGCGTAGTCGGGCAGGGCGGCGATACCCTTGCCGGGATCGTCGGGCAGCAGGTCGCGTACGCGCGCCTCGGGCAGGGCGAGCGAGGCGCGCGCGCGAAGCACCTCATCGGCAAGCTGGGTGTTCAGCTGCAACGCCATCAGCTTCAGGATCGCGATCGAATCCGCGGGTTGCCAGACGGCGATCTCGGGCTCGAACAGGAAGAACTCGGGCGCGCCCCGGCCGCGCGCGCCATCGTTGACCTGACTGATCCAGGCGTTCACGCCGTTCGCGTAGGCTTGCAGGCGCTCTTCGTCTCATCGTCCTGGGCGGCGACGGATTGCGTGGCGAGACCATAGAGATCGAACCGGCGCATGATCTCGTCGATGCGGGCGGTGCGCTGGCCGAAGATTTCCGACAGCCTTCCCTGGGCCGTCCGGCGCAGTTGCGTCATCTGCCAGAGCCGGTCCTGCGCGTGGGCGAAGCCGAGGGCGAAGTACACGTCCTCGTCCGTTGCGCCGAAGATGTGGGGCACGTTGGCATTGTTGCGGACGATCTCCACCGGAGCCGTAACGCCGGAGAGGGTGAAGTTCTCGGAATAATCCGGCAGCGAGCGTGACAGGAAATAGTACAGGATCGCGACGGTCAGCAGGGCGAGCACGACAAGCGCGGTGAACAGGCGCAGGAGCCAGCGGAAGGCGACGATCATGGCGGTCCCGAACCCGGTGCTTGACGGCGAAAGCGAAGCCGTTACCTAGTGCATCCGCCCGGCGGACGCAATCGCGTGGGGTCTTGGAGGACAGCATGGCGAAGGTCGCGTTTCTGGGTTTGGGCGTCATGGGCGCCCCGATGGCGGGGCATCTGGCCCGTGCGGGGCATGAGGTTACGGTCTACAACCGGACCGGCGCCAAGGCTGCGGCATGGGTGGCAAAGCATGGCGGCCGCTCGGCCGCCACCCCGCGCGAGGCTGCGGACGGAGCGGATTTCGTGATGGCCTGCGTGGGCAATGACGACGATCTTCGCAGCGTTTGCCTGGGGCCGGACGGGGCATTTGCTGGGATGAAGGCGGGATCGGTGTTTGTCGATCATACGACAGTCTCGGCCAAGGTCACGCAAGAGCTCTATGCGAAGGCTACCGGGCAAGGCATTGGTTTCGTTGATGCCCCGGTTTCCGGCGGGCAGGCCGGCGCGGAGAACGGTGCGCTATCCGTAATGTGCGGCGGCGATGCGGAGCCCTATGCGCGGGCCGAGATGGTGATCGCGGACTATTCGCGCATCTGTCGCAGGCTGGGGCAAAGCGGGTCGGGTCAGCTCGCCAAGATGATGAACCAGATCGCCATTGCGGGGTTGGTTCAAGGGCTGGCCGAGGCAATCGCGTTCGGACAGAAGGCGGGCCTGGACGGAGCGGCGGTGGTCGAGGTCATCAGCCAAGGCGCGGCGGGAAGCTGGCAGATGGCGAACCGCCACAAGACGATGCTGGACGACAAGTTCGATTTCGGCTTTGCCGTGGACTGGATGCGCAAGGATCTGGGCATCTGTCTGGAGACGGCCCGTGAGATCGACGCACGACTTCCCGTAACGGCCCTCGTCGATCAGTTCTACGGTGACGTGCAGGCGATGGGCGGCGGTCGATGGGATACGTCGTCCCTCTTGCGGCGGCTTAGGGCGTTCGACAAGCCGTGACGCGCCGTCGGCACAGCCGTGGCGCATCAGCCTTGAGAAACCTTCGAAACCGATCGGATCAGGGGATGATCCGGGTATACTTCGTGCCGGAAAGCGTCGCCCCGGCGATCAGGCCGGACTGGCCGAAGACCAGCGCGATGACGGGATCAAGCTCGGTCGTCTCCTTGCCGATGCTGGCGCCACCCTGGTCAGGCGTGGCGTAGCGCAGGTCGGCGCCCACGGCCCAGCCGTCGCTGGCGCGGAACTCGGCCAGCGCGGAGTCGGTCATGAAGAACAGGGCGTGGGCATATTGCTGCGCCCCGATCTGCAGACCGTAAGTGGCCTTGGTGGTTGAATAATAGTCCACAGTTACATTGTCGATCCGCAGCGCGCCGCGCCCGTAGGCCCCGCCGAAGAACAGGCCTGCCTCGGTCACCAGCGGCATCCAGAGGACACCGTTCGCGCGGCTTTCAAGGTCGCGCGTGCCCGGGTAGGTGTTGAACAGGAAGTCGCGGGTGGCGTCGACGCGCGCGTCGATCTGGGCCCCTGCGCCGTTGCCGACGCCATTGCCGCACGCGGCTGCGACAAGGAGGGACGACCCTGCCGCCCCCAGGAATGTGCGTCGCGTGGTGTTGGTCATGCTCTCTGCCCCTTTATATACTGCCTGATCGCGGATCTTGGCCCGATTTCCACAAGATATAGACTGTTTCCGAACGCAAGTCACCGATTTAACGCCGCCATGCGCGATGCGTTGCCTAAATTCGGGGGAAACAAGGGAGCGGCCCGTTAATCGCGGTTTGCGACGACGAAGGCGCGTATGAAAACCGTATGACAATCGTATGCGTTTCATACATACGACGTGCCGATCGCCAATGCGTTAACGCCTCAGACCGCGCGCGCCAGATGTTCGGCCACGGCGGGGGCGAAATAGGTCAGGATGCCGTCGCATCCCGCGCGTTTGAAACCGAGAAGGCTTTCGAGCATCGCCTTGTCGCCGTCGATCCAGCCCCGTTCGGCGGCGCCCGCAATCATCGCGTACTCGCCTGACACCTGATAGGCGTAGGTCGGCACGCCGAAGGTGTCCTTCACGCGGCGACAGATGTCGAGATAGGGCATTCCGGGCTTCACCATCACCATGTCGGCGCCTTCGCGCAGGTCGCGCTCGATCAGGCGCAGCGCCTCGTCGGAGTTGGCGGGGTTCATCTGGTAGGTCTTCTTGTCGCCCTTGAGCGCACCTGACGCGCCGACGGCATCGCGGAACGGGCCGTAGAAGGCAGAGGCATACTTCGCGGCATAGGACAGGATCACCACATCCTTGTGGCCGGCCGCTTCCAGGCCCGCGCGCATCGCGCCGATGCGGCCATCCATCATGTCGGACGGGCCGATGATATCGGCCCCGGCATCGGCCTGCGCGACGGTCATCCTGACCAGTGCTTCGACCGTCTCGTCGTTCAGGATGATGCCGTCGCGCACGAACCCGTCATGGCCGTTGATGTTGTAGGGGTCGAGCGCCACGTCGGTCATCACGGCGACGTCGGGCACTTCGGCCTTGAGCGCGCGGATGGCACGGTTCACGAGGTTGTCCGGGCTCCACGCGATCTCGCATCCTTCGGTCTTCAGCGAAGGGTCGATATAGGGGAACAGGCAGATTGCGGGAATGCCGAGGCGCGCGGCACGTTCGGCCTGGCGCAGGATGTTGTCCTGCGACAGCCGCGCGACGCCGGGCATGGACGGAATGGCGTCGGTGACGCCCGTTCCTTCGCAGAGAAACATCGGCCAGATCAGGTCTTTCACCGTCAGGGTGTTTTCCTGGGCCAGATCGCGCAGCGCGGCGCTTCGGCGCAGGCGGCGGAAGCGGGTGGCGGGAAAAGCGGCTTGGATCGGGCGCATCGGGCTCTCCTGGCGAAGTTTTTTCTGCCTGCCATGGAAATCCGTCCGTCTCAAGGGTAGGAATGCGTCGGACAGGCTGCTGACCTGTCCGAACGGGCGTCAGACCCGGGTGCTGGAGGCGGAATGGGCGCGGGACAACTCGACTGGTACGAAACGATTTTCTTGACGATCGACACCCGTTCCTTTTCCAGCCTGTGGTACTGGATCGGGGTGGCGGTGATCTGGTCGACCGCAAGCCACTGGATCATCGGGATACCGAATGACATGATCGTGCGCGCCCGCCGCTCCGGCGGCGACGCAGAGCGGAACCTTCAGGATCTGATCCGGATCAATGTGGATCGCCTGCTGTGGATCGCGCAGGTGTCCGGCGTCTGGATTCTTGGCATGGGTTTCTTCGTGCTGACGGTGCTGGCGATGCTTGGCTTCTACTACCATCTGGAACTGGCCCAGGCGGTGTTTCTTCTGATGGCGCCAATGTTGATCGTCGGGGCGATGAACCTTCGGACGGCGCGGCGATTTGCTGCAGACGGGACGGACGCGCCCGACCTGTACAGGCGACTGACGGTGCACCGGGTGACGGTGCAGGCGATCGGTGTGGTTTCGATCTTCATCACCTCGATGTGGGGCATGTGGCACAACATGCATGTCAATGTCCTGGGCTATTGAGGGCGATTGACACCGCCCTCCGCTGGGATAGGTGAGGCGCCATGCTGTCCCCGAACCAGATCCTGCTTGGCGGAGCACCCGAGGGCTTCGATGCGCGCCTCGTCGCGCGCGAGGCCGCGCAGGGCGCGCGCCCGGTCATCCACGTCGCCCGCGACGACAAGCGGATGGAGGCGATGCGGGCGGCGCTGGCGTTCTTTGCGCCAGACGCGGTGGTGCTGACGCTGCCCGCCTGGGACTGCCTGCCCTACGACCGCATCTCGCCGAATCCCGAGATCTCCGCGCGCGCGGATGGCGACGCTTGCGGCGCTGGCGCAGGGCCTGCGGGGCGCGTTCATCCTGCTGACCACGGTGAACGCGCGTCACGCAGAGCTTCCGGCGCGGGAGGTGATCCGCGCGTCGTCCTTCACGCGCGCGGGTGGGCGACCGGGTCGATGAGGGGCGGTTGCGGCTGTTCCTGTCGCGGATGGGGTTCTCGCCCGTCACCGACGGTCGACGAGCCGGGCGACTTTGCGGTGCGCGGCGGCATCGTCGACATCTATCCGCCGGGGCCGCTGGGGCCGGTGCGGCTCGATCTCTTTGGCGACGTGCTCGACGGCGCGCGGCGGTTCGACCCCGAGACGCAGCGCACGATCGAGAAGCTCGCGTTCGTCGAGTCTTGCGCCGGTGTCGGAGGTGATCCTGGACGACGCGGCGATCATGCGGTTCCGCCAGAACTACCGGGTAGAGTTCGGCGACCGCCGGCACCGACGACCCGCTCTACGAGGCGGTGAGCGCGGGGCGCAAGCATCAGGGGATCGAGCACTGGCTGCCGTTCTTCCACGAGCGGCTGGAGACGCTGTTCGACTATCTGCCCGACGCCTCGGTAATGCTCGACGATCAGGCGACCCCCGCGCGCCTGTCGCGGTGGGAGGCGATCGAGGACCAGTACGACGCGCGGCGCGAGGCGATGGCTGCCAAGGGGCGGATCGGACACGGTCTACAAGCCCTCGGCGCCGGGGCTGCTCTATCTCGACGATGCGGCGTGGGTCCGGCGCCGTCGCAGGGCACCGGGTGGTGCAGCTCTCGCCCTTGCCGCAATCGCTGGGGCCGGGCGTGCTCGACGCGGGCGGGCGGATCGGGCGCAGCTTCGGGCCTGAGCGGCAACTGGAGACCGTCAGCCTGTTCGGGGCGCTGGCCGCTCATATCCGGGCCTTGCGCGCGGACAGCCCGGTGGTGATCGCGAGCTAGTCCGAGGGCGCGCGCGAGCGGCTGCGCGGGCTGATGGACGACAGGGCGTGCACGACGCGGTCGAGATCGCGCGACGCGCGCGAGGTGGGGGCGAAGGGCGGTCTGTACCTTGCCGTCTGGGCGCTGGAGCACGGGTTCACCGGCGCCGGGCATCACGGTGATCTCCGAGCAGGACGTGCTCGGCGACCGGCTGATCTCGAAGCCGCGGCGGAAGCGCAAGGCGGAGAACTTCCTCAGCGAGGTCGACACGCTGACGCCGGGCGATCTGGTGGTGCATGTCGAGCATGGCGTCGGCCGCTACAAGGGGCTGGAGACGATCACCGCACTGGGTGCGCCGCATGAGTGCATCTTCCTGGAATATGCCGAAGGTGCACGGCTGTATCTGCCGGTCGAGAACATCGAACTGCTCAGCCGGTACGGCCATGAGGAGGGGCTGCTCGACCGGCTCGGCGGCGGCGCGTGGCAGGCGAAGAAGGCCAAGCTCAAGGAGCGCATCCGCGACATGGCGGAGCGGCTGATCCGGGTGGCGGCCGAGCGGCCGCTGCGCCATGCGCCGATCCTCGAAGCCCCCCATGCGATCTGGGAAGCCTTCGCCGCACGGTTCCCCTATGAGGAGACCGACGACCAGCTGACGGCGATCACCGACGTGCTCGCGGACCTGGAGAAGGGCAGCCCGATGGACCGGCTGGTCGTGCGGCGACGTCGGCTTCGGCAAGACCGAGGTTGCGATGCGCGCGGCCTTCGTCGCCGCGATGTCCGGGATGCAGGTGGCCGTCATCGCGCCGACGACGCTGCTGGCGCGTCAGCACTACCGCAGCTTTGCCGAGCGGTTCCGCGGTCTTCCGATCACGATCCGGCCCTTGTCGCGCTTCGTGTCGGCCAAGGAGGCGAACGCGACGCGTGACGGGCTGGCGGATGGGGCGGTGGAGATCGTCGTCGGCACCCATGCGCTGCTGGCGAAGGGCATCCGCTTCAAGTCGCTGGGCTTGCTCATCATCGACGAGGAGCAGCATTTCGGCGTGGCGCACAAGGAGCGGCTGAAGGAGATGCGCTCGGACATCCACGTGCTGACGCTGACCGCGACGCCGATCCCGCGCACGCTGCAGCTGTCGCTGACGGGGGTGCGCGACCTGTCGATGATCGCGACCCCGCCGGTGGACCGGCTGGCGATACGAACCTATGTTTCGGAATTCGACACGGTCACGGTCCGCGAGGCGCTGCTGCGCGAGAAGTACCGCGGCGGGCAGAGTTTCTACGTGGTGCCGCGGATCAGTGACCTGCCTGACGTGGAGCCGTTCCTGGCCGAGCATGTGCCGGAAGTGACCTATGTGATCGCGCATGGGCAGATGGCGGCGGGCGATCTCGATGAGCGGATGAACAGCTTCTACGACGGGAAGTACGACGTGCTCGTGGCGACCAGCATCGTGGAATCCGGGCTCGACATCCCGACCGCGAACACGATGGTCGTGCACCGCGCCGACATGTTCGGGCTGAGCCAGCTCTACCAGATCCGGGGACGGGTCGGGCGGTCCAAGACGCGGGCCTATTGCTACCTGACCACCAAGCCGCGCAGTCCGCTCACACCGCAGGCGATGAAGCGGCTGCGGCTGCTGGGGTCGCTCGACAGCCTGGGGGCGGGGTTCAACCTCGCCTCGCCATGACCTCGACCTGCGCGGCGCGGGCAACCTGCTCGGCGAGGAGCAGTCGGGGCATATCCGCGAGGTGGGGTATGAACTCTACCAGGAGATGCTGGAGGAGACGATCGCCGAAGATCCGCTCGGGCGAGCTGGCAGGGCCTGACCGCCAGCGACGACCAGTGGTCGCCGCAGATCAACCTCGGCGTGCCGGTGCTGATCCCCGAAGCCTATGTGCCCGACCTCGACGTGCGGCTGGGGCTGTATCGCCGCCTGTCGGCGCCTGACCACGAAGGTGGAGCTGGAAGGCTTTGCGGCGGAGCTGATCGACCGCTTCGGGCCGGTGCCGAAGGAGGTCAACACGCTGCTGCTGGTCGTCCGGATCAAGGCGATGTGCAAGCGGGCGGGCATCTCGCGGCTCGACGGCGGGCCGAAGGGCGCCACGGTGCAGTTCCACAACGACAAGTTCGCCAATCCGGCCGGGCTGGTCGATTTCCTGCAGGCGCAGGGGCCGGGGGCGAAGGTCAACGGCAACAAGATCGTCTTGCCGCGCGACTGGAAAACCGAAAGCGACAAGATCAAGGGGGCCTTCGCGATTGCGAAGGATCTTGCCGAACAGGTGGTGAAGGCGAAGGCCTGAGCCCTGCGGCGGAGGCCGCTGCTTTCCCGGTCAGCGCGGCTGCCGCCTGACCAGTTGCATGGCGAGGAACCCGATCCCCGACAGCACCGTGACCCCGACCATCAGCGGCACCGGCGTGCCGTCGAACGAAAGACCCAGCGGCACCGCCAGCACGACGGCGAATACCGTAGACAGGGCCGAAACGAGCGAGGCCGCCATGCCCGCGATATGGCCGACAGGCTCCAGCGCCATTGCGTTCAGGTTGCCCATGGTCAGTCCGGTCATGAAGAACACCGTCGTCGCCCAGATGAAGTACGCCCAGAAGTAAAGCGCATCGGGCCAGAGGCCGAGCGCCGACATCGTCGCAAAGACCGCCGAGACGATGACCTGGGCCCCCAGTGCCATGGTGATGAGGTAGCGCATCCCCAGCCGCACCACGAGCCGCGCGTTCACGAAGTTCGCCGTCGCGGCGATCAGGGCGATGCAGGCAAACCACATCGGGAAGGTATCCGTCACGCCGAACGTATCCGCGAAGATCTGCTGGATCGACGAGATAGATCCGAAGAGCGACGCCAGGATCAGTGTCTGCACCAGCGTGGAGACGAGGATGACACGATGCGAGCAAACCTCGAGCAGCGCGTCCCACAGCGAGCGGAAGCTGAGGGGGCGGCGGTTCTCGGGCGCCAGCGTCTCGGGCTGGCGGGTTCCGAGCCAGGTGCAGGCAACGGCGCCGAACACGATGAAGGCGACAAAGAGCTGCCGCCAGCCGAAAGCGTCGATGATGACCTTGCCGACAGCAGGGGCGGCGGCGGGCACGAGCATGAACACCATCATCGCGAAACTGACGACACGCGCCATCTCGCGGCCTGCGAACATGTCGCGGATCATGGCGACCGAAACGATCCGCGGGGCGGCGACGCCAAGCCCCTGCACAACTCGGGCGAGCAGCAGCATTTCGAGACTGGGCGCGGACCAGGCGGCGGCGGCACCGATGGCATAGATCACGACGCCACCGATGATGACCGGCTTGCGCCCGAAGGCGTCGGACAGAGGGCCTGCGAAGAAGGTGCCGACACCCATGCCGAGCACGAAGCTGGTGATGATGAGCTGTGCGGCGTTCACATTGTCGGGCGTCAGCTCGCGGGCAATCTGCGGCAGGGCGGGCAGCATCGAGTCGATCGAAAAGGCGATGGTCGCGAACAGCATCGCGATCAGCGCGATGAACTCGGTCTGCGACAGTCGCGGCTTGGCGGCGGGCCGGATGAGGCCGTGATCGGTCATGATGCGGCGTCTTTCCCGGCGATCTCGTCGATCACCTGTTGCCAGAGGGCGACCGGCTGTGCACCGGACAGGGCGTATTGGTTGGCGATCACGAAGGTCGGCACGGCGCTGACGCCGCGCGAGCGGGCATGGCTGTCGCGGGCCGTGATATCGGCCACATCGGCGTCGGTGGCAAGCAGCCGCTCGACCATGACGCGGTCGAGGCCCGCCTCGCCCGCCAGGTCCGCGAGTGTTGCCGCATCGCCGATATCCCGCCCCTCGCGGAAGAAGGCGCGGAAGAGGGCCGACACCATCGCACCCTGCCGCCCCTCCAGCCCGGCCCAGTGGATCACGCGATGCGCGTCCAGCGTGTTGGGCATACGCTTCATCGCCTCGAAGTCGATGGTGAGACCTGCCTTTTCGGCGGCGTCCACGACGCGGGCATAGATCGCCACGGCCTTGTCGCGCCCGCCGAACCGCGCCTCGAGATACTCCGCGCGGTCCGCCCCGGCCTTGGGCATGTCGGGGTTCAACTGGAAGGGATGCCATTCGATCGTGAACGGGTGATCCGGCTTCCCTTCAAGCGCGCGGTCCAGCAGGCCCTTGCCGATATAGCACCAGGGGCAGACGGGGTCGGAGAAGATATCAAGCTTGACCATGCGCGGTCTCCCAGTCGTGACGCAGCTTGCGCCGGAGGATCTTGTTGGCCGTGCTGCGCGGGATCGCGGCAACGCGGACGTAAAGGCGGGGCTGTTTGTAGCGGGCGAGGTTTTCGGCGGCATGGGCCGCAAGCGTTGCCTCGGGAATCGGGGCGGGCGAGGTGTAGAAGCAGGCAATCACGGTGGTGTCGGGTTTGACGCGAAGCTCGGTCGCTGCGACTTCGGTCAGTCCGGGGAGTGTGGCAAGCGCCGCCTCCACCTCCACCGGCGAGACGCGGACACCGCCCGCGTTCATCATGTCATCCTCGCGACCGAGACAGGTGACGGACCCATCCCCGGCCATGGCCGCACTGTCGCCGGTCAGGAACCAGTCGCCCTTGAAGCGGGCCGCTGTTTCCCCAGGCGCGTCGAGATAACCGAGGAACAGCCCCGCGTCGCCGCGGTCGATGGCGAGGATGCCCGTCTGTCCCATAGGCGTGGGGGTGCCCGCAGCATCGACGATGGCGATCCGGCGGCCCGGCTGGGCATAGCCCGTTGCACCATCCGCGGCCGGTCGGGCGGGGGAGCCGGACAGGAAAGTGGAACACTCGGACATGCCGAACGCTTCGTGGACGGCGGTGCCCGTCGCAGACTGCCAGGCGGCGCGGGTGGCGGGGGGCAAGGCTTCGCCCGCCGACAGGGCGTGGCGCAACCGGGGCAGGGGCGGCAGGGTGGTCTTGAGCATCTGGCGGAAGTGCCCCGGCGTTCCGGCGAAGATCGTCGCATCGTGTCGTTTCAGCAGCAATCCAAGCTGGGCGGGATCGGTTCCCCTGGCGGGCAGCAGCGCCATCGCGCCCGCAGCCCAGGGGTCGAGCAGGCCGACGCCCAGCGTATAGGTCCAGGGCAGGGTGCCTGCATGCAGCAGGCGGTCCTGCGGGGTCAGGCCGGTCCAGCCCGATACCATCATCCGCCGTGCCCAGACGGCGCGGTGTGCATGCATCACGGCGCGGGGGTGACCGGAAGTGCCCGAGGTGTAGACCATGTAGGCAAGGCGATCCGGGCTGCCCATCGCCCAGTCACAGGGGGCGAGGGTTTCCATGCGGGCAAGGTCGGCGGCGGGGATGGTGGTGCCGTCCGCATCGGGCGCGGGCAGGTCCTGGCCGAGCAGGATCGCAGCGGGGCGAAGTTCGGACAGGATGCGGGCAAGTTCCGGCGGGCTGAGCGCGGCAGAGACCGGGACAGGGACAAGGCCCGCCGCAATCGCACCAAGAAACGCCACGGCGAACAGAGCCTCGTTGCCGAAACGAAGCAGCAGGCGGTCGCCGGGGGCGAGGCCACGCTCAAGCAGGCCGGTGCCGGTGCCGCGGATCGCAGCGGTCAGGCGCGCGTGGCTCCAGCGTTCGGCGCGGGTGGGGTGGAGGATCTGGAGGGCGATACGGTCAGGCTGCGCGGCACCGCCCTGCAGCACATGGGCGGCAAGGTTGAACGGGGCCGGGCAGGGGGACGGCGGACCCATGTCGGAGACCGAGAGCATGGGCCGGACCTACGCCCCGGCTCCCGGAGTTGCAAGGCGGGGGGGTCTGCCGAAATGCAGGAACCCATCCGCAAAGCAGACGGCGGGAGGAGCATCTGGCACTGCGACCGCTCGAACGCGATCCTCGCCGATCCCGGTTCCACCTCGGACGAGCGCTGCGGGGCCACGACGGCGGCACGGGCGCACGGCTGCCCGGGGTTCTGCGCCACACGCGGTCCCGCGTCAGCCGCCGATCATGTTCCCCACGGTGCGCGCGCCGCCGGCGATGTCTTCGCCGACGCCTTCCACGGTATTGCAGCCCGCAAGGACAAGAAGGGCGAGGGTCAGGGCGAGGGTGAGTTTCGACATGCTCTTGGTCCTCTGATCGCGGCGCTTCAGGGGCGCCTGTTGCTTCATTCGGCATACCACCAGACGTCGGGCTGGAACCCCAGCCAGTCGCCATAGATCGGCAGCCGATCCGGATAATGCAGCGTCTTTGCGTGCGCGATGCGCGAGACGGCGGAATACCAGATCGGCACGACATATCTGCCCGTCGTCAGCACACGGTCAAGGGCGTGGGTGGCGGCGAGAAAATCCTGCGGGTCGGTGGCGGTCAGCATGGTCTGGATCATCGCCTCGGCGGCGGGGGAATTCATGCCCATCCAGTTGCGCGTGCCGGGTTCGGTCACGCCCTCATGCCCCCAGTAGAGCATCTGTTCGTTGCCGGGGCTGAGCGAGAGCGCGCGGACATAATGTGTCATGTCGAAGTCGTAGTCGTTGGTGCGCTGCTTGTACTGGGCGCTGTCCACCGAGGTGATGCGCACCTCGATGCCGAGGCGCTTCAGGGCGGCGGTGTAGATCGTCGCGACGGACAGGATGTCGTCGGCCCCTTGCGTCAACAGGATCTCGAAGGCGAAGGGGGTGCCTTCGGCGTTCTTGAGGGTGCCGTCCTGTATCGTCCATCCGGCCTCGGCCAGCAGTTTCGTGGCGGCGCGGATGCCCTTGCGGTTCGCTTCGGAGCCGTCGGAGACGGGAAGGGCGTAGCCGTCGAGTGCGCCGGGGAAAAGCTGGTCGGCGAACGGATCGAGCAGCGCCCGTTCCCTACCTTCGGCGGGCTGGCCGGGGGTCATGCCGAGGATCGAGTTGGAGAAGTAGGACTGGATGCGCGGCTGGACACCGCCGGTCAGGGTCTGGTTGATGAACTCGAAGTTGAAGGCCTGGATCATCGCCTCGCGCACGCGCCAGTCCTGGAACAGGGGCTTGCGCGTGTTCATCACGAAACCTTCGATCCCCGAGGGACGCTGGTGCGGAATCTCGGACAGGACGATGTCACCGGACTGCACGGCAGGGAAGGTGTAGTTCGTGGCCCAGGCGGCGGGGTTCGCCTCGCGGTAGCTGGTCAGGGTGCCTGCCTTGAATGCCTCGAACACCACGCCGCCATCGCCGAAATACTCGTAGCGCACCTCGTCGAGATTATGCTGGCCGCGGTTGAAGGGCAGGCGCGCACCCCACCAGTCCGGGTTCTTGCGATAGGTGATGAAGCGTCCCGGCTCGAACTCCGCGACGGTGTAGGGGCCGGAGCCGATGGGGGCCTCGAGCGAGGACTGGGTGAAATCGCGCCCCTCCCATTGCGCCTTCTTCAGGATCGGGCGCAGGCCGAGGATGAGCGGCAGTTCGCGGTCGGCGGTGTTGAAGGTGAAGCGGACCGAGCGCGGGCCGGTGATCTCGGATTTGGCGATCTTGGCCCATGCTGCGGCGTAGCGCGGGCTGCCGTCGGTGCCGAGTTTCTCGAAGGACCAGAGCACATCCTCGGGGGTGACGGGGGTGCCGTCGGAGAATGCGGCCCCCTCGCGCAGGGTGAAGGCCACGTAGCTGCGGGCCTCGTCCGTCTCGACCGATTCGGCAAGTAGGCCGTAAAGTGTGAAGGGTTCGTCATAGGAGCGGCCCATCAACGTCTCGACCGTGAGGGCCGAAAGCCCTGCGGGGGGGTTGCCCTTGAGGATGAAGGGGTTGAGCGAATTGAAGCCGCCCGACTCGCCGAACACGATCCGGCCACCCTTCGGCGCATCCGGATTGACGTAGGGGAGGGACACAAAATCGGGTGGAAGCGCGGGCGCACCATACATAGCTATGCCATGCGTCGGCTCGGCCGAGAGCGGCCCTGCGGCGAGCGAAAGGACAAGCGCGAGGAGCCATTGCAGCTTGGGGAATCGGGGGGCGGTCATGGGGGGAGCCTCGCATCCTGCCTGTCGCGTTTTGTACGAAGCTACCCGTAGGGCGTTGCACATTCAAACTTTTAGCTTGGACAGGCGTTTCTTAAGCGGTATACAGATGCTCACTGCTCGATAGGTTTCTTGCCTGTATGAAACCTGCCTCATGACTTAACGCCGGCTTCGTGCCGGCGTTTTTTTTTGGCCCGGCGGAACTGCTCGCGCAGAGGTGTCATTCCATTTGCGGCTGCAGCATGTATCGTGCTGCACATGCATGGCGCGGAGGCGGCGATGGGGTTCAACGGCAAGACGGCGGTAGTGACAGGGTCCACCTCGGGGATCGGGCTGGGGATCGCCGAGGAACTGGCGAAGGCCGGGGCGGACCTGGTGCTGAATTCGTTCACCGACACGGCAGACGATCACGCCCTGGCGGCAAGGCTGGCCAAGGCGCATGGCGTGAAGGTGCGCTACATACAGGCAGACATGTCGAAGGGTGACCAGTGCCGGGCGCTGATCGAACAGGCGGGCGCCTGCGATATCCTCGTCAACAACGCGGGCATCCAGTTCGTCGCGCCTATTCCGGAGTTTCCGGCGGCGAAATGGGATGCGATTCTCGCGATCAACCTGACATCGGCCTTCCACACCACGGCGGTCGCCCTGCCCCTGATGCGCAAGGCGGGCTGGGGGCGGATCGTCAACATCGCCTCGGCCCACGGGCTGACGGCCAGCCCGTTCAAGAGCGCGTATGTTTCGGCCAAGCATGGCCTCGTCGGCTTCACCAAGGTCACGGCGCTGGAGACGGCGGAGGAACCCATCACCTGCAACGCGATCTGCCCGGGCTATGTGCTCACGCCGCTGGTCGAGGCGCAGATCCCCGAGCAGATGAAGGCGCATGGCATGGACCGTGAGACGGTCCTGCGCGAGGTGATGCTGGAGCGTCAGCCCTCGCGCCAGTTCGCGACGGTGGAGCAGATCGGCGGCACGACGGTATTCCTGTGCTCGCCCGCCGCCGACCAGATCACCGGCACGACGATCAGCGTCGATGGCGGCTGGACGGCACTGTGACGCTGGAATTCATCTTGGCGAAAATATCCCCGCCGGAGGCATCCGCACCCTCCGCCCGCGCGGTGGCCCGCGCATGACGCGGCGCATCAGCCTTGCGTTGCAGGGCGGCGGCGCGCATGGGGCCTTCACCTGGGGCGTGCTCGACCGTTTCCTCGACGACGAGGAGATCGAGATCGCGGCGATCTCGGGCACCTCGGCGGGCGCGTTGAACGGGGCGGCGTTCAAGGCGGGCTGGCTGGCGGGCGGGCGGCAGGGCGCGCGCGAAAACCTCGACTGGCTCTGGGCGCAGGTGGGGGCGGTGGGCGATCTGCGGCTGGCGGGCTGGATGATGCCGTTCCAGCCCTTTGCCGGGGCGGTGAGCGAGGCCATCGAGGCGGCCTTTCCGGTCTCGCCGCAGGGCGTGGCGGCACAGCTGTTCTCGCCCTACGGCTACGGCCCGTTCTGGCGCAACCCGCTGGAGCGCGTGGTGAGCCGCTTCCATTATGACCGCGTCTGTGCCGATGCCGCGCCCCGGCTGTTCGTGGGGGCGACGAACGTCCGTACCGGCAAGGCGCGGGTGTTTTCAGGCAAGGAAATCTCGACCGGGGCGATTCTGGCCTCGGCCTGCCTGCCGACGGTGTTTCAGGCGGTGGAGATCATGGACCCCGAGACCGGCAAGCTCGAATCCTATTGGGATGGGGGATATACCGGCAATCCGGCGCTGTTCCCGCTTTATGCGCCGGACCTGCCCGATGACATCGTGATCGTGCAGATCAATCCGCTGGTGCGCGACGAGGTGCCGACGACGGCGATCGAGATTCAGAACCGGATCAACGAAATCAGCTTCAACGCCTCGCTTCTGGCCGACCTGCGGGCCATCGACTTCGTCAAGGAGCTGATCGCGGCGGGCAAGGTCGCGAAGGGCGCGATGAAGGATGTGCAGGTGCACATGATCGCGGACGATGCGCTGATGAACGACCTGTCGGCAGCGACCAAGCTGGTGCCGAGCCCCTACCTTCTGTTCCGCCTGAAGGAAGCGGGGCGGGCCGCGGCGGACGCCTTCCTGCGGGATCACCGGCAGGATCTGAACGAACGCCCGAGCGTGGAATTGCGCCGCATCTACGGCTGAGGCAGCGGGGGTTTGGTGGGGTCTTTGGCGTTGGGATAGACGAGGCCCGCCGAGATGATGAGCTTGGCCGCATCCTCCACCTTCATGTCGAGGATCATCACCTCGGCCTCCGGCACGAAGATCAGAAAGCCCGTGGGCGGCACGAGGCCGGTCGGGACGAACACGGTCAGCACCGTTCCGGTCGCGGGAAGGCGGGCCGCGATCTCGCCCTTTGCGGAGGCGGCGATAAAGCCGATGGCCCAGCTATCGGCATGGGGAAAGCGCAGAAGGCAGGCCCGTTCGAAATTCGAACCGGTCTGCGAAAAGACCGTCTCGGCGAACTGCTTCAGGCCGCTGTAGACCGAACGGACAATGGGCATCCGCTCCACCAGGCGCTCGGCGGGCCGCAGCAGGGCGCGGCCGAACATGCCCTTCGCGATCCAGCCGATCAGGATGGTGAAGACAAGGAAGATGATCACGCCGAGGCCGCGCGGCGTATATTCGGCCTCGGGGCCGAAATAGTCCTTTATCAGCGTGTCGGGCTGGTAGGCATGCGGGATCAGCGGCAGAACCCAGGCGTCGATCCAGCCAACGAAGGTCCACACGATGTAGATGGTCAGCCCGATCGGCAGCACGACCACGAGGCCGGTCAGGAAGCTGCCGCGCAGCACGCTGAACAGCCCGCGCCTGCGCTTCTGGGGAAGATCTTCGCTCATGGCGCACTTTCGGGGTGGGCGGAGGCGGGATGCCCGACCGACGCTGGTGTTTATGCCGGGGGCGCGCGCGCCTCACAAGCGGGATGCGATCACGCCGCCGCGATGGCGCGGGCGATGGCGGCCGCGAGGCGGGCGTTGTGCAGAACGAGGGCGATGTTGGCCGTCAGCGAGCGGCCTTCGGTCAGGGTGAAAAGCCGGTCGAGCAGGAACGGGGTGACGGCCTTGGCGGCGATGCCCCTGGCCTGTGCCTCGGCAAGCGCCTGTTCGATGTGGGGGCCGATGACATCGCGCGCGATTTCGTCGGCCTGCGGAATGGGGTTCGCGACGAGCTGGCCGCCGGACAAGCCGAGGGATGCCCGCATGAGGTGGGAGGCCGCGATCTGTTCGGCGCTGTCCATGCGGAGCGGGGCCCTGAGGCCCGAGGCGCGGGACCAAAACGCGGGCAGGTCGTCCTGTCCCACGGCGATGACCGGAACGCCGTGGGTCTCGAGGACTTCGAGGGTTTTCGGCAGGTCGAGGATGGCCTTCGCCCCGGCGGCGACGACAGTGACGGGGGTTTGCGCCAGTTCCAGAAGGTCTGCCGAAATGTCGAAGCTGGTTTCGGCGCCGCGATGCACGCCGCCGATGCCGCCGGTGGCGAACACCGATATGCCCGCGAGGTGGGCACAGATCATCGTGGCCGCGACGGTCGTGGCCCCGGTGCGCCCGGTGGCGAGGCAGGCCGCGAGATCGGCGCGGGAGAGCTTCATCACGTCTGACGCCTGACCGAGGGAGGCGAGGTCTGCCTCGGTCAGCCCGACAAGGATTCGTCCGCCCTTCACGGCGATGGTGGCGGGGACGGCACCGTGGGCGCGCACCTCGGCCTCGACCCGCCGCGCGGTCTCGACGTTCTGCGGGTAGGGCATCCCGTGGGTGATGATGGTGGATTCGAGCGCCACGACGGGCTGGCCGCTGGCGCGCGCCTGCGCGACTTCGGGCGAAAAGCTGATGGGGGCAGTCATGATCCGAAATCTCCCGAAACATAGTCGGCGGCGGCGCGCAGCGCCGAGGCGAGGGCGGTGCGGCGGTCGTCCCCGCGCCGTTCGGCCACGATATGCGCTGCCATGAACGTGTCGCCAGCGCCTGTGACGCGGGTGACGAGAACGGCGGGCGGAGGGGCCGAGAGGTGCGGCTGGCCTTGCGCGCCGTCGGCGCAGACGTTGCCGCCATCGGTGACGAGCACCCGCGCGGCCCCCCGGTGCAGCAGGCCCTGCGCGGCCTCGGGGGCGGTGGAGAAGCGCGTCTGGCACAGAATGCCCGCCTCTTCGAGGTTGAGGTAGAGCGTGACGCGGGGATGGGTGAGCAGCGGCAGCAGGCGTTCGGCCTTGCCGGGGCTGGCGGGGGCCACGCGCAGGTCGGCGGCGGCGAAGAGGGGGGAGGTCGCGATCTCGGCCAGCAGGGCCTCGGTCAGGTTGCCGTCGAGCGCGATCAGGCCGGACCAGGGGGTTTGGGCGGTGCCGAGGCGGCCGTCGGCGAGGGGCGCGAGGATGCGGGCGCCCGCGGCCTCGAGCGAATGGGCGTCGGCCACTGCGGCGATCAGGCCGTTCGCGCCCTCGATCGCCAGATAGCGGTCGGTGGGCAGGTCGGGCGAGCGGTAGAGTGTGTCGGTGATCAGCCCGGTGCCGGTGCAGGCGGCGGTCAGTTCTTCGCCCTCGGCATCGGTGCCGACTGCGGACAGCAGGGCCGGGGTCAGGCCGAACCGGCGCAGCGTCATCGCGATGTTGAGGGCCACGCCGCCGGGCAGGCGGGTGATGCGCCCCGGAACGTCGGCACCGAGCGGCATCGAGACGGGCGAGCGGCCGATGATGTCCCACAGCACGGAGCCGAGGCAGAGGATGTCGGGCGGGGACACTGCGTCAGGCCGGGCGCAGGCCGGTTTCTTCGAGCAGGCCCTTGCGCTTGGCTTCGTAATAGTAGCCCGACGCGTACCAGTGGACGGCCTCGTCCATGTCGCCGTCCGAGACGAGCCACGCGCCGCGCAGATACTTCACGCCGTATTGCAGGTTGGTGTCGGCATCGAGCAGCGCCGCAGGCGGGCCCCGGAAGCCCATCGTCTGGGCGGTGCGCGGGTCGATCTGCATCAGGCCGTAGTAGCGGCCGTTGCGCGCGCCGGGGATGTGGTTGCTCTCGCGGATCACGATTCGCTGCACCAGGTCGACGGGAACGTCGTATTGGCCGGACCAGTATTCGATCTGGGCGCGCAGCTTGGGGGTTTCGTTGGGGTAGAGGTCGTCACGGCTGGCTTCCGGTTGGTCCCGCCGGCCGCAGGCAGCGGCAGGGGCGGCAAGGATCAGCGCAAGCATCGCGCGGCGGGACAGGGGGGGCATGGCGATCTCCTGACGGTCGGGAACCGTGATAGCGGCGCGGGCCGGAATGGGGAAGATGAGACTTTCGGCGCGATTGCGCGGGGGCGTGGGGGTGGTAGGCTGGCACCCTGTGGCAAGGGAGTGTTCAGCGTGGCGCAGGGACGGCAGCTTGAGACCGCGCTGATCGTGGACGACCATCCGTTGTTCTGCGATGCGCTGTCGATGACGCTGCGGGCGATCGCCGGGTTGCGCCAGATCGAGACGGCGGACCGGCTGGAGGGCGCGCTGGCGCGGCTGGAGCGGGGACCGCTGCCGGATGTGGTCGTGCTGGACCTGAACCTTCCGGACGTGACAGGGCTGGAAGGACTGATCCGCATCCGTCGCCGCCGTGGGGGCGGTGCCGGTGGTGGTGGTGTCGTCGCTGGCCGACAACCGGGTGATCGCGGCAGCGTTGTGGGCGGGGGCCGCGGGCTTCGTGCCCAAGCACGCGCGGCGCGAGGTGTTCCGCGCGGCCTTCGAGGCGATCCGGGCGGGAGAAAGCTATGCGCCCGAGGGGTTCGTGCCGCCCGCCGACGCGACTGCGCCCGCGACCCAGGCCGAAGAGGCCATCGCGCGGCTGTCGCTGCTGACACGGCAGCAGGCGAAGATCCTTGCGCTGGTCTGCGAGGGGCGGCTGAACAAGCAGATCGCCTATGACCTCGCCATCGCCGAGACGACGGTGAAGGCGCATGTGACGGCGATCATGCGCAAGCTGGGGGTGCAGAGCCGGACCCAGGCGGTGCTGATCGCGCGCGAGGCGAGTTTCTCGAGCCTGATGCCGGAAAACGGGTGAGGCTGTGCTTTGGTCGGGCGTCGGAGTGGGGGTTTCACACCCCCACACCCCCGTGGGATATTTTTCAACGGAAGAAAGCATGCAGCGCATCGGCCGGTGTCGGGTGCGGACGCGCACAATTTGATTCAAACCCCGTGTCTCTGGGGCTAGCCTTGCGCGGGTGAGCGGAGGTGACGGCATGGCGGAGGCGCGAGACATTTTGCGGCGAGACGGGGCGGTGGCGTTGCCGCTTGTCCGCAGCGCCTCGGTGGAGGCAGGCGTGGTGCGGGCGCCGGAGGCGCTGGCGCGGATGCTGGGGCCGGGGCCGTTCGCGCTTGTGGTGCTGTTCATCTCGCCCCTTGCCGACATGGGCACCCTCGCGGCGGGTCTGGCGGGGGCCTTCGGTGCGGCGCCGGTGATCGGCTGCACGACAGCGGGGGAGATTTCGCCGGAGGGTTATGCCGAAGGCCGGATCGTGGCGGTGGCGCTGCCCGCGGCGAATTTTGCGGTCGATACGCTGTTGATCGACGATCTGGACGACCTGAGTTCGCAGGCGTTGATCGGACGGCTGATCCGGGCGCGGCAGGCGCTGATCGCGGCGCGGCCGGGCTGGGATCACGAGTTCGCCTTTCTGATGGTCGACGGCTTGTCGATCCGGGAGGACGAGCTGACCTCGGCCCTCGCTTCGGGCCTGGGTCCGGTGCCGCTGTTCGGCGGGTCGGCGGGGGACGGAACACGTTTCAAGGAGACCTTCGTGCTGCACGAGGGGCGTGCGTTACGCAATGCTGCCGTGCTGGCGATGGTGCGCAGCGACTGCCGGGTGAAGGTGTTCAGCCTGGATCACCTTGTGCCGACCGGCGCGCGAATGGTGGTGACCGAGGCCGATCCGCGCACCCGCACGGTGCGGCGGATCAACGCCGAGCCTGCGGCACGGGAATATGCGCGCATCCTGGGCAAAGACCCCGCACAGCTTTCGCCCTTCACCTTTGCCGCGCATCCGGTGGTGGTGCGGGTGGGGGGAAAGCATCATGTGCGCGCCATCCAGCAGGTGGCCGAGAACGGCGACCTCGTGTTCTTCTCGGCCATTGACGAGGGGCTGGTGCTGACCCTGGCCGAACCGCAGGACATGGTCGGGCATCTGGAGCGGGAGCTGGCGCGGCTGTCGGAGGGCGGCGCGCCGCAGGCGATCCTGGCCTGCGACTGCATCCTGCGGCGGGTGGAGGCGATGGAGAAGCAGTATACCGGGGCGATCTCGGCCCTGCTGCGGCGGCACCGGGTGGTGGGGTTTTCGACCTATGGCGAGCAGATGAACTCGATGCACGTGAACCAGACGATGACCGGGGTTGCCATCTATCCCCCGGTGGAGCGGCCGGCATGATCGAGACGCTGGTCAACCCCGCCGATCCGCCGGAGCGGCAGACGGAGAAACTGCTGCAGATCGCCCATGTCCTGATGCGGCGGGTCGAGCAGATCACCGATGACGGCGGGGCCGCCTATGCCCAGTTCCAGCGCGCCGCGATGCTGGAGGATCAGGTGCGCGAACGCACGCGCGATCTGGAGCACGCGCTCGACCTGCTCAACGAGTTCAATGCGCGGCTGGCCGAGGCGAACCGGGCGACCGAGGCCGCACGGCAGAACCTGGCAAATGCGATCGAGACGATCCAGGAGGGGTTCGCGCTGTTCGATGCCCAGGATGTGCTGGTGCTGAACAACTCGCGCTTCGGCATACACATGCTGGATATCCGCGACGTGCTGCGCCCCGGTCTGCGGTTCGGCGACTATGTCGAGGCCGTCAGCCGCTCGCGCTATCTGGAACTGCCCGACGGCGAGCGCCCCGAGGATTGGGCCGTGGCCCGCAAGCGGCGGCACCAGGACCGGCATGTGATCTTCAACGTGCGGCTGGTGCGCGACCACTGGTTGCAGGTGAGCGAGCACCGCACCGCCGATGGCGGGACGGTCATTCTGCAGACCGACGTGACCGAG
Organism: uncultured Alphaproteobacteria bacterium; assembly: GCA_963777765.1. Classification (GTDB taxonomy): domain Bacteria; phylum Pseudomonadota; class Alphaproteobacteria; order Rhodobacterales; family Rhodobacteraceae; genus Aliitabrizicola. Next base: position 54,864 of record CAVZRP010000005.1, on the reverse strand, counting down.
ATCATCCGGCTGGAGCGGCTGGAGCGGGGTCGGATGCTGGACGATCAGGCCCGCGTGATCCGGGCGACGCTGGACCACATCAACCAGGGCGTCTGCATCTTCGACGAGACCCGGCGGCTGGTGGGCTGGAACGAACGGCTGGGCACGCTGCTGGCGATCCCGGTGGCGCGGCTGCGGATGGGGGCGAGTTTCGACTATCTGCTGCAGCGCTTTTCCGAAGAGGTGGCTTTCGGCGAGCGGATGACGGGCGCGCGCCTGAGTGCGTGGGTCCATGGCCCGGGGCCGCGCCCGCCCCTGTCGTTCGAGGTGCGGCGGGGCGAGGGGCTGATCCTCGATGTCTTCGCTCAGGAGATGCCGGACCGCGGTTTCGTGATGAGCTTCACCGACGTGACCGCCGAGCGGGCGGCCATCGACGGCCTGAGCCGCGCGAACGAGACGCTGGAGGCGCGCGTGATGGAGCGCACGCTGGAACTGGAGGATGCGCTGGGACATGCCGAGCGGGCAAATGCCGCGCGGTCGCGTTTCGTGGCGGCGGCGAGCCATGACCTGCTGCAACCCCTGTCGGCGGCGAAACTGTTCATCTCGTCGATCGAGGACGAGAGCATCGACGCGCGGTCGCGCGAGGCGCTGGACAAGGCGCAGAATGCGCTGGTCTCGGTCGAGGATATCCTGTCGGCGCTGCTGGATATCTCGAAGCTGGAAAGCGGTCGGGCGGCGGTCTCGGTCGGACCGGTGCGGCTGGACCGCCTGTTGCGCCAGCTCGAGGACGAATTCGCGCCGCTGGCGGCGGGCAAGGGGCTGGCGCTGCGGGTCATGCCTTCGGCGGCGGTCGTGGCTTCGGACCCGGCCTACCTTCGGCGCATCCTGCAGAACCTGATCGGCAATGCGATCCGCTACACGCAGCGGGGCCGGGTGCTGGTGGGCGCAAGGCCGCGCGGCGGGATGGTGCGGCTGGAGGTGTGGGATACCGGGCCTGGGATACCGGAAGAGGAACAGGACAACATCTTCAAGGAGTTCCGGCGGCTGAACGCGCCGGCCTCGGCCTCGGAGGGGATGGGGCTGGGACTGGCCATCGTGGAACGCGCCTGCGGACTGCTGGGGCATCCCCTGGGGCTGACCTCGGTGCTGGGGCGGGGGACGTGCTTCATGGTGCAGGTTCCGCTGGCCGACGGCGTCGCGCCGATGGTGCCTGTTGCCGAGCGGCGGACACGGCCCGTGGTGCAGGACCGGATCGCCTTTCTGGTGGAGAACGACGAGGATCTGCGCCGCGCGATGGTGTTGCTGCTGGAGAAATGGGGCGTATCGGTGCTGGATGCGGCGAGCGGGGAAGAGGCGCTGGCGCTGATCGAGGAAATCGGCATCCTGCCCGACTGCGTGCTGGTGGACCACCAGTTGGGGACGGGGATGACGGGACTGGATTTCATCGGGCGGCTGCACCGTTTGCACGGAACGGTGCCGGCCCGTCTGATCACGGCGGATCGCGGGCCAGAGGTCGGGGCGATGTGCGCGGCGATGGGGGTGGAGATGATGACCAAGCCCATCGACGCGCGGGCGCTGGAGGCGTTCCTCGACGGGTTGCCTGCGGCGAAATGAGCGGGCGGGAGCCGTCCTACTACCAAGGTCACATAGCCTGCCCGTAAACTTCTTTCTAAGCTCCGTTAACCCTGCGAGGCATTCCATGCAACTGACTGACCAGCGCGACATCAAGGCGGACCCGGCGACGGTCTGGGCGGCGATCCTCGACCCCGAGGTGCTGAAGGAGTGCGTGCCGGGATGCGAGAGCATGACCGGCACGCCGGAGACGGGGTTCGAGGCGGTGGTGGTGCAGAAAGTGGGTCCGGTGAAGGCGCGCTTCACCGGGGTTGTCACGCTGTCCGACATGGTTCCCGGCCAGTCGCTGCGGATCAGCGGCGAGGGCAAGGGCGGGCCTGCGGGCTTTGCCAAGGGCGGGGCGAACGTCACGCTGACCGCCATCGAGGGCGGCACGCGACTGGCCTACGAGGTCGATGCGAACGTCGGCGGCAAGCTGGCGCAGCTTGGCTCGCGCCTGATCGACGGGTTTGCCAGGAACATGGCGGACCAGTTCTTTACCCGCTTTCAGGAAGCCATCGAGGGACCGGGCGAAGGTGAAGAGGCTGCGGTCGACGGCGACGAGGCCGGGGGCGAGAAGAAAAAGGGCTGGTTCAAGCGGCTGATCAGCTGAACCGGCACGGTACCCAGGACATTCCAAGGGAGGACGACATGACGAACGTCACGATGACCGTGAACGGCAAGACCGTCTCGGGCGAGGTGGAGGGGCGGACGCTGCTGTCGTCCTTCCTGCGCGAGGGGCTGGGGCTGACCGGCACGCATGTGGGCTGCGACACCTCGCAATGCGGGGCCTGCGTGGTGCATGTGGACGGGCGGGCGGTGAAAAGCTGTTCGATCTTTGCGGCGGATGCTGCCGGGGCGCAGGTGAAGACCATCGAGGGGATGGCCAATGCCGATGGCTCGCTCGGCGTCGTCCAGCAGGCATTCCAGGACCATCACGGCCTGCAATGCGGTTTCTGCACGCCGGGCATGGTGATGTCGGCGGCGGCGCTGCTGGCCGAGAACCCGAAGCCGACCGAGTCCGACGTGCGGCACTATCTGGAAGGCAATATCTGCCGCTGCACTGGCTATCACAACATCGTCAAGGCCGTTCTGGCGGCGAGCGGGCAGCCCGTCGCGGCTGACGTTGCTGCAGAATAACGCCTGATTTCATTTCATTACGGTGCGTCATTCACGCATCGCTCCAGGGGAGGATCACATGCCAAAAGACGGTGGCATCGGCGCCAGCACAGTCCGGCGCGAGGATATCCGGTTTCTGACCGGCAAGGGGCGTTACACGGCCGACATCAATCTGCGCGGCCAGGCCTATGCGGTCTTCCTGCGCTCGGAAGTGGCGCACGGGCGGATCAACGGGATCGACACGGCGGCGGCGAAGGCGATGCCCGGTGTGCTGGCGGTGATGACGGGCGAGGATTTCGTCGCCATGGGCGGCAACCCGGCGGGCTGGTACATCCCCAGCCGTGACGGCACTGCGATGAAGGAACCCAAGCGGCCGGTGCTGGCGCATGGCAAGGTGCGCCATGTCGGCGATGCCTACGCCATCGTGGTGGCCGAGACGCCCGAACAGGCCAGGGATGCGGCGGCGGTCATCGAGGCCGACATCACCGAACTGCCGGCCATCGTCGACATGGCCCAGGCCGTGGCCGACAAGACCAACCGGGTGCATGACGAGATTGCCGACAACGTCTGCTTCGACTGGGGCTGGATCGAGGACAACCGCGCCAAGGTGGACGAGGCCTTCAAGACCGCGCCGCATATCACCACGCTGGAACTGGTGAACAACCGCCTGATCCCCAACGCGATGGAACCGCGCGCATCGCTTGCCGAATACGACTCGGGGACGGGCGACTACAAGCTCTACACCACCAGCCAGAACCCGCACCTGCACCGGCTGCTGATCTCGGCCTTCGTGATGGGCATTCCGGAGAACAAGCTGACCGTGATCGCGCCCGACGTGGGCGGCGGCTTCGGCAGCAAGATCTATCACTATGGCGAGGAGGCGGCCGTTCTGGCTGCGGCCAAGGCCATCAACCGGCCGGTGAAATGGGTGGCCGACCGCAGCGAAAGCTTCCTGTCGGATGCGCATGGCCGCGACCATGTGACGAAGATCGAACTCGCCACGGACAAGGAGGGCAATTTCCTGGCCCTGCGGACCGAGACGATGGCGAACGTCGGCGCGTATCTGTCGAACTTCTCGACGGCGACACCGACCTTCCTGCATGGCACGCTGATGGCCGGACCCTACAAGACGCCGCTGGTCTATGTGAACGTGAAGGCGGTCTTCACCAACACTGCACCGGTGGACGCCTATCGCGGTGCGGGGCGGCCCGAGGCGACGTTCTCGATCGAGCGGATCGTGGACAAGATGTGCCGCGAGTTGAACCTCGACCCGGTGGAGGTGCGGCGGAAGAACTTCATCAAGCCCGACCAGTTCCCGTACACCACGCCGGTCGGCCTTGTGTACGACACCGGCAACTATCAGGCGACGCTCGACAAGCTGATCGAGATCGGCGACCTCGCCGGGTTCGAGAAGCGCAGGGCGGAGAGTGCGAGCGAAAGGCAAGTTGCGCGGCCTCGGGCTGTCGACATGGATCGAGGCCTGCGGGATCGCGCCGTCGAACCTTGTCGGTGTTCTCGGCGCACGGGTGGGCCTGTTCGAGGCGGCGACGGTGCGGGTGAATGCCACCGGCAATATCAGCGTCATGACCGGGGCGCACAGCCACGGGCAGGGGCATGAGACGGTCTTTGCGCAGATCGTGTCCGACAAGCTGGGCATTCCGGCCTCGTCCATCGAGATCGTGCATGGCGACACGTCGAAGATCCCGTTCGGGATGGGGTCGTATGGCTCGCGCTCGCTTGCCGTGGGTGGCACGGCCATGGTGAAGGCGGTCGACAAGATCATCGCCAAGGGCAAGAAGATCGCGGCCCACATGCTCGAGGCCGCCGAAGGCGACATCGTGTTCGAGGACGGCAAGTTCAGCGTGACGGGCACCGACAAGGCGAAGACGTTCGGGGAAATCGCATTTTCGGCCTATGTGCCGCACAACTATCCGCTGGAAACGCTGGAGCCGGGGCTGGAGGAGACGGCGTTCTATGATCCGGCCAACTTCACCTATCCCGCCGGGGCCTATGCCTGCGAGGTCGAGGTGGACCCGGAGACGGGCAAGGTCGAGGTCGTGTCGTTCGCCTGTGCCGACGATTTCGGGAACGTCGATGAACCCGATGATCGTGAACGGGCAGGTCCATGGCGGCGTCGGGCAGGGGATCGGGCAGGCGCTGCTCGAGGCCTGCGCCTATGACGAGAACGGGCAGCTTCTGACCGGCAGCTACATGGACTACGCGATGCCGCGCGCGGATGACGTGCCGTTCTACACCGTCGATCACAGCTGCAACACGCCCTGCACGCACAACCCGCTGGGGGTGAAGGGCTGCGGCGAGGCGGGGGCCATCGGATCGCCTCCTGCGGTCGTCAATGCGGTGATCGACGCGCTGCACCGGGGTGGTCATGGCCACGTCAAGCATATCGACATGCCGGTCTCGCCCTCGCGGGTGTGGACGGCGATTCACGGCTGAGGGGGAGAGAGACGATGCACAACTTCGAATTCGTGAAGCCCACCTCGGTGGCGGATGCCGTGAAGGCGTTGAAGGCCGAGGGGGCGCAGGCCCTCTCGGGCGGGCAGACGCTGCTGCCGACGATGAAGCAGCGGCTGGCGGCGCCCGATGTCCTGGTCAGCCTTACGGGCATCAAGGAGACGCAGGGCGTCTGCATGGATGCCGGTGCGCTGTCGGTCGGCGGGGCGACGATCCATGCCGTCGTGGCGAAGGACGCGCGGCAATACTATCCGGCGCTGGCCGATCTGGCGGGCGGGATTGGCGATCCGGCGGTCAGGAACCGCGGAACCATCGGCGGATCGCTTGCCAACAACGATCCATCGGCCTGCTATCCGGCAGCGGTGCTGGCATCGGGAGCGACCATTGTGACGGACCGGCGCAAGATCGCGGCGGATGACTACTTCAAGGGCATGTTCACCACGGCGCTGGAGGAGGGCGAGATCATCATCGGGGTGAATTTCCCGATCCCCGAGAAGGCGGCCTATGTGAAGTTCAACCAGCCTGCCTCGCGCTTCGCCTTGACCGGGGTCTTCGTCGCGAAATACCCCGGCGGTGTCCGGGTGGCGGCGACGGGGGCTTCGGAAAACGGCGTGTTCCGCTGGACCGAGGCAGAGCGTGCGCTGAGTGCCGGTTTCTCGGCGGCGGCGGTGGCGGGTCTGACGGTGCCTGCGAAGGGCATGATCGCGGACCTGCACGGGTCGGCGGCATACCGCGCGAACCTGGTGAAGGTGCTGACGGACCGGGCGGTGGCGGCGGCGCACTAAGTCAGGACGTGTCAGGGCGAAGATGGGCACCCGGGAGATCGGGTGCCTTTCCTTTTGCGGGTCTAGACGGGGGGCCGGCCCCCCTGTCGCGGCAGAGCCGCGACTCCCCCCGGGATATTTGTGAACAGAAGAATTGGCTTCGGGTTGGCCTAGCCGCGCATGTGCTGGGCGAGGTAGGCGGCGCAGCCGGTGAGGGGGGCGTAGTCGTCTTCGAGGATGGTCACGGCAAAGTTCTGCATGAAGCCTGCGAAGCGGCCCTTGTCGCGGAAGGCTTGTGTGAATCCCAGCGGCCCGAGGTGTTCGGTAAAGGCGCGGGCGACGCCGCCGACCAGGTAGATGCCGCCGAACGGCAGGTGGATGAGGGCGAGGTTGCCGCATTCCGCGCCGAGCAGCCGGGTGAAGAGGCGCGCGGTGGCCAGCGCGTGGGGGTCTTTCCCCTCGTCTATGGCCGTCATGATCTCGGCCGCGCTGCGTTCGGATGGATCGCCTGCTTCGGACGTGACGAAACCCCACAGGCGTTCCAGGCCGCGGCCCGACATCACGTCTTCCACGCCGGGAAATCCGTGGGCGGTCTCCACATAGTGGGCGAGGCGCAGGTCGGCCTCGGTCCGGATCGGCATGTTGACATGGCCACATTCGCTGGCGGTGACGATGCGGCCCCATTCGGTGTCATGCACCGGGGCGGCGTTGAAACCGGTGCCGACATTGATGACCAGCATCGCGCCGCCTTGTTCCCGTGCGCCGTCGACAAGGGGGCGCAGCTTCTCCGGCGCGATATGGCCGAGGGCATAGCCAGGGGCCTGAAGATCGTTCAGGATGGCGACCTTGGCCGCACCGGTCGGGCGGGTAAGGGTGCCATGGTCGATCGTCCAGTCGCGGTTGGTGAGGGTCGCGACCTGATCCTTCACGGGGCCGGCGGCCGCCACGCAGGTGCCTGCGATGCCGGTAATGCCGGCTTCGGCGACATATTTCGAGAGCACGGTTTCAAGGCCTGGAAACTCGGCATTGCGGAAGCGGCGGATGCTGTCCTGGCGGAGCACGGTGCCGTCGCTGAGGGCCACGCGGGTATTCGTGCCTCCGATGTCGGCCACGAGACAGAGGGGGGCTTTGGACATTGCGGCGGCTCCGGGTCGTCTAGCGCGCGAGCGCGCGGGCAAGGGCGTGATAGGATGCTTTGGGCGTCCGCTGCAAGGTTTCGAAATCGACATGCACGAGGCCGAAGCGCTTTTCATAGCCCTCGGCCCATTCGTAGTTGTCGAGCAGCGACCAGTAGAAGAACCCCTTCACGTTTGCCCCATCCGCAATCGCGCGGCGGGTCGCGTCGAGATGGGCAAAGAGGTACTCCTCGCGCACGAAGTCGTTGACCGTGCCATTCAGCAACTGATCGGCATTCGCCATGCCGTTTTCGGTGACATGGATCGGCAGCGAGCCGACATAGTCGCGCGAAAGGCGGGTGAGGAAACCGTAAAGTCCCTCGGGGAAGATTTCCCATCCCATCTGGGTTTTCGGCAGCGGGCCTTCGACGCTGCGGGCGTGGGGCCAGGGCGTGCTTCCGTCGAAGGCGTAGATGTGGCGGGTGTAGTAGTTCACGCCCAGCCAGTCGAGCGGCGCGCCGATCACCGACATATCCTTGTGCCAGTCCTTCGGCATGTGAGGCGCGAGGCCCGCCATCGCCTCGGCCGGGTAAGTGCCCCTGGTGATGCCCTCGATGAACCAGCGATTGAAGATCGCATCCTGCGTGGCACTGGCGAGGGTGTCGGCGGCGTTTTCGGTTGCGGGCGCGCAATGGTCGAAGTTCAGCACGATGCCGAGGTTTGGCTGGCCATGTGACCGCAACCGCTCGACCGCCGCACCATGGGCGAGCAGGACGTGGTGCATGGCGCGCGCGGCGGCGCGAATATCTCGGCGGCCGGGGGCATGGGCGCCGAGGAAATGCGAGAGCCACGCCACGCACCAGGGTTCGTTGATCGTGGCGATGCTCGCCACGCGGTCGCCGATGCGCCGCGTGACGATCTCGGCGAAGTCGGCGAACCAGTGGGCCACGTCGCGGTTGGTCCAGCCGCCGAGGTCGGCGAGTGCCGAGGGCATTTCCCAGTGGTAGAGCGTCTGGAAAGGTTTGAGGCCCCGCGCGAGGATGCCGTCGACCAGCCGGTCGTAGTAGTCGATTCCCTCGGGATTTACCGCGCCGCGCCCCTCGGGCAGGACCCGCGCCCAGCTGGTCGAGAAGCGGTAGGCATCCATGTTTGCGGCGCGCAGCAGATCGAGGTCTTCAGGCCAGCGGTGATAATGATCGCAGGCGGTGGCGCCATCTTCGGCCCGCACGACGTTGCCGGGCGTGGCGGCGAAGGTATCCCAATGCGTGGACCCCGCGCCACCGAAGGCGTGACCTTCGATCTGATAGGCGGCGGTGGCAGCCCCGAACAGGAAACCTTCGGGAAAATCGGCACGGGTCAGCGTCATGAATCAGTTCCCCTTGCGGACGAGGAGGACCGGCGCAGGGCCGGTCGACTGGCCGATGATGAGTTCGGCTTCGAGAAGGTGCTGCCTCGGGGCGGTTTCCGGATGGGCAATGACGTCGAGCAGCATCTCGGCGGCAAGGCGGCCAGCCTCGCGCACGGAGGACCGGGTGGCAGTATAGATCGGTACGTCTTCGCCGTTCTTCAGATAGCTGAGTTCGTCGTCATGGATGATCACCGAGACGTCGCGCCCCAGATGCAGGCCGCGCTCTTCGATGGCGCGGCGGACACCGAGACCCGAGATCATCGAGGCGACAAGGAAGGCAGTGGGTGCATCGTTGAGGGCCAGCATGGCCCGGGCGGCGCGATAGCCGCAAAGTTCGGTCATCTCGTCAGACGACATGAGCGCGGGGTCCGTCGGTATGTGGCGGGCGGACAGCGCATCGAGATAGCCGGTGCGGCGACGGATCGCGAAATCCATGAACTCCAGCCCGTTCACCAGCGCGATGCGGCGATGCCCAAGATCAAGCAGGAATTCGGTTGCACGCTGGAAGGCGCGGCGGTTGTTCACGTCGACCCAGGAATACGGCAGGGCGGTGCCGGTTGCGCGGCCGTGGACCACGAACGGCAGGCCGATTTCGGTCAGCAGTTCCAGCCGTGTGTCGTTCATGCGGGGGGCGTGGACGATGAAGCCGTCGACCGTGCCGCGCGCATGCAGATCGCGGTAGATGCGCGCGTCGTCGTCATCGGGGCCGACGGACAGGACCATGTCATAGCCGTTGCGTGAATAGGTCTCGCCCGCGCCTGCGATGAAGTCTGCGAAGACAGGGTTCACCATTTCATGTTTCGAGGTTACGGGGATGACATGGCCTATGGCCATCGCCCGGCCTGTGGCCAGGCGGATGGCACGGGTGTTCGGGCGGTAGTTGTAGCGCTTGGCGGCGGCAAGGACACGTTCGCGCGTGGCCTCGTTGACCTCGGGGTAGCCGTTCAGCGCCCGGCTGACCGTCGTAGGCGACAGGTCCAGTTTGCCGGCCAGTTCCTTGAGGTTCATGCCTTGGCCCGCGTCCAAACCGGTTTCAATCAGGGGGAACTGTAACCAAGCGGGTCTGGCGCGTCAAAGTCAAAGCGGCCCGGTGCAGCTGCAGCATCCAAGCTTTCTGCACGTGCAAACAAGGCGTTCACGAAGGTCGACTCCACTGGTGATTGACTTGAGGGGTGACCTGCGCGAGTGTTTGCTGTCCAAAGCGGTTTGAAAATGATTCTGGCTGCGTGGAGCGTCGAGGCGGGCCGGAGCGTCTGCCCAACTGGGAGGTTGCAATGAAGACGAAGCTTTTTGCGAGTGCCGCAGCACTCGCGCTCCTTGCTGGCATGGTCCATGCTCAGGACCTCAAGTTTCCGCCGGGCGAGGATCCCCGGTTCAACTGGGACAGCTACAAGGCCTATGACGAGGCCACCAACCTGGATGGCCAGACGCTGAACATGTTCGGCCCGTGGCGCGGCGAGGATCAGGCTCTGGTCGAGTCGATGCTTGCGTATTTCACCGCCGCATCGGGCGTGAAGGTGAACTATTCGTCATCCGAGAACTATGAACAGCAGATCGTGATCGACACGCAGGCGGGCAGCCCGCCCGATATCGCCGTCCTGCCGCAGCCTGGTCTGATCGCCGACCTGGTGAAGAAGGGTTTCGTTTCGCCTCTGGGCGAGGACACGCAGAAATGGCTGGCCGAGAACTATGCGGCGGGCGACAGCTGGGTCAGCCTAGGGTCTTATGCGGGGCCGGATGGAACCAAGGCGCTGTATGCCTTTCCCTACAAGATCGACGTGAAATCACTGGTCTGGTACGTGCCCGAAAACTTCGAGGATGCGGGCTACAAGGTGCCCGAGACGATGGAGGATCTGAAAGCGCTGACCGAGCAGATCGTGGCTGACGGCGGCACGCCGTGGTGCATCGGGCTGGGCTCGGGCGGGGCGACGGGTTGGCCCGCGACCGACTGGGTCGAGGACATGATGCTCCGCACCCAGCCGCCCGAGATCTACGACAAGTGGGTCACGCACGAGGTGCCGTTCAGCAGCCCGGAAGTGATGGGTGCAATCGACGAGTTCGGATACTTCGCCAAGAACGACAAGTTCGTGGCCGGTGGCGCGGGCGCCGTCGCCTCCACCGATTTCCGCGACAGCCCGAAGGGTCTCTTCTCGTCGCCGCCGCAGTGCTTCCTGCACCACCAGGCATCGTTCATCCCGTCGTTCTTCCCGGAAGGGACCGTTGTGGGCGAGGATGCGGACTTCTTCTACATGCCGGCCTATGCGGGCAAGGATCTGGGCAAGCCGGTTCTGGGTGCAGGCACGCTGGCCTTCATCACCAAGGACACCCCGGCGTCGCGCGCCTTCATTGAATGGCTGAAGACGCCGATAGCGCACGAGGTCTGGATGGCGCAGTCGAGCTTCCTGACGCCGTTGAAGTCGGCCAATCCCGACGCCTATGCGAACGCGCCGATGAAGAAGCAGGGTGAAATCCTGACGAATGCGACCACCTTCCGCTTCGACGGGTCCGACCTGATGCCGGGTGCTGTCGGCGCGGGCAGCTTCTGGACCGGCATGGTGGACTATGTGGGCGGCAAGCCCACGGCCGATGTCGCGGCGCAGATCGACGCATCCTGGCCGAAATGAGCCTCACGGGGGCCGGTCCGCTGCTGCGGATCGGCCCTTTGTCTTACGGCTGATCATCTGCTTTCGGGGAGGGGCGCATGAATCCGGCAATCCAGGCGGTCTTGACCATCGCGATCGGCGTTGGCGGATGTATCGGCTATTTCTACCTGTCGAACCTGCTCGTCGACAAAGTGTTCTTTCCGGTCAAGGGTCCGAATGCCGGGCGGAACATCACGCGGGCCAACCTGGTCCGTCCCTGGCTGTTCCTTGCGCCCGCGATCATCGCGCTGGGGCTGTACCTGGCCTACCCGGTCTTCGCGACGTTCTGGCTGTCGCTGCACCAGCAACGGGCCGGGAACGTGTCGGAATTCGTGGGCCTGTCGAACTACAGCAGCATGATGGCCGAGCCGAAGTTCTGGGAATCCATGCGCAACAACATGTTGTGGCTGGTTTTCGTTCCGGCGCTTGCCACGATGTTCGGGCTGCTGGTGGCAACGCTCACCGACCGGATCTGGTGGGGCAATATCGCGAAGTCGCTGATCTTCATGCCGATGGCGATCTCGTTCGTCGGCGCCTCGGTCATCTGGAAGCTGATCTATGACGCGCGTCCTGCGGGGCAGGACCAGATCGGGATTCTGAACGCGCTCTACCTGTGGTTCGGGGGGACCGATCCGCAGACATGGCTGACCATCCCGTTCTGGAACAACTTCTTCCTCATGATCGTGCTGGTCTGGATCCAGTCCGGCTTCGCCATGGTTATCCTGTCCGCCGCCCTGCGCGCGATCCCGGAAGAGACCATCGAGGCCGCGATCCTGGACGGTGCGAACCCGTTCCAGATCTTCTTCAAGATCAAGGTGCCGCAGATCATGGGCACCATCGTTGTGGTGTGGACGACGATCACGATCACCGTGCTGAAGGTGTTCGACATCGTGCTGGCGATGACCAACGGCCAGTGGGAGACGCAGGTGCTGGCGAACTACATGTTCGACAAGCTGTTCCGCGCCGGTGACTGGGGCGTGGGATCGGCCAGCGCCATGATCATCATGCTGCTGGTGACGCCGATCCTTGTCTGGAACGTCTACAACGCCCGCAAAGAGATGCGGTAGGGGAGCGCGGGCATGGACAATATCGCAGGCAAGAAATCGGGTTTGACGTGGGCCGTTCACATTTCGGTGCTGGTGCTGGTGCTGCTCTGGGTGATGCCGACCTTCGGGCTGCTGGTGTCGTCGTTCCGCACGGGCGACCAGATCTCGACCTCGGGCTGGTGGCGGGCGCTGACGACACAGGAAACGCAGATTTCCCCGATCCGCATTTCGGGAGAGGAAGTGCCGACGGATGGCGCCTATGTGATTGCGGGGAACCTCTTCGCGAATGCTGCAACGACGATCAGCGCCTGGGGCACTTCTTCGCGCGAGCCTTCGGCATATGCGCCGGGCGATGTGGCAGACCTGGGGGACGGCACGACACTGACGGTCAGCGAGAACGGCGACTTCAAGCTGACCTCGACCGCGAGCACTGCGGGCGCGCGGCTTCCGCGCGTCTTCGCGACCGCCGCCACGCCGCCCGAGTTCACGCTGAACAACTATCGCACGGTGCTGTTCACGCCGTCGGCCGGGCAGAGCATCGGCCAGGCCTTTCTGAACACGCTGACGGTGGCGATTCCGGCCACGATCATCCCCATCCTGATCGCGGCTTTCGCCGCCTACGCCCTCGCCTGGATGGATTTTCCGGGCCGCGCGCTGCTGGTGGCGGCGGTGGTCGGCCTGCTGGTCGTGCCGCTGCAACTGGCGCTGATCCCGCTGCTGCAATTCCACAATGCCATCGGGATCGGGAAGGGGTATCTCGGCATCTGGCTGGCGCATACCGGCTTCGGCCTGCCGCTGGCGATCTATCTTCTGCGCAACTACATGGTCGGGTTGCCCCGGGACATCATCGAGAATGCCCGGGTGGACGGGGCGACCGAGTTCCAGATCTTCACCAAGATCATCCTGCCGCTGTCCTTCCCCGCGCTTGCGTCCTTCGCGATCTTCCAGTTCCTGTGGACATGGAACGACCTGCTGGTGGCGCTGGTGTTCCTTGGCACCGGAAATGACCAGCTTGTGCTGACCGGCACGCTGGTCAACCTTCTGGGCAGCCGCGGCGGCGACTGGGAGATCCTTGCGACCTCGGCCTTCGTGTCGATTGCGGTTCCGCTGTTCGTGTTCTTTGCGATGCAGAAATATCTGGTGCGTGGCCTGCTGGCGGGTTCGGTGAAGTGAGCCTGCCGAAGGACCCCGACTGGTGGCGTGGCGCGGTGATCTACCAGATCTATCCGCGCAGCTTCCAGGATTCGAACGGCGACGGGATCGGCGATCTCGGCGGGATCGTGGAGCGTCTGCCGCATGTAGCCGGACTTGGCGCGGACGCGATCTGGATCAGCCCCTTCTTTACCTCGCCCATGAAGGACTTCGGCTATGACGTGAGCGACTACTGCGACGTCGATCCGATGTTTGGAACCTTGGCCGATTTCGACCGGGTGGTCGCACGGGCACACGAACTTGGCCTGCGGGTGATGATCGACCTCGTCCTGTCGCACACATCGGACGTGCATCCCTGGTTCAGGGAGAGCCGCAGGGACCGGACGAACCCGAAGGCGGACTGGTACGTCTGGGCAGACCCGAAGCCCGATGGCACGCCGCCCAACAACTGGCTGTCGGTCTTCGGCGGCTCGGCCTGGCAGTGGGACGCGCGGCGCGAGCAGTATTTCCTGCACAACTTCCTGACCAGCCAGCCCGACCTGAACCTGCACGAACCCGCCGTGCAGGACGCGCTGCTGGACGTGGAACGGTTCTGGCTGAAACGCGGCGTGGACGGCTTCCGGCTCGACACGATCAACTTCTACTTCGCTGACAAGTACCTGCGCGACAATCCTTCCTTGCCGAAGGAACTGCGCAACGATTCCATCGCGCCCGCCGTGAACCCCTACAACCACCAGATCCACCTGTTCTCGAAGAACCAGCCCGAGAACCTGGCCTTCCTGCGCCGCTTCCGGGCGGAACTGGAGCCTTACGGCGCGGCGGCGGTAGGCGAGGTGGGGGATGCACAGCGGGGCCTCGAGATCATGGCCGAGTACACCTCGGGCGGCGACAAGGTGCAGATGTGTTATCCGTTCGAGCTGTTGCAGCCGAAGCGCGCCACAGCCGCGGTGCTGGAAGAGGTGTTCGCGCGTCTTGCAAAGGCCGCGCCGGATGCCTGGCCCTGCTGGGCCTATTCGAACCACGACACCGTGCGCCACGTCACCCGCTGGGGACTGAGCGACGCGGCAGCGCGCGCCTATGCGACCTTGCTGATCTGCCTGCGTGGCTCTGTCTGCCTGTATCAGGGCGAGGAGCTGGGTCTGCCCGAGGCCGAACTGGCCTATGAGGATCTGCAAGACCCCTACGGGATCGAGTTCTGGCCGGAATTCAAGGGGCGCGACGGCTGTCGCACGCCGATGGTCTGGCAGGCCGACAACCGGATGGGCGGTTTCACCGGCGCGGCGAAAAGCTGGCTCCCCGTCCCTGCGGCGCATCTGGGGCTGGCAGTCGCGCGGCAGGTGGGCGATCCGGCCTCGATGCTGGAGCATTACCGCCGTGTGCTTAGCCCTGCGCCGCGCGCATCCCGTGCTGCGGACGGGGACGATGACGGGGCTGCGGGCGCAAGGCGACGTTGTGAGCTTCCTGCGGGAAAGCAAGGGCGAGACACTGTTCTGTGCCGTCAATCTTGGCGACAGTCCGGCGACAATCGACTCGCCGGTCGGGAACTGGCGCACAATCGGCGACGATCTGGGGGGCGCTGCGGCGTCGGGGACAAGGATAACGCTTGGCGCGTGGCAGGTCTGCCTCGCCGTCCGGGCCTGACAAGGGGGGAACGACCATGGCCGATATGCTTCTGAAAGACGTGGCCAAGGCCTATGGCGAGGTGAAAGTCCTCAAGGACATCAACCTCGACATCAAGAAAGGCGAGTTGATTGTGTTCGTCGGTCCCTCCGGCTGCGGCAAGTCCACGCTCCTGCGGATGATCGCGGGGCTGGAGCGTATCTCGGGCGGCGATTTCACCATCGACGGGGTCCGGATGAACGACGTGCCTCCGGCGCAGCGCGGCATCGCCATGGTGTTCCAGAGCTACGCCCTCTACCCTCACATGACGGTGCGCGACAACATGGCCTTCGCGCTCAAGATCGCGAAGAAGTCCACCGCCGAGATCAACGCGGCCGTGGACCGGGCGGCGAAGATCCTGCAACTGACGCCCTATCTGGATCGGCTTCCCAAGGCCCTGTCGGGCGGACAGCGCCAGCGCGTTGCCATCGGGCGGGCGATCGTGCGCGATCCCAAGGTCTATCTCTTCGACGAGCCGCTCTCGAACCTCGACGCGGCCTTGCGCGTGGCGACACGGCTCGAGATCGCGCAGCTTAAGGAGAAGATGCCGGACTCGACCATGGTCTACGTGACCCATGACCAGGTCGAGGCGATGACGCTGGCCAGCCGCATCGTGGTGCTGGCAGGGGGTGGGATCAGCCAGGTCGGCACGCCGCTGGAGCTTTACGAGAAGCCCGAGAATGAGTTCGTGGCACAGTTCATCGGCAGTCCGTCGATGAACCTGATGCCGGGCGAAATCGTGGGAACGGGGGCCGAGACCACCGTGAAGCTGGCCGCAGGCGGGATTGCGCGGGCGGCGATTGCGACGCAGTCCTCGGAGATGGGAGCGAAGGTCAAGCTGGGTGTGCGTCCGGAAGATCTGCTCGAAACCCAGGGCGAGGCGCTGTTCACCGGCACGGTCGAGATTACCGAGGCGCTGGGGGAGGTGACGCTGCTGTATTTCGAGCGGCAGGGCGATGCGGCGCAGGTGGTGGCGAAGCTGCCGGGTATTCATGCCGACCTGCGAAGGAAAGTCGTGCGCCTTGCCGCCGATCCGAAGAAGATCCACCTCTTCCACAACGGGCGCTCGCTTCTGTACCGCTGAGCCTTCGCGGTTGACAGGGCGGATCACCCCGATCAGACCGGGAGCATGGGCCAGGCGTGCAGCGACGATCCTCGTCGCCGCCCTCCGGCGCGCCCCCTCCGGTCCGGCCACGTGGCCGTCGCCGGACCAGCCGGGAAAGGACAGATCATGGCGAAAGGCCAGATGCGATCGAACAAGGAAGTGAAGAAGCCGAAGAAGGACAAGGCCAAACCCGCCGCCGTCCTCGTCCCCTCGACCAGCGCCTCGCGCATTCAGGGGTCGGTCGACAAGGCGAAGGGCAAGTAAAGCAGCCTCAGCCGGCTTTGTGGCGCGCGTGGAAGATGAACCCGAGAAGGTTCAACAAAACCTGTGCCGCGAGGATGGCGGTTGACCCGGTCGGGTCATAGTCGGGCGCAACCTCGACCAGATCGATGCCGACCACCTCATGGCTGCG
The DNA here is from genome assembly GCA_963777765.1 of uncultured Alphaproteobacteria bacterium. Lineage (GTDB taxonomy): Bacteria > Pseudomonadota > Alphaproteobacteria > Rhodobacterales > Rhodobacteraceae > Aliitabrizicola. Next base: position 38,380 of record CAVZRP010000005.1, on the reverse strand, counting down.
GGCGGCGGCCTGGAGAATCTCCAGCACCTCGTAATAGAGGAAGCCGCCGTGGCTGGGCGTGCCGGTGCCCGGTGCGATGGACGGGCAGAAGCCGTCGATGTCGATGGTGATGTAAAGCCGTGCGCCCTTCGGGATGCGCGCAAGGACACCCTCGACCCCCAGCCTGCGGACCTGTCGGACCGAGAGGATGTCATCGCCCATTGCCCGCGCGGCCTCGTAGCCCTCCTGCGTGGTGGACGAGACGTTGCGGATGCCAAGCGCGGTAATGCCGGTGACATGCTCTTGCTCTGCGGCGCGCCGCATCGGGTTGCCGTGGCCATGGCGCACCCCGTGACGCTCATCCACGAAATCGAGATGTGCGTCGATCTGCAGGATATGGATCGGCCCACGCCCCGCGAAGGCCCGGACGCAGGGGATGTTGACCGAGTGATCGCCGCCGATCACGACCGGCAATGCGCCCGCGTCGAGGATGGCGCGCACGCCTGTCTCGATATTGGCGTGGCTTTTCTCGGTGTCCGTATGCACGATATCGGCATCGCCGATATCGACAATGGTCACGTCGGGGCCGAGGTAGACGCAGTCATCCTCGTGGTCATAGGCCCCGGCATGGCCGAACGAGAACAGCGTGGATGCCTCGCGCACCGCGCGCGGGCCGAAGCGCGCCCCCGCGCGGAACTGCGTGCCGAAGTCGAAAGGAGCGCCCAGAATGGCGACATCGGCCTCGATTGCGCCCCAGTCCTCGACATAGCGACGCTTCCCGAAGGTCGCGATGCCGACAAAGGGCAGGTTTAGGCGTCCGGTCTCATGGGCGTGGGGCATCGACCTGTCTCCTGCGTTGATCCTGGCACACTTATCCTTCGGGGGTAGCCGATGGTTCGCCATAGGTTCAAGAACCAATCGGCTCCGGGTGCAGCAGCGCCTGTCTGCCGCAGCGACGCCCGATCGTCGCCGCGCGGTGGGCCTTGGCAAGGCCGCGCGGGCGGGGCAGGGTGGCACGAAACGGAGGATGCACATGGTCACGGTGACGGATGACATGGTTGCGGCCTATCAGAACGACGGCGTCGTTCTGATCCGGGGCCTCTGGGCCGATTGGGTGGATGTGATCCGCGCCGGGATTGAGCGCAACATGGCCGAACCCGGCCCCCACGCCGCCGAGAACCTGAAGCCGGGCGAGGGCGGGCGATTCTTCGACGACTACTGCAACTGGGACCGTATCCCCGAATTCGGGCAGGTGATCCGCGAAAGCGAGGTTGCAGATGTCGCGGCCCGGCTGATGGGCTCGCAGAGGGTGCAGATGTTTCACGATCATGTGCTGGTCAAGGAACCCGGCACGTCGAAGCCCACGCCCTGGCATCAGGACGGACCCTACTACTTCGTCGAGGGGCGGCAGACCGTCAGCTTCTGGTCGCCCGTCGATCCGGTGCGCGAGGCATCGCTGCGTTGTGTTGCGGGCTCGCACCTCTGGCCGAAGGAAGTGCTGCCGAAGCGCTGGCTGTCGGATACCTCGTTCTATCCCGATCCGGATCTCTACATGCCGGTGCCCGATCCGGACGCCGAAGGCATGCGCGTGGTGGAATGGGAGATGCAGCCGGGCGATGCGGTGGCCTTCCACTACCGCACCCTGCATGGCGCGCGGGGAAACGAGGCCGCAACACGCAGACGGGCTTTCTCTCTGCGCCTCCTGGGCGATGATGCGCGCTATGTGGAACGGCCCGGGCGCACCTCGCCCCCCTATCCGGGGCACGGGATGCAGCCGGGACAGCGGTTGCGGGACGACTGGTTTCCCTGGCTGATCTAGAGCTTCGCCCGAACCCGAGGACGTTTTCATGCCTGCACCGCCTGTCTTTCCGCTGCGCCCCACGCCGGCGGCAGGGCCGTTCCGGCGGACCCCTCCGATGATCTTTCTGGCGGTAATCGGTCTGTTCGCCCTGGGCCTTGCCTGGCGCAGGGCGGTCGGCGTCTTCGCCTTGCCGCACGGCGCCGTCGAGACGTTTCTGGGCGCGGTCTCGCTGCTGTGGCTGTTCGCGATGGGGGCCTATCTGGGCAAGGTCTGGCACCGCCCCGGCGTGATAAGGGACGAGCTTGCGACCATGCCGGGGCGCGTCGGCATGAGCTCGGCCGTCGTCTCAGTTTATTTCATCGCTGTGGTGCTGTCGCCCTACACTCCGGCGTTCGCCCTGATCGTGCTGGTGGTTGGCTTTGCGCTTCATGTGGGGCTGGCGCTTCTGCTGATCGACGTGATGCGCCTCGGCCCGCCTGAAGCGCGGGGGGTGACGCCTGTGTGGCAGCTGTCCTTCACCGGCTTCATCGTGGGCGGCCTGGGGGCTGCGGGGTTACACATGCCCGCGCTTGCGGTTGCGATGGTCTATGCGGCGATTCCGGTTGCCGCAACGATCTGGGCAATCAGCCTGGTGCAGCTTGTGCGCCGCATTCCACCCGCGCCGCTCCGCCCGCTGCTGGCGCTGCATCTGGGTCCGGCGAGTCTGCTGACCACGGTGTCGGTGTTGCAGCACCACCCCTGGCTTGCGCTTGGCTTCGCGACCCTGGGCGCCGCGATCCTGCTGGCGCTGATCACCTCGGCCCGCTGGGTCACGGCAGGTGGTTTCACGCCTTTCTGGGGCGCCTTCACATTTCCGCTCGCCGCCTATTCCAATGCCCTGCTGATTTTGGGCGGACCGTGGCGCGCGGCGGGCGTGGTCGTGCTTGCGGCGGCCACGCTGGTGGTGTTGCCTGTTTCCGGCAAGATACTGCGGGGCTGGGTCAGCGGCGACCTCGCCGCGCGGACGAACGCGGCCCGCGCCTAGATCCGCGCCACCCAGGCACGGGCGAGCGCCAGGCCCGCCGCATCGGCATCCGCCCCCTTCGTCGCTGCCAGGTGCGGATGGGCCTTTATCCAGCCCGGCTGCAGCCGCTCGGTCGCTTCGGGGAACGTGCGCGTCCAGTCTGCGACGACGGTGCGGCTGGCTTCGAAATGGAACTGGGTGCCATACGTGGCACGCCCGATCCGAAAGGCCTGCTGCGCGGCCCCGTCGCCCGTGGCAAGGTGCACGGCCCCTTCGGGCAGCGTGAACGTATCCGAATGCCACTGAAAGATCGGAAAGGCCGGAGGCAGGACCGATGTTACGGGGTCGGCCTTGCCCGCCTCGGTCAGCCGCACCTCCTGCCAGCCGAATTCGGGCGCAGTGCCCAAATGGTTCGCCGCGCCGAACCCCCGCGCCATCACCTGACTGCCGAGGCAGATGCCCAGCACGGCCCGGTCAGCGCCGGTGAAGGCACGCATGACACGGGCAAGCGCGGGCAGGTAGGGATGCGACGCATCGTCCAGTGCCGATTGCTCGCCGCCGAAGACGACCAGCGCATCGTATCCGTCCGGAGTTTCGGGCAGGCGACCGTCGGTCCACGGGCGGAAGACCTCGATCAGAGCGGCCTGTTCGTGCAACGCGACCCCGAGCTGGCCATGATGGGTGATCCCGGTATTCTCGACGATTGCCACCCGCATGAAACCCTCGCCCTTCGCTTCCGGCAAAGCATCACCATGTAGTGCATCGCGCTGCAAGGGCCGCTATCGGGCTTGCCTTCGGATGCTGCGCGTGAAACAGGGAACCGCCAGACGAACACGCTCCCGGAGGTTGCCATGGAGATTTGCGAGGCTTTCACCTTTGACGACGTGCTTCTTGTGCCGGCTGCCAGCAACGTGCTGCCAGCCGACGCCGACACGTCGACCTTCGTGACCCGATCCATCCGCATGAACATCCCGCTTCTGTCCAGCGCGATGGACACCGTGACCGAGGGGCGCATGGCGATCGCCATGGCGCAGGCGGGAGGGATCGGCGTGATCCATCGCAACCTCGACATCGAAGCGCAGGCGAACGAGGTTCGCCGGGTGAAGCGCTTCGAAAGCGGAATCGTCTACGCCCCGATCACGCTGACCCCCGACCAGACGCTGGCCGATGCCAAGGTGCTGCAGGAGCGCTACAACGTCACCGGCTTTCCCGGTGGTCGACGAGGTCGGCCGCGTGGTGGGGATCGTCACCAACCGCGACATGCGCTTTGCCTCCGACGACCGGACGCCGGTCCGGTCGATGATGTCGTCGCGAGAATCTCGCGCTGCTGCGCGAACCGGTGGACCGGGAAGAGGCGATCAACCTGATGAAGGCGCGGCGGATCGAGAAGCTGCTGGTCACGGACGGGCAGGGCAAGCTGACCGGCCTCCTGACCTTGAAGGACACCGAACAGGCCGTGCTGAACCCGCAGGCCTGCAAGGACGAGTTGGGACGGCTGCGGGTAGCCGCCGCCTCGACCGTCGGCGATGCCGGGTTCGAGCGGTCGAAGGCGCTGATCGACGCAGGCGTGGACATGGTGGTGATCGACACCGCGCATGGCCATTCCGAGGGTGTTGCGCGCGCGGTGGAGCGGATCAAGGCGCTGTCGAATGCCGTGCAGGTCGTGGCGGGCAACGTGGCGACCGCCGAGGCGACGCGTGCGCTGATCGGTGCTGGCGCCGATGCGGTGAAGGTGGGGATCGGTCCCGGCTCGATCTGCACCACGCGGATCGTTGCAGGCGTGGGCGTGCCGCAACTGACAGCGATCATGGATGCGGCAAGTGCGGCCGGTGACGTCCCGGTGATCGCCGATGGCGGCATCAAGTATTCCGGCGATTTCGCCAAGGCGATAGCCGCGGGAGCCTCATGCGCCATGGTCGGCTCGGCAATCGCAGGAACCGACGAAAGCCCCGGGCGAAGTCATTCTCTATCAAGGTCGTAGCTTCAAGAGCCTATCGCGGCATGGGGTCGCTCGGCGCGATGGCGCGCGGGTCGGCTGACCGCTATTTCCAGAAGGATGCCGCGAGCGACAAGCTGGTGCCCGAGGGGATCGAGGGGCAGGTGCCCTACAAGGGCTCGGCCGCCGCGGTGATCCATCAGCTGGTCGGCGGCCTGCGCGCCGCGATGGGCTATACCGGCAACGGCACGTCGCCGAGATGCGCAGCAAGCTGCCAGTTCGTGCGGATCACCGGGGCAGGGCTGAAGGAAAGCCACGTCCACGACGTGCAGATCACCCGCGAAAGCCCGAATTACCGCGTGGGATAATGTGAATATTCCCAATGGCTTTGCGCGCTTTCCGTTGAAACAGGATGAGCGGCCATGACACCTTCCGCACGGCTCGCGGCGGCGATCGAGGTGCTGGACCGTGTTCTTGCGGGACGTCCGGCCGAACAGGCGCTGACGAACTGGGCGCGCGCCAGTCGCTTTGCAGGTTCGGGCGACCGCGCTGCGGTGCGCGACCTTGTCTTTGACGCCCTGCGCTGCCGCCGTTCCTTCGCAGCCCTTGGCGGGGCCGAGACGGGCCGGAGGCTGATCCTTGGCGGCCTGCGCGCCGCCGGGGTTCCGCCGGAATCGCTCTTCACGGGCGAAGGCCACGGGCCGTCGCCGCTGTCGCCCGACGAAGCTCTTGTCCGTGCCATGCCCGAGGGACTTGTCGCGCTCGATTGTCCCGACTGGCTCGCGCCCGTGTTGCGCGATGGCCTGGGCGATCAGTTCGAGCCGGTGATGCAAGCCCTCCGGCACCGCGCTCCGGTGTTTCTGCGAGCAAACCTCGGGCAGGTGACCCGGGATGAGGCGAGAGCGGCGCTTTGCGCCGAAGGAATTGTGACCCAGCCGCATCCCCTGGCGAACTCCGCTCTTGAAGTCACGGAAAACGCAAGAAAGATCCAATCTTCGCAAGCGTTCGCCAGTGGGTTGCTGGAGCTTCAGGATGCCTCCTCACAGGCCGTCGTCGAGCTTCTGCCGCTTCGAAACGGCATGCGCGTCCTCGATTACTGCGCGGGCGGCGGCGGCAAGACGCTCGCTATGGCCGCGCGGGCGCACCTGACGATCTTCGCCCATGATGCCAATCCGACACGGATGCGGGATCTGCCTGCGCGCGCCGCCCGCGCCGGTTGCCCGGTGCAGGTTGTCAAGACCGCCGAAGTCGCCCAATCGGGCCCCTTCGACCTTGTGCTGGCCGATGTTCCCTGTTCCGGTTCCGGCAGTTGGCGCCGCGCGCCGGAAGCCAAATGGACCCTCACGGCGGACGGGTTGGCCAAGCTGACCGCCCTGCAGGCCGAGATACTCGGCAGGACGGCTGCATTGGTCGGGCCGAACGGTACGCTCGCCTACGTGACCTGCTCGATGATCGCGGCCGAGAATGGCCGACAAGTCGCGGCGTTCCTTGCCGCAAGACCCGACTGGCAACTGGTGCTGGAAACCGGATTTTCACCGTTGAGCGGAGGCGACGGCTTTTACCTCGCACTTCTCGCGCGGCGCCGAACAGCTGTCTCAGTTTGAGGCGGCGGTCCGGGTTAAGGTTGGTTTAACTGTTTTACCTGCCAATGGAGGATGTCGGGTCTTCTGGAGGCATGGTTTTGGCGAGTGCGGTATCGGGCGATCTGTATGCCGCCATTCGTCGCGTAGCGCCAAAGGCGTGGATGCTGGTTGTCGGGGCTGTTCTGTTTGCGGTCGCGGCTGTCTTCGTGCCAGACCCGCGCGGAAGCATTCTGTCCAACGTCGTGGCCGTCACGTTCCTTGTACTCGCGATCCTGCTTCGCTGCCTTGAGGCTTTGCGGGTGGCGAAGGAGCGGGACCGGCGGGTGCAAATGGCTGCACTGGTCAGGGAAGACGCCGCCCCCTGTTTCACGACCGACACGGATGGCGAGATCGGTTACCGCAACGTTGCCGCCCTCAAGCGATTTGGCGACGCTGGGGATACACTGGCGGGCGTTCTGGGCGACCATTTCGCAAGTCCGGGCGCGGTGCTTTACCGCTTGCAGAGCAGGGCCCAGGCACGCGGGGCGGCACGTGAAGATATCGTCACCCGACGCGGCCACACACGGTTGTCCGTGCATCGCGTAGCTGAAGCCGAATTCCTCTGGCGGATCGAGGAAATGCTCGAACGCACAACGCCAGGGCGAGGGGCCGAATCGCTGAGCTTGCCAATGCTGGTCTCAAACAAGTCCGGTGTCGTCTTGTTCATGAACGAGGCCATGCGCAGACTTCTGGGAAGCCGCCCCCGCACACTGGACCGGATCTTCGTCAATCCGGTGTTGCGCTCCGGCGAGGAAACCCGTGTCACGACGCTGGAGGGCGAGGTGCGCGCCATTCTGGCCGAGATCGAAGGGCCGGGCGAGCGGCGGGAGGTGTACCTGCTGCCGATGGCGGGACACGCTCCCGATGCGCTGGTCCACGGCGATTTCGAGCGGCTGCCTGTGGCGTTGATCCTGCTTGAGGGCGGCGGGCGGGTGCTGAGCGCCAACCACGCGGCACGCGAGTTGCTGAATCTGACGGGCGAGTCCGGGGTTGCGCTGACGGATCTTCTGGAAGGGCTTGGACGGTCCATCAGCGACTGGATCGGCGATGTTCTGGCGGAACGTCTTCCCGGCGGGCGAGAGGTGCTGCGGGTGCGGAATGCCGAGACCGAAACCTTCGTTCAGGTCACCCTGCGGCGGGTCGTGGAACAGGGGCGCCCGATCGTCCTAGCGGTGCTGGACGACGCTACGGCTCTCAAGACGCTGGAAGCACAGTTCGTCCAGAGCCAGAAGATGCAGAGCATGGGTCAGCTCGCAGGTGGAATTGCGCATGATTTCAATAACCTGTTGACTGCGATTTCGGGGCATTGCGATTTGTTGTTGTTGCAGCACGGCGTCGATGAGCCGGAATATGCCGACCTCGTTCAGATCCGCCAGAATGCGAACCGCGCGGCAAGCCTGGTGGGCCAGCTCCTCGCCTATTCACGCAAGCAGACCCTTCGTCCCCAGCGGATCGACCTTGCGGATGCGCTGTCGGAGCTGACCCACCTGATGAGCCGCCTGATGGGCGAGAAGGTGCGGCTGTCGTTTCGCCACGGCAACGGCCTCGGTCCGATCCGCGCCGACAAGCGCCAGTTGGAGCAGGTTCTGATAAACCTTGTCGTGAATGCGCGCGACGCGATGCCTGGGGGAGGGACGATCCGGATTTCGACCGAGGCCGTGACCCTCACGACAGAGTTGCGCCGTGACCGCGCAGTGGTGCCGCCGGGCGACTATGCCCTGCTGAAGGTAACCGATACTGGCCATGGAATCCCGCCGGACCGAACCGAGAAGATCTTCGAACCGTTCTATACCACGAAACGTCCCGGCGAAGGCACGGGGCTGGGTCTGTCGACCGCCTATGGCATCGTCAAGCAAAGCGGTGGTTTTATCTTTGTCGACAGCGAACCGGATGTGGGGTCGACCTTCCTGATCTATTTCCCGATCAATACAGACGAAGTGGCTGAACCGGTCGAGCCTGCGCAGGCCTTGCCGCAGTTTCGCCGAGCCCCGGCGCGCCAGGGCGAAGGCGTCGTCCTGCTGGTGGAGGATGAGGCCCCGGTCCGTGCCTTTGCGTCGAGGGCTTTGCGGATGCGGGGCTACATCGTGCTCGAGGCCGCAAATGCCGAGGAAGCGCTGCGTCTGCTTGAAGACCCGGCGGTGGATGTGGATATCTTCGTGACCGATGTGGTGATGCCCGGGATGGACGGGCCGAGTTGGGTTCGAAAGGCCCTGGAGCAGCGACCGAATGTGAAGGTTGTGTTCGTTTCGGGTTATGCCGAGGACAGCTTTGCCGACACCCGGTTGCGCATAGCCAATTCGGTCTTCCTGCCGAAACCGTTCTCGCTCAACGATCTGACGGCGATCGTGCAGGGGCAACTCCTGCACTGACCGGCTCAACCGTGCGGGATCGAGGCGTAAAGGTCGAAATCCTCGGCCAGCGTGCTGGCCAGCATGGCCTCGCTGCCTGCGGTGAGTTCGAGAGGCGCTACGGGTGAGACGTTTACCTTTGGCAGGATAATCTCGCAATTCAGCCGATTCTCGAGGAAACCCACGAAGCGGCCCATCTCTTCGTAGCGAAAGAGCAAATCCACACCCTGGCCCTGCCTCGGTCGCAGAAACCGGCCCTGCGAGCCGACGTTGGCGAAATCGGGCGGGGGGGTGGCGCAATAAGCCGTCACGAAATCGTCGAAGCTGCGCCCTCGCGTCGATTTCGCAGCCTCGCCCAGATCGTCGCGCTGGCGGAACCGGTACCAGCTGCCCAGCCAGTCGCGCGGCTCGCGCATCAGGGCAACCAGAGTGAAGGGATGACCCGAGGCCGCTTCCAGATAAGGCCCCACGAAACGGCGATAGCGATGCACCGTTGTGTGCTTCAGCACCGGGGGCCGCTGTATCACCACCGCCGCCAGTGATTCGAGCGCGGCCGCGATTGCGGTGGACCCCGTCTTGGGCGTGGCAAGCACAGCCAGCCGTTGATCCCAAAAGACGAGCATACTTCCCGAAACCTTTCGCTCTTTCCTCGCGGCGCCACGGCCCGTTGTAAACTATCCCTTAACGCTTTCCTGAAAAAGCTGAATCTATGAAAAACAGGATTGAATTGTTCCTGTTTTGATCTCATAACCGTTACAAGAACAAAACGCGACCATCTGCAACAATTGCCGCCCGCGACCGGCTGTGGAATAAGGATCATCTCATGGCGTCTGCCACGCTCCTCGAACTGAACGGAAAGCGCGATATGGACAAGGCAAAGGCGCTGGAAAGCGCTCTGGCGCAGATCGAGCGCCAGTTCGGCAAGGGCTCGATCATGAAGCTCGGGTCCGACAATGCGATCATGGATGTGGAGGCGACGTCGACCGGCTCTCTCGGGCTCGACATCGCGCTCGGCATTGGCGGGCTTCCCAAGGGCCGGATCATCGAGATCTACGGGCCCGAAAGCTCGGGCAAGACAACACTGACGCTGCATGTCGTGGCCGAGGAACAGAAGAAGGGTGGCGTCTGCGCCTTCGTCGATGCCGAACACGCGCTTGACCCGCAATATGCGAAGAAGCTGGGCGTGAACCTGGACGAGCTGCTGATAAGCCAGCCTGATACGGGCGAGCAGGCGCTGGAGATCGTCGATACGCTGGTCCGCTCTGGCGCCGTCAGCCTTGTCGTGATCGATTCGGTCGCGGCGCTGACGCCCAAGGCCGAGATCGAGGGCGACATGGGCGACATGCAGATGGGCAGCCAGGCCCGCCTGATGAGCCAGGCCATGCGCAAGCTGACCGCCAGCATCGGGCGCAGCAATTGCATGGTGATCTTCATCAACCAGATCCGCATGAAGATCGGCGTGATGTTCGGCAGCCCCGAGACGACGACCGGCGGCAACGCGCTCAAGTTCTACGCTTCGGTCCGCCTCGACATCCGCCGCATCGGCGCAATCAAGGACCGCGACGAAGTGGTGGGCAACACCACGCGCGTGAAGGTGGTGAAGAACAAGGTCGCCCCGCCGTTCAAGGAGGTGGAGTTCGACATCATGTATGGCGAAGGCATCTCGAAGATGGGGGAACTCGTCGATCTGGGCGTGAAGGCCGGAGTCGTCGAGAAGTCCGGATCGTGGTACTCCTACGGCGACGAGCGGATCGGCCAGGGGCGCGAGAACGCGAAGCTGTTCCTGCGCCAGAATCCCGGCGTGGCGGCCGATATCGAGGGCAAGATCCGCGCAGGCCATGGTCTCGACTTCTCGGCCAAGAGTGACGAGGTCGTCGACGAATAAGGCTGGCCTCGGGGCGTGGATCAAGGCCGGGGCCACGAGGTTCCCGGCCTTTCGCTTGCCAAGGTGGACAGGCCGTGACGCGGGGGATAAACGGAACGCCTGATTGCAGTCCTGCCGCCCGAGGGGGTCACGCCACATATGCCGTCCTTGAACGATATCCGCTCCACCTTCCTCGATTTCTATGCGCGCAACGGCCACCGGGTGGTCGACAGCAGCCCGCTGGTGCCACGTAACGACCCCACGCTGATGTTCGCGAATTCGGGCATGGTCCAGTTCAAGAACCTGTTCACCGGGGCCGAAACGCGCGACTACACCCGCGCCACCACCGCGCAGAAATGCGTCCGGGCAGGTGGAAAGCACAACGACCTCGACAATGTCGGCTATACGGCCCGTCACCACACCTTCTTCGAGATGCTGGGCAACTTCAGCTTCGGCGACTATTTCAAGGAAAGCGCCATCCCCTTCGCCTGGGAACTGCTGACCAGGGATTTCGACATTCCGAAGGACCGGCTGCTGGTCACCGTGTATCACACCGACGACGAAGCCGCCGACATCTGGAAGAAGGTCGCTGGCCTGACCGATGACCGCATCATCCGCATTCCCACCAACGACAACTTCTGGATGATGGGGCCGACCGGCCCCTGCGGCCCCTGCACCGAGATCTTCTTTGACCATGGCCCCTCGATCTGGGGCGGCCCGCCCGGCAGCGCGGAAGAGGACGGGGACCGGTTCATCGAGATCTGGAACCTCGTCTTCATGCAGTTCGAGCAATTCGCCGATGGCAGCCGCACGGGGCTTCCCAAACCTTCGATCGACACCGGCATGGGGCTGGAACGGATTGGCGCACTCCTGCAAGGCAAGCACGACAACTATGACACCGACCTGATGCGCGCGTTGATCGAGGCGAGCGCCCACGCCACCTCATCCGATCCCGACGGGCCGGGCAAGACGCATCACCGGGTCATCGCTGACCACCTGCGCTCCACCTCCTTCCTGATTGCCGACGGGGTCATGCCCTCGAACGAGGGGCGCGGTTACGTGCTGCGCCGGATCATGCGCCGTGCCATGCGCCACGCACATCAGCTTGGCGCGCAGGATGTTGTGATGCACAAGCTGGTGCCCGCGCTGGTGCGCCAGATGGGCGCGGCCTACCCCGAGCTTTCCCGCGCCCAGGCTCTGATCGAGGAAACGCTGCGGCTGGAGGAGACCCGGTTCAAGCAAACGCTCGACCGCGGCCTCAGGCTGCTCGACGACGAACTGGCGAAGCTCCCCGAGGGTGGCGCCCTGCCGGGCGAGGCGGCGTTTCGTCTCTACGATACCTACGGCTTCCCGCTTGATCTGACGCAGGATGCCCTGCGCGAAAAGGGCCGCGTGGTGGATACCCAAGGGTTCGACGCCGCCATGGATGCGCAGAAGGCAAAGGCGCGGGCAAGCTGGGCCGGTTCGGGTGAGACCAAGGATGCCGCGATCTGGTTCGACCTGGCACAGGCCCAGGGTCCGACCGAATTCCTCGGCTATGACACCGAGGTTGCGGAGGGCGAGATCCGTGCGCTGGTCAGGGGCGGGGCCGAGGTCGGCAGCGCCGAGGCCGGCACGTCGGTACAGATCGTCGTCAACCAGACTCCGTTCTATGCCGAGAGCGGTGGCCAGGTGGGCGATCAGGGCCTGATCCGGACCGAGACCGGGACAGCGCAGGTGACCGACACCAAGAAATCGGCGGGCATATTCATTCATGTCGCCGACGTGACGGAGGGGACGATCCTGAGGGGGCAACCGGCCAAGCTGGAGGTCACGCATCAGCGCCGTGCGTCGATCCGGGCCAACCACTCGGCCACGCACCTGCTGCACGAAGCGCTCCGTCGCGCGCTGGGGGACCATGTGGCGCAGCGCGGATCGCTGAACGCGCCCGACCGGCTGCGCTTCGATTTCAGTCATTCCAAGGGCCTGTCCCAGTCCGAGATCGCGCAGGTCGAGGCCGAGGTAAACGATTTCATCCGCCAGAACTCTGCCGTCGATACCCGGATCATGTCGCCTGACGATGCCCGCGCTCTCGGTGCGCAGGCGTTGTTTGGCGAGAAGTACGGGGACGAGGTGCGGGTCGTCTCGATGGGCGCGCTTGCCGGTTCCGGCAAGGGCAGCGACGGGCGGACCTATTCGCTGGAATTGTGCGGCGGCACCCATGTGGCCCGCACCGGCGACATCGGGCTGTTCGTGCTGCTTGGCGACTTCTGCGTCATCCGCCGGAGTGCGGCGGATCGAGGCGCTGACAGGCGAGGGCGCCCTGGCTTATGTGAACGAACAGTTGCAAAAACTGGCCGAGGTTTCGGGTATTCTGAAAGCGCAGCCCGACGTGCTGCTGGACCGCGTGAAGGCGCTGGTGGAGGACCGCCGCGCCTTGCAGAACGAGGTGGCGCAGCTCCGCCGCGAGGTTGCGATGGGTGGATCTGCCTCTGGTCCGGCGGCGAAAGAGATTGCCGGGGTGAAATTCCTGTCGCAGGTGCTCTCGGGTGTTTCGGGCAAGGATCTGCCCGGCCTGGTCGACGAGATGAAGGCCCGGATCGGCTCCGGTGCGGTGCTGCTGATCGCCGACACGGGCGGCAAGGCTGCCGTGGCAGCGGGCGTGACCGCCGACCTGACAAGCCGCCTTTCGGCTGTCGACCTGGTCAAGGCGGCTGCCGCGAAGCTGGGCGGGACGGGCGGCGGCGGGCGGCCGGACATGGCGCAGGCGGGCGGTGCCGACGCCTCGAACGCCGAAGCGGCGATCCGGGCCGCCGAAGCCGTGATCGGAGCCTGATATGCCAACCGCGCTCTGGATCGCCCACGTCACCGTCACCGACCCCGAGGCCTATGGCCGATATGCCAGAGGCGCGACCGAGGCCATCGCCGCCCATGGGGGGGTCTTCCTGGCGCGGGGAGGGCGGTATGTGCAACTCGAAGGCACCGACCGCGCCCGCAACGTCGTAGCGCGTTTCCCGTCGCTCGAGGCGGCCGAGGCCTGTTATCGCTCGCCCGAATACCAGGCGGCGCTCGCCCATGCGAAAGGTGCTGCGGTCCGCGATCTGGTGGTTGTGGAAGAGGCCGGCTGAACGTTCAGCGGCAGATTCCGCGCCATTTCCCACGTCCCATTTCAAGCGAATGAAGCTGACTGCCGATAAAGGCTGTCGGCGCGTTCCGATCTGGACCCAAATCACATCTCCGTTATTATCTCGCTATGGTTGAATGGTAATCGGAGGATGAGTGAAGTTAAAATATAGGTATCTTGTTTTAATGATGCTGCTGGTGGCGGGCGCCGCCGATGCCGCGACGATGAAGGCCACGTATGCGGGAAAAGTCTTTTACGGCTACGATAAGTCCGGCGTGTTCGGCGATGCGGAGGCCGACCCGGCGGGGGAAGCGTTCACGATCAGCTTCATCTACGACACGTCGAAAGGCGGCAGGACCACGGCTGCGAAAAGTGACTATCTGTATGGTGGCAGTATGTATGGCACAGATTATCTCGACTCTCCGGTCACTTCCGCTTCGGTGGATATCAATGGAATAACTTATTCATTCCCGGGTTCGTATCAGGCGTATGTCTACGAGACGGACAATCTTGATGACGGTTCGAATGATTTCATTTTTCATTATGCTGCCGGCTTGTCCTCGGATGAGACGACCTTGAAGTTCGACTACGCCCAATTCTACAACTATAACCTCACCCAAGATTTAACGGGGGCCGATCTTGAGCAACCCAGGGAAATCGATCTGACCGGAGATAGCGATTACTGCAGCTACAGATCTGGCTATTGCTATTTCAATATCTTCTCCCGCGACGAAACGACCGGCGTCAGCCAGACCACATACGCTTATCTGGACCCCGATCACCTTTCCATAACCGAAGTCGTACCGGTTAATGAAGTCGCTCCGGTGCCGCTGCCTGCCTCTGCGCTGCTTCTGGGGTCCGCCTTCGGCGCAATCGGGGCGCTTCGCCTGCGCCGCAGGGCGGCATAAGCCGATTTCGCCCCCGTGGTCACACCGCTGCGGGGGCACATAAACAGGTGTCGGCCCGGCCGCGCTCGGCTGGATCAGCCCGCCCGGCTTTGCCGCTTGCGCTCGTTGGGATCGAGGAAGCGCTTGCGCATCCGGATGATCTTCGGCGTCACCTCGACCAGTTCGTCGTCGTCGATATAGGCGATGGCCTGTTCCAGGCTCATCCGGACCGGCGTGGTCAGGCGCACGGCCTCGTCCGTGCCGCTGGCGCGGACGTTGGTCAGCTTGCTTGCCCTTCAGCGGGTTCACTTCCAGATCGTTGTCGCGGTTGTGCTCGCCGATGATCATGCCGGTCGTAGACCGGTTCCTGCACGCCGATGAAGAAGTGGCCGCGCTCTTCCAGGTTCCACATCGCATAGGCGACCGAGATCCCGGTCTCCATCGAGATCAGCACGCCCTGGCGGCGGCCCTCGATCGGGCCCTTGTGCGGGCGCCCAGTCGTGGAACACGCGGTTCAGCACGCCGGTGCCGCGGGTGTCGGTCAGGAACTGGCCGTGATAGCCGATCAGCCCGCGCGAGGGCACATGCGCGATGATGCGGGTCTTGCCGACGCCGGCCGGCTTCATCTCGACCAGCTCGCCCTTGCGCTGGCCGGTCAGCTTGTCGATCACCGCGCCGGTGTATTCGTCATCGACGTCGATGGTGACTTCCTCGATCGGCTCGTCGCTGTCACGCCGTCGATCGTCCTTGAACATCACGCGCGGGCGGCGAGATCGACAGCTCGAACCCTTCGCGGCGCATGTTCTCGATCAGCACGCCCATCTGCAATTCGCCGCGGCCCGCCACTTCGAAGGCATCGCCGCCGGGCGTGTCGGTGACCTTGATGGCGACGTTGATCTCGGCTTCCTTCATCAGGCGCTCGCGGATCACGCGGGACTGCACCTTCGTGCCATCCTGCCCGCCAGCGGGCTAGTCGTTGATGCCGAAGGTCACGGTGATGGTCGGCGGGTCGATCGGCTGGGCGGGCAGGGCGAGTGTCGATCTCCAGCGCGCAGAGCGTATCGGCCACGGTGGCCTTGGTCATGCCGGCGATGGTGACGATATCGCCGGCCACGGCCTCGTCGATGGGGGTGCTGGCACAGGCCGCGGAAGGCCAGGATCTTGGTGACGCGGAACTGTTCGAGCCGTTCGCCGGTGCGCGACAGCGCCTTGAGCTGTCTCGCCGACCGACAGCGTGCCGGCTTCGACCCGGCCGGTCAGGATGCGGCCGATGAACGGGTCGGCGGACAGCGTGGTCGCCAGCATCCGGAACGGCTCGGTCCGCCTGCGCCACCTGCTTGGGCGCCGGCACATGCCGCACGATCAGGTCGAACAGCGCGTTCAGGTTCTCGCGCGGGCCGTCAAGCTCCTCGTCGGCCCAGCCGGAGCGGCCCGAGGCGTAGAGATGCGGGAAATCGAGCTGGTCGTCATCGGCGCCAAGGTTGGCGAACAGGTCGAACACCTCGTTCAGGGCGCGGTCGGGCTCGGCATCGGGCTTGTCGACCTTGTTCAGCACCACGATGGGCGCAGGCCCAGGGCCAGCGCCTTGGAGGTAACGAACTTCGTCTGCGGCATCGGGCCTTCGGCGGCGTCGACCAGCAGGCACCACGCCATCGACCATGGTCAGGATGCGTTCCACCTCGCCGCCGAAATCGGCGTGGCCGGGGGTGTCGACGATGTTGATGCGCATGCCGTCATGTTCGACGCTGGTGCATTTCGCCAGAATCGTGATGCCGCGCTCGCGTTCGATGTCGTTGCTGTCCATCGCGCGTTCGGTCGTGGCCTGGTTGTCGCGGATAGGTGCCGGACTGTTTGAGAAGCTCGTCCACGAGCGTGGTCTTGCCATGGTCGACATGCGCGATGATGGCGATGTTGCGAAGCTCCATCGGAGGGGTCTCTTTCCTAAGTCAGGTTTGCGGCGGCGATAGCGGAAGCGACACGGAAAGGCCAGAGGAACCTTTCGCAGGCGCAGCGTCAGGTGGCAACGTAGCGGTCGCGCCGGTGATTGACCGCGATGACAAGGTTCAGAACGGCCACCCCGGGCAGCGACCACAGCACCCGATCGGCCGGAATCCAGAACAGCGCCAGCAGAAACAGCCCCGCGTCGAAGCCCATCTGCAACCAGCCCGCCCGCAGCCCCGTCCGATCCTGCACCATGAGCGCCACGATTCCCACGCCACCAAGGCTCGACCCGTGCCGGAACAGGATCAGCAGACCTACGCCCGAGGTTACCCCGAACAGGATCGTCGCGACCAGCGGCTGGACCGACGAAACGTCAAGATAGTTCGGCAGCAGGGCCGAAAGACCCGCCAGAAGGCAGACGGAAACAAAGCTCTTCACCGTGAAGGCCAGACCGATCCGGCGATATCCGACCAGTAGAAGGGCAGGTTGATCGAAGAACACCGCACCGAATGGCCAGCCCGACGCGTAGGAGATCACAGCGCCAGCCCCGCCGTCTGTCCGGTAATCAGCCCCGCCTGGCCGAGGATGCAACCCCAGAGCGCGAGCAGCGTCCCGTAACAGCGCCTGCACATCCTCGAGCGCGCTGTGGTTGGGTGCGATGACAGCCGGCTCAGGCCGCGATATAGCGGTCGCGCCGGTGGTTCACCGCAATGAACAGGTTGAACACCGCGGCACCGAGGAAGCTGTAGACAAGGCACCGGGTCCAGCACCAGCGACGCCGCGGCGAACAGCACGACATCGAAGGCAAGCTGCACGTAGCCGGCCGCACCCGGTCCGGTCCTGCAGGATCAGCGCAGGATCGACAGTCCGCCGAAACTGCCGCCGTGGCGCACGACGGCCAGCGCCGAAAAGCCGAACAGCGTGCCGAACAGCAGCGCCGCAAAGCCCGGTTCGATATGCCCGAACTGCGATCCAGCGCGGCAGGATGGTCGTGGCGACCGTCAGCAGCGCCACCGAGATGAAGGTCTTGAGCGCGAAGGCCGGCCCCATCCGGCGATAGCCGAGCCAGAGGAACGGCAGGCTGATCGCGAAATAGACCGCCGGAAAGGGCAGGCCGGTCATGTAGGTGATCAGCACCGCAAGCCCGGTCGTCTGCCCGGTGACGAAGCCCATATGCGTCAGGATCTGGATGCCGACCGCGGCCATGCAGACGCCAAAGGCGATGCCCTGGGTGTCCTCGATCAGGCTGTGGTGGGCAGGGTCGGTCATGCTGGTTTCCTCGGGATGCCGGGCAGATAGCACGGGCCGTCTGTAAGTCAATAAGCTGACCTAATTGACATCCGGCAAAGAAAAGGGGCGGTCATGCCGCCCGCTCCCGAGTCCGCGTCAGCCCCGAGCGCCTTGTTCAGGTATTCGTCGACCTTTTCCAGATAGCCCATCGTGGTCAGCCACTTCTGATCCGGCCCGACCAGCAGCGCCAGATCCTTGGTCATCCAGCCGTCTTCGACCGCATCGACCGTCACCTTCTCCAGCGTCTCGGCAAAGCGCATCAGGGCGGCGTTGTTGTCCAGCTTGGCGCGGTGCTTCAGGCCGCCGGTCCAGGCGTAGATCGAGGCGACCGAGTTGGTCGAGGTCTGCCTTGCCCTTCTGGTGCTCGCGGTAGTGGCGGGTGACGGTGCCATGCGCCGCCTCGGCCTCGACCATCTTGCCATCGGGCGTCATCAGCACGCGAGGTCATCAGGCCAAGCGAGCCGAAGCCCTGCGCCACGGTGTCGGACTGCACGTCGCCGTCGTAGTTCTTGCAGGCCCAGACATAGCCGCCCGACCATTTCATCGCCGACGCCACCATGTCGTCGATCAGGCGGTGTTCGTAGTTGATGCCCTTCTTCTTGAAGTCGTCCTCGAACTCTTCCTCATAGACCTTCTGGAACAGGTCCTTGAAGCGGCCGTCATAGGCCTTGAGGATGGTGTTCTTGGTGGAAAGATAGACCGGCCAGCCCAGGTTCAGCCCGTAGTTCAGCGAGGCGCGGGCGAAATCGGTGATGCTGTCGTCAAGGTTGTACATGCCCATGTAACACGCCCGAGGACGGGGCGGCATAGACGTCGCGTCTCGATCACGGTGCCGTCGTCGCCGACGAACTTCATCGTCAGCTTGCCCGCGCCGGGGAAGCGGAAGTCGGTGGCGCGGTACTGGTCGCCAAAGGCGTGGCGGCCGACGACGATCGGCTTGGTCCAGCCCGGCACAAGGCGCGGCACGTTGCGGCAGATGATCGGCTGGCGGAAGATCACGCCGCCCAGGATGTTGCGGATCGTGCCGTTCGGGCGATTTCCACATCTGCTTCAGGCCGAATTCCTCGACCCGCTGCTCGTCCGGGGTGATCGTCGCGCATTTCACGCCGACGCCGTATTGTCTTGATCGCATTGGCCGCATCGATGGTGATCTGGTCGTTGGTGCGGTCGCGCTCCTCGATGCCGAGGTCGTAGTATTTCAGGTCGATGTCGAGGTAGGGCAGGATCAGCTTCTGTCTTGATGAAATCCCAGATGATCCGGGTCATCTCGTCGCCGTCGAGTTCGACGACGGGGTTGGCTACCTTGATCTTCGACATGGCGTGCCTCGTGTTGGTTGGGATTCGGGTTGCGCGCGGTCATAGCGGAAAAGCAGGTGGCCTGGGAAGGATGGTATGCGATTGTATACCGAATGCCGTTCTGTGTCACGCAGGCGAAGAAGGCGCCGGCCTGCGGTCGCGCACCCAGTCCCACAGCGCCGGCGCGCCCCGGGCGATCTTCACGCCGACGCGGGTTTCGAGCTGGTCGGCGGTCACGTTGTAGGTCGATCCAGGTGCCGCCGCCGCTTGCGATGTTGTGCATCACCGGCTGCACCCGGTCGAGCGACTTGGCGAAGACGGCATCGGGGGTCTCGCCGCCTCGAACTCTTCCCAGAGCGCGCGGAATCCGGTCCCCAGATCGGGCGGCAGCAGGCCGAAGATCCGGTCGGCGGCGCGGGCCTCGGCGGCCTGGCGCCTCGGCCGAGCCATGGGCGGTGCCATTCGCCGAATGGATCGGCACGTCGCCCACGTCGATCTCCACCAGGTCATGCAGGATCAGCATCCGGATCACCCGGTCGATGCGACACGCCGGGCCCGGCCTGATCGGCCAGCACCAGCGCATAAAGCGCCAGATGCCAGGAATGTTCGCCCGAATTCTCGGGGCGCGAGCCATCGGCCAGCGTCGTGGCGCGCAGGACCGATTTCAGCCGGTCCGCCTCGTTCAGAAAGGCGAACTGCGCGGCCAGCCGGTCGGTCAATGCCCGCTGTCCGACGGGCGCGGCGCGACCGGGGGTGGCGCCCCGGATTCCGCCGCCTTCACCGCCGCCTCGAGGAACTGCCGCCCCCGCGTTCGGCCAGCCGCACGCGGATCGAGGTCATGAACGCCTCCTGCATCGTGGGCGAGGATGCGCCGAGCACCTTTGCGACCTCGTCGTAGAGCCGGTCGTTGTCCAGCCTTTCCATCGCGATGATCGTCTCGCGGCCAGTTCGTCGGCAAGATCCTCGGTCAGGGCCATCAGCGCGACACTTCGGTCAGGCGCCGCTTCACATAGTCCGACACCGTGTCGATCATCGGTTTCATATGCGCCTCTTCGTCCTTGAAGAAGTGATCGGCGCCTTCGATCTGGGTATGGGTGATCTTGATGCCCTTCTGCTCGTGCAGCTTGTTCACCAGGCTCGTCGTGTCCTTCGGCGGCGCCACCCGGTCGGCGGTGCCGTTGATGATCAGGCCGGACGAGGGGCAGGGGGCGAGGAAGCTGAAGTCGTACATGTTCGCCGGCGGCGACGACCGAGATGAAGCCGGTGATCTCGGGCCGGCGCATCAGAAGCTGCATGCCGATCCAGGCGCCGAAGGAGAAGCCCGCGACCCAGCAATGCTTGGCGTTCTGGTTCATCGCCTGCAGGTAATCGAGCGCCGAGGCGGCATCGGACAATTCGCCGATGCCCTGGTCGTACTCGCCCTGGCTGCGGCCGACGCCGCGGAAGTTGAAGCGCAGCACGGTGAAGCCGAGGTTGTAGAAGGCGTAGTGCAGGTTGTAGACGACCTTGTTGTTCATCGTGCCGCCGAACTGCGGGTGCGGATGCAGCACGATGGCGATCGGTGCGTCACGGTCCTTCTGCGGGTGGTAGCGGCCTTCGAGCCGGCCGTCGGGGCCGGCGAAAATCACTTCGGGCATGGGGCGCCTGTCTCTTTCCTGTGCCGTGCGCATTCGTTGACAAATTCGCTCGGGTTACTTAGAACAATTCCAAATCCGGCGCGTGCCGGGTTCCGGGGTGGACATGCAGTTAAGCGGCCTTCCGCCTTGCGTCAATCGCTTAGCGATGGGGCGGGCATGAAACTCTCGACCAAGGGGCGCTATGCGATGGTGGCGCTGGCCGATCTGGCGCTGGCCAAGGCCCGAGGATCTGGTGTCGCTGGCCGCGATTTCCAAGCGGCAGGACATCTCGCTGCCCTATCTGGAGCAGCTTTTCGTCAAGCTGCGCCGCGCCGGTCTGGTCGAGGCGGTGCGCGGCCCGGGCGGCGGCTACCGGCTGGCGCGCAGCCCCGACGCGATCCGGGTCAGCGAAATCCTGGAGGCGGTCGACGAAACCGTGAGCGCGCTGCACACCGGGGCAGGGGCCACGGGCGGCGTCTCGGGCACGCGGGCGCAATCCCTGACCAACCGGCTGTGGGAAGGGCTGTCGGCCCATGTCTATGTCTTCCTGCACCAGACGCGGCTTGTCGGACGTGATCCGCAACGAAATGCACCCCTGCCCGGCGGTGCCGGCGCTGTTCCGGGTGGTGGACGAGGCGGTGGACGATGCGTCGGCCGAATGACCGTGCGCCGGCCAGACGCGAGGCGGGGCTGTCTGCCCCTCGTGCCCCGGAGCAGGTCGAGCCCCCCGAGGATACTTTGCCAAGATGAAATCAGAGCGGCGTATGACCGCGCGCGTCTATCTGGACTGGAACGCGACGACGCCGCTGCGGCCCGAGGCGCGGGCGGCGATGATCGCGGCGATGGATGTGGTGGGCAACCCGTCCTCGGTCCATGCCGAGGGGCGGGCGGCCAAGGCGCTGATCGAGCGGGCGCGGGCGCAGGTGGCGGCAGGCCCTGGGGGCGGAAGGGGCCGATATCGTCTTCACCTCGCGGCGCGACCGAGGCGGCGGCGCTGGCCTGCGCCGGGCGCGGGCTGGTCTGCGCGGCATGTGGAGCATGAGGCGGTCAGCGCCTGGTGCGAGGCTCGCTCCTGGTCGCGACCGCGACGGCCGCGTGACGGTGGCCGACCCCGGGCGCAGCGGCCGCTGCAACTGGCCAATTCCGAAACCGGGGTGATGCAGGACGCTGCCGGCGGGGCTGGCGGTCGTCCGACCTGACGCAGGCCTTCGGCAAGGTGCCCTTCGCCTTCAACTGGCTGGGCTGCGACATGGGGCTGGTGTCGGCGCACAAGCTGGGCGGGCCGAAGGGGATCGGCGCGCTGGTGCTGCAGCGCGGGCTGGATGTGGAGCCGCGCCTGAAGGGCGGCGGGCAGGAGATGGGGCGGCGGGCGGGGACCGAAAACCTGATCGGCATCGCCGGTTTCGGGGCCGCGGCCGAGGCGGCCGCGCGCGATCTGGCCGACGGGCGTCTGGGAGCGGGTGGCGCAACTTAGAAATATTCTAGATCAAGGATTGTCCGCTTCCGGATTTAGGACTATTTCTGTCGGGAAAGGCGCTGCCGCGCCTGCCCAACACCCTGTGCCTGATCGCGCCCGGCTGGAAGGGCGAGACCCAGGTGATGCAGATGGACCTTGCCGGGTTCGCGGTTTCGGCCGGGTCGGCCTGTTCGTCGGGCAAGGTGCGCGCCAGCCGGGTGCTGCGGGCGATGGGCTTTGACGAGGAGGAGGCGGCATCGGCGATCCGGGTCTCGCTGGGGCCGGAGGTGACGGAAGACGAGGTGCTGCGCTGCATCGAGGCCTGGACGACGCGCTACCGGCGGCATCGGACACGGGTCGCCTGAGCGGCGGGCAGGACGAAGGGGAACGGACCATGACGGTGCTTGACAGCGAAATCCAGAGCGAACTGCGCGACGGCGTCGACCGCGAGACGATCGAAACCGTGCAGGCCATGGCCGGCAAGTACAAGTACGGCTGGGAAACCGAGATCGAGATGGACTTCGCGCCCAAGGGCCTGAACGAAGACATCGTCCGGCTGATCTCGAAAAGAACGGCGAGCCGGAGTGGATGCTGGACTGGCGTCTGGCCGCCTACCGGCGCTGGGTGAAGATGGAAGAGCCGCGCTGGGCGATGCTGAACTATCCCGAGATCGACTATCAGGACCAGTTCTACTACGCCAAGCCGAAGAGCATGGCGGGCAAGCCCGAAGTCGCTGGACGAGGTGGACCCGAAGCTGCTGGCGACCTATGCCAAGCTGGGGATTCCGCTGAAGGAACAGATGCTTCTGGCCGGTGTCGAAGGCGCCGCCGAGCCGCGCCGCGTGGCGGTGGATGCGGTGTTCGACAGCGTGTCGGTCGGCACCACCTTCAAGGCGGAACTGGCGAAGGCCGGCGTGATCTTCTGCTCCATCTCCGAAGCGGTGCGCGAACATCCGGAGCTGGTGCGCAAGTATCTCGGCACGGTCGTGCCGCAGTCGGACAACTTCTTTGCCACGCTGAACTCCGCCGTCTTCACCGATGGCTCCTTCGTCTACATCCCGCGGGCGTGCGCTGCCCGATGGAGCTTTCCACCTATTTCCGCATCAATGCCGAGAACACCGGCCAGTTCGAGCGCACGCTGATCATCGCCGACAAGGGCAGCTACGTCAGCTATCTGGAAGGCTGCACGGCCCCCAAGCGCGACACGCACCAGCTGCATGCGGCGGTGGTCGAGATCGTGATCCTGGACGATGCCGAGGTGAAGTATTCCACCGTG
The DNA here is from genome assembly GCA_963777765.1 of uncultured Alphaproteobacteria bacterium. Taxonomy (GTDB): domain Bacteria; phylum Pseudomonadota; class Alphaproteobacteria; order Rhodobacterales; family Rhodobacteraceae; genus Aliitabrizicola. The sequence continues at coordinate 14,963 of CAVZRP010000005.1, read as the reverse complement.
CAGAACTGGTATCCGGGCGACGAGAACGGCGTGGGCGGCATCTACAACTTCGTCACCAAGCGCGCCGACTGCCGGGGCGCGCGGGCCAAGGTGATGTGGACGCAGGTCGAAACCGGATCGGCGATCACCTGGAAATACCCGTCCTGCATCCTGCGCGGCGATGACAGCCAGGGCGAGTTCTACTCCATCGCCATCGCCAACAACGCCCAGCAGGCCGATACCGGCACCAAGATGGTCCATCTGGGCAAGAACACCAAGTCGCGCATCGTCTCCAAGGGGATCTCCGCGGGCCGCGCGCAGAACACCTATCGCGGGCTGGTCTCGATGCACCCCAAGGCGACGAACAGCCGCAACTACACCCAGTGCGACAGCCTGCTGATCGGCCAGCAACTGCGGGGCGCATACGGTGCCCTACATCGAGGTGAAGAACAACTCGAGCCGGGTCGAGCACGAGGCGACGACCAGCAAGGTCGACGACGACCAGCTGTTCTACTGCCGCTCGCGCGGGATGGACGAGGAAGAGGCGGTGGCGCTGGTCGTGAACGGCTTCGTCAAGGACGTGCTGCAGACCCTGCCGATGGAATTCGCGATGGAAGCGCAGGCGCTGGTGGCGATCAGCCTGGAAGGCTCCGTCGGATGATCCTGACGACCACGCCTTCGGTCGAGGGGTTCCAGATCGCCGAGTACCTCGGCATCGTCGCGGGCGAGGCGATCCTTGGCGCGAATATCGTGCGCGATGTCTTTGCCGGGCTTACCGATATTTTCGGTGGCCGTTCCGGCGCTTACGAACAGCAGCTCGGCCTTGCGCGCGAAACGGCGCTCAGGGAGATGGAGCAGGCGGCGGCCGGGCGGGGCGCGACGGCCGTCGTCGGGGTCGATCTGGATTACGAGGTGATCAACGGGATGCTGATGGTCACCGCTTCGGGAACGGCGGTTCGGCTGGGCTAACGCCCCCGACTGCGTCATATGGACAGAAAAATGCTCGAAATCAGAAACCTGCACGTCAAACTTGAAGCCGAAGAGAAGCCGATCCTCAAGGGCCTGGATCTTACCGTGGGGGCGGGAACCGTTCACGCCATCATGGGCCCCAACGGCTCGGGCAAGTCCACGCTGTCCTACGTTCTCGCCGGCCGCGAAGGGTATGAGGTCACCGACGGCTCCGCGACCTTGCTGGGCCAGGATCTGCTGGCGATGGAGCCGGAAGACCGCGCCGCCGCCGGCCTGTTCCTCGCCTTCCAGTATCCGGTGGAGATCCCCGGCGTCGGCAACATGACCTTCCTGCGCACCGCCGTGAATGCCCAACGCAAGGCACGCGGCGAGGAAGAGATGAGCGCGGGCGACTTCCTGAAGGTTGTCCGCGAAAAGGCACGGAAGCTGAAGATCGACGCCGAGATGCTGAAGCGCCCGGTCAATGTCGGCTTCTCGGGCGGCGAGAAGAAGCGCAACGAAATCCTCCAGATGGCCATGCTGGAGCCGAAGATGTGCATCCTCGACGAGACGGATTCCGGGCTGGACGTGGATGCGATGAAGCTGGTCTCCGAAGGCGTCAACGCGCTGCGCGATGCGGGCCGGGCTTTTCTGGTTATCACGCATTATCAAAGGCTTCTGGATCATATTTCCCCTGATGTCGTGCACATCATGGCCGATGGGCGCATCGTGAAGTCGGGCGGGCCGGAACTGGCACTCGAGGTTGAGAAGAACGGCTACGCCGACATCGTGGCCGAGGCACTCTGATGGCACTGGCGAAGGCACGGGGCGATGCGCTCGCCGCACGTATCGCGGGATTGGCGCTGCCGCAGGGCGGCTGGCTCGGGGCTGCCCGGGCCGATGCCCTGGCGCGGCTGACGGCGATGGGCTTGCCCACGAAGCGCGACGAGTACTGGCGCTACACCGATCCGACCGACCTGACGGTGACCCCCGCCCCCCGCGCCGCGACCTTCGACATGGGCGACGAGCCGCCCCTGTTCGACGGCATCGACCGTTTGAACCTTGTCTTCGTCGATGGCGTTTTCGACGCCGCGCTGTCGGATGACCCGAGCCTTGCGGGGGTCGAGATCGAACACCTGTCCACCGCTGCCCGAACGGATATCCACTGGGCGCGCGACCTCTACGGCGTGCTCGAGGCGCGCGGCCAGAGCCCGGTTTTCCGCCCGCTCGCTGCGCTGTCGACGGCGTTCGCCAACGAAGGTCTGCTCATTCGTGCAACGGCCAGGACCGCGAAGCCCGTGGCGCTGGTTTATCTCCACAGGTCAGACACATCCGATGCGATCCTCCACCACTGCATCCGCGTGGAATTCCGGGGCCGAACTGACCGTTCTCGAGAGCGGACCCGCCGCCGCCCGGTTCACCAAGGTGATGGAGGTGGAGGTGGCATCGGGTGGACGTTTCCACCACATCCGCGCGCAGGGCCGCGACCATGACCGCCGCGCAGCGACCCACGTCTTCGCCCGCCTTGGGACCGAAAGCCTGTTCAAGTCGTTCACCCTGACCGCGAACGGTCGGCTGACCCGGAACGAGATGGTCATCGAACTTGTCGGTGACGATGGCGTGGCCCATGTCGCCGGTGCTGCCGTTGGAGACGGCGATTTCCATCAGGACGATACCGTGTTCGTTACCCATGATGCGCTGCGCTGCGAAAGCCGCCAGGTGTTCAAGAAGGTGCTCAAGAACGGCGCGGTCGGGGTGTTTCAGGGCAAGATCCTCGTCAAGCCCGGCGCGCAAAAGACCGACGGCTATCAGATCAGCCAGTCCCTGATGCTCGACGAGGACAGCCAGTTTCTGGCCAAGCCGGAGCTCGAGATCTACGCCGATGACGTGAAATGCTCGCACGGCTCCACATCGGGGGCCCTGGACGAAACCGCGCTCTTCTACCTCCGTTCGCGCGGCGTCCCGATGAAGCAGGCGCAGTCGCTGCTGGTCCTGGCCTTCCTGGCCGAGTCGATCGCCGAGATCGACGATCCCGAGATCGCCGAAGACATCCGCCAGCGTCTTGAAAACTGGCTCGCACGGCACGAGGGCTGAATGCCGGTCACCACAGACATCGTCGAAAGCTACCGCCGCCCGCGCGCGGTTCTTCGCCGCCGCATGGGCGGGGCCGAGAACGAGGGCAGGGCGCTCGCCGTGCTGTTCGGGGCCTGCCTGCTGATCTTCGTCTCGCAACTGCCCGGCCTCGCGCGTGCTGCACATTTCGACCCGCAGGTTCCGCTCGATGCCCGCATGGGGGGCGCGCTGATGGCAACGGTTTTCCTGCTGCCGCCGCTTGCCTATGGCGTCGCCGCGATCAGCCACCTGCTCGCCCGCGCCATGGGTGGCAAGGGCACGGGGTACGGCGCGCGGATGGCTCTCTTCTGGTCACTCCTCGCCGTCTCCCCGTTGATGCTGCTTCAGGGCCTTGTGCGCGGCTTCATCGGATCAGGTCCGGCGCTCACAGCAATGGGTGTGCTCGTCGGCGCGGCCTTCCTCGCGCTCTGGATCAGCGCACTTCTTGAAGCGGAGCGTGCCTGATGGAGCTGTCCCTTGCCGGTCTTGCCTCGGAGGTGACCCATACGCTCCGCGACCCGCGCGGGGGCATCCGCCGCATTCTTTCGCTCGCTCCCTCGATGCAGGCGCGCTGGCTCGCTTTTGCCATCATGGCGATTGGCAGCGCGATCCTGACCCATCTCAGTTTCGCCCTCGTCCCCGAGGCCGATCGCGATGCGGTGATGGAGGTGATGTCCAGCCCGTTGCGCACCGCTGCGCTGCAAGGGGTGCTCCTTCTGGCTATCGTCCAGATGGTCTGGTGGCTGGGGCGCCTGCGCGGTGGCAGGGGCAGCTTTCCCGACGCGCTTCTGGTCATGGTCTGGCTGCAGTTCATCATGCTGGCGATCCAGGTTGGCCAGCTTGTGCTCATGGCGATCTCACCCCCGCTGGCCGCCATCGCCAATCTCGCCGGTTTTGCGCTTTTCGTCTGGCTTCTTACCAACTTCGTGGCCGAACTTCACGGCTTCCAGTCGCTGCTCGCCGTGTTCGGGGGCATCGTCTTCGGCACGATCCTGCTCGCCTTCGGCCTTGCCATCCTGCTCCTGCTCGTCACTGGGGGGGCCGTCGCGTGACTTATGATGTGCAGGCCATTCGCCGCGAGTTTCCGATCCTGTCGCGCGAGGTCAACGGCGTGCCGCTCGTTTACCTCGACAACGGCGCCTCCGCCCAGAAGCCGCAGGTCGTGATCGACGCGATCACGCAGGCCTATTCGATGGAATATGCCAACGTGCACCGTGGCTTGCACTACCTTTCAAATCTGGCGACAGACAAGTACGAGGCCGTGCGCGGCAAGATCGCCCGCTTTCTGAACGCGCCATCCGAACATGATATCGTGTTCACCTCCGGCACGACCGAGGGCATCAACCTCGTATCCTACGCCTGGGCTGCCCCGCGCCTTCAACCGGGCGACGAAATCATCCTGTCGATCATGGAACATCACGCCAACATCGTTCCCTGGCACTTTCTGCGGGAACGGCAGGGAGTGCCAGGGAACGATGTTGGCGTGATGTTCCATGATCGACAGGATGATTTCGTCGCCCGGTTGAAGGCGCGGGGCAGCCCAGGCGTAGGATACGAGGTTGATGCCCTCGGTCGTGCCGGAGGTGAACACGATATCATGTTCGGATGGCGCGTTCAGAAAGCGGGCGATCTTGCCGCGGACGGCCTCGTACTTGTCTGTCGCCAGATTTGAAAGGTAGTGCAAGCCACGGTGCACGTTGGCATATTCCATCGAATAGGCCTGCGTGATCGCGTCGATCACGACCTGCGGCTTCTGGGCGGAGGCGCCGTTGTCGAGGTAAACGAGCGGCACGCCGTTGACCTCGCGCGACAGGATCGGAAACTCGCGGCGGATGGCCTGCACATCATAAGTCACGCGACGGCCCCCCCGGTCACGAGCAGGAGCAGGATGGCAAGGCCGAAGGCGAGCAGGATCGTGCCGAAGACGATGCCCCCGAACACGGCGAGCAGCGACTGGAAGCCGTGAAGTTCGGCCACGAAGTTGGTAAGAAGCCAGACGAAAAGCGCAAAACCGGCGAGATTGGCGATGGCGGCCAGCGGGGGTGAGATCGCCATGAGCACAAGCTGGCCAATCTGGATCGCCAGCATGATGAACTGCAGCCAGACCATGACCAGAAGCGCGTCGGGAAAGCTGCCCCTGCCACCGCGCAGGCGCCCCAGCCACCAGACCATCTGGACGATAGCCATAAGGAGCACCCCTTGCAGCGCGGCGGTGCGCAACGGGCTGGACATCACCTCCATCACCGCATCGCGATCGGCCTCGGGGACGAGGGCGAAACTGAGATGGGTCAGGATCGCGCTGCCAATCGCCATGATGGCAAAAGCGAGCCAGCGCGCCTGCATCGAGGGAGCGAGCGAAAGAATGCGGCGGATGCCCCCGCGCGGGTCGCGGAGCGTATGGGTCACCTCCGTGGCAAGACCGGCAAGGGACAGCTCCATCAGGCACGCTCCGCTTCAAGAAGTGCGCTGATCCAGAGCGCGAGGAAGGCGGCGCCGACGAGCACACCCATTGCTGTGAGCGCCGGACCCGATCCGATGAAGCCGCGCACAAGGCCCTGAAGCAGCATCAACGGGGAGACGGCGAGGAGTGACCAGAAGAGAGCCATCCGCGCGCCGTACCCCGTGCCCTTGCCACCCATGGCGCGGGCGAGCAGGTGGCTGATCGCGGCGACGCCATAGGCAAGCGGCGGCAGCAGGAAAACCGTTGCCATCAGCGCGCCCCCCATGCGGGCATCGAGCGGAACCTGCGGGTCGAAATGTGCAGCACGCGCGAGGCCGGGCAGCTGCGAGACGAAAATCAGCAGGCAGGCCCCGAACAGCACGGCGAGCGCCCTGCCCTCGTTCTCGGCCTCGCCCATGCGGCGGCGAAGAACCGCGCGCGGCCGGCGGTAGCTTTCGACGATGTCTGTGGTGACCGGCATTCAGCCCTCGTGACGTGCGAGCCAGTTTTCAAGACGCTGGCGGATGTCTTCGGCGATCTCGGGGTCGTCGATCTCGGCGATCGACTCGGCCAGGAAGGCCAGGACCAGCAGCGACTGCGCCTGTTTCATCGGCACGCCGCGCGAACGGAGGTAGAAGAGCGCGGTTTCGTCCAGGGCCCCTGATGTGGAGCCGTGCGAGCATTTCACGTCATCGGCGTAGATCTCGAGCTCCGGCTTGGCCAGAAACTGGCTGTCCTCGTCGAGCATCAGGGACTGGCTGATCTGATAGCCGTCGGTCTTTTGCGCGCCGGGCTTGACGAGGATCTTGCCCTGAAACACCCCGACCGCACCGTTCTTGAGCACCTTCTTGAACACCTGGCGGCTTTCGCAGCGCAGCGCATCATGGGTAACGAACACGGTATCGTCCTGATGGAAATCGCCGTCTCCAACGGCAGCACCGGCGACATGGGCCACGCCATCGTCACCGACAAGTTCGATGACCATCTCGTTCCGGGTCAGCCGACCGTTCGCGGTCAGGGTGAACGACTTGAACAGGCTTTCGGTCCCAAGGCGCGCGAAGACGTGGGTCGCTGCGCGGCGGTCATGGTCGCGGCCCTGCGCGCGGATGTGGTGGAAACGTCCACCCGATGCCACCTCCACCTCCATCACCTTGGTGAACCGGGCAGCGGCGGGTCCGCTCTCGAGAACGGTCAGTTCGGCCCCGGATTCCACGCGGATGCAGTGGTGGAGGATCGCATCGGATGTGTCTGACCTGTGGAGATAAACCAGCGCCACGGGCTTCGCGGTCCTGGCCGTTGCACGAATGAGCAGACCTTCGTTGGCGAACGCCGTCGACAGCGCAGCGAGCGGGCGGAAAACCGGGCTCTGGCCGCGCGCCTCGAGCACGCCGTAGAGGTCGCGCGCCCAGTGGATATCCGTTCGGGCAGCGGTGGACAGGTGTTCGATTTCGACCCCCGCAAGGCTCGGGTCATCAGACAGCGCGACGTCGAAAACGCCATCGACGAAGACAAGGTTCAAACGGTCGATGCCGTCGAACAGGGGCGGCTCGTCGCCCATGTCGAAGGTCGCGGCGCGGGGGGCGGGGGTCACCGTCAGGTCGGTCGGATCGGTGTAGCGCCAGTACTCGTCGCGCTTCGTGGGCAAGCCCATCGCCGTCAGCCGCGCCAGGGCATCGGCCCGGGCAGCCCCGAGCCAGCCGCCCTGCGGCAGCGCCAAACCCGCGATACGTGCGGCGAGCGCATCGCCCCGTGCCTTCGCCAGTGCCATCAGAGTGCCTCGGCCACGATGTCGGCGTAGCCGTTCTTCTCAACCTCGAGTGCCAGTTCCGGCCCGCCCGACTTCACGATGCGCCCATCGGCCATGATATGCACGACATCAGGGGAAATATGATCCAGAAGCCTTTGATAATGAGTGATAACCAGAAAGGCCCGGCCCGCATCGCGGAGCGCGTTGACGCCTTCGGAGACCAGCTTCATCGCATCCACGTCCAGCCCGGAATCCGTCTCGTCGAGGATGCACATCTTCGGCTCCAGCATGGCCATCTGGAGGATTTCGTTGCGCTTCTTCTCGCCGCCCGAGAAGCCGACATTGACCGGGCGCTTCAGCATCTCGGCGTCGATCTTCAGCTTCCGTGCCTTTTCGCGGACAACCTTCAGGAAGTCGCCCGCGCTCATCTCTTCCTCGCCGCGTGCCTTGCGTTGGGCATTCACGGCGGTGCGCAGGAAGGTCATGTTGCCGACGCCGGGAATCTCCACCGGATACTGGAAGGCGAGGAACAGGCCGGCGGCGGCGCGGTCTTCCGGCTCCATCGCCAGCAGATCCTGGCCCAGCAAGGTCGCGGAGCCGTCGGTGACCTCATACCCTTCGCGGCCGGCAAGAACGTAGGACAGCGTGGACTTGCCCGAGCCGTTGGGGCCCATGATGGCGTGAACGGTTCCCGCCCCCACCGTAAGATCAAGGCCCTTGAGGATCGGCTTCTCTTCGGCTTCAAGTTTGACGTGCAGGTTTCTGATTTCGAGCATTTTTCTGTCCATATGAAGCAGTCGGGGGCGTTAGCCCAGCCGAACCGCCGTTCCCGAAGCGGTGACCATCAGCATCCCGTTGATCACCTCGTAATCCAGATCGACCCCCACGACGGCCGTCGCGCCCCGCCCGGCCGCCGCCTGCTCCATCTCCCTGAGCGCCGTTTCGCGCGCAAGGCCGAGCTGCTGTTCGTAAGCGCCGGAACGGCCACCGAAAATATCGGTAAGCCCGGCAAAGACATCGCGGACGATATTCGCGCCAAGGATCGCCTCGCCCGCGACGATGCCGAGGTATTCGGCGATCTGGAACCCCTCGACCGAAGGCGTGGTCGTCAGGATCATCCGACGGAACCTTCCAGACTGATCGCCACCAGCGCCTGCGCTTCCATGGCGAACTCCATCGGCAGGGTCTGGAGCACGTCCTTGACGAAGCCGTTCACGACCAGAGCCACCGCCTCTTCCTCGTCCATCCCGCGCGACCGGCAGTAGAAAAGCTGGTCGTCGTCGACCTTGCTCGTCGTCGCCTCGTGCTCGACCCGGCTCGAGTTGTTCTTGACCTCGATGTAGGGCACGGTATGCGCGCCGCAGTTCTGGCCGATCAGCAGGCTGTCGCACTGGGTGTAGTTGCGGCTGTTGGTCGCCTTGGGGTGCATCGAGACGAGGCCGCGATAGGTGTTCTGGGCGCGGCCCGCGCTGATGCCTTTGGAGACGATCCGCGACTTGGTGTTCTTGCCCAGATGGACCATCTTCGTTCCGGTATCGGCCTGCTGCGCGTTGTTGGCGATCGCAATGGAGTAGAACTCTCCCTGGCTGTCATCGCCGCGCAGGATGCAGGAGGGGTATTTCCAGGTGATGGCCGAGCCGGTTTCGACCTGCGTCCACATCACCTTGGCGCGCGCGCCCCGGCAGTCGGCGCGCTTTGTGACGAAGTTGTAGATGCCGCCCACGCCGTTCTCGTCGCCGGGATACCAGTTCTGGACCGTGGAATACTTCACCTCGGCATCGTCGAGGATCACGATCTCGACGACGGCCGCATGAAGCTGGTGCGTATCGCGCTTGGGGGCCGTGCAGCCCTCGAGATAACTCACGTAGCTGCCCTTGTCGGCGATGATGAGAGTCCGCTCGAACTGGCCGGTGTTCTCCGCGTTGATGCGGAAATAGGTGGAAAGCTCCATCGGGCAACGGACACCCGGCGGGATATAGACGAACGAGCCGTCGGTATAGACAGCGGAGTTCAGCGTGGCGAAGAAGTTGTCCGACTGGGGCACGACCGTTCCAAGATACTTGCGGACCAGTTCCGGATGTTCGCGCACGGCTTCCGAGATGGAGCAGAAGATCACGCCGGCCTTGGCAAGTTCGGCCTTGAAGGTGGTGCCGACGGAGACGCTGTCGAACACCGCGTCCACGGCGACGCGGCGGGGTTCGGAGGCGCCTTCGACACCGGCCAGAAGCATCTGTTCCTTCAACGGAATCCCAAGTTTGGCATAGGTCGCCAGCAGCTTGGGATCAACCTCGTCCAGGCTTTTGGGTTTGCCCGCCATGCTCTTCGGCTTGGCATAGTAGAACTGGTCCTGATAGTCGATCACGGGGTAATTCAGCATCGCCCAGCGAGGCTCGGTCATCGTCACCCAGCGCCGGTAGGCGGCAAGACGCCAGTCCAGCATCCAGTCCGGCTCGCCATTCTTTTCACTGATGAGACGGACGATATCTTCATTCAGGCCCTTTGGCGCGAAATCCATCTCGATTTCGGTTTCCCAGCCGTACTTGTACTTGCCGGCCATGGCTTGGACAGTCTCGATCGTCTCGCGGTCGACACCCTCGCGCAGCTCGCTCTGGATGTCGCTGTCAAGAACCGTCATGGTCCGTTCCTCTTCGTCATTCCCGCCGCTCAGGCGACCCGTGTCAGATGCCGCCGATAGCGGGTCGTCCAAGCCTCGATGCAGCGCAGCACCGCCTCTTCCGTCGTATCCGGCCCCAGCGAGAACCGCAGCGCCGAAGCCGCCTCCCCCTCGTCAAAGCCCATCGCGCGCAGCACGCGGCTTGCACGCACCTTGCCCGACGAGCAGGCGGACCCGGCCGAAACGGCGAAACCCGCAAGATCCATCTGCATCACCTGGGTCTCGCCCTTCCAGCCGGGCGCAATCAGGCAGAGCGTGTTCGGCAGGCGGGGCATCCCATTCCCGACGGAAATAGTCCTGAATCCGGAAGCGGACAATCCTTGATCTAGAATATTTCTAAGTTGCGCGACGCGCTCCCAGACGCCGTCGGCCAGATCGCGCGCAGCGGCCTCGGCGGCGGCCCCGAAGCCCGCAATGCCGATCAGGTTTTCGGTGCCGGCACGGCGGCCCATCTCCTGCCCGCCCCCCTTCAGGCGCGGTTCCACATCGAGGCCGCGCTTCAGGACCAGCGCACCGATCCCCTTGGGGCCCCCCAGCTTGTGGGCCGACACGAGGCCCATGTCGCAGCCCAGCCAGTTGAAGGCGAGCGGCACCTTGCCGAAGGCCTGCGTCAGGTCACTGACGGCAAGACCCGCCGGCACCTCCTGCATCACGCCGGTCTCGGAATTGGCCAGTTGCACAGCGCTGCGCCGAGGGTCGGCGACGGCCACGCGGCCGTCGCTCGCCACCCGGAGCGTTGCCTCGCACCACGCGCTGACCGCCTCATGCTCCACATCCGCGCAAAACAGGCTGCGCCCTGCACAGGCCAGCGCCGCAGCTTCCGTCGCGCCCGAGGTGAAGACGATATCCGCGCCTTCCGCCCCGAGGGCTGCCGCCACCTGCGCGCGCGCCCTTTCGATCAGGCCCTTGGCCGCACGCCCTTCGGCATGGACCGAGGACGGGTTCCCCTGCACGTCCATGGCCGCGATCATCGCCGCGCGTGCCTCGGGGCGAAGCGGCGTCGTGGCGTTCCAGTCAAGATAGATGCGCCCGGTCATACGGCCGCTCTGATTTCATCTTGGCAGAAGTATCCTCGGGGGGAGCCCCGGACCTGCTCCGGGGCGTGGGGGGCAGACAGCCCCCCGCCTCTGCGTGTGGCCGGGTGCGCGGTCATTCGGTGCCGACCGTATCGTCCACCGCCTCGTCCACGATGCGGAACAGCGCCGGCACGGCGGGACAGGGGTGCATTTCGTTGCGGATCACGTCGGAAAGCCGGGTCTGGTGCAGAAAGACATAGACCTGGCGCGACAGCCCTTCCCAAAGCCGGTTGGCGAGAGACTGAGCGCGCGTGCCCGAGACGCCGCCGGTGGCCCCTGCCCCCTGGTGAAGCGCGCTGACGGTTTCGTCCACCGCTTCGAGGATTTCGCTGACCCGGATCGCGTCGGGGCTGCGGGCAAGCCTGTAGCCGCCTCCCGGACCGCGCGCGGCATCGACGAGGCCCGCGCGACGCAGCTTGACGAAGAGTTGTTCCAGATAGGGCAGCGAAATGTCCTGCCGCTTGGAAATGGCGGCGAGCGAAACCAGATCCTCGGGTCTGGCCAGCGCGAGGTCGGCCAGCGCCACCATGGCATAGCGTCCCTTGGTCGAGAGTTTCATGCACACCCCATCGCAGACGATTGACGAAAGGGGGAAGGCCGCTTAACTGCTGTCCACCCCGAGACCCGGCACGAGCCGGAAGTTGGAATGGTTCTAAGTAATCCGAGCGAATTTGTCAACAATGACGCACGGAACAGGAAAGAGATAAGGCGCCCCATGCCCGAAGTGATTTTCGCAGGCCCCGAGGGCCGGCTCGAAGGCCGCTACCACCCGCAGAAGGATCGCGACGCCCCGATCGCCATCGTGCTGCATCCGCACCCGCAGTTACGGCGGGACGATGAACAACAAGGTCGTCTACAACCTGCACTATGCCTTCTACAACCTGGGCTTCACCGTGCTGCGCTTCAACTTCCGCGGCGTCGGCCGCAGCCAGGGCGAGTACGACCAGGGCATCGGCGAGTTGTCCGATGCCGCCTCGGCGCTCGACTATCTGCAGGCGATGAACCAGAACGCCAAGCATTGCTGGGTCGCGGGCTTCTCGCTTCGGCGCCTGGATCGGCATGCAGCTTCTGATGCGCCGGCCGGAGATCACCGGCTTCATCTCGGTCGCGCCCCCGGCGAACATCTATGACTTCAGCTTCCTCGCCCCCTGCCCCTCGTCCGGCCTGATCATCAACGGCACGGCCGACCGCGTGGCGCCGCCGAAAGACACGACGAACCTGGTGAACAAACTGCACGAGCAGAAGGGCATCAAGATCACCCATACCCAGATCGAAGGGGCGGATCACTTCTTCAAGGATGAAGAGGCGCACATGAAGCCGATGATCCAGACGGTGTCGGACTATGTGAAGCGGCGCCTGACCGAAGTGTCGCGCTGATGGCCCTGACCGACGATCTTGCCGACGAACTGGCGCGCGAGACGATCATCGCGATGGAAAGGCTGAACAACGACCGGCTTTATGTCGAGGTTGCAAAGGTTCTCGGCGCATCCTCGACCACGATGCAGGAGGCGTACCTGACCTCGATCCGGGTGCGGCTGGCCGAACGCCGGGGGCGGCTGTTCCTTGAGGCGACGGTGAAGGCGGCGGAATCGGGGCGCCACCCCCGGTCGCGCCGCGCCCGTCGGACAGCGGGCATTGAGCGACAGGCTGGCCGCGCAGTTCGCCTTTCTGAACGAGGCGGACCGGCTGAAATCGGTGCTGCGCGCAACGACGCTGGTCGATGGCTCGCGGCCCGAGAACTCGGGCGAACATTCCTGGCATCTGGCGCTTTATGCGCTGGTGCTGGCCGATCAGGCCGGGCCCGGCGTGGACATCGACCGGGTGATCCGGATGCTGCTTCTGCATGACCTTGTCGAAATCGACGTGGGCGACGTGCCGATCCATTCCGCGAACGGCACGGCGCATGGCTCGGCCGAGACGCAGGCCGCCGAAGCCCGGCCGCCGACCGCATCTTCGGCCTGCTGCCCGCCGATCTGGCCACCGACTTTCGCGCGCTGTGGGAAGAGTTCGAAGCGGCGGAGACCCCCGATGCCGTCTTCGCCAAGTCGCTCGACCGCGTGCAGCCGGTGATGGCGAACCTGATAGCGGCGGCGGCACCTGGATCACCTACAACGTGACCGCCGACCAGCTGGAGGCCCGCGTCGGCGCAAGATCGCCAGGGGCGCGCCTGCGCTGTGGGACTGGGTGCGGGACCGCAGGCTCGACGCCTGGTCTTCGCCGGCTGACACAGAACGGCATTCGGTATACAATCGCATACCGCACTTCCCAAGCCGCCGCTTTTCCGCTATGACGCCCGCAACCGAATCCCAGCAGCAGAGGCGCGCCATGTCGAAGATCAAGGTAGCCAACCCCGTCGTCGAGCTCGACGGCGACGAGATGACCCGGATCATCTGGGACTTCATCAAGCAGAAGCTGATCCTGCCCTATCTCGACATCGACCTGCACTACTACGACCTCGGCATCGAGGAGCGCGACCGCACCGACGACCAGATCACCATCGACGCGGCCAACGCGATCCAGAAATACGGCGTCGGCGTGAAATGCGCGACGATCACCCCCGACGAGCAGCGGGTCGAGGAATTCGGCCTGAAGCAGATGTGGAAATCGCCGAACGGCACGATCCGCAACATCCTCGGCGGCGTGATCTTCCGCCAGCCGATCATCTGCAAGAACGTGCCGCGCCTGGTGCCGGGCTGGACCAAGCCGATCGTCGTCGGCCGCCACGCCTTCGGCGACCAGTATCGCGCGACCGACTTCCGCTTCCCCGGCAAGGGCAAGCTGACGCATGAAGTTCGTCGGCGACGACGGCACGGTGATCGAGACGCGACGTCTTCGACGCGCCCCGTCCGCCGGCGTCTACATGGGCGATGTACAACCTCGACGACAGTCGATCCCCGACTTCGCCCGCGCCTCGCTGAACTACGGGCTGAACCTCGGCTGGCCGGTCTATCTCTCGACCAAGAACACCATCCTCAAGGCCTATGACGGCCGCTTCAAGGACCTCTTCCAGGAGGTCTTCGACGCCGAATTCGCCGACGCCTTCAAGGCGAAGGGCATCACCTACGAGCACCGCCTGATCGACGACATGGTCGCCTCGGCGCTGAAATGGTCGGGCGGCTATGTCTGGGCCTGCAAGAACTACGACGGCGACGTGCAGTCCGACACCGTGGCGCAGGGCTTCGGCTCGCTCGGCCTGATGACCTCGCGTGCTGATGACGCCCGACGGCAAGACCGTCGAGGCCGAGGCCGCCCACGGCACCGTGACCCGCCACTACCGCGAGCACCAGAAGGGCAAGCAGACCTCGACCAACTCGATCGCCTCGATCTACGCCTGGACCGGCGGCCTGAAGCACCGCGCCAAGCTGGACGACAACGACGCGCTGATGCGCTTTGCCGAGACGCTGGAGAAGGTGACCGTCGACACCGTCGAAGACGGCTACATGACCAAGGACCTCGCGCTGCTGGTCGGGCCGGACCAGAAGTGGCTGACCACCATCGGCTATCTGGAAAAGGTCGACGAATACCTGAACAAGGCGCTGAAGGGCTGACACGGACGGAGGGGCGGCGTGACCGCCCCTTTTTCTTAAGGTGCCAATTAGGTCAGCATTATTGACTTACAGAACGGCTCGTGCTAACTGCCGGCATCCGGAGGAAACCACCATGACCGACCCTGCCCGCCACAGCCTGATCGAGGATATCCAGGGCATCGCCTTTGGGGTCTGCATGGGCGCGGTGGGTATCCAGATCATGCAGCACATGGGCTTCATCACCGGGCAGACGACCGGGCTGGCGGTGCTGCTGAGCTACATGACCGGCCTGCCCTTTCCGGCGATCTATTTCACGATCAGCCTGCCGTTCCTCTGGCTCGGCTATCGCCGGATGGGGACGGAGTTCGCGCTCAAGACCTTCATCTCTGTGGCACTGCTGACGGTCACCACGACCATCCTGCCGCGCTGGATCCAGTTCGGGCATATCGAGCCGGGTTTT